>NZ_JAXCHD010000002.1:0-666812 GCF_037027525.1 Paenibacillus sp. 203
CTCCGTCTTTCCTCCTTCTCCCATGCAGGAAAAGGATGTATCGGGTATTAGCTACCGTTTCCGGTAGTTATCCCTGTCTTGTGGGCAGGTTGCCTACGTGTTACTCACCCGTCCGCCGCTAGGTTATGTAGAAGCAAGCTTCTACATAACCCCGCTCGACTTGCATGTATTAGGCACGCCGCCAGCGTTCGTCCTGAGCCAGGATCAAACTCTCCATTAAAGACCAACCGAAGTTGGTTTATAGAAAGAGCGATAAGCTCATGTTGAAACTGACGAGATAAAAATATCTCATTTTCGCTTCCATTTCATACAGCCTAATGGCATGTACCAAAATTTCTGCGTTGGATTTTGTAAACAAAATCCATACTCACTCGTTGTTCAGTTTTCAAAGATCAAATTTTCATGCGGCTTTGTTTGAGCCAGAATAATAGTATAACATTTTCATCTGATTCATTCAACCTGTAAATAATTCCAGGCGATTCATCCAACCCAGATTTTTAATAATCATTTTTGGGCTGGACTAACAATATATCAATTTAAAGCAATTAAGTCTACCTGTGAAAATTTCCATCTTGTTCAAACTTATTAAAATTTTTTGATCTTGTTTTATCGGCTGGACTAGTAATTTAACACGTATACCAAATTAATTCTACTTGCAATTAATTCCTTTTAATAGACAACTATAGATAAACACCAAAATAATTCATAATGCCAATAGGCGGAAGTATAACTTAAATCTGTGTTATTCTAATTTTACATAAGGATTTGCTTTGTCAATTAGTTATGGCAAAAATAATGCTTACGTCACTCAATGAAAGTGAGGTTACTCGATGCGTATTCCAAGAGTTGATAACTTCATCTGCTCTATGACAGTTAGATTGATCCCGAAATATGAAAAACTGCGGTATCTTTAGACGAGTCCTAGATACCGCTGTTTTATTGAACTATCGTTCCTCGTTTGTTAAACGATAAACTTAATCTCCGTATTGTGTTTACAGCATACGCAACTCCTACTTTGAGTTCACCTCTCGACGATGCAAGGTGAAGAAGAACCTTTTGCCTACTGTGGGGACAGATTTAGGAAGCCATGACTTTAATGTTCAAGAGGATGCCGCTACCGCAAGCGTACCGGAAGAATCAGCTGTATGATGAATACTCCGCACGAAGCGAATCGTTTTTGTTTCCGAGTGCATTACAACTGAATGAGTTTCCGCTCTGTGACCGGGAAGAGAACAAACCCCCTGCAACCACTCTCCAGGTGTCACACCTGTAGCCACAAACATCACGCCTTGGCGTCCGACCATATCATCCATGGAAAGCAACGCACCGGGGTCAGTAATGCCCATACGTTTGCAACGCTCAATCTCTTCTTCACCATGAGGCAGCAGGCGACCCTGGATTTCTCCGCCCATGCATTTCAGCGCTGCAGCGGCCAATACACCCTCAGGAGCGCCACCAGAACCGATATGCAAATCCACACCGCTATCCAGGCATGTTTCAATCGCGCCCATCACATCCCCATGGCCAAGCAGTTTGATTCGAACGCCGCTTTCCCGCAGAAGCTTGATGATCCCGGCGTGCCGTGTACGATCCAGAATGGACACGGTAAGATCAGACAAGGATTTACCGAGTACTCGTGCAGCTTTTGACAATGTAGTTGGGATGGGGTCCTCAAGTGATAGCTTTCCAGCCAATGCCGGGCCAACGGCCATTTTTTGCATGTACATATCCGGAGCGTGGAGTAGACTACCACGAGGTGCAGCAGCAATGACCGACAGAGCGTTATTCAAACCATTTGCTACCGTTTCGGTTCCCTCTAGTGGATCGACAGCGATGTCCATAGCCGGTCCTCTACGATTGCCTACTCTTTCCCCGATATACAGCATGGGAGCCTCATCCATTTCGCCTTCACCAATGACGACCGTGCCGTCCATGGATACCGCATTAAAATGAGTGCGGATGGCTACCGTAGCCGCCTCGTCCGCGCTATTCTTATCTCCACGCCCTGTCCATTGTGCTGATTGCAGTGCCGCTGCCTCTGTTACCCGAACGAATTCCAATGCCATTTGACTCTCCATACCTATCCCTCCACCTCTCCTAAAAATAATCGTTACCCTTAAGCAAATGAATTATTTAGGGTAGCTTTGCCGCAATCTTTCTATTTATCTATTAAACTCCTGTATCCTACGATTTTAATTTTTAGTTATATGAGCAGCTACTAGGCTCTATAACATTCTGATAATCAAACCTGCCGTCTCTTCAATCGCCTTATCTGTAACATCAATAACCGGACAATTCAGCTCTTTAAACAAAGACTGCGCATACGCTATTTCCTCTTCCACCCTCGTCGCTGTAGCATACTGCACATTATTAGGAAGCCCCATAACCTTTAGTCGCTCACTGCGTATTTTTAACAGTAACTCTGGCTCGATCGTTAATCCGAACACTCGACTACGCTGAACATCCTTCAACTGAACAGGGGGTGTCAGCTCCGGTACAACCGGTATGTTGACCGTTTTATAACCTTTATGCGCGAGAAACATGGATAAAGGGGTTTTGGAAATACGGGATACCCCAAGCAATACAATATCCGCTTTAAGAATGGCGCTCACATCTTTGCCATCATCGTATTGAACCGCAAAATCCAAGGCCTCTACACGGCGAAAATAGTTGTCGTCCAGTCGATGCAGCAGACCAGGCTTCTCTTTGGGATCGTCATGGAACGTATCGGCAAACGCCTGCATCATCGGTCCCATAATGTCGACAGCCCGCACATTCAGCCGGACAGCCTCCTCTTTCATCGCCTCTCTCAATTCCGGCTGTACCAGCGTATAAGCTACAAAGCCTTTACGCTCGGCAACTTCCTCCATCACCCGGCTCAGCTCGTCTTCATCCCTCACGTTCATAAATCTTTTGATCTCTGTGTCTGGTAACTCAAATTGGCGCATGGTCGCCTGTACGACAGCTTCTGCCGTCTCACCAATCGAGTCTGAACAGATCGCTATAAAATGACTGCTCGCCTGAACCATTTGATTCCTCCCATTAATCCTCTGCTACCATATCGAGCAACATTTTAATAATATTCGTTTTTGTAATGCGTCCCACGACTTTCCAGTGCTCCCCTGGCTTGTCGGAGTCGGAAGGGACGACGACAGGCAGGCTGTCGATTTGACGGGCAATAATTTTGCGCGCTGCCTCTAATACCGTATCCTCTGGGGAAACGGTGACAACATTCGCCTGTCGGGTCATCACAAGGCTGACAGGAATGGTTGCTGCATTGGGATTGCCTAACGTTACCTTGAGCAAATCCTTGCGGGAAGCTACCCCTGCCAAATCTCCGTCTTCATCGGTGACGATCAAATTGCTCACATTTTCCAAAAAGAGAGCTACGACAGCTTCCTGGATCGTTGTTGTTTCTCGGACGATGACTGGAACCCCATGAAGATCGCCGACCTTCATTTGCAACAGCCGGAATTTTTCCTCCCGATTTGGCGTGCCCCGTTTTCCAACAAAATATCCGACCTTGGGCTTTGCATCTATGTAATTCAGAATGCCCAATTTGGATAAGTCGGTCCGAATGGTCGCCTTGCTGAGATTAAGCATTTCCGCAATCTGATCCCCGGTAATCGGAGCATGCTTTTGTACGATGTTTAAAATTTCTACTTGTCTTGCCGTAAGGTCGATGATGAACGTCCCTCCTTTTTTCTTTCGATCTGATATTGAATATAATACGTCATATATAACAATAAATCAACCTTAAAAATCATATAAAACATCATATATATAAAACTAAAGTGTTTATTCATGTCTTTTCATCATTTAAAACACTTATTACACACAAAAAACGGGTACTTACACCCTGCTCTTTCGAGTAAGGCGAAGTACCCGCTACCTTATTCGTATCTTAAAGCATCAATCGGACGTAGCTTCGACGCCTTCCGCGCCGGATATACTCCGAACAACACCCCGACTGCCATACAGCTCAGAAAAGAGTACAGCACGGGCTCTATCGAATACACAATCGGCATTTGGACGAATTTCTCGAGCAGCTTTGCACCTCCGAGACCCACCATTACGCCGACCAGTCCACCCATCAGACTGAGAAAAACAGCCTCAGCCACAAACTGCAACATAATATCACTGCGCTGCGCACCAATCGCTTTGCGAATCCCGATCTCCCTTGTGCGTTCCGTAACGGACACCAGCATAATATTCATAATGCCGACACCACCAACGCCAAGCGCAATTGCAGCTACACCGGCCAGCAACATATTCATAATCCGATCAACCCCGGACACTGTTTTTAAGATTTCCGTCTGGGTCATAATCTGAAAATCATCACCCTCTGATGGCTTTAGCTCATGTCTGACACGTAGCACCTGCCGAATTTCAGCACTTGCCTGACTAATCTTCTCCTCTGTTGTTGCGGAGGCGTTCACCTGCTGAATACTCATATTGCCTAGCCGTTCCATCCCCGTTGTAATCGGTACATATACCTGCTGACCACTGTTACTCATATTGGAATTGGAATTTGCCAGCACACCAACCACCTTAAAAGGAAGCTGTTTGATCATGATCGTCTCACCGACCGCTCTGGAAGCATCCGGACCAAAAATATTACGGGCCGCATCACTCCCAAGCACAGCCACATTCATTCGTTTATCCACTTCATAGTGGGTAAAGGACCTACCTTGAGCTAGCGACAGCTTTCTCACATGAACAAATGCCAGCGAAGTCCCCTCAATTTGCCCGCTGACCTTATTGCGACTCCATGTAATATCTGCATTGGTCATCGCACTTGGCGCCACCTCGGCTACTGCTTTTTGCTGCTCTAGCGCCTCGATATCTTCCAGAGATATTCCTTTTGTCTGATTAAACGACATGGAACTTGATCCATCATATGGAGCATAAGGATAAATCATCAGCAGATTATTTCCCATACTGTTGATCTGAGATGTAATCGTAGCCGTTGATCCTTTACCGATGGCTACAATCATAATCACAGCGGCCACTCCGATAATAATACCCACCATGGTCAGCAAAGATCGCAGCATATTGGTTCGCAAACTGTTGAGCGACACACGGATAATTTCCTTAAACTTCATGCCTTCACTTCCTCTGCCGCCATTCTTCGTTTCCCAACAGGCTGATCCTCTTCAATCCGCCCATCTCGAAAATGAATCAGACGCTTGGCGTATTCCGCAACCTCCTGATCATGAGTAACCAATACAACCGTTTTCCCCTGATCATTCAGACGCTGAAAAATCCCCATGATTTCAACACTTGTTTTGGAGTCCAATGCGCCTGTCGGTTCATCCGCCAAGAGAATAACCGGATTGTTCACAAGTGCACGCGCAATGGATACCCGCTGCTGCTGACCGCCTGACAATTCGTTCGGCCTATTGTTCATCCGATCGCCTAGACCTACGCTAGTGAGGGCTTCCATTGCCCGTAAACGACGCTCCTTGGCAGAAATACCCGCATAGATCATAGGCAGTTCCACATTCTCCAAAGCCGTTGCTCGCGGGAGCAAATGAAATTTTTGAAATACAAATCCGATTTTCTGATTACGTATAATAGCCAGTTCATCCTCGCGGGCATCTAATATCGAATAGCCATCCAAATAAAATTGTCCCGATGTAGGTAAATCCAGACAGCCGATGACATTCATCATCGTGGACTTGCCTGATCCAGACGGTCCCATGATCGCAACAAAATCACCGTCAGCAATATCAAGTTGTACCTCACGCAGGGCATGAATTTCCTGATCTCCGACCTGGTACACTTTTTTCAAATCCTCAATCTGAATGACGTATCTCATACCCGTTTAAAAGCCTCCCTGCATGCCGCCCATAGCGGAAGGATCCGGCGGAGGTTCAGGAGCAGGCACAATAAGCGTGTCACCCTCCTTTACACCTGACTTGAGCTCGACTCGATCTGGCGTGTAAAATCCAAGTTCTACGGGCTTGAATGTGCGCGCCCCTGGATTCGCAGCATTATTGGCGGCAACATACACGCCATCCTGTCCCCCTTCGGATCTCAGCGCAGTCGCAGGTACGAACAGTACATTTTTGTGTACTCCCAAAATAACGGCCACATTCATAATCATGCCCGTTTTGAGCTTGCCTTTCGGGTCATGGACAGACAGTTCCATCAGATACGTCGTCATCCCTTCATCCGTAGAGGCTTCCGGTGAGACGAATTGCACCTTCCCTGGAAAAGATTCACCCGGATAGGCATTGGTAGTCAACACGGCTGAAAGACCCTTCTTTACTTTGACAATGTCGGTCTGACTTACCTTTACAACTACCTTAAGATCATTGGAATCCGAGTTATTCATGACAATGAATGGAGCGGTCGGACTAGTCCCCACATCCCCGTTCACCTTCAAGATCACTCCGTCCCAAGGTGCTGTGACCTGAAGCTTGTTCAATTCATTTTTCTTCTGCTCCAGTTCCGTCGCCTGTCTTCGAACCTCTATCCGTGAGGCTTGAATATTGGATGCATCAGCCGGAACCTGAATTTTGCGAAGCTCTGCCATTGCCGTACGATATCCGATTTCAGCTTCTGAAATGGTGCGACGTTTTTGCGACATGATTTTGCGGAACTGCAGATCCAGACCATCATAGTCCGTCTGTGCTTTATCCAGTGCTTGCTCTGCCTGCTCCAATTCACTGTTGGACACCGCACCGGCATCATGTAAAAACTTTTGGTCTTCATATGCCTTTCGCGCCTGTTCCAACAGCTTTTGGGAAGTTTTCTTCTGACTTTCGGCTTCTTCCAATTCAAATGATTCTTGCGCTGTATCGATAGCCATTTTGGCCCGAAGTACATTTGTCTTCTGAATTTCAATATCCTCTGCCTTCGGACCTTTTTCTAATTCAGCCAGCTTGGCTTTGGATATTTCCAAAGTATCAGACGCAGTCTGAATTTGCATTTTAATTTCTGAACTGTCCAGAAGAGCCAGCACCTGTCCTTTTTTCACCTTGTCCCCGGCTTTCACATTTACCGCTGCCAGCTTGTTATCACCTGCACTCGTGAAGTTTAACTTCACTTCCTTGGATGCTTGCACAGTGCCGGACGTGTCCAGCTTCTCACTCACATCGCCGCGCTCTACTTTAAGCGTCTCATCCTGAACTAAAGGTGCCTCCTGCTCCTTGGGCAGATTCAGATATACTGCCGCTCCGCCTCCACCTACAACCAGTAGAACAATTGCAGTCCATATCCACTTTTTTCTCCGTTTTTTCCGCAACTTGATTAAAGCATCATTTAAAACCGTTTCTGCCAACGCCGTTTCCTCCCTATGTGCTCCATGGCTTGTTCAACGTATACTCATTTTGATCCAACTCGATCGCCAGCTCTTCCATTTGCCGTTCAATCTGGTTCACTTTTAGCTGATTATTTTTCAACTCCGTCTCGATAATTAGACCTCTGGCCCACTTTTTGCGTGATAACTCCAAGGCCTCTTTTGCCGTACGCAAGCTTTCTTCCAGTTGTACGTATTTCTTTTGGTTTTCCTTAACCGTGGCATACAAATTGCGGAGTGATTCAGCAAAATCCTTTTGACCTTTGGCGAGCTCCTCTTTGGCTGTATCGACATCCATTTTAGCTAGATCGTAAGCACCTGCGCCGCTGTTAAAATCGAAGTATCTCACATTGAGCTCCGAAGTTTTGATACTATCCTCCAGCTTCCATAAATTCGGATTCATGTCTGTCAGCTGTTGTATATGTAATTCGATATCCAGTTTTTTGGGTTCCTTGTACACGGGTCGATCCACCATTTCATAAGCTGTTCCATTAGGCTGTCCCATAAGGAAGTTCAGAGCATCTCTGGATTTTTGCAACGCAATTTTCCCCTGCTCTACTGTTTGCTGAGCCTGGCTTCTGGCCTGTGTACTCTCGTTTTTCGTATACTCAGACAGCTTGCCGCGCGCAAATTTAGCAAGTGCAATCTTTTCCTCCGCTTGAGCAATTTCAAGCGCTTCCAGATCATTTTTCACCTGGTTTTCTGCTACAAACACACTTTGGTAGCTTTTCATCACATTAAAATAAATCTGGTCTTTGGCGAACTGCGCCTGCTTTTTGCTGGCTAGATAAGATAGCGTCGAAGAGTTATAACTTCTCCAAGAGGTATTATCATCAACATATTCGCCGTCTATAAAATCAACAAATGCATTCCCCAGATCCTTTTCTGCATTTTTTAGTTCCATTCTGCGACGCTCTACGTCCCGTTCGGCGGTACGCGTATTGTAACTGTTCGTCTGTGCCCATTCCGCGGCCTGCTTGAGTGTCAATGTAGGTAAAGCCTGACCCGTTACGGATGATGTCTTCGATGTAGCCCCAGCGGATGGACTAACTGACGTACTTGATGCTACATTTCCTGATAAACTCTCAGCCTGTACAGTGGAGGCCAAGCCTGATGATAAGGACAATACAAGCAGCACGGCAGCCGCTTTTTGCTTCATAGATGAATCTCTCCCCTTTCGTGCGTTCTTCGAATCATTTCCATTCTTTTCGACATAAATTTCCACGAACTCTTTGCATTCTAATTGTACTTTCAGGTTTATGTTGGTACAAGGTGTCAAAACAATACATTTTTGTAACCTTTACTTCCTGATTACTCGCTTTATACTACTTTTCGTCCAATAAGACATTGATTCAAGCTATTTTTACCTGAACTTTACCTAATTTTCAGCTAATTTTAAGGAAACCAACAGCATCTATTAAGGTTTGGAACATATACTAGAGAAAGAATAACAGCCGCTCACTGGGAGGGTTAATAGATGATAAAAGAATCTCGCATGACAACCACTAACGAACCGTCTGATTTGTGGATGACCCGCTTTTTACGTGAATCAGAACAAAAAAAGAAACAACTAATCCGGGAAGCCCGGAAAAATAACGATATACCACTGATGAACAGCATTTCTTTTCACCTTGCCCAACGGGATCAGCAGCATCTTATCGGATAAAATGACAAGTGAATCTTATGCTATAAATAACAGATTACCTCTAGTTATCTGCTTCGTATGCTAGATAAAAAAATCCGGGACAAATCGATAATTGATTTGTCCCGGATTTTTGTGATAATCAAATCTATTATAAAACCGCATAGCTTGTTCCGTTCCTATTCTTCCATCTCCGCTTGCGGATCATAGAGATATTGATCTAGTGGAATACGCCCGCTTTCATTAAAACGTATGCCTTCCTCCTCCAAATACAGACGCTGCAGGGATGCGGACTCATCCTCCTGCAAAGCAATCTCCCCCAAGCGGTTGACTACTCTATGCCAAGGAAGTCGGTGTTTTTGGCTCAATGTATGCAAAATTCGCACCACCTGCCTGGCACCTCTTGGGCTTCCGGCCTCTGCCGCAATTTGACCGTAAGTCATTACTTTTCCCTCAGGGATCAACAGTATAATTTGAAGCACACGGGCAGTGAAAGGCTGCATGTTCTAATTCCTCCGTATTACTATTGCTTTTTCAATAATTATAGCACCTTGAACAGAGGCTAAAAACCCCTGCTCCTACGAATGCAAGAAGCAGGGGAAAACCCATCATTTAAATTTAGAATCCGCTCAGACCCTGCCTTTTTAAATCCTGTGCTACCAATCTGGCCAGTTCCCTTGCACCTTCATAGTTTGGATGGAGTGTATCGCCATTCATATACAAGGCCAGTGTAGCGTCTTTACCAATAGAAGTGAAATAAGCTGAGCTAAGAACATTCAGATCGACTAAAGGTGTTTGTTCCTCTTGAGCCAGCGCCAAAATAGCGCTTCTATACCATCTATTTTCTGCGTTGTGTACATGGTTAGCATTAAAGTCAGTGGCTCGTCCTTGCGGAGTTGACAGGATTACCGTCGCCCCCTTGGCCTTAACCTGCCGGATCATATCCCGCATCCAGTCCTTAAACTCCGCTTCGCTTTCGTTATGCTTTGGATTGGTGTCATTAATGCCCAATTGGAGAATAAAATAATCCCCCGGCTTGATATATTGGACGATGGCCTCCAACTGACCGTCCTGGTGGAAGCCTCTAGCAATTTGGCCTCCTGACGCCATATTGCGAATTTGAAAAGTATTCGTGTTCACAAACTCTGGCAGCAGTTGACCCCATCCCGCCTGCACGCTACTATCTAGCGGATAATAGTTACAAACCGTAGAATCTCCACCGATATAAATCGTTCGATTCGTAACCGGATTGCTAGATAATTGCTTGATTTCCAATGCACTGAGTGTGAAGACCGCGCCCTCTTTGCCTTCAGTAACCAGCAGATTTATCTGTCCGTCTGTCACTGGAATTTGAAAGCGATCCTTGGCCCCATTCCCTGTCATATTAATGACCTGATATACCCCTTCAGCCGCAATACTCGAACGAGAGGTATCTCCTAAAGTAACCGACACCTCATACAAACCAGGAGGAAGATCAACGTCAAAAGTATTCTCGCTTTTCGTACCTGTAGCCAGGAACCGTACCGCATCGCTTGCCACTCCAGTCCCCGAAGCACTGACATTACGCATATTCTCAGGGGTACGAAAGCCATAGCCACGTGCTGAGTCATAGGACAGCGAAGCGCTCACTCCAGTATAACCCGTTTCGACCGTACCTCCACCAAAATCAAAATTGTACTCGCCAGCGGATGCATGTGCCAGGGTAGCTATGCCCACACCTGGTGCACCACATAAAAAAGCTGCTAAAAGCATACCAGTCAATCCTTTTTTCCACTTCATTCTTCATTCCTCCTCCAAATTTTTAATTGTATGAAGCAAAGGATATTTCGTTTTTTGTAAGCGCATACATAAAATTCTATCCATTGTTGCAGGGTTTTGCCTATGTAATTCTTATGCAAAAGAAAAGTAGTTTATTCGTTAAGCTGAAACTTCTACTTGTACACAAAAAAGCTTCGCATTTACAACTGCGAAGCTTGAAGCATATTTCGTCATATCAAATTACTACATTAATCTGCAACCAGAATTCCGTCAAAGCTCTCTGGACCTACTCGTACTGTACCCAGCAGGTTAGCAGAAACAAAAGCTGTATAAACCAATTGTGGTGTAATCGGCGGGTTAAAGTCATCGGCTGAGAACGCAATAACCTGTGGAGCTAATAAACTCAAACTGAAAGTAGACGTAGCCGAATAAACAACAGGGTCAGTGACTAGGGTACCTCTTACAATAGTGATCGTTATCCCGACTAAAGCAAGCGGAAGTTGAAGCGATATGGTTCCTTTAAGCAGAACCCGTGGCGTACCTGTAGCTCCCTGTGTGTTTAATCCGATCTGCCCGAACAATTGAGGTGTATTTAAAAGAGTGATCGGAATGGCAATAGAGTTGGCTGTCGAAGCATTTTGGGATGTTCTTCCATCAATAAATGTTCCCATGGTTTCCCCTCCTCTCTCTAGCAGATACTCATAGACTATGAAAAAGTTTGTTTTGTGCTTGGACTGAATAACTTGTAAAACACACAACTTCTGATGAATAGGCTAATATACAGCCCTTTCTCTGGCCCTGTGAATACACTAAACCAACACTGGGAAAGGAGGGATGTCATGTCTAATAAGTTTAGAGCCACCTTAAGGGGGGCTAATGAAGTGCCTCCTGTCAGAACAAATGCGACAGGAACAGCCGAATTTCATTACCGTCCAACGAGCCAACAATTAAGCTTTGAACTGACTGTACGCAATATCTCACGGGTAACCGAAGCGCATATTCATCTGGGACGAAGAGGTGAAAATGGCCCTGTTGTTGCTACACTGTTTGGTCCTTCGAAGTTTGGGATAACCGTTAGAAGAGGCGTCGTTAGCGGCGTGCTTCGTGCATGTGATCTTACCGGTCCACTCAGAGGCAGAACCATTTATGATTTGGTGTGCCAAATTAGAGAGGGCAATGCCTACGTCAATGTCCACACGATCCGTCATCCGAACGGTGCCATCCGTGGACAGATTAGACGCGCACCTATCAAACGTTGCAAATAACGAATGAACATGAGTATAAAAAAGAACTTCCATGCCACTCATTTTGAGGCTATGGAAGTTCTTTTTTATTCAGGATTTTGCAAAATTCGATTCCAGTCGCTCCAAAGTGCAATATATAGACGAACCAAACCATTTCGATCTATATCTTGTTCATTGGAAGTCGCTTGTGGGATTTTTGTAAAATCCTCAATTCTTAACAAAAGTTAAGAAGTTCATAAGCGTTTCTTAAGCCGTTCCCTTTCAGGTTGTTAAGAACTTTATCTTTTAATAGAAAGAGTTCAACAAGATACAGTTCACTCCTGAAAGGAAATGAAGCTTATGAAGCCTAAAACCAAAGAAAAAATTCCCGAATTGCAGTTGGTCAGAGCCATGGCGATTTTAGCCGTCTTGATGGTACATGCCACTTCTTATGCAACGGTTCAGCTTACAAATTCCAGCCTATATGTTGTATACAATGCCCTCAATGTGTTGATGAAGTATGGAACCCCCGTATTTATCGCGCTTAGCAGCATGGTGCTGTTCTACAACTACAAGGATCGTCCGATGGGACGACAGCTCTTGACCCGCTTTTATAAGCAGAGATTGCTGTACATACTCTTACCCTACGTCATGTTCTCCCTGTTTTATTTCATCCTGTCCCTTATAGCTGGCAGCTCCGAACCATGGAGTATAGCCACACTTGCGAAGAGCTTTGCTCTGAAACTGGCCACAGGCAAAGCTTATACTCATTTATATTATATTTTTATCATGATGCAATTCTATCTCGCATTTCCATTCGTACTGTGGCTGTTCCAGCGTTGTCGGCAACTTCCACAATGGTCTATTGTCCTTGGGCTATTGGTACAGTGGTCATTTGTTATTGGAAATAAATTTCTATTTCAGGTTCAAAATAAGGGCAGTTGGGCACTGTCTTATATAGCCTGCTACATGCTGGGTGCTGCTCTCGGTTACTATTACCCACAGCTGAAAACGTGGTTTCTGATGCGTAAGGGGGAACGAAGTGTTGCCGGCGTGCTGACATGGATCGCAATTTGGGGTTTATGGCTGATTTCAGCCACCATGCATGTCTATATGTGGTACGAAAATAGAATGTACGGAATCTCGTACAATTCGCTAGTTTTTGAACTTATGTATAATATGTACAGCCTGTCTAGCACGCTGGTAATACTACAGATTTCCTTTTTAATGTTTAGACGACAACATTCCTTTGTCACTCGCAAACTGGAACGTCTAGGCACACTGTCCTTTGGTATGTATCTGGTTCATCCGTTCTTCCTGCTCGTGTATCGGCAGTTTTCACCACATATCGCTTCTCCGCAGCTTATTCATGTGTGGTATGCCGGAGGTTTTTTCTTTGCACTTCTTTGCTCTTGGCACGTCGTGTCGATCATCTCTCGTTTCCTGCCATTTGCTTGGATCTTGTTCGGTCAACTACCAGAAATAGAAAAAAGACAATTCAAGCAAGAAAACCGTATTTCTTCAACTGAAACAGCACTATCCAAAGGCTGAAGACCCCAAGCAAGCGAACTGAGATGAGTGTCCATAGCCTCCATCTTTAAAAAGGTATATAATACGCCCATATTGTTTACTGCTAGAAAGAACAGAAAGGGTGCACGGGCCATGCATAACGGAACCATTTTATTAGTAGACGATGAACCTGAAATTATTAAGCTGATGCAAATTTATTTGGAAAATGAAGGATATCGACTGCTCATGGCACGGGACGGACTGGAAGCGCTGGAGCAAGTCAGTCGGGAATCAATAGATGTGATGGTGCTTGATGTGATGATGCCCAATATGGACGGGGTTGAAGCTTGCATGAAGATCAGGGAAACCGAGCATTTTCCGATTATTATGTTGTCTGCGAAGGGACAAGATATGGACAAAATCACAGGACTTAGCGTTGGGGCCGATGATTATGTCACTAAGCCGTTCAGCCCGTTGGAGCTGGTGGCACGCATCAAATCCCAGCTGCGCAGAGTACGGAAATATACCCACTCTTCCCCTGCATTGGAGCATGAAATGATACTGGACGAACTCACCATTAATTCTGCTACGCATGAGATCACTCTCGCCGGAGAATCCATTAAGCTGACCCCGCGCGAATTTGCCATTGTCGAGCTGTTGGCCCGTAATCGTGGTCAAGTACTGAGCATGGAGCAGATCTATGAAAAAGTGTGGAAAGAGCAATATCTGGAATCCAACAACACGCTGATGGTTCATGTGCGTAAAATTCGCGAAAAAATTGAGACTGATCCGAGAAAACCCAAATACCTGAAAACGGTGTGGGGCATCGGCTACAAAATGGAAAAATTCGATTAATGGAGGATTCACGTCTTGAAGGCAAAACGATATGACACGTTGGGATGGAAGCTGGCAGCCCTTAGCCTTGCCGCTTTCGCTCTAACCGGACTGATTTTGATGGTCTTTTATTATGGAGCATCTTTGCTGCTATGGCTGAACCCTTCCCGTTCATTTTTTGGCACCCGTCTGGTTCGCTGGGCCGTAAATCACATTGGGTCCCCACTGATCATGCTGGTGGGCGGGCTACCTACATATATCTATTTCTTTTTCCTTTTTACCAAAAATACGATTGGCTACCTTCGCGAAATTACGACGGGGATGCAGGAGTTTGCTGATGGAGATCTGTCCTATACGATTCCTGTTTCTTCAGCGGACGAGCTGGGTACCTTGGCGAAAAATATGAACACCATGGCGGACAAGCTCCGTCTCTCACTAGAAGAAGAACGGGCTTCCGCCAAAGCCAAAAACGACCTGATCACCGGCGTATCTCATGATCTTCGTACCCCGCTAACATCCGTGATCGGTTTTTTGGAATATATTGAAACCGACCGCTATCGGGATGAAATTGAGCTGCGATATTATGTGAACATTGCTTATGAAAAGTCATTGACGCTTAAAAAGCTGATCGACGAGCTGTTTGAATACACGCGCGTGAGCGGTGGCAGTCTGCCACTGGAGCTGGAGCCTGTAGATCTCGGCAAATTGCTCACTCAGCTTGCTGAGGAATTTGTACCCTCGCTGGAACAGGCGGACATGTCCTACCGTGTCCGAATCGTCGAGCCTGTTCGGATTCTAGCCGATACAGACGAGCTGGTACGCCTGTATGAAAATTTATTTTCCAACGCTATTCGGTACGGAAAAGACGGCAAACGCCTCGATATCACCATAGGACGCGAAGACGACGAGGCGGTGGTAATCTGCACCAACTACGGCACCCCAATTCCTGTGGAAGATGTCCCGCACTTGTTTGAGCGGTTTTACCGGGTGGACAAATCACGCTCCAAGGAAACTGGAGGCACCGGATTGGGCCTTGCGATTACAAAAAGTATTACTGAGCTGCACGATGGCCGCATTTCGGTTAGGAGTAATCGCAGACAAACAGATTTTGAAACCCGTTTTCCCCTCTATCATGCTCGTTAGGCGGTCTCCACGCTAGCCCACTAACAACGTATAGACGATGCCGGGTCCATGCACGCCAATCGTCAAATCATTTTCAATATCCGACGAGCGGCTCGGTCCAGTAATAAAATGAATGCCTGCGGGCAGTTGCTCACGCCCGATTTCGTCAAAGCAGCTTAGAATCTCGCCCAGTCGTGTTCGCAAGCGCTCTACGGGCAGAAGAATAATCAGTGCGGTTGGCAAAAGGCTGACTGCACGGCCTTTCTCCGGCGAGGATAGCACCGCTACCGAACCGGTGTAAGCAGCCGCTTCGTCGGCGATGACGATGCCAATATCCGCCTCGGCAGCGCGGGCCTTCCAGTCCTCGACTGGATCGGTGTTCCACACCGATAAACGGACTTCCGGCAGCGCCGATTCCAGCTGGAGCCCATCCAGGTCCGGCTCATTCTGCCGGACGATATAGGCCGCTCCCAGCTCTCGCGCTTTGAGCGCGATCCAGTCTGCGGTCTGCTCCAAATCCGGCAGACGCACGACATGCCCGCCAACACTTGTAAAGTTGGCGGTGAACTCCTCGATGCGCTGCTCCGCGCTCCATTCGAATTCGTGCCAAAATGCAGGTGCCCCGCGAAACGGCTGAACTGGCGGCTCCGTCTGTCGTGGACGCTTGAGCCGCGTCGCGATGCCGTCCATAAAGCGTACTTGCTTAGCACGCGATTCTGCTTCCATTTGCTGAAGCCACGCTTCATGGGCCGCTTTTGCTTGCGCAGAAGGATTACTCTGTTCCCTCATGCTGCGTCCCTCCTTTACTTCTATCTGCCAAAATCTTCTCCATGCGGCTGAGAACATCCGGCTGCATCACGTTGCGTTCCTGCTCCAGTTTATGCTCCAGCGTGTTCCACTGCTGACGAAAGGATTTTTTCGCCAGAGAGGGAGCTACGCGGTACGTATTCCATCCCTTTAGCGGGCCCAGCTTAAGGGTAATTTCGCCCTTACGGACGACCGCTTTCTGTGCAATCTGCCCTAGCCGAATCGCCGCTGCGAATCGCTTCGAGCTGGAAACCACTGTCGCAAAACCTTTCATTCCTGCCGTTTCCAGCTTATCTCCTTGTCCCGCCTCCACCTTACGTCTACGCAAATATACCAGCATATCATGCAGCGGTATTTTGACCGGACAGGCTTCATAACACGCACCACACAGACTGGACGCACTCGCAATATCGTTCCACTCTTCAATGTTGCCATGAAGGGCAGGCGTAAGCACTGCACCGATAGGGCCACTATATGTCCCACCATACGCGTGTCCGCCAATGTGTCGGTACACCGGACAGGCATTCAGGCAAGCCCCGCAGCGAATGCAATTCAACAGCTCTTGAAACTCGGGATTGCCTAGCTGTAGTGAACGTCCGTTATCTACGATGATAATGTGCATTTCGTCAGGCCCATCGGCATCTTGGCTGCGCCGAGGGCCTGAAATACCGGACATGTACATGGTCAGCTTCTGTCCGGTAGCGGATCGTGGCAGTAATGTAGCCATGACCTCCAAATCCGTCCAGGATGGAATAATCCGTTCCATGCCCATCAGCGTAATTTGCGTTTTAGGCAAAGTGGATACCATTCGTGCGTTGCCTTCATTTTCGAACAGAACCATGGAGCCTGTCTCGGCGATGGCAAAATTACACCCGGTCATGCCAATATCCGCTTCTAGAAACTTTTCACGCAGCTTTTTGCGGACAAAGCCTGCCAAAATCGTCGTATCCCCGGACAGTTTCTCCCCTGCTTCTTTGGACAGCAGCTCGGCAATCTGATAGCGGTTTTTGTGAATCGCCGGAATGACGATATGAGACGGGGGCTCTCCTGCCAGTTGAATAATATATTCACCGAGGTCACTTTCAATCGTCTCGATATCCGCACCCTCCAGCGCCTGATTCAAATGTAACTCCTCCGACACCATCGACTTGGATTTGACGACGGAACGAGCTTGGCTATGCACAGCAATTCCCAGTGTAATACGTACGGCATCGGCTGCTGTGTCGGCAAAATGGATATGCACCCCGTTGGCGCGGGCATTTTCTACAAATAGATTTAAGTAATAGTCCAGATGGGCAATGGTATGAAGACGAATTTGGCGCCCGCGCTCACGCCATTCCTCCCAATTTCCGTGCTGCTCTGAAGCCACCCGCTTACCGTTGCGCAGCCGCTCTGTAGTGAAACGAACTGCATTCCGCAGAAAATCATCATTGAGAGCCAGCTCTGCGCGTTTCTTAACCTTTTGGTTCATGGAATGTGAGTGTATGGCGGTCATGCGTGCTTCACCCCTTCGTACAGCAGCTCAGCCAGATGCATGACCCGAACTGGCTCCTCCCGATACCGGATATTTCCGGCAATGTTCATCAAGCAGGCCATATCTAGTCCGACCAGTACCTCGGCTTCGGTCTCCCTGATGTGGTCCACTTTTTCAGTCACCATCGCTCCCGAAATATCCGGCATTTTTACCGCGAAAGTCCCGCCAAAGCCACAGCAGTCCTCAGCAAAGGGAAGTGGTACTAATTGCAGCCCCTTTACACTGCCAAGCAGCTTCATCGGTTCCTCCTTCACGCCGAGCAAACGTGTGCCATGGCAAGACGGATGATAGGTTACCTTATGCGGAAAAGACGCGCCCACATCGGTCACGCCAAGTACCTGCACCATAAATTGCGTAAACTCATACGTCTTTTGCTCCAGCCTCCGTGCCGAATCGAGCCATTCGGGTTCATCCTTAAACAACTCCGGGTAATGATGAATCATATATGTGCAAGAGCCGGAAGGAGATACGACAAAATCGCTGTCGTTAAACGCTTTCAAAATCGTTTTGGCCGCAGCCCTCGTTTCATCCCAATAGCCGCTGTTATAGGACGGCTGTCCGCAGCATGTCTGCACCTTCGGAAAATCCAGCTGAACACCATATCTGGCAAGCAAGCGTGCCATCGCTTCCCCCACCTTGGGATAAATCGTATCACTCAGGCAGGTAATAAATAAAGATACCTTCATACGGAACACCCCTTCCGTCCATGGAATTGCTATTACTTTATAACTGAAAAGTTACCTTTGGTGCCACTGCGCAGTCGGATGTTGCTTCCCATCGCTGTTGCCCCCAGATTTTTTTTACTCAATGCTAAAAATCCGGGGAAGTGATAATTTAGAAGCTTGCAGCGGGATTCTCGCTTATAACTTTTTTACATCATCAAAGAATCCCCCTGCAACAGCGATCGTAGGATCAAATGAAACACAAAGCGGCCTTCACCTTGGAAACTCCCCGCTTTATACAACCGTAACTGGAATCGCCAGCTCCGCAAGTTGACTGCGAATCGGGTCCGACAACCGTGAATCTGTAATGATCTCGGACACTTGCGACAGGCTCACGACATGCGTAAACGCCTGCTGCCCAAATTTGCTCGCATCCGCCAGTAAAATCACACGGTCTGCAATGCTGACCATTTTCTGCTTCAAACGAGCTTGCAGTTCATTCGATTCGCTAATACCGCGATCCAGATGAACCCCTTGGCTGGAGAAAAACAATTTATCCACATAATAGGTTTCTAGTGAACGCTCTGCGAGCGGGCCTACAAATGACAACGAGCGTTGAAGCAACTGCCCCCCCGTCGAAATGACCTCGATTTTTTCCTTACCCGCCAGCTCTGTAGCTACCCGAATCGAATTTGTTAATATTGTCAAAGGAATATCCGGTAAGCTGGACGCCATATACCAGGCGGTTGTGCTAGCATCCAGCAAAATACGATCATTCGGCTGAATCTGCTTGACCGCTTCCTCGGCAATCCTACGCTTTTCCTCTGCGTTCATAATTTCCCGTACTGTATAGGGCGTTTCAGGTTGCTCGTTTTTGACACTAACCGCTCCCCCATGCGAACGGCGCAGTCGTCCCGCCTGCTCCAGGCGGTCCAGATCACGGCGGATCGTTTCCTCCGTTACTTTGCACAACTCACTCAATTCGGACACCCGTATGCTCCCTTTTTCATTAACGAGCTGCACAATCATCTCGTATCTTTCTGCGACCAGCATGGCAATCTCACTCCACATCTTTAATGTACAAAAAGTCCCGCCACTCGCCGGAATTGCCCGTAGGCATCCTCCCACACTTCTGACTCGGCAGGTTCATATTCCTCCACGGAAATAGAATCTGCGATGACCCGGCGTGCTTCCCATATATCGGCGAACTTTCCCTGTGTCATCCATTGTACCGCAAGATTGCCGATTGCGCTCGCTTCTGCGGGTCCAGCCCACACGGGTTTTTGAATTGAATTGGCCGTCCATTGGCACAGCAAGCGATTTTGAATCCCTCCTCCGACCATATGCAAACCATTAAACCGTTGTCCTGACACCTGCTCCGTAAGCTCCAAAATGTAACGATACTTTAACGCCAGACTCTCCAAAATACAGCGCGTAATCTCTCCCGGCGTCTCCGGCAACGGCTGCCCAGTGTTGCGGCAATATTGACGGATACGTGTTTTCATATCCCCGGCGTGCAGGAACAGTTCATCGTCCGGATCAATCAAAGAAGTGAATGCTGGAGCCTGTTCTGCCATATGAACCAGTTCGGGGAAGGAATAGGAGTAGCCCTGCCGCTTCCACTCTCTACGCGCCTCCTGTAAAATCCACAATCCCATGATATTTTTAAGCAGTCTGTAAGTTCGACCGACCCCACCTTCGTTCGTAAAATTAAAACGAAGCGTATCGTCATTGATTACAGGCTGTGCCGTTTCCGTTCCCATCAGGGACCATGTTCCGCAGCTCAAGTACGCAAACGAGCGCTCCAGCGCAGGTACGGCAGCCACAGCAGATCCCGTATCGTGCTCTGCTACTGCAATCACAGGAATCGCTCCAATGCCCAGATCGGTCATGACCGACGAGCGGATCGTTCCTACAACATTTCCTGGTTCTAGAACCTCACTAAACCAGGAACGGGGGATATCGATTCCAGACAAAAGCTCTTCATCCCATTTTTGCTGCAACGGATTATATAATTGCGTGCTGGTCGCATTCGAAAACTCATTGTACATTTCACCTGTCAGAAAATACCGCAGCAGATCTGGAATCATCAAGAAATGCTTTGCCTGCTCCAGCAACGGTGAACTGGCATTTCGCATAGCAGCCAGCTGATAAATCGTGTTAAACGTCAAAAATTGAATGCCTGTACGCTGAAAAATGGACTCTTTCCCTAGCCGTCCCTGTATTTCTTCCATCACCCCCTGGGTGTGCCAATCCCGATAATGATAAGGGTTGCCTAGCAGTTCTCCGGTTTCCCCAATCAATCCAAAATCGACCGCCCAAGAGTCAATCGCAAGACTGGACGGATTCACTCCCATATGTCTGGCTTTGAGCAAACCTTGCTGAACCTCGTGATACAGACGCAACAGATCCCAGTGCAGACGTTCCCCAACTTTGACCGGATCATTCGAAAAGCGATGGATTTCCTCCACCACGATACGTGAATCTGTCAATTCTCCGAGTAGAACCCTGCCACTGCTTGCCCCCAAATCATAAGCGAGGATACTCACCAGCTTGCACCACCCTTGCCTCTTTGTAAAATCTGCGTGCCATAATTAGATGCCAAGTAGGCTTTCATCGGGTCTGTAGGTAATCCCTGCTCTTCACGGATCGCTCTGAGCAATGGTGCCACATCAAACTCAAACGCCTGGCGTACAGCATCCTCTGCACCCAGCACATCCTGGCGGTTTGCTGCATCTTCCACCTCTGCATGATTAATCAAGAGTGCCTTTGCATATTGAGTCTGTACATTCAACACGGAGCGAATCATGGCCGGGATTTTGGATTCAATATTGTGCGACTGATCAATCAAGTATGCGATTTGGTCCACGGTTTGGCGGATATCAGCTTCTACATCCTGAGCGGCATTTAAAATTTGAAAAAAGATCAAAAATAACTCATACGGATTGGTAGAACCTACAATCAGATCATCATCTGCATATTTATAGCTATTAAAATGGAACCCACCTAGTCGCTGCTCATCAATTAGAAACGCGACAATATGCTCCACGTTGGCTCCCGGCAGATGATGCCCTGTATCCACCAGCACCTGTGCCTGCGGCCCCAGCTTGGTTGCGTAATTGTACGCCATGCCCCAATCGGCAATATCCGTATGATAAAAGGCTGGCTCGAACGCCTTGTATTCAATCAGCATGCGCATGTCAGGTGTGAGCGCCTTATACATTTCACTGAGCGCTTCCAGCATCCAATTTTTCCGTTTGCGAATATCCCCCTGACCGGGATAATTCGTTCCGTCTGCGAACCATAAGCTAAAATCGTTAGAGCCCGTTTCCTTCGCAATATCCACGCATTCCAGCAAATGGTTGATGGCCTTACGGCGGATGGCCGGGTCTACATTGGTGACACTGCCGAGCATGTAGTCCTCATCTTGAAACAAATTGGGATTCACGGCCCCAATCTGCAAACCGAGGCTTTCGGCATGACCGCGAAGCTTGCCGTAATTGTCCACTGTATCCCACGGAATGTGGATCGCAACGGATGGACATAAGCCTGTCACAGCATGAACCTGCGCGGCATCCTCCAACTTTTCGAACGGATCACGCGGGACGCCTGTTTTCTGAAAGACTTTAAACCGTGTACCTGAGTCGCCATATCCCCAGGATGGTGTTTCTATGCTAAGCGCTTTCAGCTTTGCCTTTACTTGCTCCAGGTCAATGCCCCGTTGTTGCTGTTGCTCCTCGAATAAGGCGTACGCTTTGTCACTCATCGTGGTTCCTCCTTGGAAAATAAAGTGAGTTACGGGGGGAGGCCGCTTCGCGTGCGGATTGTTCTTCCGATCGCTCCGCTGCTGACCACCCATAAAGTCACTTCTATTTTTAAAGTGTTAGTGTGTATATAAAGGATGAGAACACGTAAATACGTTACATTGCTTATTTACGTGTTTTCCAAAGTGTTTTACAACCCTTCGAAACTATCGTCATGTGGCTTACATAGGTTCATTTTAATTCGGCTAGCGTGTAAAGGCTGCGGGGACGCCACCGTCGATGGTCAGCATACAGCCTGTCGTTTTCTCTGCCTTGGATGAGGCGAAAAAGGCAATGCCCTCAGCGATATCCTGCGGATAAATGTTGACCAACAGCGTCGTCCGTTTGCGGTAATGCTCCTCCAGCTGGTCGGGCTCGATGCCGTAGGCGGCAGCGCGCTCGTTGCGCCAATTGGAGTTCCAAATTGCCGAGCCTTGCAGAATGGCATCCGGCAAAATGGTATTCACGCGGATGCCATATTCACCGCCTTCTGCGGCAATACAACGGGCTAAATGTGCTTCCAGCGCCTTGACCGAGCTATAGGCCGTTACATTTTTACCTGCGTAGACTGAGTTTTTGGAGCCGACGAACACCATGCTGCCACCAAGTGTCTGCTCCTTCATGAGCTTGAACGCTTCTCGTGCAACCAGAAAATAACCCGTTCCCAGCACATTCACATTTAAATTCCATTCCTTTAACGATGTTTCATCGAACGGACTGGATGTAGCAAGGCCTGCATTGTTGACAATGATATCTACACCGCCATAGGTCAATGCCGTTTCTGCATAGGCAGCCTGAATCTGCTCCTCCTGCGTCACATCCATTTTTACGGCGATGGCACGGTTTTCTCCGTAGCTGCTATTTATCTCTGCGGCTACCTTTTGCGCGCCTTCCAGATTCAGATCTGCCAGTACGACATGTGCACCTTCATCCACCAAGCGACGTGCGGTTGCACTGCCAATCCCGCCTGCACCGCCTGTAATGAACGCAATTTTACGGGAAAATTCAGCTTCTGCTGGTGCGAGTGACAGCTTATAAAGCTCCAGCGGCCAATATTCCACGTTATAGGACTCGTTCTCGCTGAGTGAAACAAACTCTCCTAACGCCGTTGCCCCTCGCATGACAGCAATAGCACGATGATACAAGGCGCCGCTTACCTGCGCGTTGCTCCAGCTTTTTCCTGTGTTGATCATACCAATACCCGGAATCAAAATTACGCGTGGCGCAGCCTCAAACATAACATCTCCCTCATGCCGATTGCGCTCGAAATAAGCTTGATACTGTTCCTTATAGACCGCTATACCCTCAGCGAGCTTAACTTTCAAGCCCTCTACGTCCTCCACATTCGGTATCCAATCTACATAGAGTGGCTTCATCTTGGTATGAACCAGATGATCCGGGCATGCTGCCCCAACCTGGGATAAAACAGCAGAATCTCGGCCGTTCACAAACTCCAACACATCCTCCGCGTCATCAAAGGTGAGGATCATCTTTTTCTCATCACTTACTGCACCCCGGACGGATGGCATAACTTGGGACGCAATGCTTCGGCGCTCTTCAGAAGTAAGCGCTTTATATTTTACGCCTCCAAACGCCTGCTTTTCCTCTTGACGAGCTTTAATATAGCTTTCTGCTTCTTGAATGATTTCGATTGTTTTCGCATAAGCCGCTTCGGATGTGTCTCCCCACGTAACCAGACCATGCTTTTCCATCAATACCAATTCAGCTTGTGGATGATCGATTACACCTTGGGCAATCATTTTCGACAGCTTAAAGCCAGGACGGATATAAGGCACCCATACAAAACGGTCACCGAAGATTTCCTTAGCCATTTCCTTACCGTTGTGCGCACAACACAAGCTAATAATCGCGTCTGGGTGTGTATGATCGACATGTGTAAAAGGCAGAAAAGCATGCAATAGCGTCTCAATTGAAGCCCGTGGATGCTTGGCATCTATCATACAGTTCGCCAAATATGCGACCATATCCTCGTCAGACATATCTTCCCTTTCAAATAAAGGACGAATATCCTCCATACGAAGCCCTGTGAAGTTATGCGCTTTCATTGTTGCGAGATCGGAACCGCTGCCCTTAACGTACATCACTTCTACTTCACGCCTACGAAAATCTTGTATCATCGTTTTGGCCGAAGTGTTACCGCCTCCCCAGTTGCACACACTCCTATCTGTGCCAATCAGGTTAGAACGGTATACGAGCTCTTCCAGCGTGCTTTTCTGCTCAGATGCTTGTGAAGAAATCCACAGACTTTGTACCATAGGAAAAAGACCTCCAAGTTCAGTTTTAGTTTTGAAAGGCTTTATTACAGTGGTTTTTCTTTGTTTATGGAGACTATAACACTTTTGTTTTAATTTGAAAATGAGTAATACAAAAATAATCAAAAATAAATTTTAATTTTTACCCATCTAAAAAAATGGATATATTCATTTGGTAAACGATCATGGCCACGCACAAAATAAAGGCCATGTCAGAATCGGTTATAAGAACCTTTCTGGCACGGCCTCATTCGTTTAACTCATCTAATTACCCAACTATACGCATCACTTTGGCTAGCAGCTCGTACGAGCGCAGGCGCGCCTGATGGTCATATACCTGAGAGGTTGTAATCAACTCATTGGCTCTCGTCTGGTCGATTATCAAATCCATCTTTTGTTTGACGGTGTCGGGACTGCCGATGGCTGAATACCCCAGCATATTACCACGAACCATCTCCTTCTCGTGCTCACTCCATAGCTTTTCCATGTCATCCACTGGTGGCTTCAGTCCTCCGCTGTGCCCGCGCAGCACATTTAGAAACTGCTGTTCTTGTGAAGTGAAGAGCCATTTTGCTTCTTCATCAGAATCTGCAACAAGCACATTAACACCGACCATCACATATGGCTTATCCAGTGCTTTGGATGGCCGAAAATTGCGATGGTACAACTCCAGAGCCTGTAGCAAATGAGCCGGGGCAAAGTGGCTGGCGAACGCGAACGGCAGCCCAAGCTGACCTGCCAGCTGTGCGCTGAATCCGCTTGATCCCAGTAACCAGATGGGAATGTCCAGCCCTTCTCCAGGAACCGCTCTTACTCCCGGAACGGCTCCGTTCAGCGCTGGATTCAGGTAAGAACGCAGCTCATTCAATTGCTCGGGGAAATCTTCTCCAGTACTGTGAAGTCCTCGCCGCAGTGCCCTCATCGCAGGTTGATCCGTGCCTGGAGCCCGACCAAGTCCCAGATCAATTCGTCCCGGATAGAGCGACTCTAGGGTTCCAAACTGCTCTGCAATCATGAGTGGAGCATGGTTAGCCAGCATAATACCCCCTGAACCGACCCGAATCTTGTTTGTATGTGCAGCTACATGCCCAATGATCACGGACGTAGCCGCACTGGCAACCGCCTGCATATTATGATGCTCCGTTAGCCAGTACCGATGGTACCCCCATTGTTCAGCATGCTGGGCAAGATCCACCGTGTCGCGGAAGGAATCGGCAGGAGTGCCGCCTTCAAGGACAGGTGCAAGATCTAATATAGATAGTGCAACGTTACGCGTAGTCATTATATATAAACCCCCTGTCAAAATATTATTTTATGAATTTTCCTCAACGCCTTAATTCTTTGACCCATCAATTGATACGTCAATTATGATAATGTGTCCCGTTATAAATTGCAAATGATTTAAATTTTTAGTTTTGTTCAAAAACAGTTTACTTTTACGAGAAGCTCGTCTATCATGCATTTATGTGGATAATCATTATCCATATTAGCCTGGTTATAAATATTGAGGTGATTGCTAGTGCATATGAAAACAGGTGTCGAACAATCTGTCTACGCGCTTCTTCTACTCACGATGCTGCCGGACAAAGCCGTTTTACCTGGGGAGGCCATTAGCCAGCAGTTAGGTGCTTCACCTACTTATTTTCATAAACTGTTACGTAAATTGGTTAGCGCCGATTTGATTACTTCTGTACCTGGTGTCAAGGGCGGGTTCAAATTAAAGAAAAAACCTGAGGATATACGGGTATTTGATATTTATCTGGCGATTGAAGGACAACAGACTCTCTATTCTTCCAGCGGTATCTACAACGATATGCTTGAATTAAAGAAAGACGATCAGTGTTGTTTACTGGCAAATTTGATGGAAGAAGCGGAAGCCTCCTGGAAAGCCGTTCTGAAAAGAGAAACCATCGCGTCACTATCCGCTGATTTTTTTAAAGAAGGATATGATGACAAAATGACTTCTTTGGAGAACTGGATTCAGGAAAAAATGGTCTTGTAAAGAACTCTAATGAACAGAAAGGAATATGAACATGAACGATTATTTAGTAAAAGCTCTTGCCTACAATAACCAGGTACGGGCTTATGCCGTGAGAACAACGGAAACGGTAAGTGAAGCTCAATGGCGTCATTATACCTGGCCCACAGCATCGGCTGCATTGGGACGTTCTATGACGGTCGGCGTCATGCTGGGAGCCATGCTTAAAGATGAGGATAAACTGACGATCAGGATTAATGGCGGCGGACCTATCGGCACTATTCTTGTCGATACCAACTCCAAAGGTGAAGTTAGAGGTTATGTAAAAAATCCACAAACCCATTTTGAGCTTAATCAGATAGGGAAATTAGATGTCGCCAGAGCTGTAGGAACAGATGGAGCGCTAATTGTATCTAAAGATATCGGCTTAAAACACCCATTTGTTGGACAAGTCCCTCTCGTTTCGGGTGAACTGGGGGAGGATTTCACATCTTATCTCGTCCAATCCGAACAAATTCCTTCTTCTGTAGGAGCGGGAGTTATTGTTAACCCGGATAACTCTATTCAGGCGGCTGGAGGTTTTATTATTCAGCTGATGCCAGATACGCAGGAGGAGGTTATCAGTTTTATCGAGAGACGCATTGAGAGCATTCCAAGCATCTCCGCAATGGTCATGGAAGGTCTTACGCCAGAGCAGATTCTGGGTCAGATTTTGGGAGAAAGCAACCTGAACATACTGGAAACCATACCTGTAAAATTTCATTGTCCCTGCTCAGAAGAAAGAGTTACCAATGCCATTATCAGCTTAGGGAATAAGGAAATAGAAGATATGATCCATACCGATGGACAGGCTGAAGCTCATTGCCACTTTTGTAACGCACACTACCATCTTACCAAAGAAGATCTCGAAGGCATGCTGGAAACAAACATCATTTAAATATGGGCTGTTCCCAAAAAGTAGGTTTAGCTACTGGGGAACAGCTTTTTTCTTTCCCAATGCTTCCGATGATTTCTTAATCCTAAACACGGTAGACTTGTTCATGATGTAAGTGATAATGTTATATTATTCCAATCGCTTGAAATGAGGTGCGCTATGCTCGAAAAAGATACGCAGGAAATTTTAAGACGAAGATTGTGCTGGAGGTCTTGCAGGAAGAGCAGACCGTGAACGAGATTGCCGCCAAATATGAAATGAGTCCGTGATGATTAGCTGGTGGAAAGCCGAGTTTCTGAGCCGGGCGTCTATGGTGTTCGAGAAAGGGACGAGTGAAGCGGACAAGATGAGAAAGGAATACGAAAGCAAACAGGAGCGCCTAGAAAAGCTGGTCGGTCAACTTACCGTTGAAGTCCACTGGCTCAATGGGAGCATTACACATCTTCCGGCAATCCGCAGTTCATTAATGAATTTCGGCATTAACGGAATGATCAGCCCGATGCCGGTGAACACCGGAAACAGATTCAGCATAAGGACACATCATATCCCCCTCATAATTTAAGGGTTACTGCTCCCTCTGTAATTCTAAGCAAAAAAACACCTGCTCTTCGGCAGATGTTCCTCGCCTTTCGTATTTCTTGAGAATATCCGATCCATTTGTCCGTTCTAATCGTTCAACCCTTTGCCCTCCAGAATGGGCTGTGTGTATGTTTCAACCCTTGAAACGCGCGTTTTGAACTGCTTCGGTTGTGGTACACTCTCCAATCCAGCGCTTAGTTTATCGTCAAGCATGAACGTGCGAGCAGCGGAGAGATTGTTGTTCCTTTTCATAATTGATATATCTACAACTCAGTGCATGTAGCGCGTTTATTGCTGCTCGGCAAATCTCCACCAGGCAAATGTTCCGACTATTCCGGCTATTCCCGTAGACGCAAGAATGATTATACTACTCAACTTTAAAAACCCGGTGCTTTGAAATACCGACGGGATGGTCCACGGAAAATAGGGGGCGAATCCAAAAGAGGCCAAAACATTTGAGAGAATGACGATTATCAGGATGAGTCCTAATGGTGCCAAGTATCCCTTGCTCACATTGGCCAGAAGAGTGCCTGGTGTGGTAACAATAATAAACAATAGCGATGTTATAATGAATTTAAAGAAGATATTCCAAATAAAAGAAGCTAACCCGCCCGCAACTCCTAGAATACCCCCCACAGCAAAACCTATGGCAAACATATACATGGAAAGTAATAGGCTCCATGCTAAAATTACAAGAAATTTGGACAGTACAATTTTCGATCTGGAAACGGGCTTTGCAAGCAAATCTTTAATTGTTTTATCCGAAAACTCTCGTCCAAATACCCATGCCGCGATGAAGGTGTACCCGATAAGTCCCAGCGGGGCAAGACTATCAAGCAATTCGGTTAAATACATTCTCCAATTGATGCCGCCGGCGTCACTGGATAAAATAATTCCGACTCCCATCATGATTGGCCCAAATGCAAAAATAAGAAATACCAACCAAAACACATTGGCGCGGATAATCTTGTGAATCTCACAATGTAAGACAGAAAAAATATTCATTATATATTCCCCCTTGTCATACCAATTGTGCGGAGAAAATATCCTTCCAAATCCTCCGTAATCACTCGAAGCAATGTTGGCGGTTGATTGGATTTAACCAGCAGTTCGGCCAGTCGTTCAGGACTATCCGCTACGTGGTCATCGGTTAGTTTAATATAGCCGTCTATTATCTCCTCAAATTCATATCCATGCTCTTCAAGCACCTCCTTTAAGGCATGTTTGTCGCGGCCATTCACCACTAAGTTTTTCTGTAACGATTGCTCCAGCTTATCCATTGCGACTTCTTTAACAAGATGGCCATTGTGAATAATCCCAATGCGTGTGGAAACTTTCGAGAGTTCCTCTAACAGATGGCTGGATATAAAAACAGTTACGCCGAAATTTTTCGCTAGGTTATATAACATATTCCGTATCTCCGCCACGCCTGCGGGATCGAGGCCATTTATCGGCTCATCCAATATTAGAATTTCCGGATTGTGAATCATTGCTTTCGCAAGTCCCAGGCGTTGTTTGTTTCCTAGAGAAAGATTCTTTGCCTTCTTCTGTTTGTGCAGCTCAAGCCCCAACTTATAGATAACCCGATTTACGGAATCTTTGTCAGGCACCCCTTGCATGCGTCGTGCTATGTCAAGATTTTCAACTACAGTTAAATCGGGATAAAAAGTAGCCTCCTCCAAATATCCAACCTTGTCCCATAATTTATAGTTTCCGGCATCGACCTTTTCACCTAACATATAGAGCTTGCCGGAGGTTGGCTTGAGCATCGCCAAGAGCATCTTTATGGTCGTTGTCTTTCCAGCGCCATTCAGTCCCAAAAATCCAAATATCTCTCCTCGGCTCACCTCCAGCGAAAGATTGTTCAATACGATATAGTCGCCAAATTTTTTGTGCACTCCCTCAATTTGTATGGCGGGCGTTCCGCCATTTTTTTCCTTTGATAAAATACTCATAGCCTTCAACTCCTCCATAAACAGAGAGCTTATTCAGGATTCTAAGTACGACACTCCTGAACAAGCTCAATCAGAAATTTTTCAATAAATCTACTTTATGATGTCCTGGCAATCGCTTAAGCGAGGCGAGGCTGGCCCAAGCCCAATTGAGCAGAGCCAATTCAGCACTACCTCATGCAGCACGTTGATGTTGTCTACCTGACAGTGTTCTAATCCGCCAAGTCGTCTATCCTCTATCGGGAAGAACGTCTTGTTTTTCGAACCCGCTTGCTCGTAATTCTTCAAGGCTTGTGTCAGCGGATTTGGCTGAACCAATATCTCTTCCGCTCCGTGCATTACAAGAAGCGGACATTCTATCTGGTGGAGCACGCCCTCAAGATCATAGGCAAAACGCGGATTCCCCGCAAAATCCTCCAAGCTTTTTGCCCCCAGAATTCTCATGCCGTGTGCGGCCAGACTCGGCGGCATCCATTTAAGCATGGCATCCCAGTCGAAGGCGTGCGTACCGCCGTCGGAGATGACGGCAGCAATCCTGTGATCGAACGAAGCGAATCGCAGCGAGTCGTAAGCCGCAAAACTCTCCCCGTGCACGATAATCTTATCGGGATCGACTTCCGGCCGCGTTAGAAGAAAGTCGATTGCCCGGGAATGGAAAGCCTCACTGTCCGCTCGTCTTCCTTTTCCCTTTTCGTACAGCGAGAGGCCGGTCCCAGGCTGGTCATAGACCAGAAAGTTATATCCACACGAAATAAAAGCGGGACCTAGCCAGAAATAGTTTTCAATTGACCACTCGTCGCCACCGTTGAGAGCAAAAAGGGTCGGCTTCGGACCTTTTATCCAGGAAGGGGAGAAGAAGTAACCATCCAACTTGACATCTTCGTAATCGACTTGGATCTTCTCCGGTTGGACATCGAAGTACTTTCCGGCAGCTTCGAAGAGTTCATTTACTTTCTTAAATACACGGATTTTCTCGGTGTCATCATCCATCACCGCATATTCCGCAATTCTGTAGTAATTGCAGGCACGAATGTAGCAGTTTCGTGCTGTATACCAGTTTCCAGCCGTTTCGGCCTCCTTGCCGTGTCTTTCCAATGCCTGAGCCGTTATGAGCCATTCCCTGTGCCACGTGTCCTTGTCATCGGGGTCGATTTTTTTGCAGGCCTCGTAGATCTCGGTGACGTCCGTAGCACCGAGGCTTGCCATACCCAAAGCTTTGGTGACTTGGTATGACATCATGTAGTGATTGGGCCAACGGCTGAACTCAATTGACATTGCAACATCCTCCTTTTCCAGTTCTAGTGATTGTAGTTTTTTTACTACAAGTAATTTTTACAACACAAAGATAAAGCTTCTTTAAAAGAAAAATAAATGTTTATAAAGAGAATATAAAAAACTATAAACCGCTGAAAAAACAAAAAAGGCTGCTGCCTGGGTGTTCACACCCGGCAGCAGCCTTTAACTCCTGTAGTAAAAGAAAATGTGCAAAAATAGAATCAGTGTTGTGCGGCCAAGGGAAGGCTGAATCTTATCCCCAAACCGCCATATTCGGAAGGGTAGGCGCAAATTTCGCCCCTATGATGTTCAATAATGGATTTACAGCTTGCAAGACCCAGACCCAGCCCGCCCTTTTGGATTTGCCGCGATTTATCCACAGTGAAAAATTTGAGGAACAGAGAAGATATATCCTTATCCGGCACTCCAATTCCATTATCTTCGATTTGAAAAAAGGCATACTGTCCTAGCGGGTATCCGGTCATATACACTTTCAGTTTATTTTTCCCTCCATATCTTACAGCATTGCTAAAGAGGTTGCCGAAAACCCGACGTATCATCGGTTCATTGACCATCAGCAATATATTTTCCGTGAATGAATGGCGGCAAGTAAGCTCGTTGTCAAGTCCCGCCAACTCATACTCATATTCAAGGGCAATGTTTTCAAATAATTTTGAAGCTTTTACAGGTTTAGCTACCATAGATTCCAACTCCAGTTTTTCTTTGGTGAAACTGGAGAAATCATTGATGAGTTCGACCATATATCCTGACTTCCTTTGAATCAAATCATAATATTCCTGCTTTTCAGTTTCTGGTAAATCCTTGTGTGTAGCCAGCAGTTCAGTAAAACCATTAATAGATGTCAAGGGTGTTTTCAAGTCGTGGGCAATTGCCGCGATCATATCGATCTGCTCTTTGTGCGCGAGTTGAAGCCGATGCTCCATCTTATTGAAGTGCTTATAAAGTTCTCCGATCTCATCATTACTTCTCAGAGCTAGCGGAGGCAGTGGATGTACAATATTTACTTCTTCAAGCCTGGTATTCAGAAGCTGAATGGGTTTCTCTATGCAAAAATGAATATAGATAATCAGAATAATAAATATGAAACAGGCAATTGCAAATATGGGCAGGAGCAATGCTATATATCGCGAGTCCAGCAATGAACTGCGTATAGGGGAATATACTGCAAAGACAAGCTTCAAATACATTCCAATCGAAAACATGAATATTATAAACATCAGCAGAAACAAAAGAGGAAGCTTTATTTTCAGTTTCATACTATTGCTCTCTTTCCGTGTATTTATATCCTATGCCCCATATTGTTTTAATAAAGTCATATTCAGAACCAAGTTTCTTACGGATATTTTTTATATGAACCGTTACGGTATTTATTTCTCCGTATTCGTCTCCCCAGACGTTTTCATATATCTGCTCACGAGTCAATACATGATTGGGGTGGCGCATGAGGATAGACAGAATCTGAAATTCCTTCGTTGATAAGTCGAGCTTCCTGCTATTCAGAAATGCTTCAAACGTCTTATCGTTCAAAATGAGCGGAGCATCCGCCTTTTCGTTACTGGGACTAAGTTCATCCCACTCTTTAAAAAGCCTGTCCACTTTTCTGAAGTGAGCCTTTATCCTGGAGACAAGCTCCTGAATACTGAAAGGTTTGGTCATGTAATCGTCTGCTCCTATTTCGAGCCCGACGATTTTATCAATGTCCTTATCACGCGCACTTAAAAACAGAATTGGGACATTATAAGAATTTCGGATACTTCTGCAGACATCAAGTCCATCCATATCAGGCATCACTATATCAAGAACGATGAAATCAATGTGATTTTCTTCCAATGCAGATAAGGCTTCTTTCCCGGAACATGCCGAAATTATTGCAAATTGCTCGTACCTTAAACTCTTTGTGATGAGTTTTACGATTTCTTCATCGTCGTCTACAACTAATATCGTTTTTGGCATCTTTATACCTCCTAACCTCTTTAAATGGACTGCATTTATATAACACAAGAGCCGCATGGACTCGAATTGACAAAAAAAGTCTCGCTCAAAGCGCCTCTCCAGTTCCAGATATTTCTCCTTTGGATGCCAGTTGAGGTAATAGGATTTCTTGAAGCAACATGTTGATTTCTTTTAAAAAGGCTTTATTGTCCGGACTTTCTCCCAGAAAAATGCCTTGGGGGTGCTCAATACAGCGTTATCCCCATTATTAGATAAAAAATTCTACCCGGTATGGTGCCGCTAATGACACCTTGAATCGATATGTGATGCTTCATTGTATTAAAAAGACCGAATCCCTTATAAAAATAAGATTCTGCGAGTTCATTCCTTGAATCATGTGATGAGCACACATCTGTCTGATTTGCCTCCCATAAGCCTATGAGAGTTTCGATGGTCTGTACTTGATGCCTCGCTTCATTATGGATAAAACATACAATTCGGTCAAGTGTACTTTGGGTAATGAAGAAGGCCTCGGCAGCACAGTTGAATGGCTTCCATGGATAGGCTATTGTAAGGATAGGATACTTTTCCCAGATAAAAGAACTTACAGGAGGTCGTTTTTCTTGATGATCCTTGAACTGGTGGCCCTTATTTCTACTGCTGTCTTGTCTACGTTTTTTTCCTTTCGATACCGTTTGTGGAGACGACTATAGTGAGAAGTGAACAAGAGATGCTGCATACCATTCTCCAATTTGCTCAAGAGGACGAACGGGTACGTGCTGTGATTATGAACGGTTCACGCGCTAATCCACATGCTCTACGGGACATTTTTCAGGATTATGACATCGTCTTTCTCGTATCTTCCATGGACAGCTTTATTCAGGAACGTGGCTGGATTCACCACTTTGGAGAATTGATCATTATGCAGACGCCCGATGAGCATGTGGAGCCTACTGTGACGTCCCATGATCGCTTTGCTTTTCTTATGTTATTTACGGATGGCAATCGCATAGATCTTACCCTCTGTCCTGTGGCTAACATCGCCAATTGGACCCGAGACAGCTTAAGTGTACTGCTGCTGGATAAAGACGGGCTTGTGGAGCCTTTCCCACCGCCAAGTCTTCAAGATTATAAGACGGTCCCTCCAACCGCCCAAACCTATGCAGATTCCTGTAATGAGTTCTGGTGGGTCAGTACTTATGTGGCTAAAGGGTTATGGCGACAGGAGCTGCCCTATGCTAAATTTATGCTAGATCGGCCTGTTAGAGATGCGCTCCACTTGATGCTGGAATGGCATATTGGTATACGAACAGACTTCGCGGCAGATCCGGGTAAACAGGGAAAATATTTCGAGAACTACCTTGAGCCTGGACTTTGGACGCTCTACATCCAAACATTTGCGGATGCAGATTATGAACATATGTGGCAGTCTCTTTTGATCATGGGAAATTTATTTAGAGAAGTTGCCTTGGAAGTAGCGAACTATTATGGCTACGAATATCCGACTCTGGACGATCAACATGTTACGAACTATCTCCATCACGTAAAAGCTCTCCCAGCAGATGCTAAGGGCATTTATTGATAAAAAAAACCAGTCGGCACTTGATTTTCATGTACTAGGCTGGTTTTATTTTTATACTCTAAGTTATTCTGTCCTATATGCTCCTTTAGGTCTGCTCCAAAATATTATTTTTCGGTCAGAACCCGGTCACCTCTGCTCGCAGGCTGAGAAATAACCAAAAATTCAACATCCTGATTCGTTTCATTAAACATTTGATGAGGCACCATAGGAGGAACCTCACATCCTTCCTGAGATCCTAATTGGATTCGTTCACCATCCACTTCAAGTACCGCTGTGCCTGATAAGATAAAGAAAAATTGGCGCGCATGATGATGATAATGTCTGACCTCATGTGTATTTCCGGGCATCCGCTCATGAATAATGCTCAAATCATTATTTTTCACCAAGCGCCAACCATCACATTGATCTCCCCATATATAATGTTCCGCATTATTTTTACTAATTTTCATTATTGAACTCCTCCTTTTGCAATTACAGTTTATTTTATATATGAATTCATAGAGCTACAATCTTAATTATAAAACGGCAGGACAAATATAAAAAAGTCCGACTTAGTCAGACTTTTTTATATATCTGCCTCGATAATTTCCTCCAACTTAATCCAGCTAAAATCCTCCTCCCCACGGGACAGTTTCACTTCTCGCCGACTTGTATTAATCACCGTGACCAATCCACGAAGCTCCTCATCATCAAACGGGTTGAACACTTTTAGCGTAATAGGCTTCCGTTCGTTATAGGATACGATGATGGCCTGTTCAATCTGCTGCATTTCCTGATCGTCCAGTGCTGGCTTGCCGCGCCTTCCTTGCTCCTTCATCAGTCTTAAATATGCCTCCCGATGCTCAGGCAAAATCATGCGCGAGCTTTCCCATATGCCATTTCCTTCAAGCTTTTTCCCCATCATAAGCCCCTCCTATGCTGTTCTGGTTACCGGATGCCATGCCAATACATGATCTAATCGAAAAACACGTGGCTGGCCTGTCTGTAGACAGGTGGCTCGTATCAAGCCATTCTGCACACGGTGCACCTCGATACGCCGATGAGACAGCTTGCCCTTCCGATCCAAATACACGATTTCCACGATCTGCCCCACGTATTTTTCCAACATGATCCTTCACTCCTTATCAGAACGTTTGTTTGTATTATATGCGAACATGCGTTTGATTATCAATGTAAAAAAATCCCCTGAGGGATTTGACTCTCTCAAGGGAATTAAAATTCATAGGTGGATAGCTTAATATCTTCTTTATTCAAATCTTTCAGCGGGTAGACAGGGCCATTCCAATAAGTCAGAATATCGATCGGCTCATTAGTACCATGTTCTTTTAAAGAAAGAGATAATTCAAGTAATAAATGTGGAAGTTGATAAGAGCTTGTTAAAAACTGATATTCCTCTGGACCTTCACAATCTTCTGCCCGATAGAACACAAAGTATCCCTCGGTATGATCCCCAATGAGTACAATATAACGAGCAAGAAACATAATTTCGCCATTGGCAAAAGGAATGGAATGTGTCGAAGCAGAGATCAAATCAGTCTCTAATCCCTCAATACGAAGGGTAAGTTCATTGTTAAGAGCATCCATTCTTTCTCTTTGTTCGCTGATGAGGTGTTCATAATTTACAGGGACAAGCCCTCCATTCTTGATCGTAGCGATCAATTCGTCTATAAATACTTTTTGAGACAACACTCGATTGCTCATCCTATTCATCTCCATATTCGTGAAAATAAGCATGGAATTCTCGCTTTAATATGTTCAATATTTATGTATTAAAATCTTGATTCATTAACTCCCCAGCATTTTTGTGACTGCATTCACGACCCTTTCCATCTCAAATGGTTTAACAATAAAGTCTTTTGCACCTGCCTGAAATGCTTTTATAATCGCTTCCTGCTGCCCCAAAGCAGAACACATCAAAATGTTGGCTTGTGGATCAAGCTCTACAATCTTTTTAACAGCCTCAAGTCCGTCCATCTTAGGCATATTAATATCCATGGTGATTAAATCGGGACGAAAGTGTGCGTATTTCAAAACAGCATCATACCCATTTTCTGCTTCCGCGATAACAGCGTGACCTAAATCCAAAAGAATATCCTTAAGCACAGAACGCATAAATAAAGAGTCATCCACTACTATAACTGTTGCCAAATTAATCTCTCCAATCCGTTGTCAAATGATATGCACGCCCAAACTTCAATATCGGTGAATAAACTAGTAATATTAATAGAAAGAATCTGTAAAAATAAAAACGCTACCAATGAATTATAAAAGAAATTTGAAACTAGCTACTACAGCATTAGTTTTCAAAAAAACGTTTCACAATGACGTAAATCTTTCCTGTAAAGCAAATTACAAAGCACTATATATCTACTGTATCTAGAGCACTAGCCAAAAAGTACAATCTTCTTAGACAGACATAAAAAAAGACGCTGGTATCGTTCCCCAACGTCATTTTTTGTACTATTCGTTTAAGGTCTGTTTATTCATTCAAGGCTTTTTTCAAAGCCTCCAGATTGTTTTTCATCACACCAAGGTAATCCAGGTTCTTCTGTTTGTCTTCATCTGTCAACCCTTCAAGCGGATTCAGTACATCGGTTTTTGAACCGATTTCAGTAGCTACGGTCTCAGCGACCTTCGGATCAACAAGAGTTTCAAAGAAAATCGTTTTAACATTATTTTCTTTGGCAAATTTGATAATACCCGCCAGCTTGTCCGGTGTAGGCTCTTGCTCTGGAGATAAACCGGCAATGGGTACTTGGGTTAGACCGTATTGCTTAGCCAAATAGCTAAAAGCAGCATGCTGCGTAATAAAGTCTTTACGTTTTACATCTTTCAGACCCGTTTTGAACTCGGTATCCAGTTCTTTCAGCTTAGCGATATAAGCATCGGCGTTTTTCTCATAATCAGCTTTGTTTGCCGAATCGGCTTTTACAAGCCCTGCTTCTATAGCTTCTACTTCTTTTTGAGCTAAGACTGGATCAAGCCATACATGAGGGTCCAGCACATGATCGTGATCATGGCCTTCCTCTGCGTGTGCTTCTTCTCCTTCTTCCTCCTCAGCAGTCCCTTCCATCAGGTTCAACCCTTTGCTCGCTTCAACTACAACACGCTTATCGTTGGACGCGCTGCTCAAAGCCTGTTCTGCCCAACCTTCGACAATACCGTTATACACAAATACGTCAGCATCCTTAACCTGTGCCATATCTTTGGCGCTCGGTTCCCAGTCATGCGGTTCAGCACCAGCAGGAATCAACGCGGTTACGTTAGCATGGTCTCCAGCAACTTGCTTCGTGAATTCATACATTGGATAAAAAGTGGTGACTACATTCAGCTTTGTTTGTGCCGCATTCGGCTCGGTTTGGGAAGCATTTGTAGCTGCATTATCCGATTTGGCTCCGCAGCCAGATAAAATAAGTGCTAGTCCCGCAGACAATACAAATGATTTTTTGAACCATGTATTCATATTCATAACTCCTTATGTGTTAGATTTTTTAGTAAATTCTCACTGTGATTACACTCACTGGCCTGTCGCATTCTTCCGTCGGGAAGCCTGTTGCTTGCCCAGCTTACGGACCAGCTTTTGAATACCAGCTCCTACAATCAGGAATAATAACAGCACCATGGCAATCGTCCCCCCTGGGGGAGTACTGAGTTCATATGATGCCGTTAAACCCATAAATACGCCGATCAATGCAGTGACCATAGATATCCAGATGGCTGCCGCGAAGCTCGGTGCAATTCGAATCGCCAGCGCAGCGGGCAATACGATTAGCGAGGAGACAAGCAGCACACCAACAATCGGCATGGCTGCGGCTACAATCATCCCTGTTAAAATACTAAATGCAAATGAAATGGACTTGACAGGAAGACCATTGGTCTTCGCCGTTTCTTCATCAAAGGTAATCTGATACAAAGGACGCCGGAATACAAAAAAGAAAATACCTCCGATCACAGCCACTACAATCATCAACATCAGCTCTGTCTGATTGACCGCTACGACCGAGCCGAACAAATAAGCGGAAAACCCTTTGTTGATGCTCTGATTCAGATTCATTAAAATAACAGCCGTCGATAGGCCACCTACCATTATAATAGCCACAGAAATCTCACTATACGTTTTATAAGACCTGCGAACGTATTCAACGATAATCGCGCCGATTACGGCAACAACAAATCCGGTTATCGTCGGGTTAATGCCTAAATAGGCACCCGCTGCCACCCCTGCCAGCGATACATGCGATAGCATGTCCGCCATGAGAGCCTGACGCCGCAGCATCAGGTATACTCCAAGCACCGAGGCCAGCAGTGCAATTACCCCACCGGCACAAAATGCCCGCTGCATGAAGTCGTAGTGCAGCATTTCCATCCGCCATCTTCCTTCCTTTCAAGCTCAATAATTCGATCCAGATAATGTTGTACTTCCGATAGTCCATGGGTCACCATGACCACAGTTCTTCCATATTCCTTAACCTGCTGATTCATCAGATCGTAGAAATGATGGCGGCTTTCCTGATCCATGCCGGTCGTGGGCTCATCCAAAATGAGCAAATCCGATTCCTGAGCGAGCGCTCTCGCCACACAAATGCGTTGCTTCTGTCCACCGGACAATTCGCCGATTTTACGGTGACGCAAATCCCACATGCCTACCTGACGCAGCGCCTGCTCAGTCAGATCATGATCCTCAGACCGCATACGGCGTAACCAAGAGCCATGAGTATATCTTCCTGAACGGACAAATTCCAAAATCGTACTTGGAAATCCGCCATTGAAGGCAGCAATTTGTTGGGATACAAAGCCGACAACAAGCTTTTTGCCTTCACCTGTACGGTTAGACATAAACACCTTGCCCTTCCAAGGCTGAAGCAAGCCGAGTAATAGTTTGAGCATGGTTGATTTGGAAGCACCATTCGGTCCGGTAATAGCCACAAATTCTCCCGAAAAAATTTCAACATTGGCATCCACCAAGTTAGGAACATCTCCGTAGCCAAATGTGACCTGTTCCAATGAGGCCAATAACATGACGCAAATCTCCTTTTCCTTTAAAAAGCCTGGAGCCATCTGAGCGATCATCATTTGCGCAGATTCTCCAGGTCGTTTATGATCATTAAACCATCTACCGTAATTATTACGATTTGGTAATAAAAAAATAAGCGTTTGATAAACGTAACCTTTACGCATTAGCAAGTTTAACAGTTTAGGCAAGGTTCGTCAATGTTTTGGCAACTCTTTTGTTTGTTTACTTCATTTTGTCCGGGTACAAGCCTTCAGCCAAGGTTTTCAGTGCAATCGGTGCACGTACACCTTCAGCTGCCGCGGATAATGGCAGGACTATAAACCGTTTGTTTTTGATCGCTTCCACACCAGCCAGCGCAGGCTTGCTCAGGAGCAGCTTCTCTTTATCAGCCAGTGAAGTATCACCATAGTCGAGGATGACGATCACATCAGGATTACGATTCACAACCTCTTCCCAGCTTACCTCGGTAAAACTTTTGTCGATATCATCAAAAATATTTTTCGCCTTCACACTTTCAATCAAAGACGTTAGATAATTGTTGGCAGCCGTAAAGGGCTTGTCTTCTCCGCTGTCATAAACAAACACCTTGGGTGCCTGCTCAACAGTACCAATTTGAGTCTGAATGGACTTCACTTGTTCACGAATGTCATTTACCAGCTTTTCTGCACGCTCCTCAACCCTGAAAATACGCCCAATATTTAGTATATCCTGATATACATCTTCTAATATGGGACCCGGCTTGTTTGAGGACTCCTGTACATAGGTCAGCACCCCTTGTTTGGCTAGCTCCTCACGGGAACCCAGATTTTTATCATTAAAGGCACTCTTCCAGCCTGCATAGGCAAAATCCGGTGCAGCAGCCATAAACACCTCTTTGGACGGATATTGTTCGGCAAGTACCGGAATTTTGTCATATTGATCCTTATATTTCGGTAAAATCTGATCATCCAAATACGCAGTTCCTACCATAGAGGATTCCAGTCCAAGAGCCAGCATAACCTCAGTCGCGTGCTGGTTCAGTGTAACCGCGCGTTTGGGCGCCTCGGGAGATGCCATTTTAACGCCCATGTTCTCAAGCTCTACCGACGTCTTATTGGTTGCCGATTGCGATGCAGCAGGTTGCTGCCCGTTTGCCGATGGATCGCTTGTTTGAGCCGTGTTTCCTGCTGCGCAGGCTGATAACAACAGCATCATCGCCAAAGCGATCATAACCAGCGGTAACGCGGGCTTGCTATATTTTTTCATATGTACCGTCTCCTCTTTTATTTGTAGTTTATCTTACCTCATCATATCACCTGTTCTGTTCGCGTCATGGATAGCCTCCTCTCCTGAGAGAATCCGGTAAAAAGGTAATATTCGGCTTCCCGGTTTTTGGATGAATACAGATTTCTGTCTCCACCCCGAATACACTCCACAGCAGGTCTGGCTGAAGCACATCCTCTGTTATGCCGGAGGCTACCACTTTGCCTTCTTTTAATACATACATTCGATCACAATAAAATGCCGCCAAATTCAAATCATGTAGTGCAGCTAGCGTAGTTATCCGAAGTGTTTTGACCAAATCCAGAATTTGCAGCTGATACCGGATGTCCAGATGATTTGTTGGCTCATCCAAAACAAGAAATTTCGCCTGCCCGGCCAAAGCTCTGGCGATCAATACCCGTTGCTTTTCGCCGCCAGACAAGGTGGCAAAACCCTGATCCGCCTGAGCATTCATGCCTACCCGCTCCAGCGCCTGCTCGACCAATTCATGATCGGCGACAGTATCTGCTTCCAGCAGTTTCTTATGCGGATGGCGACCCATCAGGACGATGTCCCGTACTGAAAAATCAAACGTTTGCGGCGCATCCTGACTCACCACTGCCATTTGTCGGGCCGTTTCTTTATACTTCATCTGCAGCATATCTTGGCCATCCAACGTAACCAAACCACTGTCAGGCTTTAGCACACGATACATATTTTTGAGCAACGTCGATTTCCCGCTGCCATTCGGACCAATCAATCCAACCAGCTCCCCTGCTTTTACCTGGAGACAGATGCCGTCGATCAGCCGTTTATCGTGAATACTGAAGGTGACGCTTTCGACTTCTATATTCATTTTTCGCCTCCAAACGAGTAGGAACTACGACGCAGCAGCCACACAAAAAAGGGTCCTCCGCACACAGCCGTTACAATACCAATCGGCAGCTCCTGTGGAGCCAGCACGAGCCGGGCACATACATCAGCCCACACGACAAAAATAGCTCCCGCCAACAGACTGACGGGCAGTACACGCCGATGATCTGATCCCACTATGAGCCTAACGATGTGCGGAATCATAAGCCCGACAAAGCCAATCGAGCCACTCACTGATACGACTGCCCCGGTTAAAAGAGACGCCACAACAACCAGTAATACGCGGAACGTCTGTACGTTCACCCCTAGCGTTACTGCGGTTTCTTCACCCGTTAGCAAAGCATTCAGCGAACGATATCGGGTCAGGAGGACTACCGTTCCAACGGCTACAATGAGGCTTGGAATGAAAAGCGTGTCCCATTGAGCACCTGCCAGACTTCCCATCATCCAATACATCGCGTCACGAATGCCTTTTTCATTCGGGGCCATCGTAACGATAAAGCTAGTCACAGCCGACAGCATCATGGACACCGCCACTCCTGCCAGCAATAAGCGGGTCGTCGATATGCTCCCAGCCACACGGGCTAACGCGAACACCATAAGCATTGCAGTTAACGAGCCTATAAAAGCAGATAAAGGCAGCGCAAGTCGTCCTAAAAATCCGAAAGCTCCGAACACAATTACCAACGTGGCTGTCACCGAAGCCCCAGACGAGACTCCTAAAATATAGGGGTCCGCTAACGAATTACGAATTAATGCCTGTATAGTCGCCCCTGTAACAGCAAGTCCTGCTCCTACGACAACACCTAGCAGCACGCGTGGAAAGCGGATTTCCCAAACGATATATTGCTCAGGCTTGGTCCATGTCACGGGTATCCACTGGTCCAGCCAGGGAAGATGAGACAGTGCAATTCGCCATATCGCCCCCGGTGCGACAGCTACAGGACCGAGCATGACTGCGAGTGTCACCGATAGCAACAGCCCAGCAGTCAGCAGCAGAATTGTTGTAAATCCCCAAGTAGACTTGCCAGCTAGGTGTGCGCGAGAATTATGTTGTGATGGATTAGGTCTTGATGGATTAAAGTTGCTCGTTCTCGAAGTCATGAACTACTACTCAATGGCTTTTCGGCCGCTTCCAACTTTCTCAATTGTTCCTCGATCTCGGAAGCAGAGAAATTCTCACCCATGACAACCGCTACATCGTTCACTGGCTTTTGCGGGCGGATCGGAATGATTTCCAGCTCCCGATAGGCAAACTGAAACATCATCTGACCCTCTGATTCCAGAAACCGCACAATTCCTTTGGCCCGGTAAATTTCAGCTGGCAAACTGCGGAACAACTGTTCAAACTCGGAGCGTGGCACAGGTTGTCCAAAGAAATGCGTGTGAACCACTACGTGGTCGTAGGAATGATAATGCTTCCCATGTTCGTGGTCATGGGCGTGATCATGGTGATCATGAGACTGATGGTCAACGTCCATACGCTCCTCTCCTTGAGTGGAGAAAAAAATACCCGCGTCCACGTCACTTCGTTGCGTGCTCACAGTCAGAGCATATGGATTTAACTCTTTTACGAGGGCCTGTACTTTCTGCAACTCGCCCGCAGCCAATAAATCGGTCTTGTTAATAATCAGTTTGGAAGCGCACCGAAGCTGATCCTGCATCAAACGAAGCGACTTGCCTCTCTCGTTCCCCGAGGCAAAGTCCAGAAATTGACGCGCGTCTATGACCGTGATAACGGATTGTAAAATCATAGAGGAATAGATGGAGGCGTCTGTCACTGCATCTACAATTTCCATCGGGTTAGCTACTCCAGTACATTCTACAATAATCACGTCCGGCTTATATTCTTCAGCAAGATTCATGAGCTCGACGCCCAAATCCCCGCGAATAGTACAGCATATACAACCACTGAGCATTTCCTTCATGGGTGCTTGGCCATTCACCAAACTGCCGTCCAGATTAACATCACCCAACTCATTCATCAAAATGGCTGGCTTGAGGCCCTTCTCCTTGTAGTAAGCCAGCGCATGCTGAAGAAGAGTGGTTTTACCGCTACCCAAAAAACCGGATAAAACAACTATCGGTATCATATAACCCCTCCTTGTCTTTACAACATTTAATATGGATCGTACCGTAAAAGTTTCCTTCTTGCAATCATTTATTGGATTTTAATCGTAATAATTACTAATAACAAACATAAATATATATGACCACTCTTTGAATTGTCAATATAGGAGGTGAGACAAGCACAATCCAGCGGGCATGATTGTCCCCCTACAGACATAGGATGTAGATAAGAACCCTTATTCCCAAGGAGACGTGGAATGAAAAACAGTACGCTGTTGAAGATGCTGCCTTTTATGATTCCGTTTGCCTTTCTCATCCCTGTGCTTGTCACGCTATCTCCCCAGTGGCTTCGTTTGTTAGATATGGGCCAGCTGCAACCGTTAAAAACGGTATTTATGGGTATTTTTCTGGAAGCTGTTCCGTTTCTCCTTATCGGTGTACTCGTCTCATCCCTTTTGCAGTGGCTTGTACCGGAGACATGGATTCGCAAAATAGCGCCTGCGCATCCTGTACCGGGTGTCCTGCTGGCCTCCTTACTAGGTATGCTGTTTCCCATCTGTGAATGCGGCATGATCCCTGTCGTTCGCCAATTAATGCTCAAGGGAATGCCTGCCTATATGGGTATCACTTTTATTTTAAGCGGGCCCATTATCAATCCCGTGGTACTGGCTGCGACGATGATGGCTTTCCCTTCCCATCCCGAGGTCACTGCCGTTCGAATGGGTTTGGCTTTTGCCGTCTCCGCGATCATCGGGCTGATCGTGTATGCCTTTGTGCGAGTGCATCCGCTCAAACGGTCGTTGCTCTCTTTTAACCAGCAAAAGCAGAACAATCAGACTCATCGGCATAGTCGCACATGGCGGGGCTTTTTTGTACATGCTGGTGACGAGTTTTTGGACATGAGTAAATATCTCACTATCGGCGCATTATTAACAGCCTGCATTCAAACCTTCATCCCACGTGATGAGATGCTTTCGTTAAGCAACGGAACGGTCGGATCGTACGCCTTTATGATGGGTTTTGCCTACATACTGTCGCTATGTTCCACCTCCGATGCCTTTGTAGCCACTGCTTTTTCACACACCTTTACACTAGGTCCGCTGGCAGCCTTTCTTGTACTCGGCCCGATGCTAGACTTCAAAGGCACGCTCATGCTGCTAAGCACCTTCCGCACTAAATTTGTCGCCATCCTGGGCTTGCTCATTGTTTCACTCGTCCTCGTGGGTTCTATAGCTACAGAATGGTTATTGGGGAGGTGAATACAACCGTGAATTCAACCTTTAGCATCCGCTGGCAATATGGTATGCGCTCCTTGCTCCTAATCGGATTGGCTGTGTACATTATCTCATTAAACCGTACGAATGCACTTCATTACTACCTAGCTCCCCATATGCAAAAGCTGCTCCTACTCTGTCCTGTACCACTCTTGTTCATCGCATTGGCGATGGCATGGCACGGAATCATCGGAGAGCGGGACGGTGAGGATGTATGTGATTGTGAGCATCCGTTGCCGCAAAGCTGGTTCAAAAAAACACTCGTATATGGAATGCTGCTCATCCCACTCCTGTTCGGTTCTCTGCTGCCCAATCAGGCACTTGGTAGTGATATGGCCGCCAAAAAAGGCATGTCCTTCACGTATCCCAATCCGGATATCCGACGAAAAGCAGATATACAGACCACAAAAGCATCCACCTCCTCCCTTTTATCAACTGCATCTTCTGTCCCAACTTCGCCCCCTCCAGAGGGAAAATGGAGTCAGGAAACGCTGGATAAGCTGTTCGTTCCGCCTGACAAGTACAATGTAGAATTCGCTGAGCTGGCGAAACGCCTGTATCAGCAACCTATCATACAGATCAAGCCGGAGGTTTTCTCCGAAACTATTGGCGCCATTGAGTTATATAAACAAGCTTTTGAAGGAAAAAAAGTACAGGTGACTGGCTTTGTCTATAAAGACGACAACCTGCCAGGTAAAGGCCTATTTGCAGTAGGAAGATTCCTCGTCATGTGCTGTACTGCCGATGCCATGCCATTCGGGATCATCGTCCAATCCCAGAAGGCCCCGTCCTTTGACAAGGATACCTGGGTGACCATTGAAGGAACACTGCATGCCACACAAAAGGGCAACGTTCCGGTACTTGAAATTCGATCCGAAAAAATAACCGCTGTCGAGCAGCCAGAATCCCCTTATGTCTATACCCAAGCAGACTCGGTAGCTACCTTTGATCGCTTGAACACAGCACACTAAACCCATCAAGGAGGAAAAATGATGAACAAAGTTCCTGTTATTTTAATCAGTGGTTTTCTTGGAAGCGGCAAAACAACACTGCTTTTACGCCTGTTAGCCCATACTCGCCAAATTCCCCTTCGTGCTGCTGTTTTAATGAACGAAATGGGTGAATATGATGTAGACAGCGCTATAATTTCAGAGGAAATGCCTGACGTAACAGTAGAAGGATTGCTAGAAGGCTGCATTTGTTGCAGCAAAAGAAATGAGCTGGCAGGGGCTCTGCATACCCTGCTCAACCAGAAGCCAGACCTGATCTTCATGGAAACCACCGGGGTAGCCAACCCCGAACAAGTACTGGAGGAGCTTCGCTCCCCTCTACTGGCAGATCGGCTTTATCTGGTTCACAGCATCAGTGTTGTGGATGCTGAGCTGTTCCATGAATACAATAGCCGCTTTACGGCTGATAAAGAACTGGTTCGCACCCTGCACGGACAACTGCGCACCGCAGACTTTATTGTGGTGAACAAGACGGATGCAGCAAGTAGCCGTGAAGTGACGAAGGTCGTCAAGAGCATCCGCAAGCTCAACGATACGGCCAAGCTGCAAACTACTGAATATAGCCGAGTTGACCTTGAACCACTACTAGAGCCTGTTCTGGCCTCCGCATCCGTTGCCGCGAAACCCATACAGACACTTCAACCTGCACCTGCACAAGTCCAGTCCACCGATGCAGGTGTACCGTCCGTTTCCATTCCCGTCAAAAGTATCGGAAGCACCAGTAGTGTCTCCAGAAGTACGGCTTTCAAAGTTATTGCGGCACACAGTCATAACCACGATCCTAAGCAGCCTCATTCGTTCTCCCGTCTGGAGAGCCTAACGCTGCATCAATATTCTCCTCAGCCACTCGAAAAACAACGATTGGAAAACCTTTTGACCGGGTTAGGTTCCTCGTTGCTTCGTGCGAAAGGTTACTGCGTGCTTCCTCAGGAAGGTACAATGCTTTTGCAATTTTCAGGAAATCACTTGGAGTGGCAGCCTACTGCACTTCCTGTGAGCCAGGGATATGTCACACTCATTGGAGAACAGCTTGACAAAGCCTCCATTACCGATCAATGGGAACAGTGCTTCGTGTCGCTGTAATCGACATATTCGGCTCGTAATGATGAAAATTTCCTTTGGTATGTCTACGAAATTAATAAGGCTGTTCCTTTGACTTTTAAAAGTCAGGGAACGGCCTTTTTTTCGTAACTATCATAAATTTGCATATAAGCAGTATGTACCTTATAGGATGCCATGTTGAAAATTGGGAATAAAAAAAGCTGTCGAGAATGTCTCGACAGCTTGAGTACGACTATGCAGAGTTATACATTTATTGCTTGGCGATGTCTCCTACTCTCCCAGGACCCTTCGGCCCAAGTACCATCGGCGCTGGAGGGCTTCCCGGTTAATTCAACAAAATGTTATGGAGTATGATGACTAAAATATTGAAGCGTTCCGGTTGGATAAGAGTTCCACTCTCCTGGAAGATTATAAGAGGAGGAACCGGACTTAATCCCCGATTTTCGGATAATAGTACCATTATTCGGCATAAATTGCGTTTTTCCGTTAGGATCACCTAAGACGTCGATCGTTACACCGTTCTTTTTCAGGACATAGCCTGTCGTTACATTGGTATTCGTTTCTAGTAACATCAATTCATCATTATAGTATGTCGCAGGAACAATGTCGAAAAAGTCATAAAAGATGGAATCGATATATATATAAGGCATGCCTTTCCAAAACGAATTAATAGGCTGGCTCCACACCTTGGGAGTATTTGTAGCTAAATTGTATTGATGAATCTCAAGTGAGTATCCTGCATTTTCTATAGGTTTAGAAGTATCTCCTACCGGATTGTAAAACAGCTCAATAGCAGTACGGGTTTTATCCACAGATAGATACTGGGAAAAATATAGATCCTCCGGTCCTTGAGGATTTGAGGTCACTTGGAATACAGCGGCAGATCCGTTCGCCCCGATTACCCAGAAGTATTGAAAAATATCCCCGTTCCATGTCCAAACCGTCCCATTAAGAGGGATTGGCCCAGTAAAGGTGGAATCTGCCGTACCCGAATAGATTTTAAATGAAGTTTCACCCGGGAACACTGTTGACATGTCATAAGTAATCGGATCTTTAACCCCTTGCTTGGTTCGGATTTGAACAATTCCATTCGTCGCAAGAGGAGCATTCGTTACCTGAAAATTATAGGTGGCTGTTCCGCCATGCCCGTCATTCGCAGTAATCGTTACCTTGGTACTTCCTGTCTGATTACCCGGAGTAAGAGTCAACGTTGATCCGTTAACCTCTGCATTTACCATACCGGTTGATTCAACAGTAGAAGTAAACGTCAGGGCATCCCCGTCAGCATCACTGAACAATTGAGATAGGTCGTAGCTTCTTGCATTCGTAACTCCTGCAGTCAACACTTGTTCATAAATGGTCGCATCTACTTGAGGCGGCTGATTAGAAGATGGGTTAGACGAACCGGATGATTGGACACTGACCTGGAATGTGGTTGAAGTTTCCCCTCCGCGGCCATCCATAACCTTGATTTCTATGATTGTCGTCCCTGCACTTAGTGCCTGAATTTCCAATTGAGCTCCAGTGATTTCCGCCGAAGCAACGGACGGATCAGAAGAGGTTGCCTTAAAGGTCAACGTATCCCCATCAGGATCAGTAAAAACGGAACCTAAATTGAGTGAGTAGACCGCACCACCTACAGTAAGCGACTGGTCGGCAGGTTTAGTTTCTACTGGATACTGATTCTGTGGAGGTCCAGCCGTGACGGTGGTTTTGAAAGTTTCGATCACTTTCCCTCCCCAGCTATCTGTTGCTTTGATCGATACCGATGTACTACCGATCGTTAACGGTGTAAGAGTAAGCATATCTCCATAAACGGCAGCCGTCACAACAGTAGGGTCAGAAATGCTATGAACATCGTAAGTTAAAACATCGCTATCAGGACTGGAAAAGAAATCATTTAAGGACAATTGAATATCGCCTGTATTTATTTCTTTCATCTGATCCGGAATCCCTGTGGAAATCGGGGATTCATTGACGGTAACATCAAAATCAGTAGTGACCTCGCCCCCGCGGCCATCTTTTGCTTTAAGCTGAATCGTTGCTATTCCTGAGGAAACTGCATGGACCGTGGCTATGTATCCGTTAACGGATACAACAGCAACTGACGAATCCGAAGATTCTGCCAAAACGTCCACAGGGTCGCTATCGGGATCGTGGAATACCGAAGATAAATCCAGGATATAATCCACATCGCCTAGATTCAGTGTCTGATTACCCGGCTTCTGGTCTATAACCGGATTTTGGTTAGATACAGCAGTTACTTCCATTTGAAACGACTGGCTTGTGCTACCTCCATGGCCATCAGATGCCTTAACAGAAACTGATGTGCTGCCAATTTTTAACGGTGTAATGGTAAGCGTGTCTCCATTTAGCACTGCATTCGCAACCGAAGAATCGGAAATATCAATGCTGTATGACAACGAATCCTTCTCATGGTCGGTAAAGAAGTCGTTTAAAGATAATTGAATGTCGTCTGAATTGATTTGTTTCGTCTGGTCCGGAATTCGCAAGGATACCGGAGGTTCATTAACGGTAATATCAAAATCGGTCTTAACCTCGCCTCCAAGGCCATTTGCCGCTTTTAGCTGGATGTTTGCTGTTCCTGAGGAAACCGCATGAACTGTGGCCTGGGTTCCGTTAACGGAGACCGTCGCAATGGATAGATCCGAGGATTCTGCCGAGATGGTTAGCGGATTGCTGTCCGAATCAAGGAACACCGGAGATAAATCCAGGATGTAGTCCGCATCGCCCACAGTGAGCGTTTGGTTGCCAGGCTTCTGATTTACAACCGGATTTTGATTAGGTACTGCAGTTACAACCAATTGAAACGACTGGCTTGCGCTGCCTCCCCGACCATCGGATGCTTTGACGGTAACTTGGGCATGCCCTACAGCTGCCGGAGTTAATACCAATTGATCACCCGTCAGGGTAAAGGTGGCAATGGAAGGATCATCGATCGCAACCTCATAAGTCATAGGATCATTTTCAGAATCCGTAAAAAACGATCCTAAAGATAAGGTTACGTCGCCGCTCCCCAACTGTTCGTTTTGATCGGGGATACTCAATGAAACAGGAGATTCATTGACACGGACCTTGAAATTCGTTCCCGCTTTTTTCCCGGCCTGGTCATCTGCGGCGATCGTAATGGTCGCAGTCCCTTTGCCAACAGCCTTGATAAACAGGTTTGTTCCCTCTACTCGGACTGTACTGATTTTTGTACTAGACGACACTGCCGTATATTTGAGCTCGGACTGCTCCTCGTCCGTAAAATGACCAAGTAAGTCAATCTGAAGTTCAGAATCGCCCACCGTTACGGCTTGATCGTCATATTTGGTCACTAACTTCGGTGCTGTATTGGTCACAACCGTAGAACGCGAGCTACCAGAAGAAGTTGTAGTGACTCCAGTGACTCCAGTGACTCCTGATACCGTCGAAGAAGACACACCTACTGCAAATGAAGTATTCGTGACTTGGCTGGAGGAGCTTACACTAATATTTGCAGCAGAGTTATTTACTTGTAAATTTGAAATAGTTCCAGCTACCTCCAGACTGATCGGAGAGGAACTGTTCACAGCCAATGTATTAATGGAGGCCTGGCCTGTCAGAGCTACGGGCTGATCACTGTTGACCGACAGTTGCTTAATAATCCCCTGCAACTCTACTTGCTTGGCACCGGTAAGAACATTCAACTGCTGTATCGTTGAGGATGAATCATTTTCAATCGTTGCATTGGAAATCAACGACATTTGATCCACCGTCGAATTTCCTTGAATGACTACGTGGACATCCTGTTTGGATACCTCGACATCCTGCAGCTCAGATGTGTTAAACAATACGGTGTTCTGGTCACCGCCCTGAATATATGTTTTTCCTTGTACCGTAAATTTAGAGGCATAGAAATCATGTTCAAGGCTTGACGTAACTGTAAAACTATTTTTGACATTCAAATTCATAACCGAAATGTAATCACCGTCAATAGTTAAATCTCCGTCAATCGAGGAGTTATGACCATCTAATACAAGATTGCCGCTGAATTCGGAAGCTTGCCCTATCGGAGCTTGCCCGCTCGCATGGATGACCAGTTTGGTGATCGATTCAATGGTCCGCTGTGATGCTACAAATTGAATATCTGCTCCTTTGAGAATCTCTTGGTTAGAGGTTTGCAGGATTCCTTTAACTGAATCCGAGAGTTTATATTCAATCCCGTTAATCCAGGCCTTTCCATCCTCTACTTTTTGGAGTTGGACTACATGGTCCTTAGGGAAAAAGGTAGACATCATATACTGGGCTATATCTTGGCGCTGAACGGACGATTTAGGTTTGAAACCGGACTGATCCGTCTTCATGGAGCCCGACTGTAAAGCCGTATTAACGTATGGCCGTGCCCACGGACTGACCCGATTCCAATCAGTAAGTTTAGCAGACTCCGTGGCGTCAGCTGTAATAGGAAGCCCGGCGGCCCGCATAAGCAGAACCGCAGCCTCCTCTCTGGTAACTGCCGCTTTGGGTCTGAATTTGGAGCCGTCGTCTCCATTCATGAGTCCTGCACGATGTACAGCCTCAATATAGGGACTCGACCAACTTTTCGGGTCTACATCCGAGAAACTGCTGCTTGCTGCTTTAGAAATAGAAAGTTGCAGAGCTTGAGTTAATAGAACCGCCATTTCTTGACGGGTCAACAAATCCGTTGGCCGATAGGATCCAGATGGGTCACCATGCAGAAGTCCAGCTTCAATGGCTCGCAGGATGTTTGTCTTTTGCTCTGAAGCAATATTATTGATGTCTTTAAAAGGCAGACTGGCCAGAGCTGCTCCGTTTGATGCACCGCTGGCAGCAGATGCAATCGTCTGCAAAGCCGTTGGAGCAACAAGTGCAGCCAAGGCTAATGTAATCAGCCATTTATTAGGTTTAGAACTCATGATGTTCCCTCTATTCTTTGTATTCATTATGGTGCCTCACTACTAAAGATGCCGATATTATCCGTATAATCGGTTCCTTCATCAAACCATTCACTTGCCTCGTAGTCTGCATTTCCATGGGTAACATCGGATTGTCTAGCTAAAGTGGTATGAGGCTGAAACACTGCCGTATCAATCAACTGATTATCGTAATAAAGCGATAAAGTAACAGGTGCTGAATCATCGTTATAAAATCCCATGTCCGTGAAGTAATCTACATGCGCATCACCAAAATACATGGTATCTCCTATCACGAAAGTAGCTCCACCTGGAATAAAAGCACCAGCGTCTTGACTTATTTCGATCGAATTTCCACTATCACTGCGTTCAATTCTAATTTTTGAAGCATCCAATTCCTCAGAACCCGCATTATAAAGCTCAATAATTTGCATCATAGAGTCGCTCTCCCCCCATGCCAACTCGGAGAAGAAAAGTCCCTTCTTTTCTCCAGCAGTGACTTGGAAGATCGTTTGAACGGTTCCCCCCTTCCCATCATCTGCGGTAACTGTGACTGTAGCACTTCCCACTGCAAGCGGAGTAATTCTCAGTTGGTCGCCTGTAACGGAAACCGTTGCTACGCTAGGGTCCGATGAATCAGCGGAATACGTCAGTAAGTCCAAATCTTCATCTGCAAAAGTTGAAGCAAGTCCAATAGTTGTGTCCACAGCACCTGCTTCTGTAGAAACATCATTAATCGTGCTTTGAACAACAGGAGCGTGATTAGCAGCAGGTGAAGGGGTCACCGTTAGAGTGAAATTCGTATCCACTGTACCCCCGTTTCCGTCATCTGCCGTTACCGTAATCGTGACCGTACCCGCGTTCACTGGCGTAATTTTCAGCTCGCTTCCGTTTACTGCTGCTGTTGCCACGCCCGTATCCGTCGAGGTTGCGGTGTATGTCAGCGCGTCGCTGTCTTCATCTGCAAACACACTCGCAAGGCTCACCGTCTTAACTCCATCCGCGGCTCCTGTCGTCACATTGCTGATCGACGTTTCCACCGTCGGCGCATGGTTCACGGCTTCCGGAATCATAGGCGTAACCGTTACGTTGAACTGGCTGTTTATGGTCCCGCCCTTGCCGTCGTTCGCCGTAACCGTGATCGTGGCTGTTCCGGCGTTCATCGGCGTGAGAGTCAGCTGACTTCCATTCACTGATACCGTCGCTACGTTTGTGGCTGAAGTTTCTGCTGTGTAGGTCAGCGTGTCTCCATCAGCATCGGTAAAACTATTTGCCAAATTAATCTCTTTAGGCTCATCTGCTGCATTTAACGTAATATCAGTAAACCCGGTAGTAACGCCTGGCGCATGGTTAGTCACTGATTTTGTTGAAGTTCCACCTCCGGAGGAAAATGTCACGCTGCTCGACGTAACTGTAGTCGGTTCTTGAACCGTTCCGTCAGCGGACTGAATTTGTCCAATCTGCTTTTGTACTTCGCTGTAATTTTGGATAACTTGTGAAACGGATGCATCTTTAGGCAGCTTAATCATTTCAACTTTAAAATTCGGGTTCAATGTCACTTTAGCGTTTGCGTTGGCAACTTGAAGCTCCCCGATTGTTCCGGTTCCTTTAATAGAAATACCATTGCCGGAATTCACATTAAGATGGTTTACGTTTCCATTCAGCTGGATATTAGAAACACCGTCATTAAGCTCGATTACTCCTTTGATATCCCCTTTAATCTGAACACCATCACCTAAAATTCGAAGCAGGCTGCTTTCCGGTAGACCATTGGTGTTTAACACAACATCTTTTTGCACGATTTCTAATTGTTGCAGCCCGTCCACATTACGATTGCGCGAATTAAACTTTAATTTAGCTCCTTTTAGCGCATCTTTATTGGAGTTTCCGATTAACTCTTTCAAATTCCCCTCTATTAAATAAGGAACATTATCGATTGTTACAATGTCCCCATCAATGCTATTGATCGTAGCTGTTTGCTCTTGAGATTTGAAAATATCCAGCAGGAAAGGAGCAATATCCTCCCTTTTTACTTCACCGGTGGGATTGAGCTTGCTGTCATGAATGTCAATTAAACCCAGGCGAAGTGCTGTATCTACCGATCCAGCTGCCCATTGGCTTACCAAGGACTGATCTTTGGGTAAAATGCTTGATCCGCCCTCTGCATTAACCCCTCCGACTGCACGAACAAACACAGCTGCCAGCTCTTCACGGGTAACAGGATCGTTCGGACGAAAGTTTCCTAATCCATCCCCGGATAGAAACCCGGCTTTTTGTGCGGCTTCTATATATGGGGCAGCAAATTGTTTACTTTGCACATCTTTAAAAGTAGAAGAACTCGAAATAGGGTCCAATTTTAAAGCTCTGACCAATAATACTGCGAGTTCCTGACGAGTTAATGTTGCTGAAGGGCGAAAAGTTCCATGAGGATCTCCCGATAAAAGCCCTTGGCGTACAGCTTCTTGGATGGCCGCCATTTTATCACTCGTCACATAGGATGTATCTGAAAACAAATTATTGGTAGGCGTTGCAGCGTAAGCAGAAGTACCAAACGCCGCCTGAAGAGCAACAAGAGCGGCTGCCCACTTAAGTGAATAAACTTTCAATGGTTCTACCTCCTAATTTACTTTTGAGTAAAACGACCCTATTCGATCTTCGAAATGTTTCTACATAATTCAAAGATAATAAAGCTTATTCACTGTATTTACCGATAAAAATGTGTTTATATTAATCTTTTATTCATATATTTGTCGAAAATAAGTGATTTATGTCGTTTTCAATTAATATACATGAAACCACTGAACCAATTCTGAACAAAAGCTTATCTATAATGATGCCTAGTTGTATCAAGTCTCTAACTATATCCTTCAAATAACTTATTTCCGCAAATGATTTATCGGAACCCTCCCTTAATCGCGACTCTTGTGCTAAAAAAAATAATCGCAGGCTAGATACCTGCGATTATTTTTAAATTAAGACAGCCTATGCGAAGTATAGAATTACGTTTTAAAATGATTAGTTACCAAGATTAGCAATGCCGCTACTGAATATCTTAAAACGTTATATTCGTATCTTTTTTTCATCATAACCCTCGTCGACTATTGTTCATCTTCATTTAGCATTAAAAAGCAGCAGCTTCATGGACTGTTACAGAAGAGTGTTAAATTCGAGACTTGAAAATACATTTGTTATTCGCGTTGTTTCGGATGTAACTATCCGTAAAAAATAAAAAAGCTAGGTTTACGAATTATTGGCATAATCCGTAAACCTAGCTCTCGACGAGTCTTACTTAAGGTTATATTTTTTGTTAAAGCGATCCACACGGCCACCGATATCCACGTTTCTTTGTTTACCAGTGAAGAACGGGTGGGAAGCGGAGCTAGTATCTACACGGATAACTGGGTATGTGTTGCCATCTTCCCATTCCATCGTTTCTTGCGAATATTTAGTGGAAGCACTCAGGAAAGTAAATCCACAGCTAGGGTCCAAAAAGATAACTTTGTTCAATGTTGGATGAATATCTTTTTTCATTAGTTTCACCTAATCTTTCATGTAGTTTTAGTTTCAAACTCAAACGTACTGGCGCAATACTCCATCAGTTGGCAAAAGAAACGGTTATGTCCCAGAAAAAAAGACGACAGATCATAACGTTTGCGCTCAAGCTCGTAAACGACAAGCAAACGATGCCGCATATACGCATCGCCCATTGCACGAACGCTCCGGATCTTTCGTCAGCCTTCATCGTTATATAAGCATATAGTGAATGGTCCTCCGGCTCGTCCCAAATGCTGACACCAGCACAGGAGAACTCGGTAGCCACGTGCTTTCGATTCAAAAGGCAAAGCGTACCATGTAGCTTGGCATCTATCATACAGCCTTGAAAAAAAGCCGTTTTCTTAGGTGCAAGCTTTAACTTTGGACGCTCTGTCCACTGGACTAATTCAAGTTTTCGCCGGTTCCATAACGCAGGCTTTTGCAAACTTAACAGGCTTCGCTCAGGAAGCAGAATCATTCAGGTTGCTATGCAGCAAACCTCAAATTATCTAGTTTCACGATGGATCGTGTACTTTTTCAGACGCGGAGAGTATTTTTTCATTTCAAGACGCTCCGGATGATTTCTTTTGTTCTTGGTTGTTGTATAGTTGCGATCACCGGATTCGGTGCATGCCAAGGTAACAATTACGCGCATTTCTCTTCCTCCTTAATTGGAATACATGGTATACAATTACAATAGTAATTTTTACGATTAGTTCTATTCTATAATTCATGCTCCGCTTTGTCAACCTTAGAGTCACGGTTTGTCGCTTCTTCGACCGTATTCCATCGATTACGGTACTGTGCAAGCTTAGGATGAAGTTCCTGGGGTTCGCTCGAAAGCACCAATCTGACATTTCTAATCCATTCTCCAAATGATGCATAGGAAGCGCACAAATTTGCAGTTTCAGGACTCATGTACAAAAAAAGTGGGGTCGTATACTTTTCCGCCAAAAAACGGATGGCTGCTTCAATCGGCGTATACTTTTTACGCTTACCTTCCCAGTTCTCAATCACAACAGCACTCAAAGCTTGCTCCCGTTGCCACTCTCCCAGCTCGTCCACCCGCTTGTAATACGAACGTACCGGCTGCTTCCACATTCTTCTGACGGTTTCTTCATGTAGCGGATACAACACCAGCTTTGTAAAAGATAATGCAGCCCCCGTTTCGGCAAAAAGCTCCAGCTCTCTGGCTGTAATCTGCTCGAACGTATCATAGTAGACCATGGTCCCTTTATGCGTCTCGATCGGAGGCTCATAACCATAGGGTACATATTGAAGGTTTCTTGTCATGCCGGACACTCCGTCCTTCCATAGATGAACTTTTCCTTCTATATTATACCCTTGTTTTGGCATGAGTTTACATCAAATGTTTATCCTTGCTCAACAGCAGGCGTATTACGGCGTGAACCCCTTCGGAATTGCAACGCATAAAGTCCCATCGTCACAAGCGCAATCAGTGCAAGCACCGTAAAAATATTGCTAAAATTGAATACCTGCACATTAGATACGACAGGATTCAAATGAAAGGACGACGAACTATCCAGCGTTTTGCCCAAAATACTTGTCGTGATCGCCCCGGCAATGAAATTCAGCAGAGATAGCAGTCCCATTCCAACACCAATCTGGTCTTTCGACAAGGTACGAGAAATCGTGTTGGACATGGCAATTTGCATGAAGGTCTGACCTACGTTTCCGAAAATAAGCAAAAATAAAATCAGATACGGAGAGGCACCCACAAATGTAGACAAGCTGATAAAACAGATAAACAAAAGCGATACAGCTGTATAGACGAGAAACGAATTTCCTTTGCTATCCGCCAAACGCCCTCCTCTTTTACCCAATAGAGCCGAAGCAATAGCAGCCGGAAACATAACCAGTCCAATTATTGCCGGCGTGAGCTGATTGAGACTGTTCAGAAACTGCGGTGCCAAGTACGGCAATCCAAAGCTAATCCCCGTCCCTAAAAAAGCGATAAGGAGCCCGTATGAATATTGCTTGTTACGGAACAGCTTCGGCTGGATGAATGGATCATGCGCAGTGTTAATGCGCCATATAAACAGTGCGAATAACACCACACCTACCAGAAAAAACATCATATTAGTTTGCGAAATCGAAAGTAATAAGAAGGCTACTGTTCCACCCAGTAATAATCCGCCCAGAAAATCGAACTTCTGATCCTCTCCACGCTGATCGTCCAAATATTTGCGGAAGAACGGCAATGCGATCAGTGGCAGCATGGAAATGACGAACAAAAAACGCCAGCTTGCAAAGCCTGTGATCAAACCGGAAATAATCGGAGCCAGTGCAGTACCTAACGCCAAGCCGATTGCTGTGACGCCCAAAGCACGTCCCCTTTTTTCAGCCGAGAAATAACGGACTGGGACGATCATAGCAGTTGCCGGAATAACAGCAGCCCCTGCAGCCTGAAGCAAACGAGCTACAATGAGCATCCAAAATTGATTGGCCAACAGTCCAATAAGCGAACCCAGTGCAAAAAAGATAATCCCAAACGTCAGCAAATCCTTAAGACGATATTTATCTGCCAATTTGCCGTAGGTCACCGAACCAACTGCATACACGATCATATAGCCAGTCAGCAACCAACTTACATCGGAAGCACTAATATGAAACTCCTCTCGAATCACAGGCATAACGACATTAAACATAAAAGCGTTCATCACTGAAAAAACAAGTGTGAAAGCTAGCACTCGCATAAGCTTATCCGCATTGGGATAAGTTTGTTCATTTATCATTTGGTTGTCTCCCTCTCCTGTAAACCTCTTATCTAAGATCATATTGCACTGTTTTTGATACCCCTATCCGGGCAAATTCTCTATATATCCGCTCAAACGCGGGTGTCCGCAGGGTGGTAGTCGCGGAGAATTTTTTTAAGCAGACCGCGTAGCGTCTCCGATTCTCCTACAGATAATGTTTCACCTACCGAGCTTTTAATTGCCTCAATAGTACGTTCAGCTTCTTTGTGAATCTCTAAGCCTTCCTCAGTCAAATAGATTTGCTTCATTCGTGCATCTTCCGGGTGACTTTTGCGTATTGCCCAGTTTTTCTTAACGATCCCGTTAACCAGGCTGGTAACGCTTGATTTATCAATAAGCAATAGCCTTTCCAAATCCGTATTGGTGACTCCAGGCGACACCGCCAGTATATAGAGCGTCTGCGATTGTGGGGAGGTGAGTCCCAAAGGGCGCAGTGCCGTTTCAATTTCGCGCCGGACGGTAGTGAAAATCCATTTAATTAAATACATCGTGCTCTCTTCCTCCCAAGGAAGACAAACGGGATACACCTCACTTCCCATCTCACTACGAACCTCCCTATCCATCTAAATTTAATAGTTTGAATTCCAACTAATTTTAATCAGCTGCCTACTTGGTGTCAATACTTTCGTAAAATAATGCTTTACTAGATAAGATGAATTTCAAATTACGAATTCATTTTTTATGGAAACTTATGTATAGCAAAAGACGAGCCCTTGAAGGAAGCCCGTCTTTTACTTTATTTCTGTTATATAGTTGCTTAGTCTGCACTCTTCACTTGAACCAGCGGGTATTCTTCTCCATCAACGGTAACCGTGCTAGCATCGTTCAGCTCCAGCCTTTGCCAAATGGTCAACAGCGTACGATAAGGATACTTCTTCAGATCGTACTCCTTTGTCTCTGTACCATCACCGGACGTGCTGCCTATGGTTTTATCGGCTGCTATACCACTACCCTCAGTAGAAATCTCCGAAGTCGAGCCTCCGTCCGTGTTGCCTGTCACTGCTCCAGACTGATCGCCGCTTGTTCCACTGGATGTACTACCACGAGCTGTTGAACCACTGTCCGTGGATTGTCCATCTGCTGTCGTACTTTTTGTAGTGGCGCTCCCAGTGATTACGTCACCGGATGGATCATTGTTCGCATTACTGGCAGCTTCCTTGTCGTTCTGTTCAACAAGCGTAAAATTTTCGTATAAGTGCTCCTGTTGGTCCGCCCCGACAATGACGAGCTTCTTCGGCTTAAATTCTGCCTGCTCTGTCGATGTCTGAAACGCAAACAACAGCTTGACCATTTTCGTAGTGGACTTGGTATTAGGCACATGTGTCACTATCGCCGTAGGCTCCTCTTTTACGGGCACTGTAGGCTCTACAGGCTGTTGTACAGGCTTCGGAGCAGCAACAGGCGCAGGTGTGTCACCAGATCCGATCACCCCGGTTGCTTTCAGGCCGCCGAGCGTACCTGCAATGACAATCAGCACGATCCCGGAAATCACCCCACCTTTACGAAAACGACGAAGTGTTTTGACCAACGGCGTGTCCGTCTCCCGCTTTGCTGCCAAATAGAAATTTTTAAAAGCAGGCTTTGCAGGTTCGAAATATTGACGCCACAGCGTTTTTTTATGCAGTCCCTCTCGTCCTTCCTTTTGGAAGAATAGAAGTAGCGCACGTCGATACGACGGTTCGAAACCGCCACGTGGCGTAGCAAACTCGGGGTGTTCTTCCGACCATCGGATAAAGCGGTACATCGTATCGTTATCCTTCGCCCATTTGCGGATCGAACTGACCAGACGAGCGAAGTCCAATATTCCTTTTCCCGGCCCGTCAGAACGATAGAATGCAGGCAACAGACGGGCAAAATGGCCTTCCGCAAGCTGCTGGGGCAGCCAGCCATAAGCCCAATCCTGTACCTTTTCTACTTCGCCAAGCTCCAGGCCGTCCATCACAGACGGTTCCGGTTCCTCCGTATTAAACCAATCGTAAGCCGCAATCAATCGCACTGCTTGTCCCTTGAGGGGAGCAGGCAGCTTTCCAACCCACTGCACCAAATCGGGCCGTGTAAAAAATGGAATCTGTACGACCTGATCGGGTGATATTTCTTTTAGCTCTACTTCGGTAAGTAAATACCGATCCGACGCTTCCTGCAGGCGCTCTGTCAATCCAGATTGCTCCAGCGGGGACAGTTTGCCTACAGCAGAGCTGCTGTCCCATTGACGCAAGCGTTGGTGAATGGCAGCCACAGCCTCTACTGGTTTTCTTTCGGCACGCAGTCTGCCCATTAATGCAGATTCTGCCAAAAGCTGAAAATCGGCATTCGCCGACACTTCGATATACCGACTGCCCCATTCGTGCACAACGGCCAGCAGCCCCTTGGCATCCGGTGTTCTTTTCATCTGACTGTCCATGTAGGGAATGAACAGCATTTTTGTAAGCGCCGGATTACCCAGCACTTTCGTAAAATATGCCTTGCCTAATGACGGATTCTCCTCAATCGTATGGTAAATATACGTGACTGCTTCCGTATTTCTGGCAGTATAAGCATTGTTTAGCGAACGGATTAAATATTCCACCAACCGATTTTCGCTGCTGCGTGCATGAACTTTATAATAGTCCTTGAAACTATCGACTAGACCTACATCTGGAATATATCCATCCTTCACCCGATCAAATTCATGATCAAAAAACGATAGAAACAGATCATTCAGCCTCATTTTACGTGGCAGCGAATCGGGTGGCGATAAATAATCAGTCAAGCTTCGTAATACAGCGATTCGTTGTTCGTTGTATAATGCCCGCTCTCCCTGCTCAATTCTGTACAACGTAATGAGCTCATGATAGCTGGATGGCGTCAAATCACGCCCTGCCTCCATACCTGTCAGCATTTGCTCGGCAAATTTGAAGAAATCATCCGGCGTCTCACCATTCAGCAACGTGCGGACAATCCAGTCAAAATACGGCTGTCTCACCTGCTCTGCATCCACATTAAGTATTCGACTATGGTTAGACAGGTCAAATACAAAGTCCTTTTCCACATTCCGATCACCGGGACGCAAACTAAAAGGCTCAACGAACATCAAGTGAATGCCTTTTCTGCTGTTCGGTTCCTGTGCATATGTAAGAAATCCGAGTCTGTTCCGAAATGCATAAGGCAGTGCCGCATACAGCACACCCAGCAGCTGCTTGGCTGAAGATCCGACCGCTTCTACAGGAACATTCAGCGCTACATATACCTTTTTGCGACCCGCTGCGGACATCATGACTGCGTATAAAAGCTGTTTGAACACTTCTTCGCTCAGCTGCAATTGAGCCAGCACTGTAGACGGGTCAACAGCCGGAAATACACTTCCACCCGGTAGACGCTCCAATTCCGGTAAATCCGTTCCCTGCTCAATATCATAGGTATCAACAAATGATGTGTTCAGCCACTGCTTATAGTCAGACGGAGATTCACCATGTCCGGCTGGAATCACATAGTTGTGCGTGAAAAAGGCGCTCCGCAGCCCAGTAAAATCCGCAGCCTTATAAATACTGCGGCCAAGCACTACATCCCCGGACTCCGTCCGTACCAGATGCATGGCTTCTGGATAGACGCTTTCCTGCTTCTCGCCACGCGCCGTCAAGGCAGCAGGCGCATCATATACACATAAGGGATGGAGCACCTTTTTAATAAAAGAAGCATCCAATCCTTTGGAATTAGCCACTGTATCGAAGCCTTCCGTAGAACGGAAAATTCCACGCCGTTCCCGTGTGTACATCTGCTGTTGTATCAAATGAGAGGTAGAATAACTCACTGTGATTCTCTCCCCTCAATGTACTTCAACTTGTAAAGTAGCCAAATGAATGGCTCATCCACACGGATCGGACTAACCAATCCTTGCAGCTTTTGCTCCACTGGATTGCTACCCAGCGCGGAAACCGCGAAATAGGCCGTATCCGTAAAATATACATCCATCGTGCCCTTGAACGGCTTATCCACCTTTTCGATGAAGCGTCGAACTTCGCCATCAATGTTAGCGAACTCATCCAAATCCATATATTTGCGATGCTCCATCGGATTAAAAATATTGCTATTCGTCTTGATGTATGTGCCTTCTTCATCTGCCAATGCAGTAAGCATATCACTTTTGGTCAGGACGACAGCAGTCGGAATGTCCGTTTTCCCTTTTTCCTGATAAGCAATAAAATCACCGAACATCGTAAGTACGACATCACGCGGTTCATCATATTGTGAGACCCATTCACCCGGCTTATCGCCAAGGTTAATCTTAATGCGCTCCCGAATAGAGCGGATTTGCAGTGGATCGACCATAAAGAGAATACCTGCTGAATTCTTAATATGCTGTCCATGCAGTCCCAGATAGTCCTGATCTACCATTCCCTCCCCGGCGACATCAAAAAATACCAGCGTCAGTGGCGGCTTTTCCTCATCCTTAAATACAAACTGGAAGATAAAAGGCTCCTGCATCTTTTCTTTTTGTGTCGATGTAAGCAGATCGCCTCGTTCAAATAGGGGTTCCTCATACATAGTGCGGAACTTTCGGCTGATCTCTGCATTGAGCGGCATGCAAGCCGCGTCAAAATGATCGGCTGTAACATGCTGCAACGTGTGAATCAGGGAGGTCATATAGACAGATTTCCCCGCCTGCGAAGCTCCAATAATCGAAATGATATTGCTAGGCACCTTACCCGCGGTCACGGGCAGCTCGTTATGACAGTGTGGGCACAGTCGATGACGCGTCAGCTCGCCATAACGGTCTGTCAGTCCTGTTAGTACATGATCAGAATACAATCGATGTTCCTCAGGAACATCATGGGGATGCAAAATCGCCTCCATATCATGCACACTGTCCAAGCCAAAACGCTCCCGATATTTGTTCAACAGCTCATCTTCACCTAAAGCGTAGTCCTCGTCATCTTCACGGTGATGAGAAGCACGGAATACCACGTCCTCCGGGGAAAATTTACTAAAGCAATAAGGGCACACAATATCATAAAATAACGGCCTTGGCGCTGCCTGTGGCTTTCTTCTGAATAAATTACTAAGAAAACTCATCGGTTGCGGCCTCCTTTCATTCAGGAACTAATTCATATACCGTGCCATATTTCTGGCCGTCTGTAAAAAACAGCCGCACATATTCATCTCCCCCCACTTCAACAGCGGGTAAAACATTCCGTCCCGCGGCAAAGGGTGCCGTGAATGGATATAAGGTTCCATCGTCCCGGTCTGCGGGATAGCCCCCGCGCTTCTTCACGTAGCAAAGCGCCTCCTGCGGGACAGGAACTTCGGCTGTCACCTGAATCTGGACGGTTTTTCGGCTGCGAAACCAGCTTTTTTTATGGTGAACCGCATATCTGATTTTAGCCCTCCCTGTACTCAACTCCAGTTGGTTGGCTCCATCTTGCTGACGGATCACGTAAGTATCTCCATCCTCCCGAACAGCCGGATACACGGTATACCGTACGCGTCCAATGCCTTCAATTCGGTCACGATAGCTGCCAGCAGCCTTATACTCCTCGCGTGTAAAAAGTTTTAGGCTTGAAAAAGGCGGTAAAACTTCACCCTCATTTTGCCCATTCACACCTGCATCGGCTGATTGTTTCGCAATATATACCACGGCTGCGCCCTCAGGCCACTGCCAGCGTAACACAACCCGGTTGTCGTCAATTTTGTGGCTCAGCTCCGAAATAACAGGATCACCGGGCTGTGCTTCCCTATACTGCATAAGTTCCAGCCTCCCGTTCTAAAATCCACTGCTGCGTCGATTGCGCGTTGGGGCTTCCGGTGCCCCTCTCCGGCGTCCTGACGGCGCACCCTGACTTCCTCCACCGGAAGATCGGCGAGTATTTTCCGCAATCGGTAGAACAAGCGAAAAGACAGCGATAAGGGCTGCCAGTACGAGCGCTGCCACCAAACGAATCATCAAGTCGCCTATAGGCGAGCCAGATAATCCCTTTTCCAAAATAAAGCCAGCGAGCAAGCCTGCCGGGACTCCTCCAATCGCAAAATTCCGCGCGAGAAAACGGTTATCAAACATCAGCCCAAGAGCTAATCCTAATAGAACGCCGATAATGACCAGAGCCGTTACGCGATAAATGGCAAAATACAGACTGTCGGCATACTCACCTGTCCGCTCCGTTACCAGTGTGCGATCACCGATTTTGTTATATATTTTACCGAACGCCTGAGTAAGTCCTTGGGCATTAGCTACATTAGAATAAGTTCCGCCTGTCAGGTCAGCAATATTTTGCAATAAGGCTATACCATCCGACTCTGCCAGCTTCAGCCCGATCGTATTGATCGGAATCTGGCGGGCGATATAAGGAGCCAATGCCGTCTGGGTATCCAGCTCGCTAAAGCCGTCAGAGAGCATAATAACGAGAGAACCTTTTTCTGCATTGCCTTGGGTTTCAATCTCCTTGATCGTCTCATCCAAAGCAAGTCCGATCTCTGTACCGCCTGACATTATAGTCTGCATGCTATCGATTTTGGAATAAACCGCTTGCTTCTCTGCATCTGTGCGAATTGGAGTAAACGGCTGAACCAACTGGGCAGTAGAATCAAATGAAACAATGGCTACCCTCTTGTCTCCATCCATTTGGCCAATTAGACTCTTAGCAGCCGTTAGGCGTTCATTATCAGGATCTGTTTGCTGCATACTCCCGGAATTATCAATCACAAGCACGAGGTCCTGTACGCTCTTGCGCCCTTCAGGATTAACCTGATAGCCCAACTCCAATAGCAGACCTGCCACGAACAACATCACTAGCGTAGCAGGCACCAGTAACTTCCAGGATAACCCGGAGTAGCGCTGCCGCCATGAATGTCCATTTAACTGTGGCGAAATTAGTTCGCCGATCAGACAACCTAGGCCAATACACAGTGCCATGATGCCAAAATACAGCCCGATCACGACGATATGCGGCCAGTGCCCTATCAATTTGTGAAGAATAAGCTCTCCCAAGATGAAGCCTACTACAGCGCCCAGCAAGCCGAACAGCAATAGGAGAACGTTAAATTTACGCTGCTTCATAAGAATCTTTGCTTCCTTCCATCATTAAAGTAGGATTAATATGTGGCTACCGCAATTCCGGCAACCGGTCCACGTCGATTCCGTGAAACACGAAACCATTCGCAGTATATGTCTCATAATACGTTTTGCCGTTGCGGTAAACCATCAGATCCTCCAGATGGAAGCCGCCCATCAAATGCAGCTTTTCCACCCCGCTGCTGCGACGCTCATGTACAAAACCCAGCTTGTAAATACGCGAAGTAATGTCCACATCCATCGCATAAGGGAGAAATTCGCCTTCGTAGTCACCAAAGAAGTACTTTTCTTCATACCGATGCTCATGGGTATAGTCGAGCAAACGTACGTTAATTCCGCCATGTTCCTCTAACGTTTGATACAGTTTTTTAAACAGCTCATCCTTCGGAACGACCAGCCGATTTTCATATGCAGCAGCCACATTGGCACGCCGCAATAATTCTTCTTCGAAGGTCTGATTAAACGGCTGTGAACTGAGAATCAAGGTGCGACAGGTCTGCGTGAGTCGATCCACCAATGAGGACAGACCCCCGTCCAGCAATCCGGATACAGGCCCCATATGCCGGGTATCAAAAAATATAGATTTCCCCCGCTTGCTTTCCAGCTCACGCATGACATCCTCCGTCACACGCTCGTAATATTCGAACAGGTTTTGACCTGTGTAACTGTCGGCCTGCCGAATACTATCCGTTGCAGCTTGATGCAGTTCACGCTCCAGGCTGGAAAGCTGTACTGTAATATGCTGCGCCTGCGCATGCCATTTTTCTAGTGACAGTTCATAGCGGCGGAGCAGCTCCAAATCGGCTTGAATTCGCAGCATGTGCAGTTTGTGCCCGTAAACCGTCTCGGTCAGGTAACGAATCAAGCTTCGAACATTATGCTTATCCATGAGTGGCAATCGTTGAAAAGGTTGGTCCTCCACTCGTCCGCTATACAGGGTGTCCAGTTCAGCGGCACTAATCTGCAAGTCATTGGACGTATCCCGAATCAGTCCACGAATGGCTGTAAGCACATTCCCTGTTTTATTTTCATCCGTCCAGTCTGTCAACTCGAATAAGCCGATTTCAGGATATTCCTTGGCAGCTGCATTCACAGCCGACTGTAGACCTGATTCCGCCTGAAAATCTCCCAACCGTTTGTGCACAATCCGTTCACAGTTATCGCGGAAAAAGGCTTCGCAGCCCTGACCAAACAAGGCTTCCTCCGCCTCACGTAATGTCATTCGCTTCAACGAGCCGTAGCTTGCTCCGCTGGTCATCAGTGCGCTCATATCCGTGATCGCTTCATTACCAGGAACGAGATCATTTCGCGTGCGACCGCGCTCAGCAGCATCTAACCCAAAATAATTCAGCTTATCGCGTATGTCCCACTCTTGCTCTGTTCTCATACGCTCTAACAGCTTCACATAAAAGTGATACAGCACAGTCAGTGCGATTGACTGGTTAGGGCGGTTGACTCGGGAAAATCCAGCCGACACATAACCCTGCCGCCCGGATTCCGTCATGATGTTGTTTTTAAACGATGTATTGTTGTATCCCCCATCCTGTGACCGATAGGAATCTCCTGCCTGATAGCGATTTTTAAGAAGCTGAATATGGCAAATGATGTCACAGCTTTCTCGCAGGCTATTCGGCACCGTTACGCCGCGTTCGTTCTTGTCGGACAGCACATAGACGAGGTCGAACAACGGTGATGGAGCATGGGTTACTGGAATGGTCAATTTGTCCTCGGTCATATGAAGCGGTGCCGTAAACGTATACTCTAGACTCTGGATATAGTCCAGCTCCCGCATGAAAGCAACGGACGTTGCACTACTGTAGCCGAATTGGACAGCCTGATCGCTTTCATTCACCAACACATACAGATCCATTTGTACCGATTTAAAAGACTGTGCAAAAATATACTCCGCCAACAGCGTAATTTCAGGGATTAATACGTTCATGGGGTCATCCGCTGTCGTCAAAATCGACAAATGGACACGCTCGAACGAAGAATACAACCGACCGTAATCTGCCAGATGTCCACTAGCCCGGCGCAACGCGGTGTTAAGCTCAATTAGCTGCGATTCATGTGTATAAAAAGCCTGGTGCAAGTCACGGCGTATCGTTTGGTGGCCACTTTCCTCCGGTACCGCTATGGTATGAACAATAGCATCCACCGAACGATCTACAGCCGCATGATCTTCCTGCGAGCGGATCTGAATATACGTTACTCCCGTGCTGTTATCCCACTTGGTCCGGTTGATATCTGCAATGGTGTTCATCACCGGGTTCATGCGATCACCGATAAAAAGAAACACGGACGGGAAATGGATGCTACTGCGTCCATCTCCGCTTCCGATTAATTGGTCCTCTGCGGCTGCATAGTCAGCCGCATAACGTAACAGCTGCTCTCTCATACTTTATTTCAACTTTCTGCGGATGTCGTTTAATTTTCCAGCCATTTGAGCATAAAATGCATATAGTTCCGCTCCGTTAGCCAGCTCCACCTTTTCATATTCCAATTGATTGCGGGCCTCTGTGTAAGTCGCAGCCAGTTCATCCAGCTTCGACAGCAGTGGTGTAATATCCTCCGATGAAGTCAATACAGCATCACGGCGATCCGCCTTGCGCATTAGAGCTGCGAATTTCTTTTCTTCCAAACCACGGAAGTTTGTAAACACTTCAAACTCCACATAATTACGGCTCTTCATGACATTGGCAAACGGCTCCCAAGCCTCTTCCTCTTCGTCACGATCATAGACGTACAAAGCGCCTTTTTTCGTAATCGTGTCTGTATAGAGAGCCTGAATGAACTGATCCAGCCATTTTTCTTCATCCTGATATTTGCCCAGCAAAGCTTCCAGTTCAGCTGCTTTCGCTTCAATTTGTGTATATTTCGCTAGTTCTTCACGAACCACCTGTGTTAACTCTGGTGAACGGATCAGGTTTTCCTTCGCCATCTCTTCATTGATGCTGCCAAAGATGTCCTTGCTTCCGGCCTGCTCCAGCCCTTCAGCCAGCAGACGTTTCAACTCAGACCATGCTCTTTTTACCTCACCCAAATTCGGCTTGGATTCCTGCAAGCGCATATCGTAGCCTGCCAGCATCGCATTCAGATCTAGCGCATGTGAACGGATTACAGTGAAGCGGCTGCTCGTATTTTGATCGACATCCTTTTCCCGAATCACGCCAAGTGACTTGGCACGGTCAAAATCATTACGAATGCGGGCATTGTAAGCTTGCACACGCGAATTGACGTAAGTTTCGCCCCATGACTTTTCAGGAATCGGCGACGGAAGATTAGTCCAGTTGTTCTGACCTGTTTGTACCAGATGGCGGCCAATACCTTCGCGGTCAAGAATCGTTTTTTCATAGCTTTCTTCATACACTTTGAGCGGCGTATATACAAACAGAGGAACACCATTACGCGTATTGAGCCAGAAAATCCGGTTACGAACTTCACTCTCTTTAATAGTAAAGTGTGATTTGCCAATTGCATTATTTTGATAATTGCGAACGCCTTTCAGGATATTAGGTGACTGTACAGGTACTGAAACGAATCCCCATGACGGGAAGTACAAGTTGCCAGAGCTATTACTCAGATGAAACACAGGTACAGCTTCCTCATCCAGTTTGCTCGCAATGTAGCGCTCCACAAATTTTTCAATGGCTTCATCTTGCCCGTATTTCATGACGAGGAAATCTTCCATGGAACGGGTAATGAGATCACCGAACTTATCAGTCAAGAAATTGGAGATTGAGCTGATGATGTCCATATCCTGATCCTTCACCCATTGATCTGAATTTTCGAGCAATTCTTGGGCAAAATCACGAATCAAATCATCACCGTTGCGGTTATCCAGCAGCTTGGTCACAACTTCAGAAATATCCGGTACACTTACCAGATTCCAATAGTACGTTTTGTTACCTTTGTGATCGGACTGCTCCTCGCCGTTAATCAGCAGATCGCCATTCTTCTCGAAAATTGCGCTCAGCGCGTTCAAAATTTCAGTAAATACATTATAAATGCGGCTATTTTCCTTGTTCAACAGGTCATACAGGTCTTCATAAAACTCAATGAGCTGCTCTGTACGTTCCACATCAGCCCGCAGCCAATATTCATTAATTTTCGCTTCGATGTACGCATTTTTCTTTTTATCCTTAGACACAAACGCGCTCTTGGCATCGCCCAGCTTTTCGTTCGCCTGCTCACGTGCCCATTCAATGTCCGTTGGAATACGGTGCAGTGATTCACGCAACGTCTCAACATATGAAAGCAGCATTTTCAGCAAGCTAAATCCTTTTTCAGTATAAATCATGCGGGATACATAAAACGGCCCTTGCTCAGGATGGAGAAACATCCGGCGAATTTGATCCGTAAACTGTCCTGTAATTTCCCCAGGAAGCTGCTTCTTCGCTTTGATATACTCTTCGCGGGCACGCGTCAGGAACGTTTGCTCCAGCTCGGTGTCCATATTGACCACTTGCATTTTAACGACATTGCTATAACTTAACCGTTCACTGTTTTCAAAGCCCGGAAGCGGCTCAGGTACACGGGATTCAAAGTTTTTGATCATGCTATCCAGATCCACGCCCAGCTTGCGGGCAAACTTCTCTACATCCTCTTGATTTGGCGATTGCTCGAACATTTTGGACATTTTGCCAAACATTCGATAGGCCAGATATGTCGTCATTTCCTCCATTGGCAGTACCGCCGAGGAAGCCCCGATAATATTGTAATCGTAGTTTGCCGGATACGCCTTATTCATTTGTGCGATGTTGGTACGGATATTGCTGATATAGTCATGAATGGCAAACTCTTCGCCCGACTGTTTTTCCTCACTCGCCATAAAGTTAGTGATGTTCTCAGCGGTGACATTCATGCAGTAATCATAAGCATTTTCCAATAGCTTGCCTTCCGTATTCGTGGCCGAAATGAGGTGGCACAGATTAAACGGTGGAAGCGGCGAGTTCACGGTCAAAATGTTGCCGTACTGCTGCTTAAAACGTTCACCACGGCTGTCTACATTCATCCAATAGTCCAGTTCTTTCAGTGCAGCATAACCGTTCTTTTTAATATATTCACGGGTATGCTCGCTCAGGCTTTTGTTCGCCAAATTAATATCCGGTGTAAACAGATAACCTAATGTATTTACACGGTCTACGCCTGCAGAGCCATAGTCGCGCTCAATAATTCCTCGGACGATATATGAAATATCGAGGAAAGTACCGCTTCCTGTACCGCCGGACAAACCGGACAGCAGGAACACCATAAGCTTCTTGTTGGTGCCTTCAGACAGGGTTTTGATTTTTTTGTCAATGCTTTGTACGACCTGATTGATTTTGGTGAACAGCAGCAATCGTCCTGCCTGCCGCACCCCTGCCGCACCATTCATACCATCGGTAATGCTTAGTTCGGGAGACAGCCAATCGGTAATGTACGGCTCAAGAATGCTGCGGTTTTGCAGCAATCCGCCGATTTCCGCATTGGACAGCAATACAAACTCATTGATGGGGTCCAAACCAATCCCCTTGTATTTTTTGTTGCGGTCTTGTTCATTCGTTTCAAAAGCGAGAAATTCCACATTGTCCGGTTTATCGCTCTTTTTCTTGGAAATCGGATCTGCTGGAAGCTTGAATCTACGATTAATTTGATATTTCAAGCGGAGAAGGGCATCAATTCCCGTGCCTCCGAGTCCGATAATTAAAATAGGATTATCAATAGTATCAACTCTGATCTTATCGCTTACGATCCCTCCGCCGAGTGATACGTCTAATTGTTGGATATGCTCTCTAACTACTGGTTTCATAGATATGACCTCCTAAGGGTTCGTTTAGCTGTTTACTGAAATAAACTCCAGTAAAATGGTTTTGTCCACACTGGCTAACGGAATCGTCAGACGATCACCGTTTTTGAGTTCAAGACCGTTGCCTGAGTCAACAGCCCGTCCGGATTTTTCAATCGTAATCTCGGGGGTACTGCGCACAATGATACGATCCTGATTGGCTGGTGTGAACACGACCTTGTCGGTTCCAGCAAATTCCGGTGCCAGTTGCAGCAACTGGTGCAGATTAAATTTGCCCCGGAAGGTGTTCAGCTTCTTGTATTGCGGATACGTTTTTTCGCCGGTGTTCTCATCCCGGATTTCCAGTACGATTTGACCGACAAAGCCACGGTTGGCCTTTTTGACAGCCTTCCAGATGAAATACGCGGCAACCAGCAGAACGAGCAGTCCCAGCCCTAAAAGAATGAGTGGCATTAGCTTGGACTTTTCAGCAGGTGTTGTTGGCTGCGTCGTGCCCGTATTCGTACCGCTCGTCGCCCCTGCTTTAGCACTGATGGTTACAGGCTGTGTTTCACGGTAAAAGCTCTTCTCCTCTGCTCTAACGGTTAGTTCGTAGTCATGCTCATCTGGAATCGTATAGGAACCGGTAAAAGAATCCCCTGCATTGGTTAACGGCACCTCATTCGTTGTACCGGAATCCAGATCCTTGACCTTCAGAACAGCATTCATATTCGCATACAATTCCTGATCCTGGAGCTGCTGGCTATTGCTCGTCAGGTAGGAACGAATTTGAACTGCATCGCCTTTTTTGTATGATTTGGCTGACGGTGCGTCCATTTTCAGCTCCAAATCATAGTTAAACACCAGATTAATATCAATCTGATCCTGCTGGACTCCCTTGACTTGGAGCTTCCAGTCACCTGCCACAGGCTTAAGTAGTTTAATCAGCGAGTAGCTTTTGGACTTGGACAGCAGCACATCGCTCGAAGGAATTGGCTTGGTGTTGCCCGACGGGTCTATCAGTCTCGCATCCACCGGTTTTGAGGACATGATCGAAATGTTAGCCTCCAGCACACTATCGTTCGGTACGGTTACCGTTACATCCTGATAGTCACCGTTTGCCGTAATGGACTGCAAAGGCACCACTTTCAACTTCAAATTGCTGGCGAAAATTTCACTCAAAATCTTCGGCAGATCATCCGCTGAGCTTGTAATAAAAGATTTGCCGCCCGTTTGCTGCGCTATGTCGGCGAGCTTGTTTTTATTCAGCTTTCCATCTGCATTCAAGCCGATGGTGTAGATTGGAACGCCGCTATTCTTAGCCTCAGCTACAGCCTGTGCCATATCCTGATCGGATTGGCTTTCGGTTCTGCCTGTCGTCTTATTAAAATCGTTGTTACCGTCGGCCAGCATGACGATCATAGGCGCATGTCCAGCTGTTTTACCATCTTGCAAAATGCGGATCGCTTCCTTGACACCCACGGAGGTGTCAGTATACGCCCCCCGGTTCAGTCCGTCAATAAACGTCTTCAGTTCCTGCTTATCCGCTTCGGATGTAATATTAAGCAAGGCTTTCTCTCGCTGTACGACATCCGTATACGCTACAATCCCGACTTTGTCATTTTGCGTCGACAGCATATCAATGAACATTTTCATGGCTTCATTGCCAATTTTCCCAGGATCACTGGTGTTCATCGAATTACTTACATCGACGACCAGCACCGCATCCACCTTAGAAGCAGAGGGTGAAGCGGCATTCGCCATCTGTGGCTGCCATGCCAAAATCGAGGTCATGATCATTGTACATATGATTCCGATGACCAAAAACCATTTTCTGTCTCTACTAAACATCGCTTGTACCCCTTTGCCGGTTAATTCTCATTCTAAATTACAGTTGTACTCCCCTACTATTAAATTATAATGAGTTTTACATGAGCGCCAGCTGAAAATACTGCCCGAATGGTCTGAATCCAACCAAAAAGCCTGTTATACCGCGTGATTTTACCAATATCCTGCAGTAATGATATAATTATACCCCAACAAGGGCAATCGGGCACCAGCCTTCTCCTTTATACGACAAAAATGACAGTAGCGAAACCCGCCCATGTAAAATATTGAAGTAAAAATCCAAGTAGAAAGAGGAAGTACACTATGATCTCATACGGATGTCTGGCGATTATGTTTCTTTTTGTCGCCATCAAATCACTAATTTACTATATACATAAAAAACGGGCCCCGTCGATTACACAAATCGACACCGAGCTTCTAGCACTGTTGAACCGGAGAAGTGAGCGCAATGAATAGTTCCAAACAAGCTGTACAATTTCGCCCATTTACCCGCACAGAGCACGCCTTCCAAAAGCTAAGAGTCTGCAAGCGTTGTGGGCAATTTACCGCCCTTTGGGAAGAAAAGTGCACATCATGTGGTCGGGATACACTAGTTCCTGTAGAGCAATATGCCAGACTCAGAGCCAAACGTTATTTTCGTAAAGACCTTGCTGTCAGTGTCATATTGCTGGCCGCTACTGTCTTTTTCGGCCACTCGCCGCAACAAATGCTTTTGTGCGGTATCGTCGGTGCGCTTCTTCTGCTGCCCTTGGTGCTTCTACAGCAGGGTATTTATCCTTATGAACAGCGTAGGCAGCTTATACGTCTGTTCAGAGGTCGTATAGGGCAGATCCAGGAAGGACTAAACATTAATCATAAAAACGCGGTTGCCCTGCGGCAACTCAGTGAGCGTGTCTCCTATGAAATGCTGCGTGAGATGGCTGTACTCATTCACAATGATCGGATAAGGCTCCAGCAGGTCGCCCTGCTGCAATCTTTCGTTCTCCGCAAAGACATGGAATTAACGCTCGATCCCCTCCTGATCAAGAGCTTCGAGCCGCTTATGGTCAGATATATCGGAGAGATTGCCAGACTCAATCGTGAGCTGATCAAGGACCGGACATTCCGATACGTAGTCTTTTATGAGCGCCGTATTCTGGAATTGGCAGGGGGCGAAGATATTCTCGTCCGCGTAGCCAGTGCAGCTGTCCGTAAAAAGCGCTACGTAGTCACCCATGCCGCTTTCATTTCCAGATATGTACGCAAACTGCCAAAGGAACGAGTCCAGCGTTTATATCATATCATTCAAGAGAATCCGTTAGAACCCTTTGGAGATTTGGCCGATGAAGTAAAGATCATGTACCTGATGGAGCAGTATAAAAACTGATCTGTCCTAACGCCCTTCTATATATGACGTCATTACCATGACAAACCACTGCAATAAAGCAGCAAAAAACCGTCAGGATCGCCAACGTGCCTCCAGACGGTTTTTTTAATTATGGATTATTATAACATTGTTATCTTTTTTATTGGCCTTGCAGTTTCTGCTGCGCATGTCGAATGGAAGTAAAGTTAAGAGCACGCACTCCCTTGCTATCATACACAATAATCTCTTTATTCAAATATGGGTGTAGACCATTAAAATATCCAGGCATAATTAGTCTGCGCATAAATAGGTTTTTACCCAGTATACGGGGTGAATTGGTCGCTACAACAAGCATTTGCTGGGTTGCAGACCATGGGCTAGGTTGAATATATGACAGACAATACTCGCCTGCCGTAAAGTCGTCGCCCAATGTATACCCTTCCTCCGTACATGTAATTTGCAGATCGGCCTGGTGCTTTTGAAGCAGCTCATGTCTGGACAAGCCCGAAGTGATACAAATCACGTTGCTATCAGCCAGTGCTTCCTCCGTAATATCATTAGAAGACACCACGGGATAATGAACACCGATATACGGATTCCAAGTTGCTGTTCGTGGGCTAGCCAAGGCGTTCGCCGTCCGTCTCACCGCCTGCTCTTCCTCCGGTGTAGCATAGCTGGATGGAAGGACAATGTGAAGACGATCCATATAAACGTCAAGCACACCCATACCGTGGCTCAAAACGTTTCTTCCCACGCTTTTCGAGCCCACCGTTTTCATTTTGGCATCCGATTCTTTTGTAAAGCATCCACTGCTTTCTTCCTCCCGTTCGGCAATCAAACGGTATTCAGGTGAGGGGCGTTTATGTGACTGTGTTTTAACAAAGCGAAAGCGGCTGTATTCTCGCAAGTCCAACACGAAAATACGGGCTCCGATACGAACCTGGGCCAGCTCCAAGGGCATAACCTCTTGAGAAAGATGAATGATAAATTCTTCGGCGTGAACTGCCTCGATATCCAACTCACCTGTGGCACTCATTTCACCGTACAACTCGGCATATTCCTCATTTTCATCCATTCGCGTCAGTTCCAGCCAGTAAGCCCGGTTATGTCTCCCCCGTTCCGTCCGATAGGCAATACGCTGAGGTACGACATCTCTTTTCCATTGCATAAGCCAACCCAGTACGCCGTCCAGAAGTCTCAGCTCATGCGTATCCCAGTGATTAGACTGCCGCTCTACAACACCTCTAAAATGATCAGATAGAAGCTCTGTTACAGGGGCTGTGTATGCTTGTGCAAATAAGTAATCCTGATCTCCGCATACATTCAATATTGGCATATTCAACAGATTTATCAGATGCTTAGGATGTGGCGCTCCAGAGATAACCGCAATAGCCGCAAACCGAGAAGGATAAGCCTGTGCCATCGCCCAGGCCGCATAGGCTCCGTTCGAATAACCCGTCAGATAGATCCGCTCTTCGTCCACTCGGTATGCTTGCAGTATGACATCCAGCGCCTCCAAAAAAGCAGCTTCTCCAATATAACTACCCAACGTTACACCACGGCATGAAAAAGTAACAAATATAGCTTCCTCTTCCCAGCCTTGCCCAAAACCTCGATTCTGAAAATCCGGCAAACCCAGCTCATATCGCTTGCCTGGCATCAGGACGATCAGAGGATACTGTCGGTCAGTCGAGTAGCATCTAGGAAGCTGAATGGTATAACGTTGCAAACTATTGTCCAAACGGGAGACAAAAAATCCTTCCCCAATTCCGTCATTAGACAAAAAAATGTGTTCTTCTTGAAGTAAGGATGGGGGCTGTGACTGTTCGGTATGTCCATTTGTGAAGATCTGTTTTAATAGCTTGATATATTCACGCACAATCCGGTAATCCCAGATTTCAAAAGGATCTTCCGGCAAATCCGTTAACCTTTTTAATTCTTCAAGCAGGCCCTCTATTTGTATTTTCTGCGCAGAAGGAAGAATATCTATAGCGCGGGCTTGAATGTACCGGTCATACTCTTCCTGCAAGCCCTCCACGACGACTGACAAAGGCCGCACAAGTGCCGAATACACAAAATGATGCTCCACAGCCTCATGATCCCGATATGTAACGGTGAAGTGCAGCATTCCCGTATTCCTGGCCTTTTCCTCATCCCAGTCATAACTTTGCTCCTGCTCCCAATGTGCTGGAAAGCGATCCAGCTTCATGCCTTCATCATTCGTTACCTCGACCCATAACGTTTGATCTAAGGGAAGATCTATCCGATCCTTACGCAGTAAATAAAATAAGATCGGGCTGTCTTCACCCTCCCTGCCAGCACTTTTCTCAACCTCTAGCCATGCCATATGAAAACGTATATTACGGTCTACAAATTCACGATGCAGTTCTGCCACATCTGGTTCGTTGCATACCTGATTTCCACTGATACGAATAGAGCGGGCCTCCTCAGGAATAAACGCAGCAATGATAACTACCGTGTGATCGCCTTCCTCCAGATACAAGCGAAAAGGACCGGATTCCGCATATACCAGTGTGCCATCTATCCAAATTTGTCCCGTTCCTTCAAAGGGTCTGAAAATCACTTCCTGTGCAACCATACAACGAAGATTTGAAACCAGCAAAAGCCTTTCTTGTTCGGCCAAAGGCGGAAAAACACCCAGATTCAGTTCCGCAGTCCGAGGGTCTAGCTCGGTCAGTAATCGGCACGCTGCCTTTCCTCCGGCTGAAAGCTCTATTCCTTCTTCACCACAAGCCTTTTCCAAATTCCAATCCTCATGAGCAAAATAATTGGACCATTCCCTGCCCACACCGCAATTTTCCGGGAGCATGACCGGACCGACTGCATAAGCAGACCTCAGACGTACCGGATGATCCGACAGCACAGTTGTTGCTTTTTCCAGATGTGTGAACCTCATAACATTCCCCCTCCAGGTTTTTGTTTCCTCAGAGACGTAGTCGCGGTTATATCCCGTTTAACATTCAATTGAACTATATAAAACTATTCGTTATTACATCTACGTACTCCTCTGTTCTTCTCAAAAAAGTAGCTGTGATAAAAAAACAAAAAAAAAGAGGCAGCCTCAGCTACCTCTCTTGATCCCACTTATTTTCTTACAATGCTGCCTGTAAGTCTTCGATCAAATCTTCCAGATCTTCGATCCCAACCGAAATCCGCACCAAACCTTCGGTAATGCCTAACTCTGCACGACGTTCTACCGGAATAGAGGCGTGCGTCATACGTGCCGGAACGCTAATCAGACTTTCAACCGCTCCCAAGCTTTCAGCTAGTGTAAAATATTTCACCTTTTTCAGAAGTGCAACCGCGTTAGCGTCACTACCTACATCAAAGGAAATGATGCCGCCAAAGCCTTCGGCCTGGGTTTTGGACAGTTCATGTTGTGCATGGCTTTCCAGTCCAGGATAGTACACTTTGCTAACCTTCGGATGTTTTTCCAAAAAGGCTGCAATCTCCTTCGCATTTTGCTCAATCGCTTCCATACGCAGACCCAATGTTTTAATACCGCGGATCAATAACCAAGAATCCTGCGGGCCGAGAATAGCACCGATGGCGTTTTGCAGAAAATGAAGTTGTTCTCCCAGCTCGTCGCTGTTCACAACAGCCAGACCGGCTACAACATCGCTGTGGCCGCCCAAATACTTGGTAGCAGAGTGAATGACGATATCAGCCCCAAGTGTAATTGGCGTCTGCCAATAAGGGGTAGCAAATGTGTTGTCGACGATCAGTAAAAGATCATGTTTTTTTACAAGCTCCGATACAGCACGGATATCAGTAACCTTCAAAAGCGGGTTCGTTGGCGTTTCGACATACAATGCCTTCGTATTCGGACGAATTGCTTTGGAGATGGCTTCCAGATCAGTCGTATCCACAAATGTGGATTCAATTCCGATACGGCTGAGCACTTTGCTTACAATACGGTAGGTGCCTCCGTATACATCATCGGTCAGCAAAATATGATCCCCTGCGTTAAACAGTGAAAATACCGCATGAATGGCTGCCATACCCGAACCGAAAGCAAAACCACGCTTTCCTTCCTCCAGATCCTTGATCAGCTCCTCCAGAGCAAACCGGGTCGGATTGCCTGTACGCGAATATTCGTATCCCTTATGGACGCCAATTTCCTCTTGCTCATAAGTGCTTACCTGATAAATAGGAACGTTAACCGCGCCTGTATGGGGATCGGTAGGAAGCCCGCCGTGAATCAGTTTTGTTTTGCGTTTCATTTTATATCCCGCCTTCATATATTTTTTTGCTCAGATAACGTTCGCTGCTATCCGGGAAAATGGTGACAATATGTGCGCCATCCGGTGCATTTTCTGCTTCCAGTAAAGCGGCATGTAAAGCAGACCCTGAAGAACTGCCAACGAGAAGACCTTCACGTGCAGCCAGTTCCTTGACACGGTCAAAAGCATCGACATCGCTAATGGTGTGAATGGCATTAAAATATCCTTTATCCACAAATTCAGGGATTAATTCCATGCCAATTCCTTCTGTTTTATGTGGGCCTGACTCGCCGCCATTCAAAATGGACCCTTCTGGCTCCACGATGACCGTTTTAAGGGCTGCATTTTGTTCCTTAAGATAACGCGAGGTTCCCATAAACGTTCCCCCCGAGCCTGCACCTGCCACAAATACGTCCACTTTGCCGTCCAGATCGTTCCATATTTCAGGTCCCATTGTCGTATAGTATGCCTCGGGATTATCCGGATTACTGAATTGCCGTGGCAAGTATGCATCTTTTATTTCAGCAGCTAATTCTTTTGTTTTTTCGATAGCTCCTTTCATCCCCTCACTTGTCGGGGTATGAACGATGCGTGCTCCCAATGCCTTCATCAGGTCCTGCTTCTCTTGGCTGAACTTCTCAGGCACAGCAAAAATAACCGAGATATTATAATGAAGCGCTGCCATCGCAAGACCAATACCTGCGTTGCCTGCTGTTGCTTCAATTAATGTCCCCCCTGGCTTCAGCTGACCTGTTTTTAATGCTTTTTCAATTAGAGCCTTCCCCACCCGATCCTTAACGCTGCCGCCGGGATTCATAAACTCCAGCTTCGCAAACAGGCGAATTCCTCTCGGTAGAGAATAGCTGTTCAGCTCCACTAATGGCGTGCGTCCGATGAGTTCAAGGGTATTTTGATATACATTCATAATTTCAAGCTCCTTTTAATGGCGAATCCAAAATAAACCAATGGTCAAAAATTAACGCCTATTGTCGGAGAAGTCCGCTATCATCTCCGAGAAAACACAGTAATACGGTAAGTATTGATGCAATAAGATTTTATGTGTATTTGAAGCTTTTGTCAAATGGACCAATCACAATACCCACACCCCTGCCTGCTTACTCGATATGATAGAGAAGATGTCACAAAATATCCCCGTACAACATAAGGAGGAATTCATATATGGGAAAGCAATTTCTGAAGATAGCTGCCGTATATTTTGCCCTTAGTGTGCTGCTTAGTGTAATTATTGGCGTGTCGGGTGATTACAGCCTGTCCAATGTTCAGTCTCATACCCATTTGCTGGGTTGGATTGCACTTGGAATTATAGGTCTGATCTATGTGACCTTTCCTGCCCTTTCAGTTACTATTCTGGCACATATCCATTTTTGGATGCATAATATCGGTCTGCCCGTGTTGATATTGGCGATTATAGGTGAAAATTACAAAGTTCCAGAGGCTGGAGTTTGGATCGTCATAGGATGGGTGTTACTCGCCGGGGGGACTATGCTGTTTATGGTGAATGTGTGGGATAGACTGCGCTAAAGCAAATAAGTTCTCTTCAATGGCCATAAAAATAAGGAGCCTGATCATGTCAGGACTCCTTGATATCTTCATTATATGTTAGCTATATACCAGCTTTGCTAGCTAAGTGTTCTATACTATTACTTCACTGTTTCATCCTGTACATGTTCTTTACAGAAGGTTTCAACAGCTTGCAACTCATCATTTTCAAGTTCAAGATCAATGTAACGATTCGTTACTTTTTCAATTAATTCATACTTTAGCAGTCCCGTCTTTTCTTCGTCTACTAAATAAAGACAACGGATATACAGTCCGTTTTCAGTGTATAGCTCGTCGTCCTCCTCTACCTCTACATCAATGATAAATTCATAACGCTGTCCAGTCAAAATACCAAAAGCATCTTTAATCTGATCTACTGTGTACGTTGTAAAGTTCAACATGTTTTTATTCCCCCCGGGTTTCCTTCAATTACGGTGCATTCTACGCCCGCAGGCAGTAGTTGTTCAACTTGTGTACGTACTTCTTGACGACTCAAATCCTGGCCCATGATGGATATCCAGCCCCGATCATTACGCGAGCGAATTAAACGCCCTATGCCTTGTCTGAGTCTAAGTGCCATGTGAGGCAAATCTATCTGAATAAACGGATCTGCTGCATCCTTGCGCAGAGCCGTAAAAACCGGATCATTCGGAGGAAATGGCAGTGACCAGATAATGACGTGCGACAGAGAAGGTCCAGGAATATCCAATCCTTCCCATAATGTAACAGCACATAACACACTTTCCTCATCATTCTGAAAAGCTGAGATCAGATGGCTGATTTCAGCCGAACCTTCGTACAGAAAACGATAGGCAGACGCCTCCGGGTAGGCAACGAGACCCGTCTGGAATGTAGCCAGTTCTTCCTGTGAAGGAAACAGGATAAGCGCTCTTCCCTGTGATTTCTCCAGCAGTGCCAGTGCTCTCGGGATTGGATCATCCCCCGCTTGCAACGGGTACAGGGCAGCTTGCATCTGATCGCTGTAGTCATAAGGTGAAGCAACAGAAAACGTTAGCGGATTTTCAATACCGAGACTCTGCGCCATATAGTCAAAAGAGCTCTCTACGGAAAGTGTAGCTGAAGAGAATACGATCGGTATATGCTGCGCAAATACTCGTTCTTTGAGAATCTCTTTGACCATCTTCGGCATAACCACAAGCGTTAATCCATCCTGATCCTCCATCACCCACGAAATGAGAAGTTCAGGACGCTTAAACAAAGCCAACGCGGTTTGAATCATTTCCAAATGTTCTTCCACAATTTTGACTTGATACTCATCCAAAGAGAATAGCCCGCTTTCAAATACAAGCTCTTCTTCGATCGTGCCGATCAGTTCACCAAAGCGGTTTACCTCTCGAATCAGTGACTCATTCAGAATGAACTCCTTGCGATTAGAACCCTGTACAGGCTGACTGTTCTTATCAAGCGCAGCGAACAAAGCCTCACTTTGGGAGATCGCATCTTCGATCGTCATTGCCAAAGATTCCCGTACTTCTCCCTCCAGCAATCGGGTAATTATAGATTCAAACTGAGCGTGCTTAAGCTTGTAGGTAAGCGCATTTTGTGCCGCTGTCTCCAGCAAATGCCCTTCGTCAAAGACAACAGAGCTGTGCTCCGGCAGCAACGGCAGCTGACCCTCGCGCTTTCTCGCTTCGTAGGTCCATACATGCTCCATGTAAAAGTCATGAGAGCAGATGACCAGATCTGCCGCTTTACGGTAATGATCACGAGACAACGTCTGACCGCAACGATGCCGCTGATGGCAAACGAGACAGTCTTGAAATACATCCCATCCGAGTCTGCTCCACTGTCCATCTGTTAGCTCGGGATATTCCTTTCGGTTCCCGTAAGGAGTAAAGGATTGTAACGTATCTGGAAAATGAACAAAATCCGGCAGTTCCTGATAAATATCACGGAAAACATCTGCGTCCTCATCCAGTCCGCCTCGTACCTCATCCAGCTTATTCAGACAAATATACTGATCCGGCGACTTCCCCAATCTGGCATCAATCGTCAGATTCAAATGCTGTGCCAGCTTGGCAATATCCCCTTCCGGCTTTACCAATTGTTCAATTAACGATTCGTCCGCACAGGCGATAATCGCTGGTTTTCTCATGTATCGGGCATATGCAATAGCGTACAGCAGGTATACGAGCGTTTTACCAGTGCCCACACCCGCTTCTGCAAAAATGGTCTTTTTTTCCTTATAGGCACGTTCTAGCTGGAATGCCATATAAATTTGTTCATCCCGAACCTCAAAGCCGACTTCAGGCAAAACTTCATAAAATACATCCGCAATCCAGTCACTTGCCTGCTCAATAAACGGCTTGGACGGATCAAAGGCAAAAGGGTAAGTAGTCAATCGGGCTGTGCCTCCAATTCGTTCATAATGTGCATCCTTTCATTATAACGCAAAACAAGCTAAAAAGAACATGAAAACTGTAAGAACAGCTTACATTTTTTATTTCGCTATAAGAATCCCTTTAAAATAAAGGGACATACTTTTGTCTGAGTGAGACGCTACGTGTAGCATTTGATCCTACGATCGCTGTTGCCCCGGGATTCTCAGATTTTCATAAACCTTTAAAAGGTAAGAATCCCATGGCAAAGGCGAACGCTACGCTTCTCCATATTCAAATCCTCCACTACGCTGCACACCACCGTAGTATCGTTATTTTATAAATGAAAAATGTCTTGCTTTCCTTACAAAAAAAGTAAAACACCTTAACAAAATGAAAAAACAAATAACCACCTAATGTATTGCAAGCATTAGCTGGTTTCTTGTTAATTGAAAAATATGCATTAAACAGAAGCTTTGGTGATCTCCTATAATACTTACAGAAAAGACGATTGCTGGTCATATCGCTGCAATTCTTTTTTATGTACAACAAAGGTGTTGGCACAAAGATCGTGGAGTCCCTGTTTTTTGGCAGTAAAAGCAACCACAATATAAATAATATGAGCAATTACAAAAGAAATAGCCTTAATCCAATAACGTCCTGAGGCGTGTAAAAATCCAAGGCGTTTTCCTTCCTTGTCCACGACAACTAAAGAGAACGCAAGCTTACCCGGTGTAGCCTGTACTTTCGATGATTCCCATAAACCACAATACAGCCATGGTAGCACGAGCCAAAAAATCAGCGGCATCCAAATTAAAAACTCTAATATGAAGCCAGTCTCCTCTATGCCCAGTAGGTCTGGAGTAATAGAAAGCATACTCCCTACTAAAATGACTAATAAAGTCATGATGATTAGATCAATCAAAAACGCTGCTGTTCTTATCCAAAATCCTCCGTATATTCTTTTTGTACTATCACTTGTTGCTGTCATGATATGTATAACTCCTTTTGCAAATGAGATTTAAAATCCAGTTTATCCCTTTATCCAAGAAGATATCATACGGTTACCCACCTATATTGTCAATTTACGAGCAAATGCTCTTAAACAAGTAAAAGGACCTATTTCCATGCATCAAAATGAAAATTTTCATAGGAATTAAGAGCTTATATACAATGATTTTTCTTGGATTGGGTACAAAACAAGCGCAGCTATGATCTCTTAACTACCCATAAGTAGTACTTTGGCATCGAAATAAATCCAGCCTTTTCATGCATAAAAAAACAGCGTATATGTAAATGAAATTACACACACGCTGTCTCACAATTCATTCCGTAAATCTGACAAATTATAGGACGATTAAAAATGAGTTCGTTCTTGCACGCTTATACACTATATTTTTTTGCATTCAACACTAAACAAACCTTCTTCACCGCGCAGCTTTGCCAATGCCTCGACAAAGAAATAATCGCCATAGATAATGGGAACGTTGATGTATTTTTGCTCAGGATAATGTACGGTCCCGTTCAACAGCAATCCCTCATGCTCCTCGCCCCACGCTGTACACGTGTGATGCAAGCCCTCGAGGATAGATTCTGCAGCTTCTGTAAAATGCTCCGCACGCGCCGAATATTTTGCTAGCTCCAGCAAACCACTGGCCGCAATTGCCGCAGCCGATGAATCCCATGCCCCGCGGTGCTCTTCCTCTGCTCTAAAATCCCACACAGGCAGGCAAGCATCACCCAGCTGGGATAGAAAAAAATCAGCCGTGTTCTCGGCCACCTTCAAATAACGCGAATCGCGCGTGTACCCGTACGAAAGCGTAAAACCATACAAAGCCCAAGCCGTGCCGCGTGCCCAGGCAGAACCGGGAGCAAATCCCTGTCCGCCATGCTCGGCGACCTTTTTTCCAATCTCCGGATCGAATTCGACTACATGTGCGATAGAGCCGTCCGAACGGACAAATTCACGTGCTATGGTATCTGCATGCTGCACAGCGAGAGCGGCAAAACGCGGATCTCCGCTTTCCTCCGAAGCCCAATAAAGCAAGGGTAGATTCATCATACTGTCTATAATCGCAACGCCCCGTGTATCCATGTCCTTCGAGGGGAAGTTCCACGCGCGAATAAAACGGCCATTCACGTTAAAACGGGCAGCCAGCAGATTGGCAGCCAACAACCCACGTCTTCTGGACTCTGAATCTCCGGTCATCCGATGGGCGGCCACACCGCTGAGCAGCCAAATAAAGCCAAGATCATGGTCTACAGCTTCGCTATTATAGAGTATTTTTTCCAAACGACCCTCGCACCGCTGTGCAATCCCGGCAGCCACACTGTCAGGACGCGCCCGATTGACCAGCCACAGCAGCCCCGGATAAAAACCTGCTGTCCACCACGCTTCTTCACGATTATCATAACGTCCACCCTCAGCAACATGTGGAAAAGCGTCTCCCAGTCTTGCCGCCAAGGCAAGCGTCTTATCCAAAGCCAGCTCCCACGATTGCTCCAGCCAAGCTTCTGCTTTCGTCATTTCTTTTTCCTCTCCTTTTTCCACATATTAAATCATATTTATGGCTCTAGCTCTATTTATTCAGGTAACCGAATGATAAAGGAAATGCGGTTGCCTTCACATTCCATACGCGCTCCCTTAAGTAACCCATTCCGACAGGCCACGGAAGCTAATTCTTCCGGCCATACCACGTTCGTTCCTTCCGTCGTCGGGATGACTTCGAGGCTTGCACCTGCGTATTCTACTCGAATGCTTTCCGTTTCTTCCCCGGCTGACATGACATGATGAATAACGCTGCGCTCCCGACCGTCATACGACATTAAGGGAATAAGCGCCCCTACATTCTGAATATTGCCTTGAAGCTCATACGCCACTTCAATTTTGCCGGGTACCTGACGATAATGCGTTCGGATTTCCCTCACTCCCGGGAACGGGCCTTCCCACAGGAGTGTAAAATCCGTTGCTCCGTCAGACGCTGAGCTTTGTTCCATCTGTACGGTTCCTCCACCATCCTGCGGGTCAATCCCTCCATCCCGGTCGAACTCCAGCGTACCGGGAATACCTTCCGACAAGCTGTGCCACTTTCCGTCCTCCGTTTGCCAGGCCGGGGTATAGCTTAGCGGGAAAATATCTCCCTCCGCGAAGCCTGTAAAGCCGCGGTCTGCATGACCTGCTGAGGACGGACCGATCAGCGACGGCAGCGCAGACTGCTGAATACGCACGATGCCCGGAACATTGTACGGATCGTTGACCGATGTTTGCACAAGCATTTGCTGCCCCTCTACGGCTGCAATGACAGTCTGGAACCAACCGTCCGTTGCCAACACCCGGCTGCCGATCTCCGCCGGGATGAAGGTTGGGGAAATGCGATCCATCTCCTCACCATATAGAAGGGTGTGGGCCAGAACAGCCGCCGTCCACAGACTGTAGCAGGTATGATTCGAGTACACCTCAAAGCCATGCCGTGCCTCGGACGAATAATGGTTGCGGACGATATGCAGCTTGCCGTCATCGGTCTGCCAACGGCTAATCGCTTGCCAGCATAGATCTGCTGCCCGTCGGAACGCACCTGCAAGCCCATGCTCTCCTGCCGTAATAGCCTGCTGAGCATGTGTTGTAAAGACAAAGGCAGCAGCCGCTTCGTTCCACTGATGCTGCGCGCTTCTTCCACGCGGCGGAATTTCCCCGTGCGGGGATAGCGCCAGTAATGTGCTGAGCGCCCCCCTGCGAAGGTGGTCACGCAGTTCGAGTGCGCAGCTGCCATCATATCCATTCTCCAGCATCACGCCCAAATGAAAACGTGTAACAATATCGTAGGCAAATGGGCTATTGGGCCGATCCAGCGGTCCATCCTGGTACAGGCCCAAACCCGTAAAACGAGGCAGATGGTAGCTGCGGATATATGTCTCCATCCATTCCGAATCGGCTGCAATTCCTTCCGCTGCACGCAAAAACTCGCCGGAAATCATAATCGCATTCCAGTTGATCATCCGATTCGGGTTTTTCATTTTGCTCATCGTAAAAATGTAGGTCTGCTCCGGCTGAATTCTGCTCAGTTGTTGCTTCCATGCCGTGGCTTGCTCTGGCAGCAGATTTTTAAGGAGCCGATACGCGCCCATCATCATAATTGGAAAAAAGTCTGGGTGGTGATCTGGAGCTTTTTCCTCCACTACACAAGCTATGCTATGCGTCAAGGCCGCAGCAGCAGATTCCAGTAAATCATGCCGGCCTTCTTTGACCAACACCGCCGCTGCCAACGCATAGGACGGGGTGGAGTAGTACCGTTCACTTTCAGAATGGGGGTCAATGATAGCTCCGGTATCATCCTGATGCAGGGCATATGCGCGAACCAGCTTTTCCAGCACGGCCAGCTTACGTTGGTGAGTCCATCCGTCATTCACTCGATTTGGCGCGCTTTCCACCTGTTCTATAAATCTCTCCAACTCCGTCTGCCAAGGGTACACGCTGCCTGTCTGCAGCTTATTCATCCTGTCTGCCTCCCATTCAAAATGAAAATTAATGTATGGTAAAAAACAGATTGCAATCTACGCTTGCAGAATCGCTCCAGTGATTGGAGTCTAGTTGCAGCGATGTTTTATAAAACACAAAGGGAGCTCCGTCATGATCTATGTGCTTCACAGCCTCCAACCCCGACCGCAGCACGCCGGCATCATAATCTAGCCTGACGACTGCGTTCGCTCCCTTCCATTCTACGAAGCCTGTTCCCAGATTAGGCTGAATACAGCTGATGAAAAACTCCTCCACATTCCATGATTTCATGCTCACGCCAGACGTTTCAAACTCAAAGTGATCGGTGACGGTAAGCCTTGCCCCCTCGTTTCCCTCCAGCACATTCCATATAAAGGAGCGGGTGAAGACCGCCAATTCTTCTACGGGATAAGCAGATGTCAAGTCAAGCTTAAGCCTTGTGCCCGTCTGTACCTCCTCCTGCTTATCCAAAGCAATATCCAGCACAACCGCCTTTGCCTTTGCGCCCGATTGCTGTAAAGTCCCATTGATGACAGGCACGGAATGACCACCAGAGGAGATATTAATAATTGACTCTCGTCCCGGTGAAAAATAGGCTTTCGTGTACAAGCCTGCTCCCAGATCACACAATAGATTTTCGCCACCGCCATGAAGGATAAAATGTCCAAGATCGTTATGATTGTGCGGTTCATTGTTATGCCCAGCCTTCGCTGAAAAAGCAAGCATGACACCTGATTCACCCTTTTGGCTTCTGGGTCCACTATGGCTGGAACTGCGGCTACGGCACATCAGCCAACCGAGTTGGGGCAAATAATTGGCAACGGTCTCACCGCTCCCAAATGCCAAAGAATTCGTCCACACCAGGTTACGCAATACATGAGCCCAGCGGCGACAGGGGTCTTCCAACAGACCAGGTACGCGGAAAGGGAGTATAGATGGTCGTTCTTGCAATGAATTCAAATGAGAGATGAGTCCGGAAGGCAATCGTTCAGTTTCACTACTGTCCGAATAATTAGCGAAAATTCCATTCGACAGATGAACCCGCTCCCCAAAGGCTGCAATTTGCCTAATCTTTTTCGAGTTCAGAATATCCACAGCTCCCTCGGTAAACTCACGCAGCATATCGGCAAAATAAATGAAATAACCAAAGCCGTACACCCAGTATCCTACGCCTTCGGGGCATCCCCCGTCCTCACTATAGCCTGCCAAAAAACAATCCAGCGCGCCCAGCATACTCTCGATGGCTACCGCTCTGGAAGAGTCATCTTCTACCAGCAGCAGTGCTACAATTCCGCAACCGGAAGCACATACTGCCGACCAGTTATGATCTGCGGTTTCCCATCCAAAATGACGAGGCTTCCAAAAAACAGGTTCCAGTACACGACGTTCGATCTCTTCGTGCACCTGAGCGACCACATGGCTAGCCAGTTGTTCTCCTAGCAGCAATAAAATTTCAACCAGCGTTTGTGCTGTTTCGGACGCGAATAAATCCACCTGCTGCCAAGGCGGTGTTACGGTGTCCTCTTCATTGACATGTGCAGGAAGCGCCCATGTGTACTCACTGCATATGTCCAGCAGACTGCTTTCCACCTCTTTCATCTTTTGAGGCTCCGGCTTGACAACAGCTTCCAGCACTATAGCAACCAGTCGTCCACGCCGTTCAAAGTACACATCCTCATACGGCTTGCGCTCTCCTGTATTAGCAAATTGCCGAAACAGAGACAACGGCAGTTCAGGCCATGATATTTCCCGATTATCTCTACAGACACGCTCAATATCCATCCAAAGCTCGGCGTATATCGGCTCAGAGACAGTCGTCCGTAGCCTTTTTGTCCAATTACTCCTTAACCGTTGCCTTGCTGAATCCTGCATGCCGCCAGCCAGCGCCTTAACGAGCCGCGAAGCAGGCCAAGCCTCCCTCAGAAGACTCATCTGCATTTCCTCCTCATGAGAAGCATTTGTTTCACCTTCTTTTTTGTTAACGCTTTCATTGTATCTAACAATCATTGTAAATTCAAAGGGGTAGCAAAACAATTGAGAAAAAATAAAAGAACCTCTATGCCCCGTTGCCGTGGTCATGGAAGTTCTTGTTTTACACTAGTGCCAATCTCCGTCCAGATTCGCTTTGATCATGTTTTCTAAACTGTGGGTTTCTCTTGTTTCCACTTTCTAATCCCGTCATCCTCCAGAATACCCAGTGCTGCATCTGAGATATTAGGATCACGCAGCAAAGCGTCCTCGACTCTAAATTTAATATCGTCAGCATCTGCCAGCGTCATGCCCGGCGTAAGCTCAATCAACCCTTCCACGTGATAATAGCGTCCCTCCTGTAAAATACGCATTTGATAAATATCCGTAACATGCGTATCTGCGAGAATAATGGAAGCCACACGTTCTTCGATATCAGGAGGAGCAGATACACCGATCAAACCTACCATGTTGTCGTAACCGACCCGGAAAGCAACACCCACCATCAGACAACCGATGAGAATACTTGAAATGCCGTCCAGCAGTTTAAAATCTGTCAGCGATGTGACCACCACTGCTAGCAAAGCGAGTACTCCACCCGTTGTTGCTACCAAATCTTCATAAAACACCAGCCGGGTTGGCGGTGCAGCACGCCCCACATGGCGGAACGCAGAGGTGAAAATGCCTACCCCCTTCGCTTCTACTCTGGATTCATGCAGCACTTCTTTCATCGCTTTGCTCCATACAAATCCGTCCACCACTAGTGACAAAATCAGCACTATTACATTAATCCAAAATCCATGTGTAGATTCAGCCGGATGCTGCAGCAAATGAATGCCTTCCAATGCGGTTTCATAGGCCATAATCGTTACGACAATAACGGCAACCATACAGAACAGGTTAATCACTCGTCCAAAGCCGGTAGGAAAGCGTTTTGTCGGTTTTTTCTCTGCCAGTACACTGCCCGCGAATACAAACATTTGATTCACTGCATCCGCAATGGAATGCATCATCGTAGCAAACATAGAACCGCTGCCTGTCAAGGCAAAAGCAATCCCCTTAATCAAGGCAATGCCGGTATTCCCTAACGCCGCCGAGCCCGAGGATTTGTTTCCTTTTTTGACCATACTCCAAAAGGAGTCCTCTCTCTCTTTCACTTCCATCTTGTAGCTCCTCCTGAGGTATACATAATCTGATATATTATCGTTTGTTATGTATTATTTTTAACCCGTCCATATTCTACCTAACCATCTGAGGAGAATCAATACAAACGATAATATTTTCCATGGAAAAGGAATGCCCCATGTCCCCTACGACATGAAGCATTCCCGTTACAACCTTCTATCAGACATACCCTCAGGTTAACAACACAGATAATCTCCATGCGCTGACGATTGACATAAGTGCCTATTTACCAGCTTGATTTCGTAATTCCTGGAATTTGGCCTTTATGTGCCAACTCGCGAAACGCGATACGAGACAGCTTGAATTTGCGCAAGTATCCTCTGGGTCTGCCTGTCAGCTCGCAACGGCTTTTCAGGCGGGTTGGAGATGAGTCACGCGGAAGCTTTTGCAAAGCTTCGTAGTTCCCTTTTGCTTTCAATTCACGTCTCAGGTCCGCATATTTAGCTACAATTTCCTGGCGTTTCTTCTCTTTTACGACTTTTGACTTCTTGGCCATGTAAAGCTCCTCCTTGTGATATATGCCAATCATGAAGGTTCACCCTCACTACCGCGAGATGGATGAACACGGATATGGACTTGATTTCACATATTAAATAGTAATCATTACGATTAATATTTAATATAACGTGCTCCAGGTAGGTTGTCAACCCAAGCGGTTTGAATCACAACATTAAAAAGCCGTTGAAACAGTAGCCCCGTTCACTCTTGTGATCGGTCTGCCGTTTCAACGGCTTTAAAATTTATTGACTAGCTATGTTCATTCAGCCAAATGGCAAGCTACCCAGTGATCTGGACGAGCCTCACGATAGAGTGGAATCTCTTTGGAGCAACGATCGATTGCAAAGGGGCAGCGAGTATGGAACTTGCAGCCCGAAGGCGGATTAACCGGACTAGGAATATCCCCCTTGAGCAAAATACGTTCTCTCTTCAGCTTCGGCACCGGAATAGGTACAGCCGACAGCAACGCCTTCGTATACGGATGCAACGGATTCCCGAATAGCTCGTCACGCGATGCCGTTTCGACCATGGAGCCTAAATACATCACGCCAATACGGGAACACAAATGTTCCACCACGCTCAAATCATGCGAGATGAACAAATATGTCAGACCCCGTTCGGCCTGCAATTTGGCGAATAGGTTAATAATCTGCGCCTGTATGGACACATCCAGCGCTGATACCGGCTCATCAGCGATAATTAGATCCGGCTGAAGCGCCAGCGCTCGGGCAATGCCGATCCGTTGGCGTTGACCTCCCGAAAATTCATGGGGAAAACGGTCGATATGATACTCTGACAATCCACATAGCTTGAGCACGTCCAGCACAATCTGCCGGACCTCCTCCTTCGTTGCTATATCGTGATCCAGTAGCGCCTCACCAATGGCATCACCAATCCGTACACGCGGATTCAGCGAGCTATATGGGTCTTGAAAGATCAGCTGAATTTTGGGACGAAGTTCCTGCATCCCTTTGGCAGACAAGCTGTGCAGATCCACCCCTTTGTATTTTACGGTACCGTCCGTTTTATCCGTCAATCTAACAATCGTGCGGCCCACCGTGCTTTTACCGCTCCCCGATTCCCCTACCAATCCGAAAGTTTCACCCTGACGGATCGTAAAGCTGATATCGTCTACTGCCCGCACATGTCCTGAAGTACGGTTCATAAACCCGGACTTCACCGGAAAGTACGTTTTTAAGCGGTCTATTTCCAACAACGGCTCAGCCATGAACAACCGCCTCCTCATATAACCAGCAGGATGCTTTCTGCTGAGCTGAAACTTCCTTTAATGTAGGCTCCTTTACACGACAAATGTCCATGCAATGCCCACAGCGGTCGTGAAAATAACAGGAAGTCGTCAGCTCCAGCGGATTAGGGACCTGCCCGGGAATGGAATACAGTTCCTCTTGGCGCTGATTAAGCACCGGTTTGGATTTTAGTAACCCTTGTGTATAAGGATGCTTGGGATGATTAAACAGCTGTACCACTTCGCCTTCCTCGACGATCTTGCCTGCATACATCACAATGACGTAATCAGCCATTTCGGCGACAACACCCAGATCGTGGGTGATTAGCATGAGCGACATATTGGATTGAGCTTTAAACTCACGCAGCATATCCAGAATTTGCGCCTGAATCGTTACATCCAGCGCCGTGGTTGGCTCATCCGCAATAAGCAGCTTGGGACCGCAAGAAACAGCAATGGCAATCATAATTCGCTGTAGCATCCCCCCGCTCAGTTCATGCGGATAGCTTTTTAAAATCTGCTCCGGCCGGGATATACCGACCTGTTCGATCAGCTCCAGTGCCCGCTTACGAGCTTCCTTTCGTCCCATCTTTAAATGCTCAATCAGCGGCTCTGACAGTTGTTCGCCAATGGTCATGACTGGATTCAATGAAGACATCGGCTCCTGAAAGATCATGGAGATTTCATGTCCGCGAATTGTGCGCATCTCATTTCTGCTAAGCTCTAGTAGATCGGTTTCCTCAAAGCGGATGCTTCCGCCTGCCACTTTACCACCAGGACTCTGGATCAGACCCATGATCGACATCGCGGTAATACTTTTGCCGCAGCCCGATTCACCGACAATGCATACCGTTTCCCCCGGCTTCACACGGAAGCTGATATCATCCACCGCTTTAACCGTTCCTTCTTCTGTATAAAAATGAGTGCTTAAATGTTCAATGGAAAGTAAATTGTCCATGGTGTATGATCACCTACCTCTTATGTTTCGGGTCAAGTACATCCCTCAGCCCGTCACCAAAAATATTAATAGCGATGACAGTAGCAAAAATAGACAGGCCTGGCGGTATCCACAACCAAGGTCGTTGCTGAAAATCCAGCACATTGTTGGCGGCATCAATCATATTGCCCCAAGTCGGTGTCGTGGGCAGCACACCAAGACCAAAGAAGCTGAGTACAGATTCACTCAGGATGGCTCCGCCAATATTCAACGTAGCAATAACGATCAACAACGGCAAAATATTCGGCAGCAGATGCTTGAACAGCTTTCGGCGATTCGATAGTCCCAGTACTGTTGCGGCCTGCATAAATTCACGTTCCCGTAAACTAAGCATCTGGCCCCTCACCATCCGTGCAATCCCCGGCCAATTGACCAGACTAAGCATCAGCATGACAATATACATCCGTTGATCGGGTGGAACCTTCCAGTCCGATAGCAGCGCGCCCATAATAAATAGCAACGGCAAACTGGGAATCGTCAGCAGCAAATCAGCAACGCGCATAATGATCTGATCCGCAATCCCGCGAAAATATGCGGATATGACCCCCAGCGTAGCCCCCAAAAAGACTGACAATACCATTGAAGCCAAACCCACGGTAAGAGAAATTTGACCTGCCTGCATCACACGTGTCAGCACATCCCGCCCCAGTTTGTCTGTTCCTAACCAGTGATGGATATTGGGCGCCTTGTTCATCATTAATATATTTGTTTTATTATCGGAATAAGGAGAACATAACGGACCGATAAAACAAAGCAAAAACATAAATACCACGACGAGCAGACCAGCCATAGCAAGCTTGTTTCTGAACAGCTGCCGGAGCGCTTGCTGCCACATTGAAGATTTAACAGTTGTTCGCAGTCTGCCGTTGCTCTTGCTCAAATTACTGCTCACGGATGACATTCCTTAGCCCCCTTCTTACACTTTCACACGCGGGTCCGCGATGCGATACAAAATATCGGACAACAGTGTCCCGATAACGCTCAATATGGCAATCAGCATCGTAAAGCCCATAAGTAGCGGATAATCCCGGAGCGAAAAGGATTGCATGTACAACTGACCGATTCCTGGCCAATTAAAAATCTTTTCAATAATCAGGGACCCGCCAAACAGCGCAGGTAATTCGAAGCCAACGAGCGTAATGGCAGGCAGCAATGCATTTCTCAATGCGTGCGTAAAAAGTACCTTTCTTTCCTTTAAGCCCTTTGCACGGGCTGTGCGTATATAATCCTGCTGGATCACGTCGATCATATTGCTACGGAAGTAGCGGGTCAACGACCCCAGTCCCAGCAGCGTCATAACGATCACTGGCAAGGTCATATGCTGGAGAACCTCCTTCACATATTCCATACCTGTAGCGTTACTGCCCGTATTGATCATGCCACCGGGTGGCAACCACTTCAGGTCAACCGCTGCAATTTTAATCAGATACAACCCGATAAAAAAGGAGGGCACAGACATGGCAGCGAAAATCACCACCATTACCAAAGTATCAAACCATGAATACTGCTTATAAGCAGCAACCACACCGATAATGACCGCGATAAACCAGGTCAGGAAGGTCGATACAACGGCCAACAAAAACGAGTTCCAGATATACTCATTAAATAAGGTCAGCACTGGCTTCTGCTGAGCAAGCGAATAACCAAAATTGCCGTGCAACGCATTGCCCAGCCAATTTCCATAGCGTTCAAGAATAGGCTTATTCAGGCCGTAAATTCCCCTCAGCTCCGCCTTTCTCTCTGGCGACAGCTTCAGATTGCCGCTAATGAAATCTCCCGGTGTCATGGCATACAGGAAAAAAATCATCATCGAAGCGGCCAACAAAATAATAACCATATACGTCAGTCTTTTCGTTAAAAACGAGCTCATGACAGACTCCTTTCAATTCAAGGTCAGGCTACTCATTACGTTTCCCCCATTTGGGAGGCCCCTTGATCTGAACCTGATGTTCTTCACAAGGGGCCCGCAAATGTGGCTTATTTAAGGGACCATTCGAACAGATTACCAGACAAGCCAATGAACGGACTGACCTTTACATGTTCCATCCGACCATTGTAGGCATACACCGTCTTCTTATAGTTGGTAAAAATAACGGGCAGTTCATCGTTTAGCAGCACATATAATTCTTGATATATTTTCTTCCGTTCTTCCATATTCGTTGTAGACAAGCCTTTTTCATATAGCTCTTTTACCTTTGGATTGTTATATCCCTTGACTTCTCCATTGACGAATTGCTCGATTCCATCTGATGGATCTGTCAGCATGCCTGTCGAGAAGGCGGCAAGATCATAATCTTTACCTTCCACTTTGGCGACCATTGCATTAAAGTCTGCAAAGATTTCCGGTTGAAGGTCAACACCAATCGCTTTGTAATTTTCAGCCGCAAGCGCAATAAAGGTGTCTGTTTCTGGACGTTTAGAGGTCAGCAGGTGAATGCTCAGCTTCTGTCCGTTTTTCTCACGGATACCGTCACTACCTTCTACCCAACCCGCTTCATCCAGCAGCTTTTTCGCTTGCTCCGGGTCGTAGTTGTATGGATTGATTCCATCGGTCGTGTAAGACCAGAATATTGGGGAAGCTGGAATGTTTGCGACCGCCCCTGCTCCCTGAGCTGCGTCGACATAAATGCTTTTCCGATCCAGTCCATAGGTCAATGCTTGACGAACCTTTTTATCCTTAAGCTTTTCATTTTCAAGATTTACTTGCAAATATCCGTAAGTGCTAGGGGTATACGGCAAAATGTTTAAAAAGCCAAGCCCTTTTAGTTTGTCGATATTTTCCTGAGTTGCGGTGAATTGAGCAAAATCGGTATCGCCTGTTTCTATGAATTGCCAAGCGTCGCCTTCTGCTGTTTTATAAATGAAATGCTGTGTTTTCGGTTTGCCTTTGAAAAAGTAATCATTCGCCTCTAGACGAACTTCTTGCCCCGGAATGAATTTTTCTAACTTATAAGCCCCATTTCCCAGAGGGCTACTATGTAGATTTTTAAAATAATCCAGCTCTCCGAACTTGTAATCCTTGCCGTAGTAGGCTTTGGACAGTACATACTCACCCAGAATCGGCAGAGCCAGCGCGTTTGGTTTTTCCAACGTCGCAGAAATGGTCTGCTCATCAATCACCTTGATTCCTGCAATTTGTTTTGCCTTGCCTTCCGTATAGTCTTTGCCGCCTTTAATGTTCAGCTTTCGGATTTGGCTGTCACCAGGATAGGCTTTGTCATAGATCAACGTCCAGGTAAAAGCGACATCCTCAGCTGTCAAAGGAGAGCCATCACTGAATTTTGTACCGGGAACCAGATGAAACGTATACGTTAGATTATCCTTGGAAATATCCCAGCTCTTAGCCAGATTGGGCAGCGGAAGCCCCTTCTCGTCTACCGTGACCAGCGGAGTCCACAACTGCGAAATCACGTTGCCGTCATAGCCGCTTTGGTTAAAATACGGAGTAAACACCCCAGCTGGGTCAGTCAGACCAACAATAATCGTGTCGCTTCTCTTTTGGGACACTTCCGGCAATTTGGATAAATCAGAAGCTTGTACCAGACTTGTTAATGGCTGCGCTGTAGCGGCTGTCTGTGCGGCATCACTATTTTGCGAAGCAGCATCGCTAGCGCTATCTGATCCACCACTAGAGCAAGCTGCTAATAAGGTAGAACTTGCCAGAAGTAGACTGCTGAGTAGAATGATTCTCTTTTTCAAAATAATCCCCCCAAGTTAATTTAGTAAATTCCGATCGAACAAGTTGTAATTAATAAGATAAATCTCATTATAGGAATCTATTCCGGTTCTGTAAAGAGAGAACTCCATTTTTTATGTAAAAAAATAGACGTCCACTCATCTGGATTCCAAATGGTCGACGTCTATTTGTTTAAAGTGTTAAAGTCTAACTGGTGCGTACAGCCTAATTTCGCTCCATATAGCCCAGGATGCTCCGTTGCATTTCATCTACTGCCGAAAGCCGTGCGCTATAGCCGAGCAATGTTTCACCGTCAAAATGTGCATGGATGAAGCCAGAGGCACGAAGCTTAAAAATATGGTCGTGCGTGATTCCCTTGGACAGCTTGAGATGACGGACAATCTCAATAAAGGTGCGTGGAGACTGGCTTTGGTACAAATATTTTAAAATCTTGAGCCTGCTCTTCTCCCCCAAGCTTCGGATCATTCGATATTCCTGTGGGGATAAAAAATCGTCCTCCTGAACATAAATTCTTGCCGAGTAATGGCACAACAGGAGCGACCCAAATCGATAAATAATATTTATCGGCTGAAAATGATATTGCGGTACCAGCAACACCTGCGTCAGCCCTTCGGAAGGCTCGAATCGGAAGCCATTTGTTGTACGATCCACCCACTCCATAGAGCTATATGCGCCCTTCTCCCGGTTTCTACGTTCCGCTTCCTGTTTCAGCCCGCTTAGAATCCTTGTATCCACATGACGAAAATACTCTTTATCCCAACCGGATAGCAGCTGCAATGCAAGTTTGCGAAGCTTCTCCATGTCGTCAGGCAGCGGTATCCCATAGGCTGATGCCTGTTCGTTTAATTCCTGTACAGTCCGGTTCTCCAGACGGTCTACGACCTCTTCAACGTTCCCCTGATCAGAAAGCATACAGACGAGTCCATAAATAACCTTCCAATCTGCATTGATTTCCAAGGACTCCAGCAATTCGGACAAACCTGGAGACAGCGTTCCACGCACTTGCTCCGCCCACTCGGCTGATAAATCGGTCTTCTTGTAAGCCTTGCGGCAAATAAAGGTGTGTAAGCTGCTGAGCAGCTCAAACACCGGTCCATATGCTACATGTACATCGTAAGGAGCATTCACGTCGTGACTCATCGCTTTCTGTCCTCTTTTCTTTCATATCTGATGTCCATTATACATACTATCGTACACCCGTTCATTCTTAGTGATCCATTCATACGAGAATGTAGCAAAACACAGATACAAATATGAACGTAAACAAGCACCATAATCAAGGCGCAAAAAAAGCCTGATCTCATCAGACTCTAACTGTTCAGCTATGAATTAGAAAAGGTTGTCTCCCACAAATAATCGCAGGAGACAACCTTTAGATAAATAATATGATGTTTAAAGTTTGTTAGCTGTTACTTTCCACTCTAATATTCCTGTGGATGCTGAACCTTTGGATACCATTTCAATTCTTAATTTCGTTGTTTTTACAGGCGTAAAAGTAGTTGTATTATACTGGTTTGCCGAAGTACCCAATCCATTAGCCTGCTTGACATTAGACCAGCTGCGACCATTCCAATACTTAATCTTGTAAGATTTAGGAACATCAACGCCAGCGCCATCTTGGAACCAATAGACATCCGTTTGGGATAACGTATATTCTTGATCAAAATCATATTGGACCCATTGTGTACCCGTCTCAGGCCAGTTACCATACACGGCATGACTTCGATCATTAGAGCTGATTGGGTCAAATCCATCATTAAGCGCGCTCACATTTTCCCAAGGCGAAGTATAAGAAGTGCTGACCGTTGCAGCTGGCGCAATGTTTACGTTTTCATCAGGTGATGGATCGATGGGACCCTCATCGCCGTTAGTCACGCTTGGGAAACGAGAAGTATCTTTTTTGAGCTGACTCCAGGTATAACGCAGCATCCAGATATCCCAGTCGGTGATATGATCGGAATTACCGGCCCACATAATAGTGTTCGTTGGGAATCCACCTGGTGGACGCTCATGTTCTTCATAAAAATCGTTTAATCCAAATCCATGCCCAATTTCATGTTCAGTAATCTCAATCTCATCCGAATTCACCGTACTCAGAACGTATTCATCATTCATACGCTGTCCCCAGTCGCCGCCGGCTCCCCCGCCAAAATTTTCTGTGGCCCAGAGATACATATCAAAGCGTTTATCCAATCCACCCGGATACGAATAGTTTGGGTTCGAAAAATGTTCAAATCGCGATATTTCATTAGGTGCAACGGGAAGCGCGGCAGGAATTTCCGGTTTTTCAGAAGCTAGTGTATCTGTAATGGTATCCGTATAAATGACCTCGTCAGGCTGCTTGTCTAGGAGCAGTGAAGGATCGGCAACAGCCCAGCCTACCACTTTTACTTTAATATTCTTATAGGGCCAGCCGTCATATCCTTGTAGATGATCTGTCCATTGGTTTATCTGCCGATCTATCATTCTAGCAATATCCTGACGTTGCTTCAGTGTAACGGGCTTAGAGGATTGCCAGCGTATAACATAATTAAGAGTCCCTTTTCCCGCAAAAATTTGATCAAAAATCGTATTTTTACGCGCCGTCGAGCCTTCGGTCAACATTCTATTCTTCCAAACCCATTCCACCGATGATTTGAGATAAGCTGGCATGTCAGCCAATGTCGAATCACCCGTTGCCGCAATTACAGAATCCCCGTTTAGATGAGAATCCGCTGATACAAAACTAGCGTTTCCCATCAGTAGTGAACTAGCAATGACTACTGAAAAAGAAGCCATCACCATTCCTTTTCTGTTCAACATGTATGTACCTCCATATCCATCTGTATTATTACAGTAGTTTTCTTGAAACGATGATCTCTATCACCTCTCTTTTCGCATTTACGAACAAATCTAGGAGATCAAGAGTACACTATCAATTCTCCTTGTCGTTTTTTGTAAATAATCACAAATCATATTATCACTGGATTATTGAATCGTCAATATTTTCCTTAATGATTTAAATTAGTCATTTTAATTGTATATTGGAATATACACATACCCTTTGCATGTACAAAACTAGTATTTTATAAAATGAAAAAACCGTTTATTCACTAAATCAATTCCACAATCCCCGCTGGCTCCGCCTTATCATACCCTTTCAACTGCTTATTCCAATTATTGATTTGCCGACTCAGCATGGAAGCCCTATCTTTACGCTGCTGAAGAGTGATATTTTTAAAGGATTGCCAACGCACTACATAATTTAGCGTTCCTTTTCCCGCATAGATTTGACCAAAATCAAATTTTTACGGTTGGTTGAGCTACCTTTTATTTTTACGAGACAATCTAAAAGGACAAATCCTACTCTCTTATTACACCCACTCTTGATTTTAAATAAAATTACAAAATTATACTATAATTGGAATGATACAGCGTCAAACAAAAATATCCCCTCTACAAGGAGGGGATATTTTATCCATAGACTAGGCTCGCACTCCTACTCTATGGATATCAATGCCGAATCTGCCAGTGAAGCCAGTAGCTTCGCTGTTCCGGGCAACGCGCGGTCGTCCAGATCAAAGGCAGGATGATGCCATTCCTGGCTTCCCGCAGTGCCGACAAAGACAAATACACCGGGGATGTTCTTCTGATAAAACCCAAAATCCTCGCTGGCCGAGGATGGTATGGGACGAACCACGTCGAGACCGACCACTTCTGCCGCCTCCTCCGCGATGGCGGCCAACTTACCGTCGTTCAGCACAGGCGGCGGACCCTCGATCCAGCGGATGGTCGCTTTCGTGCCGAAAGCATCGGCAACGCCTTTTACGACCTGCTCGAAGCGCTCAGTCACCTGGGCGCGAACATTCTCGTCAAATGTGCGAATGGTTCCGTCCAAATGGGCGCGGTCTGGAATGATGTTCCAGGCGTTGCCACTGTGCAGCTTCGTGACGCTAATGACCGCGCTATCCAGCGGATTAACGCTCCGACTCACAATGGATTGCAGCGCCGTAATGATATGTGACGATACCACGATGGGGTCAATCCCTGCATGCGGCACTGCCGCATGTGTGCTCAGACCCTCCACCTCGATGTAAAAACCGTCTGCCGCTGCCATTAGCGGACCTTCTTTGATGCCGACCGTGCCTACGGGCAGGTCCGGCTTGTTATGCAGGCCAAATATGGCCTGCACCCCTGCCAACGCACCGCTGTCCAGCACTTGGGCAGCGCCTTTGGCCTTTTCCTCGGCTGGCTGGAACACCAGCCGAACCGTGCCTTTCAGCTCCTGCTCCCGCTGCTTCAGGAGTATGGCTGCTCCTAACAGGGATGCGGTATGAAAGTCATGCCCACAGGCATGCATTTTGCCGGGGTGCACCGAAGCATAAGGCAATCCCGTCTCCTCCTGAATGGGCAACGCATCAATGTCTGCACGAAGCGCAACAGTTGGCCCTTCCTGCTGTCCGCCGATTTCCGCAACTAATCCGGTACGCAGCGGCACATCCAAAATGGTTATGTTCTGTTCTTCCAGCAGACGGCGGATAAAGGCGGTAGTTTCAACCTCCTCGTTAGATAGCTCGGGATTTCGATGCAGATGGCGGCGAATGTCCACCAACTTCTGCTCCAAAACCTGCTCCTTCGTCCCGGTTGATCCACTCATCCCTATTCCTCCTTCGTGAACCCAAAATAGTTACAATTCTCTCAGACCAACAACATCTAGGACTGCACAGGCAATCCGGCAAAAGCTTCATGCAACAACTCGAACGAGCGCACACGCTTGTGTATATCTCTTATTCCTGTCGTAACGATCAGCTCATCGGCCTGATACTTCGCTTGAATTTCCGTCAGCACTGCATAGATTTCGTCTTTATTCCCTTTGTTAATTTGCGCTTGTGTAGCTTCAATTGTATATTCTTCACCCGATTGCTTGCCAAACTCTTCTGCACTTTCCAGCGTGCCCACCGTAGCCGTCTTGCCACTGGCCAGATGAATTTTGTACAGCTTGTGTTCACCTGCTAACTCCGCAGCTTCCTCGGAAGTGTCCGCTACAATGACTGAAAGCGCAAAAAGAGCTTTCGGCTCACGTCCATAACTATAATCGAAAGACTCCCGATACGTACGGAATGAATCCAATGCAACCTGCTCATTACTATTGATAAATTGCGAGAAAACATAGGGCAACCCCAAACGCGCAGCAATTCCAGCACTGTCTGTACTTGTACCCAAAACGTAAATATCTGCTGGTATTTCTGGAATCGGATTCGCCTGTAACCCGGCTAACGGTCCTTCTTCAGACGGAATATTATGAATATAGCGACTTACTTCATCAATTTTTTCTTCGAGAGAAGGCGCATCATGAATGTTTCGTTGTAACGCCTGTGTGGATTTCGGCAACCCGCCCGGTGCGCGTCCGATTCCCAAATCTACGCGACCCGGTGCAAGAGAGGACAGCACATTAAAGTTTTCAGCTACTTTATATGGGCTGTAATGCTGAAGCATCACTCCACCAGAACCGACTTTAATACGCTCAGTGCGTGCCAGCAAATGGGAAATGAGTACCTCTGGCGAAGAGCCCGCAACCTGCTCGGAATCGTGATGCTCTGATACCCAGAAGCGCGTAAATCCCAATTCCTCTACACGCTGTGCTAGCTTAATCGTATTACGAAGGGCCTGCGCTGCCGTTTCCCCCTCGTGTATAGGGCTTTGATCCAATACTCCGATTTTAATACTCATGTCTCCCTCTCCCGTCTAAATTGAATAGTTATATTCCGGTGTAATCCGTTTCAGAAATTGTTTGGTACGTTCCTCTTTGGGGTGGTTAAAAATGTCGTCCGGTGTGCCTTCCTCGATAATATGACCGCCATCCATAAATACCACATGATTTGAAACATCGCGCGCAAAGCCCATTTCATGTGTAACGACAATCATCGTAATGCCTTCCTTCGCAATCTTGCGGATCACCGACAGCACCTCACCCACCAATTCAGGGTCCAGCGCCGAAGTCGGCTCATCGAACAAAATCACTTCCGGGTTCAGCGCCAAAGCACGTGCTATGCCGACACGCTGCTGCTGCCCGCCAGACAGCTGGCTTGGATAATGATTCAGCTTTTCACCCAGACCGACCTTTTCCAGTACTTCAATGCTGATTTTTTTCGCTTCCTCCTGCTTGACCTTGCGGACAACGACAAGTCCTTCCATGACATTTTCCAGTGCTGTTTTATGCTTGAACAAATTGTATTGCTGGAAAACCATAGCCGTCTTTTGACGTAGAGCCAAAACATCCTTCTTCGCAGGTCGCTTGCAGTTCACTGTAAAATCGCCAATGCTGACTTCCCCATCATTCGGCTTCTCCAGATAATTAATGCAGCGTAGCAGAGTCGTTTTACCTGAACCGCTCGGGCCTAAAATAACGACGACCTCGCCTTTGTTCACGGTCAAATCAATGCCTTTGAGCACTTCATGTTTGCCGAACGACTTCGTAATATTTTGCAGACGGATCATGATGCTCGACCTCCATTAAACACATTGATTTTTTTCTCTACCAAGCCGGATATTCGTTCAATCAATACCGTCAAGCCCCAAAATAGCAGTGCAGCTGCAATATATACCTCTAAATATTTCCAGTTAGTAGATGCCAGAATCTCAGCCTGTGCCTGGATTTCTGTGACCGAAACCGTGAAGGCCAAGGTAGAGCCATGAAGCATCCCAATAACGGAATTCGTCAGGTTTGGCAAACTCACCACGAACGCCTGCGGAAATACAATCCGTCTCAGCACTTGCCACGTCGTCATACCGACGGCATAAGCCGCCTCGATTTGTCCCTTGTTGACCGATTGAATTCCAGAACGGACGACCTCAGACATATACGCGCCACTGGTAATGGAAAACGAAATGAGTGCAAATACCATATAAGGAACATCTTTGGATTGCAGCGGCCAGCCGAAATGCTTCGCTCCCGCATCAATCAACAAAGGCAAACTGAAATAAATAAGCAGCAAATGCATCAGCATCGGTGTGCCACGGATAAAGGTAACGTAACCGTGAGAAATCTGGGACAACACAGGAACCTTATAGATTCGCGCCAGCGCCGTTATAATACCGATGACCAACCCTGCCAGTACGGAAACCACCGTAATAATTAAGGTGTTGGGCAACGCGGAGAACAACCCTAAAAAGGCAGTATATATAAAGCCAAAATCCAGACTCATATGCCTTTACCTCCTTTACTAAGACGGGGACTTCTCAGGTAACGCACCACAAAGCTTTTTCGTTTTTCGGGTTCTTTCTGTACTGCATCCCGATGCTCATGCCGGAGAAGCGTATTTTCCAGCACCTTGAACAATTTTTGTAAAATCAGACTGATCACCAAATAGATAAGGGATAACGCGATATAGGTTTCAACAAAATGTTGGGTAGCCGCCCCTAATGTCTGTGATTTCCCTGTCATCTCCATCGCTCCGATCGTAAATGCCAGCGAAGTATCCTTCAGATTGCCAATCACCAGATTGGAAAATACCGGAACCACGACAGCCAGCGCTTGCGGCATAATGATACGTGTAAAGGTCTGATAGCCTGACATGCCGACGGACTGTGCAGCCTCGATTTGCCCCCGATCTACAGCCTCTACTCCTGACCTGATAATTTCGGAAATAAAGGCTCCACTATTGAGCGCGTAGGTTGCTACGGCAAACCACAGCACATCCCATCTGGAGGAATTGATATCCACCAGCTTTAGTAGCTCTGGCAGGCCGTAATACACCAGAAACAATTGGATTAGAATAGGGGTTCCGCGAAAAAAGGAAACATACACTTGAGAAACACGTTTGAGAAATGGAATGTTATACATGCGAGGCAGCGCAACCAACAGACCAATGATAAGCCCCAATACAAGCGAGCTTGCCACAATAAACAAGGTGATGTGTAAGTAAGACAGCATTTTCGGGATAAAGCTAAAAACATAGTCAATATTGAACTCTCTGCTCATATGCCTGCCTCCTTTCTATACATCAGCGGCCAGAATACATAGAGTACCCTGACCGCTGAAATGTCCACGTCTATCCTTACTTCTTACTGCTGCTACCTTCTTTTTTCACATCTTCCAGAGACTTAGTGAAATCCTCTCCAAGCCATTTAATGCTCAGCTTCGACAGCGTACCGTCGTCCTTCACTTCCTGAATGGCTTTGTCGAGGTCATCCGCCAACCCTTGCTCATTTTTGTTCAGTACATACAGTACATCCGATTGAGTCAAAGGATCACCAACGGTTTTCAGAGCTACTTCTCCTTTTTCATCGGTGTTAAAACGGTTCGCAAAGTCTGTCGTAACGGTAGCATCTATACGGCCGCTCGTAATTTGTTGTACCGTATCATTGGCTGCACCACTCGTATAAACGATATTCAGGGCATCTCCGTGGGTTTTGTTATACTCTTTCAGCACATACGCCGCATTACTGGTTGGACTGGTGAGTACCTTTTTCCCTTTCAAATCATCAATTGAATGAATGGTATTGTTATCCTTCGCTACAGCGACTCTGTTCAGAAAAATGCTATACGGATTTTTGTTGAACAGATACTTGGCCTCGCGCTCCGGGTTTTTTTCCATTTGATGCGATACCAGATCAATCTTGCCGGCATCGAGACTTAGCAGCAAATTTCCAAAGTCCATCGTTTTGAATTCAAATTCGTATTGAGGCAGGCGCTTGTCCAGCTCCTTAATCAGCTCCACATCAAAACCTGTTAAATTTCCGTTTTCGTCAATAAAGCATACATTTTTGAATTGAGTACCTGTGCCTACGATAATTTTCTTCACGTCTCCGCTTGAACCTGACGCGCTAGACGCGTTATCTGAGGAACCGCAGCCTGCCAACACCAGGATGATTGCCATAACAGACAATATTGCAAACCACTTTTTCATATGAATCCCCCTCATCTCTTTGTATATCAGCAGTTTGCGACATACATGGTAGCTACAACATCCAATAATTAATAATTCCTATAAGTTTAATTGGTTTTAGGATGTGATTAATTTAACACCTGGAAACCTATACGTCAATCCATCAAGCCATAGAACTTTTCTATAACAAAAAAGCACCCCGGAAACCTTCTGTCAGTGCATCTGCAAAATCTGAGGTCACTGCACAGTCTTCTTTGGTCGCTATTATGCTAATCTGCATCGACACCCCAGCTACCTCTGGAACATGGATACGGAACAGTTTCTGTTCTTTTACTTCACGGTTCACACAGACATCCGGCAAAAAGGCAATACCCGCTTCCTCCAATACCAGCTTTTTGGCCGTGACCACATTGTCTACCTGAAAAGCAATGTCCGGTGGCTGCTCCAGTGATTCAAAAGCGCGATGGATTCTCATCCAATCTAATGATCCGCATTCAAAAAACACCAGTGTTTCACGTTGAATATCCTGTATGCTGGCCTTTCCTGTCTTCATAAACGGATGGCCGTCGTATACATACAGGGAAATCGGATCTTCATAAAAAGCAAGCGTACGGATAGCCGGATGCATCACTTTACGGACAAAACTAATGTCTACCTCACGGTTCAACAGTTTATGTACCAGTTGATCCGTCGTAGCCGTCACAATTTTGTAGTTAACCTCTGGATAACGGGCACGAAGCTGCTTTAATATTTCAGGAATGATGTAGTTCGACACCGATATCGTGCAACCAATTCGAATTTGCTGAGGGGCTTTCTTACGCTGTTGGAGCTTTTGTTTCCCTTTTTGCAGCACCTGAAGCATCTGCTCCGCATAAGGAAGAAACTTTCGTCCATCCTCCGTCAGAACCGTTTGCTTGCTTTGGCGGTCGAACAACTTGCATTCTAGCTCGCGCTCTAGCGTCTGAATCCGGGCTGTAACAGAGGGCTGGGACAAGAACAAGGCTTCTGCAGCCTTATTAAAGCTCCCATAATGATTCACGTATACAAAGGCTTCCATATTCTCGATATTCATACGCAAGTCCCCCAGTAAGTTTTATATACATTTATCCAATAAGTTAACTTGGTTTTTTGTATCATAAAACTCACTGAACGACCTGTCAATGGAAATATTGAAAATATCTATAATTTTAATAGCTCATTTAGTTCTTTAACAGAACGTTCCAACCGTGCAACCAATTCTTCCGACAACCCGTATGCTCCATCTGGCAGACGTTCGACCCACTGATCCACTGCATACACCCCGCCAAGAATATGTCTTCCGCCCAGTGCATTAATAACCGGCTTCAAGGCATAGTCAATGACCAGCAGGTGAGCCAGTGTACCTCCGATAAATAAAGGCAAGACTGGTTTCCCTCTTAGCCCCTCCTGCGGAACCAAATCCAGGAATATTTTCAATAGCCCTGAATAGGACGCCTTATAGACTGGAGAAGCCACAATAACGGCATCCGCTGCTGCAATCAATGCAAGTGATGCTGTGACGTCGGGGCTGTTAAAGTTAGCTGTGACCAGATCCTCCGCTGGCAAGTCGACCACATTCAGTAATGTGACCTCCGCTCCAGCCTGCTGCAACTGCTCCGTTGTATAGTTAATCAAGCCGTATAAACGGGATTGTGTAGACGGACTGCCTGATAGGATGACAACCTTGGACATATTTTTCCCTCCTTCTGTTATGCGTCAACCTTCACTTTGGATCTGGCTGCTGTATAGCGGTTCTCAGGAATAGGCACGCCCAGGTTTTCACGCAGTGTGCTAAATTCATAATCCTGACGGTAAATACCGCGTTCCTGCAAAATAGGCACAACCAGATTGACGAAGTCATGCAGACCCGATGGCACATCAGAACCAATAATGAATCCGTCTGCCCCTTTTCTTTCGAACCACTCCTGCACTTGATCCGCTACTTGCTCAGCGGTTCCGATAAAAGAGGTTCTCGGTGTAGCTGAACGCAATGCAACCTCGCGTAAGGTCAAATTTTGTTCCTTGGCTACTCGTTTAATTTTATCTGTACCGCTGCGGAACGCATTGCTGCCAATACCATCAAGCTCAGGGAATGGCTCATCCAGCGGATATTGTGAGAAATCATGATGATCGAAGAAACGTCCCAAATACTTTAACGCAGCCTCAATCGTCACCAGATTCGTGATCTCTTCATACTTACGTTCCGCTTCCTCCGTCGTGCTGCCAATAATCGGCGAAATGCCCGGCAAAATGACAATATCCTCTTCGGATCTACCATAACGTACCGCACGTTCTTTCACATCACGATAAAACTGCTGCGCTTCCTCTAACGTTTCATGTCCTGTAAATACAGCATCCGCTTCCTTGGCGGCCAGGTTTTTGCCATCCTCCGAGGAACCTGCCTGGAAAATAACCGGCTGTCCCTGCTTGGATCGTCCAATGTTCAGCGGACCCTGCACAGAGAAAAACTCGCCTTTATGGTTCAATGTATGCAGCTTTTCAGGATCAAAGAATACGCCGGCTTCCTTATCACGAACGAACGCATCCTCTTCCCACGAGTCCCACAGTCCTTTGGTAACCTGCAAATATTCCTCTGCAATTTTATAGCGCTGCGGATGCGACGGGTGCTCGCCTTTACTAAAGTTAAGGGCAGAGCCTTCCAGCGGGGAAGTCACCACATTCCAGCCTGCACGACCTCCGCTAATATGATCAATGGAAGAAAACTGGCGTGCTACCGTGAACGGTTCGCTATAGGAAGTCGACAGTGTGCCGACCAGTCCGATATGCTTCGTCACCCCAGCCAAAGCGGACAAAATCGTAATTGGTTCAAAACGGTTCAGAAAGTGGGGAATGGATTTTTCGTTAATGAACAGGCCATCTGCGATAAATACGAGGTCAAACTTCCCTTCCTCTGCCTTTTGCGCCTGCGTTTTATAAAATTCAAAGTTAACACTCGCATCCGCAGGTACTTCAGGGTGACGCCAAGTCGTTATGCTTCCCCCAACACCGTGGATAATCGCACCAAATTTAATTTGTCTATTCTTAGCCATAACTCTTCCACCTCTCTTGAAAATAATGATTTCCCGTCGGCTTATACCACTTGATTGTAACTTTCCAGCACTTTACCCAACTCTTCCAGATCCGGGTTGAGCAGTGCTTCATATTTATTATCCCCGCCTACCTCGACGACAGGGACATAACGAATACCATATTTGGTCTCCAGCACGTCACGCAGCACATCATTTCCGTCCACTTGGATATTTTCATACGGCTGATTTTGGGATTCCAGGTACGATTTGATCTCTCCACAAAAATGACAGCCGGTTTTACTCCACAATACAACTTTAGGTTTGGACGACATATACATACCTCCGTGAGCTTAATGTTTATAATCCCGATGAATTAAATAAGAATTATATTTATAATGTATCCTGCTGCCCCTTTTCCGTCAATCGCTTGTGTAATAGACATTGCTAATTCAACGATAGAAAATTTTAATTTTATATCGTAATTAATCGGTTAATTGGTAGTCAAGTTATCTAAATTCAGATAATTTGAAGTTTAAATGGACCCTGGTGCGGACATCCTTGGAATAATAGCGCCCTTGTGGTGAAATGAAATGAGGTTGAACAAATGCAGGAATGGTCCATTGTAGCTTTACGTACGTTATTAGCTATCGTTATTCTTTTTGTGATTACCAAGATTCTTGGAAAAAGACAGGTATCGCAGCTTTCCTTGTTCGAATATATAACTGGAATCACCATCGGTAACTTGGCGGCTTCAATTCCTTTGGAACGTGAATCCTCCTGGTACTTGGGGACTGTGTCGTTAGCCGTATGGGTACTTACAACACTTGGTATTGAATTTTTACAAATTAAAAGCAAGAAAGTCAGAGATTTATCAGATGGAAAGACGACAATCCTGATCAAAGACGGCAAAATTTTAGAGGATAATATGAAAAAGGAAAGGCTAACGCTAGATGAGCTCATGGAGCAGCTGCGGAGTAAAAATGTATTCAAGGTGGCAGACGTGGAATTTGCCATTATGGAGACCAGTGGTGCGATCAACGTGCTGCTGACCAAAGACAAGCAGGCCGTGACGCTTAAGGATCTGAATATACAGCAATTACCGGAGAAGGAACCCACAGCCGTCATTATGGATGGGCAACTTATGGAGCAACAAATGGCATATATGGGGATCACTCAACAATGGCTGGATGCAAAGCTAAAGGAAAAGAGCCTAACGGTCAAAGATGTGTTTTTCGCACAGGTGGACCCGCAAGGAGAACTATACATCGATCAATATAGTGATAATGTACAGCTAAGCAAGGTGCAGGATTCGAATCAAGCCGTGCTGACTTTGCTGGAACAATGCACAACGGAGTTGCAAAAACTCGCATCTGGTTCCAGCGAGCAACAAAGAAAACAGCTATATGAGCAATGCTCACAAAGCTTGAAAGAAGCTATACAGGAGATGCAGCCGCTAAATACATCTAAGTCCTAAGCACATACGCATATGCCATAAGAGTAGAAGCATGGGAACTAAAAAGGAGCGTCCTTCAGCCGTTTATGGCTTTGAAGACGCTCCTTTTTAACTTACTGTGCCGGTGTACATTTCACAGTTGCTGCTGCCTTCCATTACTTTCTGGCGCAGCGGCAGCATAACTGTAAATACCGTTCCTTCTCCCACCTTGCTGGATACAGAGATAGAGCCAGTATGCATCTCTGTTATTTTATAAGCAATGGACAGTCCCAAGCCGCTGCCTCCTGCAGTTCGGGCCCGTGACTGGTCTGCTTTATAAAATCGTTCAAAAATTCGCTGCTGATCCTGGTCGTTGATGCCCTGTCCCGTATCCGCAATGCAGATAACCGCCTGATCACCGTTACTTGAAAGAGAAACAGATATGCTTCCACCCTGCGGTGTAAATTTAATGGCATTGTGAAGAAGATTCACCCAAACCTGGCCCATCAGATCCTCGTCTGCGTTGACCTCAACTATATCCACCTCAACAGTCATCTCGATTTTTTTAGCCTCCCATTGCGGTTCGCAGGCGAGAATAAGCGAAATCAGCTGCTTGTCCAGCCGATAAAGGGATGGACGAAACGGATGCCGCTCCGAATCCAGAATCGCCAACTTCATGAGATTATCGCTTAGCTTGGATAGACGAATACACTCCGTCTCGATGATCGTCAAATACCGATCTCGCTGCTCACGATTCAGATTCTCGTCCTTGAGCGCTTTGGCGAATCCGATTATCGAGGTCAGCGGTGAGCCGATTTCATGGGATACGTTCGATATAAACTCCTCCCGCAGCTTTTCCATAGCCTTCAGATTTGCAGCCATATCATTGATGCTGTCCACCAACTGTACATAAGGATGCGGCCTCCGATGTTTTCCGTTCCGCCCGCCGAGGTCCCAATCCAGGTTAATGTGAAAGTCTCCTTGCGAAATACGTTTTAATGCATCGATCATTTCGGTAAAAGCGTGCTGTTCTCTAGGCTGGAAGAAACGCCTTACCGTCATACTGATAATACCGAAGAAGAAAAAGCCTAGCGTCGTATTCATAAGAAAGACGAACAAACCATGGGGAGCCCATGACATGTGCGAATAGATCGCCTCCATAATAAAGTACGCGGCAGCCCAGCTAAGATATAGCACCAATACTACCAGCAGGACTCTCGCAAGAATATGGAGTAACCCCGGTTCCCTCTTCATTGCCGTACCTCCAGCCGATAACCCAATCCCCGGATCGTACTGATCCGGAAGGAGTGGCTTGCCTCCGGAAATCGTTCCCGAAGGCGTTTGATATGGACATCAACCGTTCTTTCGTCTCCCTCATAATCATAACCCCAGATCTGTTCGATCAGCTGGTCGCGGGTAAAGGTTTTGCCAGGATAGCTGGCCAACTTGAAGAGCAGCTCAAATTCTTTGAGCGGCAGGGTAATCTCCTTCTCTCCAGCCCGACACTCAAATGTATCGCTGCGCAGGACAAGATCTCCGACAGTTACTGATTTTGAAGCCATGATACGATAACGTTTTAATAAAGCCTTCACACGTGCGACAAGCACCATGGGGTCGAATGGCTTGACAAGATAGTCGTCCGTTCCGAGCGCGAAACCTTTCACGATCTGTGACGTCTCGCCTTTAGCTGTAAGCATAAGCAGCGGCAGGTCGGTTTGCTCTCGCAGCTTACGACACAGCTCCCAACCATCCATTCCCGGCATCATGATATCAAGAACAAGCAAATCGACCTTGATTTGATCAAAAATGCGCATCGCGTCCAAACCATCCACCGCCTCGACTACCTCCAGTCCTTCCATTCTCAAAAAGTGTCCGACCAGTTCACGAATATGCGGATCATCATCAACGACCAATACACGTGCCATTTCAATCCCCCCTAACTAACTCTGCCTTAAATCTCTCGTCCTCGTCAAGAAGACTGCCATCTTATGCTTTACGCATATAAGCACGCACCGTAAGCGGCGCGAAGATCGCCACAATGACTGTAGCGCCAAGTAGGGAGATCGCCAGTTCCCCGCCAATCGTTCCCGTATTCGCAAGCTCTCTGACTGCGTTCACAAGATGTGAAATCGGGTTGGCGTTCACAAACCACTGCAGCCAACCAGGCATTGTGCCGACAGGCACAAATGCGTTGGAAACAAAAGTGAGCGGAAACAGAACAATCATGGAGATGCCCTGTACACTAGAAGCAGTGCGGGCAATCACGCCAAAGAAGGCAAAAATCCAGCTGGCTGCCCAGGAACACACAATGACCAGAAGCGCGGCGATAGCTACACTCAGCAGTCCTCCCCCTGGCTGATACCCCAAAATATATCCCATGGCGAAGGTAAGTACAGTTGCAATAGTATACCGGATACTGTCAGCCAAAAGAGCTCCAGCCAAAGGCGCAATACGTGCGATTGGGAGTGACTTGAACCTGTCGAACACTCCTTTGTTCATATCCTCACGTAGTTGGACGCCGGTAACGACGGAGGTCGAGATCACAGTCTGCACGAGGATGCCTGGAATAATAACCGGCAAATAATGCTGCACGTCTCCTGAGATGGCGCCGCCAAAGATATAGGTAAACATAAGGGTAAAAATGATCGGCTGGAGCGTGACATCAAACAATTGTTCGGGAGTATGCCGGATCTTTAGAATGCCCCGGTAGGCCATCGTCATGGAATTGGAGAACGCCTGCCTGAAACTCACAGACTTCTTCAATGTGCGATCAGAACCTGTCATAGCAGTAATACTCTTCATGCTCTCGCCCCCTCCACAGCATGCGCTCCTTGGGACGTCTTGTTTACTTGTGCTCCATGACCAGTGATGGACAAAAACACCTCGTCAAGCGTCGGCTTTTGCACACTCATCTCTGCTAGGCGAATCTCTCCAGTACGGAGGGCAATCAGCAGGTCCGTTACCCGATCTGCATTGGCCATCGGAGAAATAATCTTTCCAGCTTCCACTGACACGCTGGACTTGACTGAAAGCACCTGTTCAACGATCTGAACAGCCCTCTCAATGTCCTGTTGATTTTGTACTTTGAGTTGCAGCGTCGACGCCCCTACTGCCGCTTTCAGTTCATCCACCGTACCCTCAGCGACTACCCGACCACGATCGATCACCGCGATTCGGTCAGCAAGTTGATCCGCCTCATCGAGATACTGGGTTGTGAGCAGTACGGTGGAACCGGTCTTGACCAGACGCCGGATCGTGTCCCACATCTGGACACGCGTGCGCGGGTCTAATCCGGTGGTCGGCTCATCCAGGAAGATTAGCGGCGGCTTGGCAATGAGACTTGCAGCCAAATCCAGCCGTCGGCGCATACCTCCAGAGAAATGCTTTAGCGGTCGTTTGGCCGCTTCGGCCAAGCCAAATTCCTCCAGCAGCTCCGCTGCCTTATGACGCGCCTCGGCACGTCCCAGTCCAAGTAGCCTGGAGAAGATGATCAGGTTCTCGGTAGCGCTAAGCGACTCATCGACCGATGCGTACTGGCCTGTCACCCCGATCAATTGACGCACAACCTGCGGTTCCTTTACTGCATCGTGCCCGAAAATACGGGCCGATCCCCTATCAGGCCGTAATAATGTTGACAGCATTCGGATGGTAGTCGTTTTGCCTGCTCCATTAGGACCGAGCACCCCGTAGATCGTGCCAGCACGTACATTCAAATCGACACCGTCAACTGCACACTTATCACCAAAAGCTTTAACGAGTCCCCTTGCTTCAATGGCCAAGGTCTCTTTTCTGTCTGTATAATCCACATTCATATCCTCCCTATACGGTTTCTATAGAGAGGATAACCCACGTTTATGAACTGAATATGAATAGAACCGTTTACGTTTTCCAAAATTCATGATAATTTCTTTCTGACAGAGAAGCCAAAGAAGTCCCTATATGGGACTTCTTTGGCTTTGTCCTTTTAATGAATAATGGAAAACCTTTATTTCCAGATTCGGCTTCATGCTAAGCACTAACTTGGATATTGAACCTATTTACACTGTAAAAAAATAATCTCGTTCTACCTTGCTCACTCTTAAACCAAATGTTTTATACCACTCGGATTTCCCTTTTTCCTGCGCTACCTTGTGCAGCTCGTTATGTTTCCAATTTTTTATAGCGTCCAGAGACTCCCAATAGGAAACTGTAATGCCTACTCCATTGTGGTCACGAACACTTTCCATACCTAGAAAACCTGGCTGTTGGGCAGCCAGTTCCACCATTTTGTCTCCCATCACTCCGTACCCGCCATCTCCTTCCGTACGTTCAGAAGTAAAGATAGCCGCATAATAGGGCGGACGAGGAGTTTTAGCAATTGAGTTCATATGCCCCTCCTAAAACAAAATTAAATAACCTTTCTTTAATTTGATTATAATCATAAATATTAAATAAAAAAATGAATATATCTGATATGATACATGAATATATTTCATAAAAAAATAGGAGTGAATACGAATTTGTTTAAATATAAGATTTTTCTTTGCGTAGTTGAAATGGGAAGTTTCACAAAGGCCGGGGAAGTTTTAAATCTTACACAATCAGCAATCAGCCATGCGATCTCTGGATTGGAACATGAACTAGGGCTGACTCTTCTGATCCGAGGTCGTTCAGGCATCAAATTGACCAATAACGGGGAAAGATTGATGAAGCGATTTAGAGAGATTGTACAAATGGACGAAAAGCTCTACCAAGAGGTAGCTTTAATTAAAGGATTGGAAATCGGAACCGTAAAGATCGGCACATTTTCAAGCGTCTCTATTCATTGGCTGCCCCGTATTCTAAAAAAATTCAATGAGCAGTTTCCTCTTATTGAAATAAAACTGCTCGATGGGAACTACCATGAAATTGAGAGCTGGATAGTCAGTGGGGAAGCTGATTTCGGCTTTGTGAACCTACCCACGTTAGACGCATTAGAGGCGTTGCCATTAAAAGAAGAAAGCATGCTTTGTCTACTTCCTTCCGATCATATTCTTGGAAAGCAAGCCTCAATTCGAGTAGAACAGCTCAGAGATGAGCCTTTCATTATGCCTGTTGCAGGCTGTGACACGGATGTAAGAAATATTTTTTCACAGCATAATATGTCACCTAAAATCAAATATGAATTAGAAGATGACCATGCGATTATGGCTATGGTGCAGAATGGCCTAGGCGTGAGTATTCTTCCTGAAATGATCCTGTCTCACATTCCTTACGACATCTCTATTCGACCTTTGGACGAAAGGCATTCCCGTACTATCGGTATCGCTACCGCTTCCTTAAAAAATGTTTCTCCAGCCGCTAAAAAATGTATGGACTTTATTACTGAATGGATCAACTAGCTTCATCATGTCGGCCAAGGAAGCGGATTCTCAAAACTGGACCAATCCATATCCATTTCGTTATCGTTCAGTAGGCATTCATCTAGCTCTTCTTCCAAGTCCGGTCGATTCATTCCGATACCTATCATGACGATTTCGTTCATGCGGTCGCCCCATTGTTCATCCCAATGGTCCAGAGCCTCAGGATCGGCTGCCACGATCTCCTGCCGTTCTTCTTCAGATAACGCAGCAAGCCAGCTTCCCGCAGGGCCAAATTGAATAGATGGTCCTGCCTGGCTAATACTCGCTGCCCAATCCTGCGGGGTAGCAATCCAGGCCAAACCTTTGGCGCGAACGACCTCCTCCGGCCAGTAGCTCATAAATTCAGCCAATCTCGCAGGATGAAATGGCCTTCTACGGCGATATACAAAGGAATTGATCCCATATTCGTCTGTTTCCGGTGTATGGCTTTCAAGCTTCAGCTCCCGAATCCATCCAGCGGATTGACTAGCTTTGTCTAAATTGAACAGCCCTGTATTCAAAATGTCCGAAGGAGCGACCTTTCCCTTGGAAGTTCGAATGATTCGGGCTTCAGGCTGTAATCTCCGCAGCACACCCTCCAGCTTGTCTAGCTCCACAGGCTGAACCAGATCGCACTTATTTAAAATCAATACATCACAGGTTTCAATCTGGTCAATCAGCAAGTCCGAGATATCACGCGTGTCGTCTTCACCAGTAGCCTGCCTACGATCCAGTAGCGTTTCTCCTGATTCAAAATCATGCCAGAAACGGTTCGCATCAACAACGGTTACCATGCAATCCAGTTTTGCCAGCGAAGCCAAATCAATGCCAGTTCCTTCATCGGCGTACGTAAAGGTTTGAGCGATTGGCACGGGCTCACTGATACCTGTAGATTCGATTAAAATATAATCAAACTCGCCTTGTTCCGTCAGCTTCTTGACCTCCAGTAATAAATCTTCACGCAATGTGCAGCAAATACAACCATTAGACAACTGGACCAGTTTTTCTTCTGTTCTGGACAAGCCGCCCTCTTTTTTAACCAGCTCGGCATCTATATTCACTTCACTCATGTCATTGACGATAACTGCCACCTTCATTCCGTCCCGATTGTTTAATACATGATTCAAAATCGTTGTTTTTCCTGCACCCAAATATCCGCTCAACACGGTTACCGGTATTGGTTTCTTATTCATCGCTGGTACGCTCCCTTGAATATTAACTTTTCATTCTTTTAAATCGTAATAATTACTATTAACATTAACTTTCAGTAATATACAGCATCCCTTTTGCCTTGTCAACTGTGAAGAAACTCTTGAAATGAATAATCTATCCATTAGGTAATCGCAAAATGATGGAAGTCTGTGCGGGGCGGTTAGAAGCCTATCAGCGTGTGCACGGGATGACTTTAGCCAGTTTGCCCTTCTGGTTATTGCTTTCGTTATATGGAGTTTTCAGCGCGGGAATGCCAAGTAAGGATCAGACGATTCAGTCTGCTTTGGTAGCTGTGTTTTCAGGGGTGGTCGCTACGGTTTTATTTTTTAAAGCTACAAATCAGGTTCGTGGAAATATGCAAAAGCTGGTGACGGTAGAAGCGACACAATCTCTGGAAGTGCTTTTTGCATTAATGGGAGAATTAATCTTTCTGTCTATTCTAATTCCATCTCCTTTATCATGGATCTGTATGTTCATCGTCATCTTCGGCATGATTCTACACAGTTATGTTACAGATGCTAAAAGCTTTATGTAACTTCAGGCATTAAAAAAGACCGCAAAATAGATGCGGTCTTTTCAAATTTCTTGAATCGAACAATCTTACTTTTCTACATTTTTTTTGAATTCGCTTATAAAGTCTTTAGGATCTGATTCTACAGTATAAGGAAATACGCCTTGTTTCGTATGCAAATAAAGAACACCATGACCCTGCCCGATACTTTTAAACGATATATCATATACCTCATTGAGAGAAAACTCCCGGTACGCTGATACAATTTTAGTTGTATACAAGTGTAAAACTCGGCGATGAATGACTGTTTCCTGTTTTAACGGAGTTACGATCCTTTCCGCTTTGTAATACGGCTGGACTGAAATAATATTGTGCACATGATCCCTCCACATTTATTATCAATCCAGACGGATATGACGCAAATCCCGCACTATGGGTTGCTTTCATTTTGGTTGTTTTGAAGATGTATTTTGTTCCAATATCGGTGCCAGATCATCCTGAACACTGTTCCCCCATAAAGGGACTCCCGAACGGTAGGCAGCCCTTCCATTTAGATGTCCGGCTACGGGAGAAGTGATAAAGACAAACACAATGGCAAGCAGTAATTTGATGCTGACCACGTCTACATAAAACAAAAAATAAAGGAAGGCTCCTGTTAATACGCAAAGCACGCCAAGCGTTGCACTTTTGGTTGCGGCGTGAGAACGTAAATAAACATCTGGCAGCCGAATCAATCCAAACGCGCTCAATCCACAGAACAGAGCGCCGAATAAAACAAGGATCGCAATAAGCAACTCACCGATCAAGTTCATCCCCCCCAGTATCTATGACGGCGTCTCTTTCTATATATCTCGCCAACGCCGTTGTTCCTATAAACGTCAGGATTCCTATAACAAGAACAATCTCAATAAAATCCTGTGTCCTCAGCTGCATGCAGATCACAGCAATCATAGCTAGCAGATTTATACCTATCGTGTCCAGTGCGGCTACCCTATCTGGACGGGTCGGTCCTTTAATCAAACGGTACAAGCAACCTAATATGGCTAAGGAGAGAATAGCCAGTGATGCAGCCAAAAGTGCCGAAACTATCACTGTGTCACCTCCATGATCGCTTTTTCAAATGTCCCTCTAATTTGCTCAGAAAGCAGTGTCGCGTCCTGTATGTCCATGGCATGAATATACAGCATTTGACCTTCTTCGGATACTTCCAGAGTGAGCGTTCCTGGTGTTAGACAAATGAGGCACGATAAAATAGTGATCTCCCAATCTGACTTTAGGGCAGTCTCATAGACAAAAATGCCTGGGCGGATGGTCAGCTTCGGGCGGAGAATATGATGGATAACCGCAAAGCTGGAAACGATCAGCTCTCGCATAAACAGAAGTAGCAGCTTCAGGATGGCCCATATGCGCTTCAGGTAGAAAGGTTCTGGACGGAATTTACGCAAAACAAGCAATATGGCTATCCCTAGCAGAATGCCCATGGTGAACCGCGACCCTGACCAGTCGTTGTTAAGTAGCATCCACAGCAACGCAATCATCAGATTTAATAATATTTGAAAGACCATCTTCATCTACTCCTTTATTACAGCTTCGATGTATAGCGCGGGATGAGCCAGCACATCACCGGCTTGTGCAACATAGGAATAGACCCAATCCGCCCCGATGCCCATCAATATAACCAGGACGAGCAAACCGGCCGCCACAGCATTCACACTTTTTAGCCTTATCTTCGGCAGGTCGCCTTCGGGTTCATTCCCCCAAAATGCAAGCTTGAATACTTTGATCAGCGAATACAGCACAAGGAAGCTCGAGCCTAGCCCAATCAAGGATAATGTCAACATTCCGGCATCCAGTCCGCCCCGAGTGATCAACACTTTACCGGCAAACCCGCTAAGCGGTGGAATACCTACAAGTGCAAGGGCCAGTATAAAGAACATCCAGCCGATTAAGGGATAGCGTTTGATGAGGCCCCCCATATCTTTTAATTGGTCCGTTCCCGCTGCAGTGATAATGATGCCCCCAAGAATAAACATTAATCCTTTCGCCAACATATCGTGCAGCAAATAGAAAACCGCCCCATTCAATGCATCTGGTGTCGCTGCAGCCAGACCGAAGGCCACAAAACCTACACTGATAATGACGTTGTAATTAAAGATACGAGGAATATCGTTATAAGCTACCGCTCCCAGTCCTCCCAGAATCATCGTAGCCGCCGCCAGCCAGGCGATCCACGTATGCGTGAGTCCGGGATCATTCACAAAAATAAGAGTAAAGGTCCGAATGATTGCATACAGTCCCACTTTTGTCAGTAACGCACCGAACAAGGCCCTTATAGCAGACGGCGGCGCACTGTAAGAACCCGGCAGCCAGAAAAAGAGGAATAAACCCGCTTTCAATGCGAACACAATCAGGAATAGAACAGCGATCACATTGATTACGCCGCCCTGCCCCGCTTCAGCAACCCGCTGAGACAAATGAGCCATATTCAGGGTGCCTACAGCCGCATATAGATAAGCAACTGCCGCCACAAAAAGTGTGGAAGACACAATGTTAATGAGCAAATATTTGGACGTTTCCCGAAGTTGGAGCTTCGTTCCCCCCAGAGAAATCAAGGCATAGGAGGAAATCAACATAACCTCAAAGAAAACGAACAAATTGAACATATCTCCTGTAAGAAATGATCCATAGACACCTACAAGCAGGAAGTGAAAAAAGGTATAGTAATAAAAACGTTCCCGTTCTGCCCCAATACTGCGGAAGGAGTAGAGAAGAATACCCAAGCTTACCACTGAAGCGGTCAGCACAAGTAGAGCCGCAAACATGTCCCCCACGAACACAATGCCATACGGCGGCACCCATCCTCCCATTTGCAAAGTTTGTATACCCTCGCTATGAACGCGGTAAATCAGCACAAGAGCAATCATAATATTCAAAATGGCGCTAACTGTACTAATGAACCGCTGAAGCAGAATCTTCTCCTTCAGAAAAATCAATATAACGGCGGTACATAAGGGAATTAAAATCGGTAGTGCCAAGAGATTGCTCATTGTTCTTCCCCCTTGACACTGTCGATTTCATCGGTGCCCAACGTCTGGTATGAGCGGTAAGCAAGCACGAAGAAAAAGGCAGTGACTCCAAAACTGATAACGATAGAGGTCAGAATTAACGCCTGCGGTAAAGGGTCCACATAAGTTTCCGCTTTACCTCCTAATACTGGAGCAGCTCCTGTCTTTAGTCCGGCCATCGTCAGTAGCAGCAGATGGACGCCATGTGTTAACAAGGAAGTACCTAAAACAATACGCAAAAGACCCTTAGATAGAATCAGGTACACTCCAATTGTAAATAAAATACCGACTGCTACAGCCATAATCAGTTCCATTTCACTCATCCCCCCCTATGGTAAAAATAATACTCATGGTCACACCTACTACAGCCAGGTATACCCCCAGATCAAAGAGGACTGCTGTAGCCAGCTCGGTATCCCCCATAATAGGCAGATCAAAGTGGCCAAAGGCATGGCTGAGAAAAGGGGCTCCGAAAACAAACGAGCCAGCCGCAGTCAGAATTGCAATGAGCAGCCCCACCGCCGTGATCATGCGGTAATTCACCGGAAGGACTTTACGAACCGTGTCCATTCCGAAGGAGATCGCCATCAAAATAAGCGCAGCTGAAGTCATCAGCGCTCCGATGAAGCCACCTCCCGGATTATTGTGTCCGGCAAAGAACAAATACATTGAGAAGGTGAGAATCACAATTATGATAACCTTGGACAGGGTTCGCAGGATCACATCATTACTCTGGGACGGAAAGGCAATTCTTCCTCCCTTCTTATTTTTGTTGGCGGGTGAAATGCCGGGCTCCATTTTCAAGTTAATCAAGGCATAAATGCCGAGGGATGCAATAGCGAGAACCATAATTTCGAACAAAGTATCGAATCCCCGGAAGTCAACGAGAATGACATTGACTACGTTTTTCCCTCCGGCCAAGGAATAGCTTTCTTTAAGGAAAAACTCCGAAATGGGAGCGAATGGACTGCTGCCCATGGCTGCCAGCGCAATGAGTGTTATCGTAATTCCTACACCCACAGCGATAATCAAATTCGGCAATCTAAAGCTCGGACGCTCCTTCTCCTTCTTTAACTTTGGAAGATACTTAAAGCACAGAAGGAACAGAATGACGGATACTGTCTCCACGATCATTTGTGTTAACGCAAGATCCGGTGCGCGGAAGATAACAAACAGCAGGGTCACCATGTACCCGACTGCACCGGTGAACAAAATCGCGTTGACCCGCGACTTAGCAAAGGGTACGGCAAACGCTGCTAGAAGCATTACAACAACAATGACAGCCTCATAAAAGGTTAACGGAGCATAGTGGATCATACCCAGCGATATCCCTTGCGTCCCAAGCATCACACTTCCCAAGGCAATGACGAAAAAGCCAAATATATAAAGCAAATAGTGTCTGTTTGATCCCGTCATATAGAGATTTGTGAAGCGGTTCGATCCACGTTCCAGCACTTGAAGAGATCCATCATACATGAGATTAAGAAAATTGCTACCGTTCCATTCCCGATCCAGAATCCGCAGTCGGCTGTATCTTCTATAGAGAAGTGTCCCGGCAGCGATAACACCCAGTGTCATGAATATCTCAGGTGTCCAACCATGCCAGAAATGTATGGAGACACCAAAGGTTTCCACTGGCGACAATAGCTCGTTATAGATCGAGCCCATAGCCGGCTCAATCAGAGAATAAGACAAGAGATCAGGAAATAAGCCGAATACCACAGCGAGTGAAACCAGCAGGACTGGGGAAATCAACAGACCCAGCGGCGCTTCATGCGGTATTTTATCGAGCTTCTCCGGCTGAAGTTTACCGGTAAAAGTCTTAAATACCAGAATCATACTATAAACAAAAGTGAATACACTGGCAATCCATGCAATCACCGGAATTAGAATCATCCACGACTGTGTATTCAGAACATCCAACTCCCGAATATTTAACACAGCGGTAAAGAACATTTCTTTACTCAGAAAACCGCTGAATGGTGGTAACCCTGCCATGGAGAAAGCCCCCATCAACGCCACAGAAAAGGTGACTGGCATTAAGGACATTAAACCACCGAGCTTGCGCAGATCCCGAGTGTTCACCTCGTGGTCGACAATACCAACCACCATAAATAGAGAGCCTTTAAAGACGGCATGGTTGATCAGATGAAAGATGGCCGCCGCAGTAGCCGTCGTATAGAATAACGACTCCTCTGTACCAGAAAAAAAGGCAGAAGCCGATCCCAGCCCGAGCAAACACATAATCAGACCGAGCTGACTAATGGTGGAATAGGCAAGCAGAGCTTTAAGATCTGTTTGTTTAATCGCTTTAAACGATCCATAAAAAAGCGTGACCAGACCGGAAAGTGAGACCAACCAGAACCATTCGGACTGACCAGCGAATACGGGGCTAAGACGCGCCACAAGGTATAACCCCGCCTTAACCATTGTAGCTGAATGCAGATAAGCACTGACGGGTGTCGGTGCCTCCATGGCATCGGGCAGCCAGATATGAAAAGGAAATTGTGCGGACTTAGTAAATGCCCCCAGTAGAATCAGCAGCATCGCCGGAATAAACAACGGGGACTCGGTCAATAAGCCGACTTGGGCTATAATCTCCCGAATGCTGTACGTTCCACTCATTACGTAGAGCAGATTGAACCCCGCGAACATCGACAGCCCGCCAAAGACAGTGATTAGCATCGACTTCAGCGCGCCATAACGGGATCTTTCCCGCCGGTGCCAAAAGGCAATCAACAGGAATGACGTAATACTGGTTAACTCCCAGAATCCATATAGAACCATCAAATTGTCGGACAAAACGACACCAAGCATTGCTCCCATAAACATGAGCAAATAGATGTAGAAATGGCGAATCGCTTCCGTCCGCTTATTAAGATAATAAATGGAATACAAGATCACCAGCGCGCCCATTCCCGTAATCAGCAGAGCAAACAGCAGGCTGAGTCCATCCAGATACAACGTAATATTAATCCCAAGCGATGGCATCCAAGGTATAGTTGACATCGTATCATTTCCAGCCTGAATGTCCGATATCCTTGTCAGGAAATACAGGAAAAGAGCTGTGGGTAGGGGCAAGACTGTCCAACCTGTATGAAAGCGCGAAATGCCCTTGGTCAACGGGATTAGAACAGCCAGCAGAAATGGAATCAAAATTGCAGCATGCAACACAGTCGAGCACTCCCCCTATATAAACTTATTTTTTTGTATATGAACTTCTAGGAATGCGGCTTTATCCATTCACTTTGTAGAATTCTCAAATACTGGGCTTCGCCATTTCTAACGATTTTGAATAGACCGCTGTTGAAATCAGTATCCAGCTCACGGAAAAATATCCCTTTTATCGTATCTTCTCCACCAGGCTCTTCACTCAGTACATAACTTCCATCCTGCTTCACCAAATAAGCAGAAAATCCCTTCTCATGTGAGTGCTCTAAAAGCTCGGGATAACGCTGTACAGCCACAATATGAAGATCAATAGGACCCAGTTGTTCAATCAAATCGTTGACAAAATTACCACGGGTAATCTCTTGCCATAGCGTTTGACTGGACTGGCCGATGATGATTTGAGTAACCTTTTTTTCCCGGGCTGTCTCCACAATCACCTCAGCTGTCTTTTTCCCATTGCATTTACGAATCAGAAACGCTCCTCCAGCATTTTTAGTCTGCTCTTCCCATCCCGAGAGGTATTGTTCCTTGTTTTGGTTGTATTCATGATCTGTGGTTGCATCCACTGTAAGCACATATAAAGGAGCCCCGAGAAACCGGGACAACTCGCTGCCTCTTTGAATTAACCGCTGTCCGTGCGGACCATAATGGACACACACCATAATGCTCTCATTGTTCATCTCCGCCATCATTTTCTCTGCCTCCTGTTTCCAATTTACGAAAAAAACACAAAAAGAGCCCGCTGTTGGCAGGCTCCTCCGGGTAAACCAATATACAATTAGTTTTAATTATATAGTTTACCGGGGAGATTGTAAAGGTAAATCCTTTTGCGTATAGCACCTAGTATAAATGGAGAATCTTCATACAAAGGAGTGGTTAACATGTTGATGCGCAAAGTGATGATCTGCACCAGTCTCTTTAGCCTGTTGCTTGTCGTGGGTTGGAGACTTGAATATAATATCCATGCAAAAACAGTGAAGAGCAACCAAAAGTTATCAGCAAATGAAAGTTACAAATTCCGATCAGCCAATTTTGCTGAACCTGTTCTAATAAGCATTCCTTTTCTCCCCCGGGAGTATGTACGGATCGTACGAAAGATTAGCGAATAGTTGTTAGCTTTTCCAATTAGCTTTAATATGAGCCCTTGACATAGCCGTTTTACCAACCACGATTTAGGATGAGAGACTAGTACAAAAACAGCAGATCAAGGAGACTATTCCCGATCTGCTGCTTTTTGCCGATTATTTCTCACAAAGAATGATGCTTTATAACGAGTACGAAGTATGATTACCAAGCGTAGGCTTCTGGCGCAGGTTTTCCCGGACCGGGGAAAATCTCATTCAGCTTGGCAAGCACATCTTCGCTCAATTTGACCTCAGGTACCCGTAGAGCATCCTCTAACTGTTCTAAGGTCCGTGGTCCGATAATTGGAGCCGTTACGGCCGGATGGGACAGTACCCAAGCCAGTGCAATCACGTCTTCCTTTTCACCCAGCTCGCGGGACAATGCTGCAAATTGCTCCAGCTTCGCACGATTCTGCTCCACCTTTTCTTTGGCGCGTGCGCTGCGAGAACCAGTACCTGCTAACGCATTCCGTCCCAGCAGTCCGCCCGCCAGCGGGCTCCATGGAATCACACCCAGACCCAACTCCTGAGCTGCCGGTAACACTTCAAGCTCAGCGGAACGTTCGTTCAGGTTATACAAATGCTGCTCGGATACAAGCCCCAGAAAGCGTCGTGCCTTGGCTTCGGCCTGCGCCACCGCAATATGCCAGCCTGCAAAATTACTGGAACCGATATAATCAACCTGTCCCCGATCCACCACGGACTCGAATACGCCCCACAGTTCATCCCATGACACATTACGGTCAATGTGATGCATTTGATATAGCTCTACATGGTCGGTTTGAAGACGTTTCAGCGACGCGTCCAAATGACGGCGAATTTTGTAAGCAGACAAGCCTGATCCTGCATTGGGTCCGTCATGTTCATTTTTCATATCTCCGTATACCTTCGTTGCCAACACGACTTTCTCGCGTCTTCCGCTGCCCTGCTGGAACCAACGTCCGATAATTTCCTCTGTCCAACCTTTACGATCATGGCCATATACATTAGCTGTATCAAAAAAGTTAATGCCTGCATCCAGTGCGGCATCCATAATTTTAAACGCATCCTTTTCTTCGGTTTCCGGTCCGAAATTCATCGTGCCCAGACATAACCGACTAACCTTCAAGCCTGACTTTCCTAAGTATGAATACTCCATACTATCTCCCGCCTTTGCCTAAGGATTTTAAAATTCCGCAAAATGACATGCCAAAAAAGACCATACTCCGTTTATTCACCAGAACAAACCACATTGAAACACCTCAAAATCAATTTAAAGGGATAGCGCATGCAAAAAAGCCCCACGCACCGCCGAAGCAGCAAGCGCGAGGCCATCTCCCCTTATACTACCCGCCAAATATTAAAAGAAGTGACTTTACGGTGGTTACAGCGGAGCGGAGAATTTGAATCTGGAGAAGCGAAGCGTTCGCCTTTGCCACGGGATTCTTACCTTTTCATATCTATCTAATCCAAAGAATCCCGTGGCAACAGCGATCGTAAGATCAAATCCTTCGCGGAGCGGCTCACTTCAACCACCGTAACTCACTTTTTTTACAATCAAGGAATCAATTTCGTTTCTTTCGCTCGCTCGGCCATTTTTTTCGTATGCTTGCTGAGCGGCTTCTTAAACACCAATCCAAACAGGAAGCAAACACCGATAAATACAAACAGCATCACCACATCCCGTGTCACCGTTGAAGGCAACATCCCTCCTACTGTCTCTCGTAACAGACTAACCGCATAGGTGAATGGTACAAACGGATTCAGCGCCTGAAAGAACGGTGTACTCGTCGCAATCGGGAATGTCCCTCCTGAACTGGAGAATTGAAGCACCAGTAGGATGACTGCCAGTCCCTTGCCGATATTGCCGAACACAGAAACTAGTGTATAGGTCATCGCCGTAAACACCAGACTGATCAGCATAGAGGACAGTACAAAAGCTATTTTGGCATCCACATACGCCCCGAGCAGGAACAAGTCACCGAGAGATACGCTCAGCGCCTGAAAAATACCAATCGTGGAGAATGTCATAAGCCGTCCGAAATACACTTGGTAGCTTTTAAATTGTCCTTCCGGGTCATCCACATCTACCCTAAACATTGAGACCAGTAGCATCGCACCCACCCAAATCGACAATGTAGTGTAAAAAGGTGACATCGCCGAACCATAGTTGGGGATTGGGTATATCCGTTCCTGCTTCAACGATACCGGACTGCCGAGAAAATCACTTTCCTTTTTCACATCCCCCTTGAGCAATGCAATAGCGCGTCCGAGCGCATTTTCGCCCTTAAGCTTGCGAATTGTGTCTGCAGCCTGGCGTATGGAATCCTCGGCAGCTGGAAGATCGGTCCTTACAAAATTGGCTACTTGGTGTACCGCTTTTTCAGCTTCAGGAAATTTATTTTCAATTAAATCAGCCATTTTGACAAACTGTTGTTCCGCTTTGGGCAAATCATTACGCACAAAATCTGCTGCCTGATGAATTTTATTTTTAACCGCCGGCAAATCGTTATTTACGAAGTCTGCCGCTTTGTTCACAGCATTCGTAAACTCGCCCATACGTTCCTGAATCGTCGTCGCCGCTTCATGCAGTTTTTGACGGTATTGTGGCAGATCCTGCTGGAGCCGTGTTAGCTCTTGCTGACCGAATTCTGCTACAGCCTGTGCGTCATTCAATAGCTTTTCAATATTCGGTAGCTGCTCTTGAGCTGTAGTCAGCACATTGGCAGAATTGCGGGCAACGGATTTGATCTGATCCAGCGCCTTTTGAATGGCGGGTGCATACTCCGTATCATAATTGCCCAAAATGCTGTCAATTCCGCTACTGATTTCTCCTGCCAGGCGATCAGTGTCATCCAGCAGATTTTGCGCAGGCTTTTCGCCGCGCTGAATGGCATCCCCAATACTAGTTACTGTGCTATTCAGACGACGGAAACGATCCTCCACCCCGCTCACACGGGAAATAAGTGAATCCAGAGGTTGACTTGGCAAATATCCGTTCACACGGTTCAGCAATTGAGAAATATGATCCAGCACTCCCACGGCAGTTGTCAGCCTACCGCTGACACGTTTCACCGCAGCTTGTGCTGCTTTAGGATCAAAATCCACACCACGAATGATATCTGTAATCTGAGAAACTTCATTCGCGATTTGTTGTACCAGCTGTAAATCTTCTTTAACTACTGTACCAATCGAATCAAGCGCGCCCTCGTTTTTGTCCAAAAATTCAAGTAAACCGGTTGTAAAGTCCTTGCCTGTGTCCGCTATTTTCTGTACTTCTGGCAGTGCTTTCTGAGCAGCATTAATGACCTTAAGGGCCGTTTGCGTGTCCTCTAAAGCGGTAGCCAGTGCGCTTTCTACCTTGCTGAAATTTTGATCCAGTTCAACAATTCGATCACCGGCCTTTTGAATATCAGGTAGTCTTTTTTGGATATCCAAAATAACAGTGGCTACCTTGTCCAGCTCAGGCATGTTTTTGTCAATTTTGAGCACCAGGTCACCGGCACGGTTAATTTCAGGAATTTTCTCCTTCAATGCAATGATCTTTTGTCCCTGTGCCTTTATTTTCGGCAAATTTTGCTCCAGTTCCAATGCCTGTTTGCCCAACCTTTCGATATCCGGCAATCGATTATTCAGCTCCAACACCCGGTTCTCAATGTTACGAATCGTCGGGAGCTCCTCCTCCAACTTGACTCCGGCTTCCTTCAACTTCGTCAATACGGCCTGGCTGGCAGTTTCAATAAAGTTTTGGCTAATCTGGTTCGTCAGAGAGGTTGCCCCCGAAGATGTAATTTTCGGAGCTACTGCATTAATTTTTTCATTTACGGCGTAATCAATTTCCGGCTTTTGCGGATTTTCCGTCAGCACACTTGTAATTTTCTCTGAAAAATCTTTTGGGATCAGCAGGCTGGCATAATAATCACCATTCAACACACCTTTTCGTGCTTCCGCTTCATTGACAAAAGTCCAACCCAGCTTCTTGTTATTTTGAAGGTTATGCAAAACCTCATCGCCGATATTAATCTTTTTACCATTCACTTCTGCACCCTGATCTTGGCTGGTTACTGCAATTTTAATCCCAGATGTATTCGCATACGGATCCCACATCGCTTTCAAATTCACCCATGCATAGACGGAAGGCAAAAGAATGATGCCAATGACTAATAAAGTCCCGGTCGATACTTTGAATACATTTCTCCAGTCTGTTAAGTAGATTTGCCATATCTTCCGCAACTTCATCACTCCTCGTATGTACATTAACCTGTCGTCCATTGTTGTATGCACACGTATTGTAAACGATTCGAGCGAATGAAGCCAATCCTGTTACAAAATATGTAAAAACGTATGGCACTTATAGAGATCATACGCTTTTCAATAAAATCAATCTGCTTAATTTCGAACTCCATTCGCGAGCATAGCCATAGTACCGTTTACCGTCCAAGCGTCAAAAGAGGTGTCTGCACTTGTAAACTCTATCGTTTGTTTCCCCGCTAATTGTGTTCAGCACATCTGTTAAATGCTTAGTGGCGGTTGGGTCCAAGTTAACAGAAGTTTGTGCGTTTTGAGCTATGACAGCGGCGGGCTGCTGTGCCCTTGCAACTGGAACTGGAGCCGTTCCCAAAAGCATGGATATTGCCACAACTGTTGCAGTGACAGAGCTCCATTTATTCATGGGTCGATTCCTCCTGACATCTCAATTGGGATTTTTGTCCTAACTCAAAGAAGCCCCTCAAGCCTTATTTTTAGGCTCAAGGAGCTTCTCATTCACTACATTATCCATTCTTCAGCAGTCTGGCCGCCGAAAATGCTGCACCATGACGCAACTTCCGCTTTTCCAACCGTTTGTGCAGCGAACGATTATACAGAACCTGAATGACAAAATACGAGATAATGCCCAGCACCACACCGAAAATCGACATGCCGATCAGGATGTGCAAGCCTCCGTGGAGCAAGTCTCTGAATACAGACCAGTTGCCGTGAAACAGCTCCATAAAAGAATGCTCGTGGAGTCGTCCGCCCCTGACATGTACCGGATAATGAGATGGATAAATCCAAGCTCCCACTTGCTTGGCGAATGGCATCAGTACAATTGGTAAAAAGGTCAGCTTACCTACAACGTTACCCACAATGGCAGCAGGCAGCGAGCCACCAGAGAGACGAACAATCGGATAAAAAACAAGGTATACCAGAGAAGCCGTGGAAATCACGATCATCTCCAACGCAAAGCCAATGGCGAAGCCCAAAGAAATCTTTTTAACTCCACCAGGGGCGCGTAACAGCTTGATGAAATTCAGCCGAATCGCACGCCATATATTTTGAAACATATTATATTTCTTCTTCGATTTATGAGGTTTGAGCCTTTTCGGATTGAGCTTTATCAATAGGAGGACTCCTTCAACAGTACTATTCAAGTTCAGGAATGAGTCAATACAGCTCCCATCCTTACTTATGTCTATACTGTCATTATAACCCTCAGCGTTCGAAAAGCAATGTTATTCCGCCTGTTTCGCCGTTTTAGGACAGAATTCACTTGTTGACATCGTTTTGGAGAGGTACAATGTCCCAAATCTCAGCCGCGTACTGCTGAATCGTACAATCACTAGAAAATTTCCCGGAATGGGCCATATTCACAATAGCACGCCGAGTCCACTCCGAGGGATTCCGATACACTTGTTCAATGTGAACCTGTGTATCCACATAGGATGCGAAGTCCTTGAGCACAAAGTATTCATCATTATGATCAATCAGGGATTGATAAATGGCCTCAAATTCCCGTTCATGCCGAGTAAAAGGAGCATCGTTCACGAGTTGATCCAACACTTCACGCAGTCTTTCGTCACTGTTGGCTGTTTTGCGCGCCGAATACTGGCCGTCTCGGTAATATGCCTCAATTTGATCCACCTTTAATCCAAAAATGAACATGTTGGCATCGCTTACCATTTCATGCATTTCAACATTGGCTCCGTCCAATGTACCTATTGTGAGCGCACCGTTCATCATAAATTTCATGTTCCCTGTGCCTGAGGCTTCCTTGCCTGCCGTGGAAATCTGCTCACTGACATCCGCCGCAGGAATAATCAGCTCCGCTAGCGAGACCGAATAATTTTCAAGGAAAACGACTTTCAGCTTGTCCTTGACATCTACATCCCGATTGATCGTGTCCGCCACGTTGTTAATAAGCTTGATCGTCTGTTTGGCGAGAAAATAACCGGGGGCGGCTTTGGCTCCAAAAACAAACGTGCGTGGCGTCACATCCAGACCCGGATTACTTTTAAGCTGACTGTATAAATGCATCACATGCAAAATGTTGAGCAGCTGTCGCTTATAACCATGCAACCGTTTGACCTGTACATCAAAAATGGAGGACGTATCCAGCCGCACGCCCTGTTTTGCAAAAACATGCTCAGCGAGCCTGACTTTATTATTTCGCTTAATCGTCTGTATCCGTTCTTTGAACGACTCGTCCCCACTGTAACGAAGCAGGTCGATGAGCTCCCTTGGACGAGTCCTCCAACGTGTGCCGATGGTCTCATCGTACAAGCTTGCCAGCTCCGGGTTGGCATGTATTAGCCAGCGGCGATGGGCAATCCCGTTTGTTTTATTATTAAAACGGTCAGGGTACAGCTCGTGAAACGACTTCATCTCTCGTTCCTTTAATATTTGCGTATGCAGCGCAGCTACCCCATTAACGCTATAGCTGCCGACGATTGCCAAGTGAGCCATACGGATTTGTTCACCGTGAATAATCGCCATTTCACCAATTTTGATGTCCTGACCCGGGTAACGCTCCAGTAGCATAGCGCAATAACGTTTGTTTATTTCTTCAATGATCAAGAAAATACGAGGAAGTAGCTCCCGTACCATATTGACAGGCCATTGTTCCAGCGCCTCACTTAATATCGTATGATTTGTATATGAAACGGTTCGCGTCGTAATATCCCATGCATCGTCCCAGCCCAAGCCCTTCACGTCTATCAGAATACGCATCAGTTCCGGTATAACCAGCGTCGGATGTGTATCGTTAATGTGCAGTGCTATTTTATCGGGCAACTGGCTATAAGGTAAACGAAGCTTCTCGAACGTACGCAAAATACTTTGCAATCCGGCCGAGCACAGGAAATACTGCTGCTTCAAGCGAAGCAGCTTTCCCTCATAATTGGAGTCATCCGGATATAGAAATGCCGAGATGGATTCCACCGATCGATTGTAGTCGAGAAAGCGGTAATAACCGCCCTCGCCTCGAATCGGTCCTCGAACGGGATCAAGCGCTGATTCCGCACTCCAAATCCGCAGCGTATTCACCTGCGCATGACCATAGCCCACCAGCGGAATATCGTAAGGGACAGCCCAGACTGTTTCGGCATCCTGTGTCTCGAATACAAGACGTCCCTCCTGTTCACGGGTTTCCACTCTTCCCCAAAAATGAACCTCGACCTTTTTGTCAGGACGGCGTTCCTCCCAGACATTCCCTTTCTGTAGCCAGTAATCCGGCAGTTCAACCTGATTACCATCCACAATACGCTGTTCAAACAGACCATATTTATATCGGATGCCGCAGCCATGTCCTGCATAGCCAAGGGATGCCAGCGAGTCCATGAAGCAAGCCGCCAGACGGCCGAGACCACCATTACCTAGCCCCGCGTCCGCCTCCTGTTCTTCAATTTCCTCCAGATCCCAGCCCAGTTCACCCAATGCCTGCCGAACCATATCCAGTACGCCCAAATTCAGCAGATTACTGCCCAGTAGACGACCTATCAAAAATTCCAGTGAGAAATAATAAATCTGCTTCTCTTGTCCTTCTTTGTAGGCTTGGTTCGTTTCTGCCCAATTCTTGCCGACTTGTTCACGAATCATGCTACCCAAAACCTTATATACGTCTTCCGACTGAGCCTCCTGCATCGGTTTGCCCAGCCTTCCGACCAGTTGCTCTCGAAAAGCCTGCTTAAAAGCTTCTTTATTGCTGAACAAAGTTGTACCTCCTGTTATTTCCGTTTTAATGGCTAAGTATATCCTTTAAATTACGCTATTCTTGGCAATGACATAGGGAACTCTAATGTCTCCAATCAGAGTTCGATCTGGTGAAAGCTGTACATCTTTATCTAAAACCACATTCTCCACAACTGCCCCTTTACGGATGACACATTTTTGCATAATAATCGAGTTGCTTACCCGCGCGCCCTCCTCCACCTGCACTCCACGGAAAAGAATACTGTTCTCGACCTTGCCCCCAATGGTGCAGCCATTGGCAACAAGCGAATGATCCACCTCGGCGCTGTGCGTATAACGAGTCGGGGCTTCATACTTGATTTTGGTGTGCACCGGCTGATTCTGGAACAGTGCTTGATACTGCTGCTGATCCAGCAGCTTCATGCTATTTTTATAGTAGCTCTCGATAGAATTAATGACTGCATGATAACCTTCATAACGATACGCATAAATGCGCAGCCCACTTGGGTTTTTCTGGATGGCATCGCGAAAGAAATGATTATCCTGATGGGCTATGCAATGTTTCACCTGATCCAGATACAAGCCTTTGTCCATCACGAACATTTCCAGATAAATATTATGATGATCCTGCTCATGATGAATACCAGTCACCCGTCCGTTCTCATCAATCTCCAGTCGTGCACAAGGAGCATGCTCAGATTCGAGCTGGTCTATGGGTTTATATACGAGGGTAACATCTGCATTTTTCTCCCGATGATAACGGTATACATCCTCGATATCAACCTTATTGACATGCTGGGTTCCTGCGTGAACAAGGGTTTGCCCCGATGAGCGATGAAAAAAATCCAGATTGTTGTGCACATGCTGCAAATCTCCGCGTGATGCATCCGTCGGATCATTCCAGTCCGGTGGCAAAATAAACAACCCGCCCCGTCTGCGGTCTAAATCCCAAGGCCGACCTTCACCCAGATGATCCAGCAGCGAACGGTATTTGCGGCGGATAAACAGTGCAATATCATGCACCCCTGCATGCATCATGTTGGATAAGGTAAAATCAATGAGCCGATATCGACTGGCAAAGGGAACTGCGGCCCCGCACCGGAAATAGGTCAACTCCTTCAATTGATCCAGTTCGTGATCCAGGTTGATAACTCCAATGAGTCGGCTCATAGCAGACACCGTCCTTATCCGGGTTAAATTCGTGCATGAAGCTGGCTTTCCTGATCGAACAAAATAATCTCATCAGAACTATCTTCAGGTCCGATAAACGCGTTGTCTTCAATAACGATGTTCTCATTCACGATAGCCCGGTGGATACGTACATTGCGCCCAATTTTTACGTTCGGCATGATGACAGAATCGGTAATAACGCTCCCTTCACCTACTTCGACCCCATAAAATAGTACAGAATGCCTTACTTCTCCATCCACCATGCAGCCTTCATTTACAATACTGTTTTTGAGAATCGCCCGTTGGGTTATATACTGGGCCGGTTGATTGGGACTGCGGGTATAGATGCGCCAGGAAGGATCGTTCAGATCCAAAGGCGGATCCTGAACCAGAAGATCCATGTTGGACTCCCACAAGCTCTGAATGGTACCTACATCCTTCCAGTACCCGGCAAACGGGTACGCATACAGCGACCGGCCATGCTGAAGCAGTAATGGAATGATATCCTTGCCAAAATCATGTGAGGATTCAGAATCGCTTGCGCTTTCCAGTAAATAGCGACGTAACACCTCCCATTTGAACAAATAAATGCCCATGGAGGCCAATGTGCTTTTCGGCTGTTCAGGCTTCTCTTCAAAGTCGTATATTTTCAGATCATCATCGGCGTTCAGTATCCCAAATCGTTGGGCTTCCTGAATCGTGACATTGATGACAGAAATGGTGCAGTCTGCTTCCTTCTCCTTGTGATAGTGGAGCATTCGACTGTAGTCCATTTTATAAATGTGATCCCCTGACAGAATGAGTACATGCTCCGGGTCATACTGATCCAAGAAATGCAGGTTTCGATAAATTGCATCCGCCGTACCCCTGTACCAGTTGTTTCCATTTTCTTTCTCGTGCGGAGGTAAAACGAACACTCCTCCATCCAGGCGATCCAAATCCCAGTCGCTGCCTACGCCGATATAGGAATGAAGCACCAACGGCTCGTATTGGGTCAATACGCCTACGGTGTCTATACCAGAATGAGTGCAATTGCTGAGAGGGAAATCAATAATGCGGTAAGTCCCTCCAAAAAACACTGCCGGTTTGGCTAGTGTACGGGTAAGTCCTTTGAGTCTTTTGCCTTGTCCGCCGGCGAGCAGCATGGCAACCACTTCCTTCTTTCTCATAACAAAGACCTCCCTGTCATGTGCGTCTGAAGCAATTGTGGCGGGATATTTGATAATATCCATTAAACATGAAAAGACAGTCGTAATCGTTTCATTGGCGAAGGAACGGGTAAGATGTGATGGAGAAGGGTAAAATCATAGTTATGCGGAACGAGTGCAAGGAATCACTAAATCGTAAAATCCCGTTCATCTTTTCACATTTTGGATACTTTTAAAGTATTCGTGTATGACAACATGATCATAAGGAGGCGTTATTCATGAAGAATAAAAAATGGGTGGTAGCAGCATTGGGAATGGGTGTTACGTATCTGATGAAAAATAAAGGGGCACGCGATAAGGTATTGAATAAAGTACAGACCATTGTCAATCGTGCGAAAACATCTGCAAAATCGTAGAATGTTAAAGGTAGAAAAAGCGAGCCTCTCTGAATCATGGTTCAGGGAGGCTTTGCTCTGACTTTTTTTTGCGTCTACGAACAAAATATGGTTCGAGGCTGTATCCGTAGACGGTCAGGCATTCTCCTTATGTTCTTCTACTTCCATGATATGTTCAACGGTAAAGGTTCGATGCGTCCATTCGGAAGAACGGTAAGCCTCTAGGAGACCAAAGGTATGAATTTTCTCCTTGTCCACCTGCTTAAAGGTATGAGTAATCCCTACCTTACCCCTGAAAGGAAAAAAGGAAAGACCTACAGTCTGATCCGATAGCCACTCGGCCCAAACTCGCCCGCTTTCATGTCGAACAGCCGGGAAGCTTAAACCTTCAGCAAACCATTCATAATCTGCTGTAGGCGTACCCGGCTCTCGGCTGCATAAAAACAGACTCAATTCGTCGCAAAACAACATTCTCCGTACATCGGTCCGCACTTGATGGTCGAAGGTTACGCCACATGCCAGCTCCTGTTTGAGCCTCTGCCGACGCTGTTCCTCCGCCTCCTGATAAGCATGCGTAATCTGCTTGTCCTGAGCGTTTTGATGCTCGGTCCGTCCGACTAGCTCCTTGTACATCAAGCTACACAATAACGCCGCATACATACTTCCTTGTTCGACTTCATCAATCCCAAGACGATAGAAAACAAAACGTGGACTGAGCGGAAAATCAATAAATGTATAAGGTGCAGACACATGATCATTCCAGAAAGGAGCAGCGTCTAACTGTATCCAACCCCGATCATGCTCCCTTGCTGCATATACAAAATCCTGCTTATGACGTCTATTCTTGAAGGCACTCTCTTCCCATTGTGAAGCCAACTCACCCGAAATATGGGCATGGTCATGCTGCGTCGTCATGATATAAGCTTGGTCCGTTTCATAAATAACCATATGCTCTCCCCTTCCGTTCGGCGATTCGTGTGATTGTGTACAAACTCTCTGATCGAAGGCCATGGTTATGCTTACGTTTATTATATCAGGATAAGGGTAAAAAGGCAGGCAAGTTTTCCGCCTCTTTATATCTAATTACCCTTTTGATTCTGCACTCGAAACTGCTGTGGGGTCATCCCCTCCAGCTCACGAAACACTTTGTTAAAATGCTTTGCATTGTCAAAACCCACGTTAGCCGCAATTTCATAAATCTTGCCCCCTTGACACTTCAGCAGCTTTTTGGCTTCTGTAATGCGCAGCCTTTTTACATATTGAACAAAGCTAAGGCCTGTATAGGCTTTGAAAGCCTGACTAAAATACGTATAATTCAAGGATACTGAATTGGATACTACTGCCATATTTAAATCCTCGCTGTAATGAGCATGGATGTATTGGATAGCACGTGTCATGCTACCGTTTCTATCGGGGATGACACTCGCGCCAACCAGTCTATCTTTCTCTACGCTGACAACACTATCGTCTATGAGGTGGTTCCTCTCCTTCAATTCCTCATTCAAAACTGCCAGCGCACCAAACAGCTCCTCCCTTACAATCGGCTTGAGCAAATACTCCCGTGCCCCGCAGCGAATCGCTTCGCGCGCATACTGGAACTCGTCATATCCACTGAGAATGATCACCAAAGGTCTGCGTTCCGGCTCCAGCTCGCGAATATGCTGCATCAGCATAATGCCATCCATAACAGGCATACGGATATCCGTTATCACCAACTCGGGCAAAAACTGCTTCACATGCTGCCAGGCTTCCCTTCCGTCCTTGACCAGTACACATTCATAGAGACCGGAAAATTCCCGTTCGATCATAGCTTGAAGTCCCATTCGAATATTTTTTTCGTCATCCGCAATCAACAGCTTGGTCGGCATGGTCCGCCCCCCTCATCATGTAACGTCTAGGCAAAATTAGGGTCACTGTCGTCGATTGTCCGGGGATGCTGTCCAGTCTTATGCCATACTCTTCGCCATACTGCATACTTAAACGGCGGTGCACATTATACAAACCGATTCCCCCATTCATCTCAGGCTCGTGGGAATCCATATCCGTTCGCGCTAGACCAGCCATGATGGCGTTTCTTCTTTCTTCAGATATCCCCACTCCGTTATCCTGTATACGCAATTCTATGATATCCTGCTTAGAGTAGGCTTCAATCGTGATGCTGAATGAGCTTTGCAATGTACTCCAACCGTGCTTGATAGCATTTTCGACTACAGGCTGCAGCGACATTTTCAGCATCTCCAGTTCCATAAACGCCGACGATAGATGAATTTCCAATCCAATTTGGTTATCGTGGCGAATGTTCATGATGGCCACGTAATGCTGGATATGTCGGATTTCATCCCGCAACGCAACACATGACCCGGACCATTGGAGATTGTAACGCATCATCGACCCAAGGGAGGTAAGGGCATCCGACAGCGGATACTGCCGTTCTATCTCCGCCATCATTTTTAAATTTTCCAATGTATTATAGAGAAAATGGGAATCAATCTGATGCTTGAGCGCTAGCAGTTCAGCCTCCTGAGCAGCGGCCTGCTTGTGTACTGCCTCGGCAATGAGTCCGTTAATCCGACTTAGCAGACTGCGAAAATATAGAGCCAGCTCAGCCACTTCTCCCCGCCCATATACTGGAATTCTAAGCTGAAAGTCACCCTCCTGCTCTACTTTCTTCATGGATTCACGCAGTGTATGTAGCTGCTTGAGAATGAAGGCATGCAGGGTATAAGAAATGACGGACATAAACACAATCAGCATACTAATAATGAGCAGCATGGCATTGCGTTTCTGACGGAGATCACCCAGCGGACCGTCCAGCGCTACCACATTTAGCAAATAGGCGTCCAACCCTTCTATATAGCGATACATACCGAGATAAGGCTTATTCTCATAGGAAAAATCAAAAGCACCACCCGGTCCCTGAACCTGGGACTGAAACAGATGGTGCACATGGGACAGAGGGATGTAAATTGAATCTGATAGAGAGGAAGCTGTAGCTATATCGCTAGAAGACATTGGTTTGTCAGCGTTCCTTGCGCTGGAATCGCCGTCCAGAATGAACATTTGCCATGCACGATCACGTTGTGGGATTCCAAATACTCTAGGTGAAAATAGCTCCAGCCTCATGTTTGTTTCTACCAGACCTGCGTGTCTTCCTCCGGTAGACTGAATTTCACGCAGCAGTGCCATATACTGCACTGTCTCACTTTCCTGCCGGGATTGCCCCAGAAGTAAGCTTTTCGGCCCCTTGTACATTTCCCACCATATTTTCCCTTGTCGGAGTTGGGCCGTTTTCAGCCAGGAAGCCTTAGGCAATCGTGATTCTTTGAAAATCATCGGCCATATTTCATGCGTCTGGGGATTATTGGTATACAGTCGAATGTTCTCTACATTGGGATTACTGTACAGCAAGTGCTGTAAATTTGGAAACACATTCAAGTTGAATTGGACTAGCTCATCGCTGCTTATTTCACGTTCCTCGGTCAGATAACGAAGTACGTTGCGATCTGAGATCGCAAGCTGTGCGGTTCGCTCCATAATTTCCATATTGCTATGAATATGGGCCAGCTCTGTATCCAACACATACTGATTTTGTACGGTGATGTCGTGCATGGTATTCTCGTACAGTTGGTGAAAGGTATATAGCGAGAATAATACCACCGGGATTAAAATGACTCCGATATACGCAACAATAAGCTTAACTTGAAGGGAGCAACCGCCAAGCCGATCGGCCGTACCCTTCATCCACTGCCATATAGTACGGCGCAGCAGGCTCTTCATCTGTGAACGTGCACGGCCTGGCATGAAATCACATCCTTAGGGGTTCAATAGATTAAAGCATTAAATTAAATCATTTGGTGAACTGTTCAATTTTCTTAAGGTTTTCCTCATAGGCTTTTTGCTGATAGGCCATAACTTTGTCATATCCTGCTTTTCTGCGGTCTTCCAAAAAGCGAGCAAACAGCTGGTCGAATTCCTCATCTGAGGAAGCCAGCAGCAGCTTCGGCAATGTCTTACCCCATATTTTATCTATCTGGCCTGACGCAATGCCCTCTGCCGAAGTTCCGGTTGGTTTAATGTTGTCATATTGGGAGAATCCTTTCGTCTTGCCTTTCGTCCAATCCTCTGGCTGCTTATACGGCTCGACGCTGGGCGGCGCCCACTGCAAATTCATATTCGTATCCATCAGCATCCAGAAGGTGAAGGAGGCGCCATATTTTTTATCAAAAGCAGAACGATCCTTGTTCAGCAGCTCCTGTACCTCCGGCTTGAAGGCTGGCTTACCGTTAACCATGTCCCATAGCTTGCCCTGCTCCCCCAGATACAGGTCACGATTTCCTTCCTCGCTAATCAGATAAGTCAGAAATTCAATAGCTCGCTCCTTGTCCTTGACATCCTTCGAAATAAGCGTCACCGTCCAGCCGGAAATACCCGGCCCGGCCAGCGTCGGCGGGTCCAGCTTACTGTTCGAAGGTCCATCCACCGCGATATAGACGGAGTTCGGGTCCTTCGCATATAACAGTACCTGTTGAGTGGCAAAGTCAGAACGCTGATATAGCATGGCAAAATATCGGCCCTGTGCCACCTTTTCCTCCATTTGCGGACGTTTGTCGATAAATACGTCCTTGGCGATCAGGCCCTGCTCATTTGCTTGACGGAATGTTTTGAGCCAGCGAATATACTCTTCGTCCGAACGACGATCGTATAGCTTGCCGTCCTTTTCATGAGGAATGGCTAGGAAATTGAGTAAGTAGTCTTCAAAAGAATAATTTCCGTTATCTGTAAATTCGTGAAATCCTATCGGGATAAGAGGCTGACCGTTCACCTCCGGAAATTTCTCTTTCACTTTTTGAAGCGCTTTCAAAAATCCTTTTGGTGTCCTCATATCTGGTTTGCCGATCGCCTCGTACATATCCTTCCGAACCATAAACGTCTGGTTGGACACAAAATTTTGGCCGTATTTTTGATAATCCTGTGGCGAAGAAGAAGCGTTAGGATACCCGTATACATTCCCGTCCGTTTGGCGATACCAGGACATTTTCGCCGGATCAGCTATTTTAATCAGATACGGATCGTATTTCTCGGCCAGCTTGTTGAGCGGAAGCACCATCTTACCCTCGATCATTTTTTTGACCGCGTCCTCTCCCCAACCCAGCGTGACAAAATCAGGCAGCTTGCCGGAGGCCAGCATGGTATTGAGCTTTTCATTTTCATTCCCTGCGGGTACGATAAAATTGACGCTGACCCCAGTCTTTTGCGTAACATACTTTGAGGTCATATCCGTCCCCCACTTGTTCGGGAACCAGGAAAAGTTCAAATACCAGTCAAACGTAATCGGCTCCTTATCCGCCTTCCATCCTGGTACATCTGCCGTAGCCTTGGTCTTCTCGTCCTTCAATTCCGTGACAGTACCGCCTCCACCGGACGTACATGCCGCGAGCAAACCCACCAGCAGAACAGAGGCCAACAGCCCCTTCTGCCATTTGCGAATGTTCATCATAAATCTCCCCCTTGGATGATGTGCTATCCCTTGATCGAGCCGATCATCAGACCCTTGACGAAATATTTTTGCAGAAAAGGATATACCAGTACAATGGGCAGTGTCGTCACAACCATCGTCGCCAGCTTGATCGATTGCGAAGTGACGGACTGGGCAACGACCCCCGGTGCAGCAGCCATCATCTGATTAGAGCTGGATTGGGCAACAACCCGGTACAAATACGTTTGAATCGGCTGAAGATCCGTATTATTAATATAGATCATTCCAGTAAAATAATCGTTCCACTGGTATACCCCATGAAACAACGCAATCGTCGCTACTACCGGCATAGATACAGGAAGCACGATCCGGCAAAAGATACCGAAATCGTTCGCACCGTCTATTTTCGCCGCCTCTTCCAATGCATCCGGCAGTTCTCGGAAAAAAGCCATAAAAATAATAAGGTCAAAAAAGCTGAACATCGCAGGAATGATGTACACCCAAAAGTTGTCCAGCAGTCCGAGATCACGAATCAGCAAATACGTTGGAATCAATCCTCCACCAAAAAACAGGGTAATGGTGCCAATCAGCATATACAGCTTGCGACCGATCAGCTCCTTACGGGAATATGCATATGCAATCATAGCGGTAAAAAACACATGAACAATCGTGCCGATTAATGTCTTGGCAATAGTCACTCCCATCGCAGTCATAATACCGTTGTTGGCAAACACAGCCTGATAGCTGCCCAGACTGAAGACCCTCGGCCACCAGTAAATGCCGCCCCTCATTGCGTCTGCTCCTTCGTTAAAGGAGTTCACCAGCACATACCACACGGGATACAACGTCACAAAACAAATGATCAGCATGAAGACGTTGTTCACGAAATCGAATATCGCTTCGCCTGCTGTTCTGCGTTGCAATAGCTGCATGCAGCCGTCCTCCTTCAAAATAGGGATGTATTATTCACCCGCTTGGTCACCGAATTGGCAATTAGCAGCAAAATGAGAGCAAGAACCGATTTTAGCAAACCCACTGCGGTAGAATACGAGAAACGGCCCTGCTGAATGCCCACCTGATATACATAAATATCAACTACATTACTTGCACTTTCATTCAGCGAGTTACGCAGGACGAGAATTTGATCGAAGTTGGAGTTCAATATGCCGCTGACCGCCAAAATAAACAAAATGGATATTGTCCCCTTGAGAGCGGGAAGTGTGACGTACCACATTTTCTGAAAGCGTCCGGCCCCGTCAATGGTGGCCGCTTCGTACATGTCCGTAGATACCCCCGCCATTGCTGCCAAATAGATAATAGCTGACCATCCAAGCTCCTTCCAGATATCCGAGCTAACGACGATAGCCCAAAAATAGCTCGGCTCTGCCAAATAACTGATCGGCTGGTCAATCCACCCCCAGGATAGCAACAGTTGATTAATCATCCCGGTATCTGCCAGCCACGTCGTTAAGATCCCACCAAGAATGACCCAAGATAAAAAGTGAGGAAGGTACGAAATGGTCTGAATAGATTTTTTGAACCGAGTAGATCGTATTTCATTCAGGAAGAGAGCAAATACAATGGGCAACGGGAATCCGATCGCCAGCTTGAGCAGGCTAATGCCCAGTGTGTTTTTGACAATGTACCAAAAGTTATCATCCTCCAAAAAGGCCCGAAAATGCTCTAACCCCGCCCATGGTGCGCTTGATATGGTTCCAATGATGTCAAAATGTTTGAACGCAATTAAAATACCGTACATCGGAATGTAATGAAAAATAATCATCCAAACCACCCCAAGCAGCGCCATGGTCTGCAAATGTCTTTGTTGAACCCATTTGCGCGCTAGTGATGATGCCCCTCTACCCGATCGAACCGGCGGCTGTGGCTGTGGCTGCGGATTTTTCCATCCTGTACTCATACAGAAGACCTCCCTTCTCTTTAATGTAAGCACTTACATTTATTATTTTAGAGGCTTCTGCTTCGAATGAGTAGTACTGGATTTTTTGATTTTGGTATCTAAATTTCAGGTGGGGATCTAACTATACGCACAAGTTTTCTTCCATCCTTTGGATTTTTACATCTATTAATTTACGAAGAAGACTATCAGATGGTACGATAAGACTATATGTAATTCCAATCATTACCTATATACCTAGATCAGGAGGATTAAGAATGGAAGAATTGGTTCGTTCGATTCAGAAACAGGTTCGAATTAAAAAGGTTGCCTGCTGGGCGGGGCTCATCATGTTTGGCCTGTGTACTTTAGTTGGCATTGCAGCTCAGGAATGGCTTATGACGCTCTTGGCGCTCGCGATGACAATTTTATCCGTCTATGGATTAACCATGATGCGTGGTATGACAAAGTTTACTAAGGAGTATCAACCGGGAAAGGGCTACGGTTATTATCGTCGTACGGTACAACAAAAGCTGCGCTATCTAACTTGGGGACAGTGGTTAGTAGGCGGCCTTATTGTCCTGATGTTCTTTGTATTTAACGTCCGACTTAGCGCTTTTCTCATAGCTATTCTGGGTATCCTAACCATTCAGTTCAGTATCAAAAAACGAATTAAAAATCACCAGGAGCCCGATATCACTGAGCAGGATGAGTTTGTACGAATGGGGATTGTTTCTCCGCATGAGCAGACTATTGGGGTATATAAAGATTTTCTACACCTGAGCCATACGTTTCGGGGTAACCAAATTGTTATCGTTACAGACAAACGTCTGATTTCTGTATTTGTGGAGGAACAGGGGCGTGCGGTGAAAACGGAAATGCTGCTCTCGGGTATAAACAAAATACGCGCAATCGGTACGGGTTTTCAGGGTCAAGGTATATTGCTGTCTGTAAGTAACCGTGACCATAACGAGCTTCACATTCATATGGTCGGGAAAAGCATTTTCTTTTCTCCAGAGCAATTCATAGGCTCCTTGCTACGGACACTGGATGCAGTGTTAAAAAGCAGATCATACAGCACGGAAGAACCATTCCCGTGCTACCAACAGACAAGAATTTCATTGCACCCCTCAGAACAAGGTTTGCTGCATAAACCTACGACAGCTTAAATAATTTTGGGACATGTACCACGTTATATATATGCGTTATGATCGATCTTCATAATACGCCAAATAGCAAGTAAGCCCTGATCTTAATGAGCTTACTTGCTATTGGGTGTACTTCCACATCATATTTTCAAATGAACTGCCTACCTGCTAAAACAACTAATTCTCTACTTTACTTCTGCCTTCTTAATGATTAGCTCCATGATAGAATACCGTGATGAGGTCATGACTTGTAACAAACACTAGCAAGCTAAACAGACTGAGCGACAGAGGGCGTGAAATCAATTTTTTCATCCTTTAACACTCCTTTTAAAATAGTTATATATTGGTCTTGCTGTGTTGCTGTAGCTTGCGATCTGAAAATTTCAAATATAGCGGTACATTTCCTAAACTCATGCTCATGTTCCATACCCAGGGTATCGGACAGCATGAGAGATTGCAGGATATAGCCCAGCGCAACCGTAAACTGTTGTTGCTTGATATAATAAAGAGCCAGTTGATAGCAGAAGCGAAAATAATAAGATACATTCACGGGCTCTTCAAAATATTTAAAACCTTCAATTTGTTCGGCAAATGATTCAAGCACAGCCTCTAAAGGATAGTCATATCTCGACGCTCCCTCAACGATAGAAAGAAGCCCCGGCAACAGCTCTTCCGGATTATTACGAAGAAATTGCATGTATTCCTGCAACACTTCGGCATGGCCTGACAAAATATCAAGGGCATACAAATTAGCTCTGGCAGCATAGCGGTAATATTCAACCTCTGCTTCCCCATATTGATCGAGATCATTAAACCAGCCCAATTCTGCATATTTTTCGATGCAATCGCGAGCGGCCTCATACTTGCCCTGTTTTTGGAAGGCCATGCCTTTCATAAGATGACTGTAGCCGTAGTAGTAGACTAGCGGCCGTTTGGTATGTATGGGTTGTATAGGTTTCTTGCGCGCTTTGTAGAGCTGTAATTCCTGATACTTTTGGTTGACATGGCTATACAACCGGTCGCATAAAGCAATCATATTGGCACCATCCGCAAATGAAAAAGACAGCTTAATCATGTTAACAAGTGTGTCTAGATCTGTGATGTCGGAGTGAACAAGATCATCCACCGTTCCCGCCTCCTTATCCGACTTTTATATTCACCAAACAAAAGTAAGATCTAAATCCCAACTAAATATAACTTAATTACGTAGTTATTACGTAATTAAGTTATATCATAAATTCAAACATATGACAAGTGCATTATGATAATATATTCCAGTTTTTAAAATACCGATGTAAGTGGATCGTTCACTTGTTCATTTCCATGTGAAGCAAAGGAAATGCCCTACCTGATCCATCCAGTGCAGATCGCCCCGTGTGTACAAAGCCGTAATGTCTGTAGAAAGCATACGCTTTCTCGTTCTGCTCATTCACGTCCACTTTGAGATGCTTCCCTTTTATTTTTTCAGCATACTGGATGAGTCGGCTACCTATGCCCTGCCCATGCCGTTCAGGGTCCACAAACAGCATCTCTATTTTCAATCCGTCCAGCCCGATAAAACCTGTTGGTTCTTGACTTGTATTCCATTCCATCCAAACTTCAAGTTCTCTTAAAACACCATTGCGTACGATATGATGATAAAATTGAATGTCCTCTTCCGACAAAAATGTGTGTGTCCGGCGTACAGCCCGCTGCCAAATATCAACGAGTTGATCATGATTTTCTTCACGATAAGCAACAATTTCATTTTGCACTTGTACTTCCCCCTTCATTTAAAAATCGATATTGCATGTTTTGCAGTAAGTCTAACATGCTTATTTTGAAGCATACAAACACAAAAAAGGAAGCGGAATAATTCCGCCTCCCTTACATTACGGCCTTTTACAACGTAACACCGTTTTTAAAAATAGCGAGCTCCCTGAAATTGTTTTTCTCATTGTTCACCCAGGTTCCGCTGGCTACATCGACAATGTAATCGACAAAGTTGCGGAGCGCTTCTTCCATACTGACATCCTCCACCAGTGAACCAGCGTTATAGTCGATCCAATGAGGTTTAGCTTTATACAACGGCGAGTTGGTTGAGACCTTCATCGTCGGAACAAAGGAGCCAAACGGCGTACCGCGTCCGGTTGTGAAAATAACGAGCTGGCAGCCCGCCGCGGCGAGAGCTGAAGATGCCACTAGATCGTTGCCCGGTGCGCTGAGTAGGTTGAGTCCCTTGGTCTTAAGACGTTCCCCGTACTGAATGACATCAGTGACCGTGGAAGACCCGGATTTTTGCGTACAGCCCAGTGATTTATCCTCTAGTGTCGTGATGCCCCCTGCTTTATTGCCCGGCGACGGATTTTCGTATACTGGCTGCTTGTAATCCAGAAAATATTGTTTGAAATCGTTAATCAGATGTACGATCTTATTAAATACTTGCTCATCGGCAGCGCGCTCCATTAAAATCGTCTCCGCCCCGAACATTTCAGGTACTTCTGTCAATACCGTTGTTCCACCTTGCGCGGCCATATAATCCGACAATCGTCCGAGTAATGGGTTGGCAGTAATACCCGATAAGCCATCAGATCCACCGCATTTCAAACCGATGTTCAGCTCAGACAAAGGTACAGGTTCCCGTCGATCTTCTTGCACGGCCGCAAAAATTTCATGAAGCAGCCTTACCCCTTCCTCTACTTCATCCGACACATCCTGGGAAAGCAAAAACTTTACCCGCTCCGAATCATATTCCCCGATGGCTTCCTTAAATTCTTTCATCTCATTGTTCTCACAGCCCAAACCCAGTACAAGTACGCCACCTGCGTTCGCATGTTTCACAGCATCGATCAAAATCGTGCGCGTATGTGCGTGATCGTCACCCAACTGAGAACAACCATAGTTATGCTTAAGCACAAGTGCATTTTCAAAAGGTGAAATATCTCCTGCTTCCTGCTTGAAACGGTTTAAAATAAGTTCAGCAATCCCGTTCACACAGCCGACCGTCGGCACAATCCACAACTCATTGCGAATCCCCACACGACCGTCCTTTCGCCGAAAACCTTGAAACGTACGACTCTCCTGTTCATATAAATGAGGAGCTGGCTTAGGCTTATAAGTGTACTCCTCCACGCCTGTCAGGTTCGTCTTCGTATTATGCGTATGCACATGCTGTCCTGCCTGAATGGGCTGAATGGCATGACCGATGGGATATCCGTATTTCAGAACATGCCCACCTTCAGTTATATCCTGCAAGGCGATTTTATGCCCGCGTGCTACATCCTCGGCTAGCTCCACTCGTTGTTCTTTTTGTGCTCCCCACGCCAGTGTTTCTCCCTGCTTGTAATCACGCAAGGCGACAGCCACGTTATCTTTATCATGAATTTGAATGAATTCCAGCATTCCGGTCTCCTCCTTGCTTATGCTCTGGGCACGCTGTTCCCGGTTAGAGAATCGAGCGTCTCCTTCATTCCTCTGCTTGTAATTTCATACACATGCTGTGCCGTTTGTTCAGCCAGCCCTTCGATCTGGTTCAGGTCTTGACCCCACCATGTCTGCTGGCCAAGTACCAGCGCAGTCAATTGCTTCGCCCCGGCGAGAGTACCGTCATATCGACTCCACAGTTCACCAAACGTACCCAACACTTCAGCTTCGTCTGCCAACGCAATCGACTCACCATTTCTGTCTCCCCGATAAAATACGATCAGGGACGCCAGTGAAAATACGATTCTGACAGGCAGAGCCTTACGTTGTGCCACATACTGGAGCAAGGATGGCAAGTTCCGTGTCTTGAACTTGGACACCGAATTTAGTGCGATACTCATAACATAATGACTTACATATGGATTACGGAATCGTTCAATAACATCGTCGGCATATACATTCAATTCCGCTTCTGACGAGTCCAGCGTCGGAATAATTTCTTCTCGGATCAGCGACTGGATAAAGTTGCCCATAATCTCATGCTCGACCGCCTGCCCCACCGTGTCCAGGCCATATAAATAAGCTACAGGTGTAAGCGCCGTATGTGCTCCATTCAAAATGCGTACTTTCCGTGTACGGTAGGGTGCCATATCGTCGACAATCAGTACATTCAATCCGGCCAAATGAGCAGGTAATTCTTCTTTAAGCCATTGTGGCCCTTCAATAACCCATAAATGATACTGTTCGCCCACAACAACCAAATCGTCCTTGTAACCCAATTCTGCTTGAATTTCATGGATTCGGTCTTTGGGATAGCCAGGTACAATCCGATCGACCAAACTGTTGCAGAACGTATTCGATTCCTCCAACCATGCAATAAACTCGGCCCCAAGCTTCCATTGGTCTGCATATTTCAGTACGATTTCCTTGAGAGCGTCTCCATTACGGTCGATGAGCTCGCACGGAATGATCACCAGTCCCTTGCTCTGATCGCCCCCAAAAAATTGAAAGCGCTTGTACAGAAAGGCGGCCAATTTACCTGGAAAGCTCTTTTGCGGACGATCTTCCAATTGATCCTCTGGGGCATAAGCGATCCCCGCTTCCGTCGTGTTCGACACGACAAAACGCAGCTCCGGCTTTTGGGATAATGCTTCATACTCCACAAAGTCCGAACCGTACGGATTAATCCCACGAGTGACACACTCCACAACGGTATGCTCCTTCATGGCCTTCCCATCCTTAATCCCTTCAAGAATAACCGTATACAGGCCATCCTGCTCGTTAAGCTTCTCCACGAGGCCTCCTGGCTGCGGTTGTACAATCACAACTCCCGTATTCCATTCTGCTAGCTTATTCATTTTGTCAAATTGCCAGTCTACAAAAGCACGCAGGAAGTTCCCTTCCCCGAATTGCAGCACCCTCTCGGGAAGTGGTTCAGTAACGATAAAGCTTTTTCTGTTTAATTGGTCTAATTCATCTACTTGTTTCATCCGGAGTAACCTCCCACAATTACCATAATGATTTCATCGTTATTTTATCACAATGCACACGTTAACAAAATAGTTTTATCAACATTTTTAGTTTAAAAAAATAATAATGACAATAATATGAACACGTTAACATATACGTTTATATAAAAATCTGCAAGTATATCGTCCTTTTTCTGTTGTTTCGTACCTGATCTAAGACGGTTAAGGCTAACTATCACCCTATCCCGAAACCTTGTTCTTATATACATTTCAGGAGAATAGACGCAAGAAAGCGCGGGCAGGATAACACTACTTACTAGGCAGGAGGAACATCTATGAAGACAATCGCAGATACTATTGTACAAGTTTTGGTCAATGCAGGGGTCAAGCGGATTTATGGCATTGTTGGAGATTCTCTAAATAATATGGTTGATTCCATTCGCAGCAACGGTCAAATTGAATGGATTCATGTAAGGCACGAAGAAGTGGCTGCCTTTGCAGCCGGAGCGGATGCTGACCTTAGTGGCAGCATTGCTGTATGTGCTGGAAGCAGTGGTCCCGGAAATTTGCATCTGATTAATGGTTTATATGATTGCCACCGCAATCGGGTGCCTGTACTGGCTATTGCCGCTCATATTCCAAGCGACGAAATTGGAAGTGAATATTTTCAAGCTACGCATCCTGAGCATCTTTTCGGAGAATGCAGTCACTTCTGTGAGGTGATTACGACACCGCGTCAAATTCCCAGAACGGTGACCATGGCCATTCAACAGGCAATTTCACGTTCAGGTGTTTCCGTCATTGTTCTTCCCGGTGATGTAGCAGCTTTGGAGGCGGAAAAGGTACCCGTCCCTGAACATGTCTACCATCCCACTGCACCTGTAGTGCATCCGTCCGCTTCCGAAATTTCCCGACTGGCCGAATATTTGAATAAAGGCAAACGAATTACGTTACTATGCGGCGCTGGCTGTGCACAATCTCACGACTTGCTCATGCAGTTATGTGACAAGCTAAAGTCCCCCATGGTATCCGCTCTGCGAGGCAAGGAATATCTGGAGTATGACAACCCTTATTATGCTGGATTGACCGGACTGATCGGGTATTCTTCCGGGTACCATGCGATGATGGATTGTGACGTCCTGCTTATGCTCGGAACAGACTTCCCTTACAGACAATTTTACCCTGAAGATGCGATTGTCCTACAGGTAGATATAGAGCCAGCCCATCTCGGCAGACGTACTCCGTTGACGTATGGTTTGTGCGGGGATGTAAAAGCCACATTGGAAATGCTGCTACCGCATTTAACGTCAGAGCATGATTCCAAGCATCTAGTGAAAACCGTTTCCCACTATACCAAGGTACGCCAGGAGTTGGATGATCTTGCCGTCGGTAAACCAGGTCATACGCCGATCCATCCGCAATATCTCGCCAAGGTCATCAGTGACGCCGCGCAGGAAAATGCTATTTTCACTTGTGATGTCGGTACTCCCACTGTATGGGCGGCGCGTTATTTGCAGATGAACGGTCAGCGTCGGCTTCTCGGCTCGTTCAACCATGGCACGATGGCAAATGCCCTGCCGCAGGCGATCGGAGCGCAGGCCACTGAGCCTGACCGACAAGTGATTGCCCTCTCTGGCGATGGCGGACTCACGATGCTGATGGGCGACCTGCTCACCCTGAAGCAGCATCAGCTGCCTATTAAAGTCATTGTTTTCAATAATGGCGCTCTCGGTTTTGTCGAGCTGGAAATGAAAGCGGCCGGATTCCTGGAAAACGGCACTGAACTGGTGAATCCTGATTTTGGTGCTGTAGCGCAAGCCATGGGACTCAAGGGCATCCGGGTTGAAGATCCGACAATGCTGGAGGATGCCATTCAGCAAGCATTGGCTCATGATGGCCCTGTTGTGGTAGACGTGGTGGTGAACCGTCAAGAGCTATCCATGCCACCCAAAATTAATCTTAAACAAGCAGAAGGATTTACACTGTGGATGATGAAAGCGATGCTGAACGGACGCGGTGACGAGATTGTAGAACTAGCTAAAACCAATCTCTTTCGTTAAATACAGACGAAGCAGAGCACATTTCAACCTAAAAGAGGCAGAAACCATACATCTAGCATGGTTTCTGCCCCTTTGGCCTGCCTGTTAATCAAACGAGACTCAGCGTGGTCTGCCTGCCGTTGATTTCCGCTTCATGAGCGCGGTCTCCATAAATATAAGCTCACCCTCATTGGACGGTGACTGAATTCGTTCCAAAATGCAGGCGGCTCCGCGCTCGCTAATCTGCTCAATCGGTCTTTTGACCGTTGTTAACGGTGGAGTCGTATACATTGAGAACCCGATATCGTCAAAACCAATGACAGAGATATCCTCTGGTACCTTCAAGCCGTTTTCGAATACTGCATTCATTGCCCCAATAGCCATATCATCGTTAGAGCAAAATACCGCTGTCGGCGGCTCCTGCAAGGAAAGCAGTTGCTTCATTGCCTGGCTTCCGCTTTCAGTATCATAATGGCCTTGCACGATATATTCATGTCGAATCGGTTTACCACTATCAATCAACGCATTCATAAAACCCTCGCGGCGTTGCTGGGTAGACTTGAAGCCTTCTACCCCTTCAATGATCGCAATGCGTTCATGCCCACTCTCAACGAGAAAGGAAACCGCTTCATAGGACCCTTCCTTATCATTTGAAATCACATTTACAATCCCCGCCCCGGATACCTGCCGATTCAGTACAACAAGCGGAATGCCTTGACCGAGCACATGATAAATAAAAGGGTTGTCCGCCTCGCTCTGGCTCATCAGAATGATACCATCAAAACGCTTGCGGTGAATGGCCGAAAAATCGGCGTAATCGTCAATCCCTCGCACAAACAGATTGTAATCCACCCCGATGACATGATTAACTCCACGGATGGTATCCGCAAAAAAACTGGAGCTGGTGCCTTCTGAAATACTGGTGAAAAACAGGCCAATCGTATGCGAGCGCTGGAGAACCAGGCTTTTGGCATTAAAATTTGGAATGTAATTGAGTTGCTCTGCCAACTCCATAATTTTGCGTTTCGTATCTTCTTTAATCAGCGGGCTGTTATTGAGCGCCCGGGAGACGGTTGTATGGGAAACATTAGCCAATTTGGCAATGTCTTTAATGGTAGCTGCCATATACGTATCCTTTCCTTAGTGAGGCTCTAAAAAAATTATATACCCACCATACCACAGGAGCCGCCCGGAAAAGAAGACTTTCACAAATTATACGCGGTTATCCGCATGTCGACGTTGTAACTCTTGAACCATTTCTGCATGTCTGCTGTCAGTCAGCTTGTACATTTTACCGATGACCAGCATGGCCAAAGCCAGGGCAACAGCCGGATAGAGACAAAGCAATGCCTTGATCCCAAGCAGCGTTCCAGAGGACTGAACCACATTCGGAACATACCCGATGAGCGCTAGTCCAATACCCGATAGAAAACCAGACAAGGATTGAGCCAACTTACGTGAAAAGTTAAATAACGAGTAAGTAATCCCTTCCTTACGCTCCCCGGATGACCATTCGCCATAATCAATGATATCGGACACGAATGCCCAGGTCACCCCGTTAGGAATACTAATACCAATGAACGAAATACTGGCGAGGATTGTAAAAATATATACATTGGAAGGCATAAAAAAGTTAATGGAGTCGGCAATGACACTAACCAGCATCCCCAGTATGGCTGTTTTTCGTTTACCGAAGCGCCGTACCAGCTTGGGCAGGAATAACACACCCAGTAGCGACGAACCGATAATAATAAAATTCATATAAGCCATTAATTCTACATGCCCCAAGTTATATTCGGCAAAATAGATCAGTAGTGCGGACTTAATATTGTACGCGGATATGGTGAAAATCGTCATCAAAACGAGTACCAGCAAAGGCTTGTTATTCGTAAAGGTATGCACGATAACGCCTATAGATAGCTTCTCTTTTGGCCCGGACTGGCTAATAATACGTTCTTTCGTTCCTCGGTAACATATGATGAAAGCGATCACACCAATGAGTGACATAATTCCCATCACAACCGGATAGCCAACATGGTGGTTAGGAAACAGTAAAATTAGCGGCATGACAACGACACTGGTGACGAATAATGCGCCCAGAGATCCCGCCTGACGGAAAGATGACAATGAGGCACGCTGATGAGTATCCTGCGTAATAGCGGCACCCAGCGAGCCGTATGGAATGTTTACAATAGAGTAGCCAATTCCCCAGATCATATAGGACGCGTAAGCGTAAATGAGTTTTCCAGTGGGCGAAATATTCGGCGAAATAAAGGTAAGAATCGTAAGAATTGCAAGGATAACGCTTCCAACGATAAGAAAAGGTCTAAATTTTCCACGTGTACCGATATGTTTGCGATAATCAACAAAGGACCCGACAATGGGATCACAGACGGCGGCAAACAGCTTGCTGACCAGGAAAATGCCTGCGGCGGCTCCTGCAGAAACCCCAGCTACATCTGTAAAAAATTTCAGCAAATACAACTGCCCCAAATCAAACATGAATCCGTTTCCAAAGTCACCCATACCATACGAAATCTTTTCTTTCAGGCTAATATGCTCGCCTGTCTTGTTGTCAGTTTGGACGCTCTCCTGCACGATAGGCACTCCCATACCTACACACTCCTCTATATTTGTAATTATTTTCACATAATTAGTTCAGGATTTTGCAAAATTCGATTCCAGTCGCTCCGAAGTGCAAGATACAGACGAACTAAACCATTTCGATCTATATCTTGTTCATTGGAAGTCGCTTATGGGATTTTTGCAAAATCCTCAGTTGATAACTATTTTGTTTTCAATTGCTCTTACCGGGAGTTTTGAAACAAGCTCCTGGCAAGAGCTCTTTTTATGAAGTTAGTGAGTTCTCACCTAGGCAATAACTTCACTTACTATGAACAACCGTTGGGAAATTAAAATATTGCTCGGCGTTATTGTAGCAAATATTTTGTACCATTGCTCCGAGCAGCTCCAGATCCTCAGGCGCCTTACCCTCCTGAACCCACGTTCCGATTAAGTCACAAAGTATACGGCGGAAATATTCATGGCGTGTGTAGGATAGGAAGCTACGGGAATCCGTCAGCATACCAATAAAGCGGGACAGCACCCCGTAGTTAGCCAGCAACTTCATCTGCTCCTGCATACCTTCGATGTGGTCGTTATACCACCATGCCGTGCCAAACTGGATTTTCCCTACAGTTCCACCGGATTGGAAGCAGCCCGCGAGACTTGCCAGTACTGGATAATCAACCGAATTAAGCGAATACAAAATCGTTCTCGGTAATCCTCCTGCCAGCTCCTGTGCGTCCAGCAATGCCGCCAATGGACGGGCGATCGAGCCATCATTTACGGCATCGTACCCTGTATCCGGTCCCAAATGACTGAACATAGACGTGTTATTGTTACGCAGCGCGTGAATGTGGTATTGCATAGCCCAGCCATGTTCTGCATACTGTTTGCCAAGAAAAACCAAAACGTACGATTTATATTTCGCCTCCTCTAAAGGAGTCACATGGCCTTCCTCCAGCCCCTTGCTGAATATGGCTGCTGCTTCCTCCAGTGTCGTTTCTTCATAGACAACAGTATCGAGCGCATGATCAGATACCCGACCTCCGGCAGCATGGAAATGGCGCACCCGGCTTGCCAGCGCATTCAAAAACCCTTCCAGGCCAGAAACATCCAGTCCGCTGACTTCACCCAACCGAGCCACCCAAGGCTGGAAAGTTTCGCGATTAATTTCCAAAGCTTTGTCGGGGCGGAAGCTTGGCAGCACTGCCACTGGGAAATCGTTCAGTTTGCTGATTTGTTTGTGGTATTCGAGATGGTCCGTCGGATCATCCGTGGTGCACACCACTGTTACCTTCGAGTTCACAATCAGATCACGTGCGCCAAAGCCCTTTCCCTGCAGCTTTTGGTTTACCTTTTCCCAGATTACAGGTGCGCTCTGTTCATTCAGCAGCTCATAGACACCAAAAAAGCGTTGAAGCTCCAAATGCGTCCAATGGTACAGCGGATTGCCGATTAGTGTAGGTACGGTTTTGGCCCAAGCCAAAAACTTGTCATAATCCTCACCATCACCCGTAATCAGGCGTTCCTCAACCCCATTGGCCCGCATAAGTCTCCACTTGTAATGATCTCCGTACAACCAGGCTTCCGTAATATTTTTGAACTTTTTATTTTCATAAATTTCTTGTGGACTTAAATGGCAATGATAGTCAATAATCGGCATATCCTTGGCATACTGATGATATAAGGTTTCAGCCGTTGGATTGCTCAACAAAAAGTTTTCGTCTAAAAACGTTTTGGTCATTACTTTCTCATCCCTTCTATAATCGTGTTTCCTAGCAATTTGTTAACGTTAACAAAAACGTTCGAGATACTACTTGCCTTTTAACAATTACATTCCCCATAGCAGTAGGAAATCCATATGATTTGTACAGGACAATACAATTATAATATGATACCTGTACATCATGTCATACTGGTTTGCTTCACCTTAAATTTAATGTTTACGTTAACAACAATTACATTGTAACCGCTATCCTTTGTAGAGGAAAGTGATTTTTATCATGTGAGCGGATAAAAATGATCTGCCTCCATTTGGGACAGATCTGTTCTATATCTTCTCGGTGACCGACACCACAAGAAAATTCCACAATTTTAATTTTCCGTGATAGATCAAACTTTGAAAACGTTTTATATAGTTTTCTCTTTTTTTCTGAAAATTTCTTTCTTGAAAATACCAGTTATTGTATTATAATTGCAATATACATCCATTGATTTACATTAAAAGTATTTCATTAGTTATTTCACAGAGAAGAAGAAGAGGTGGTAGCATTGAGTACAAAAGTGCAAGCTGTTCAAACTAAAACTATATCCGATACAAAAGGAGCCGACCTTGTTGTCGATTGCTTGATCAAGCAAGGGGTTACCCATATTTTTGGCATTCCAGGTGCCAAGATCGATTCTGTTTTTGATGTTCTTCAAGATCGGGGGCCCGAATTGATCGTATGTCGTCATGAACAAAATGCCGCCTTTATGGCAGCGGCAGTCGGTCGATTAACCGGTAAACCGGGCGTATGTATTGTTACCTCAGGTCCAGGCGCATCTAACTTGGCGACAGGACTTGTCACCGCTAATGCGGAAAGTGATCCTGTCGTCGCCATTGCGGGTGCAGTCCCAAGATCCGAACGCTTGAAACGCACGCATCAATCCATGGATAACGCCGGACTATTCGAACCCATCACCAAATACAGTGTAGAAGTAGAACATCCTGATAATGTACCGGAAGCCATTGCTAATGCATTTCGAATTGCGACCTCAGCCCAGCCTGGAGCCACATTCGTCAGCCTGCCGCAGGACGTGTTGACTTCGTCATCTGAAGTAACAGTCATTGAGAAGGTTTCTCTTCCCCAACTCGGAACCGCACCCGCCGGACTCATCAAACAAGTCGCAGAGCAAATCAAAAAAGCCAAGCTGCCCGTACTTCTTCTCGGCATGAAAGCCAGCACGCCTGAAGCCACCGCAGCTGTCCGTGCTCTCATCCGAGATACAGATCTGCCTGTTGTCGAAACCTTCCAGGCCGCTGGAGCCATCTCCCGTGAACTAGAAGACCACTATTTTGGAAGAGTGGGTCTGTTCCACAATCAACCGGGTGATATGCTTCTTGGAGCCGCAGATTTGGTACTGACGATTGGCTATGATCCTATCGAATACGATCCAAAAAACTGGAACATTCCGGCAAACCGAACACTCATTCATCTGGATGACCATCAAGCCGATATTGATCATGATTATCAACCGGACTACGAGCTAATCGGAAATATAGCCCTGATTGTGGGTAGCCTTGCAGAAGAATTACCTACCTTAAAGCTACCTAAATCCTCCTGCGACCAATTGAATCGTCTGCGCCATGATCTAAACGAGCAAGCGGCTGTTCCCGCACACAAGCATGATTTTCTGATTCATCCATTGCAATTTATTCGTACACTGCGCAGCCTGATTGATGATAACGTCACAGTCACCTGTGATGTCGGTTCACACTATATTTGGATGGCACGATATTTCCGTTCGTATGAACCGCGGCGCCTTCTATTCAGCAACGGAATGCAGACGCTAGGCGTAGCGCTGCCTTGGGGGATTGCTGCCACACTCGTCAATCCCGGTCACAAAGTCGTTTCTATTTCTGGAGACGGAGGATTTCTTTTTTCATCCATGGAGCTCGAAACCGCCGTACGTCTTAACTCACCGTTGGTGCATATCGTATGGAGAGATGGTTCCTATGACATGGTCGCTTTTCAACAACAGATTAAATACGGAAGAACGTCTGGTGTAAAATTTGGAGATGTTGATGTAGTAAAATATGCTGAAAGCTTCGGCGCCACTGGATTACGCGTGCACTCTCCTGAAGAACTAGAAAGTGTATTACAGCAGGCACTTCATACCGACGGTCCTGTGGTCGTTGATATTCCGATTGATTATCAAGATAACATCCAGTTGGGACGTAAACTGCTGCCTAACCAATTAAACTAACCTTAACCATGCCTCAGTCGTGACGGCTTTATGACAATTATGGAGTATAACGTTTTTTTTATGATTTTTTTGAGTTATTCATGTTATTTACTGAAAGTTTACGTTTATTATTGAAAAAGAAAGAAAATAAATGCATACAATTATAAAAGGAAGTGTATTGCCATGACCGTTGCGCAATTGGAAACCAAGCAAGAAGCTGATCATGATATTTACCAAACATCCACTATGCTTGCTCTATTAGATGGTCTGTATGACGGAGTTGTTGCCTTTGAGGAGTTGCAAAAGCACGGGGATTTCGGAATTGGTACCTTTGATCAACTGAATGGCGAGATGATCGCGTTCGATGGTGAATTTTATCACTTGCTTCCAGACGGTACGGCCCATCGCGTAAAACCGGAAGAAACTACACCTTTTTCCACCGTCACCTTTTTCCAGGAAGATTTCACATATACTATTGACCGCCCTATGCATCGTGAAGAGCTGGAAGCTCTGCTGTTAACGTTGTTTCCAAGCCGTAATCTGTTCTATGCCTTCCGTATGGATGGCACTTTTCATGAAGTAAAGACACGGACAGTGCCTCACCAAGTTAAACCATACAAACCTTTTATCGAAGCGACCAAGTCACAGCCTACCTTCACTTTTAATGAGGCTTCCGGCGTGATTACAGGTTTTTGGACACCTGCCTATGCTCAAGGTATTGGGGTAGCCGGATTTCATCTGCATTTTATTAACGATGAACGCACTGGTGGCGGGCATGTCTTTGATTTTATCGTCGAAAAGTGTACCATCCGCATTTGTCAAAAATCCAATCTGCATCTGGTCCTGCCCGATACCCCGGATTACTTGAAGGCCAACCTGTCCAGAGAAAACCTGGAGAAAGAAATTGCCGTTACTGAAGGTGCGCAATAATCACAGTAATATAACTCATCAAGTTACGGACCCTATAGCTAAACAATAAACAGTAAAAGATCACAGTCAGGGAAGAGAATTACTGCTCTCTGACTGTGATCTTTTTATGTACGAGCATATATATACGTTACTGCTTATGCTCTCACTCCGGTTCACCTATTCCTCGATCTGATCCAGTTTATCTGCATAATATTGAATAGCACGTGAGTACTCCTGTGTAGATAAATCCGAGGTCGTCTCAGCCACCTCCATTAGCAGCTCCTGCATGGCTTTCCCGTATTCCCCCAGATTGTATAACACCATCGCGTAAAATACCCGAAACGGTCTGTAATCCGGAAATTCGTTCATTCCTGTGTCCAACCACGCTTTCGCCTTGGCGTAATCCCCCAATACACGATATGTACTGCTTAATCCCAGGATGGCTCCTTTCCTTGATTCTGCGGATAACGCCATACCTAGGCTTTTTTCATAATAGGCAACCGCTTCCCTCTCTAAGCCCAATGAATCATGTGTCCAAGCTGTCTGATACCACAATTCTGCATCATTTTGCTGCTGTTCTAATGCCTTTAAAAGAATCTTACGTGCTTTCTCTGCTTGCCCTGTTCGTCTAAGCTCTTCAGCTTGCGCCATGATATCGTTCATATTCATCCTCCACTTCTGACTCATGCCTATCTTTGAGGTATATGTTACCCGACATTTGAATGCAATGTAAATGGAGTTTTTCCTAAGATTTGAAATCCAAAAAAACGACCCTCCCTTTAGGAGAGCCGCTATATATCCGAAGCTGAAGTTACGGTTTATTTAACCTTCAATGATCCTACAGTTAGTATTCCCGCTACACGTTGTGCGTCGAAAATACGGGAGAGCTCCTCCACTGCCGTCAAGTACAGTAGACCGTTGCCCTCCAGCTTAGGAGAATTACCGAGTGGAATCGTGCGTTTGATGAGTTGTGCGTATAATTCCGGTTCGGTAAGATCACGCTCAAAGCTCGCATTCGCCAGCTGCTTAATCAACGCCAATGCACCTGCTACGTGCGGAGTAGCCATCGAAGTTCCGCTAAAGGTCGCATATTTGCCGCCCGGAACGGTGGACAAAATATCTTCTCCCGGTGCAACCAAATCCACCTCATTATTTGAATTACTGAATTCTGAGGCGTGCCTATCAAAGTTGATAGCACCTACGCTAATCACTTCATTATAGCAACCGGGGTAGCCGAGCTCGTCCGTTCTGTCGTCACCGTCTCCCTCATTTCCTGCTGCACAGATGACTAAGATTTGGCTAGCTACAGCCTTTTTTACTGCTTCATGAAGCTCTGGCACATCCTCAGGACCGCCAAGTGACATCGATATGATATCTGCCTTTTGCTCAATCGCATAATAGATGCCTTGAATAATCCAGTCATATTGACCGGAGCCCTGCTTGTTTAGAACTTTGATGATGAGCAGGTCTGCCTCTGGAGCAACACCCACGACACCATCCGCATTTTCTGCTGCCGCAATAGTTCCCGCCACATGCGTACCATGACCGTTGTAATCCTTGAAAATTTCCGGATTACCTTGATCATCATCCGTGAAATTCCGGCCGCCAATAATGCGCGCCTTCAAATCAGGATGGTCCGAATCACAGCCCGTGTCCAGCACCGCCACCTTCACGCCTCGGCCTCGAGTCTGGTTCCATACCGCAGGAGCCTGAATCAGCTCTACCCCTCGCGGTATTTCATTCACTTGTTGCTCCTGCTTGATCACTTGGTAAGGAATGATATGCACTTTACGTTCCATCCTATTCCCTCCTTCATGGATTCAATCGGAAACCATCCGTCTTTGAAACTTTGAAAAATTTGAAAACCTCTACTACGTTCGAGGTTACTATATTCTAGCAATTTTTGAAAAGTTTGAACATCCCCATTTTGCTTATTTTTGTAAAAAAAAGACATCCCCCAATTTGCTTGGAGAATGTCTGTTGTAGAATCTCTTTCAGCCTTAAACTGATTCCGCCTGAAGTTCAGCCTTAGATAACAGCGATTTGTGCTGCCATTTCCGACCCTTCCAGCGTAAATAGTGGAAAATGCCTCGTACCCACTCATCGCAGGCATGTGCAATCCACACACCCAGCACACCATATCCCATATGAATGCCCAGTACATATGCTAGCGGGATTTTAATCCCCCACATTGAAATAATGGCCATCATTAGCGGGAACTGAACATCTCCCGCTGCTCGCAAGGAGTTAATGACAACATGATTAAACACACGGCCCGGCTCCAGCAGTATACAGAACAGCAAAATCGCTGCCCCTAATTGAATGATCGCCGGCTCATCTGTAAAGATCGTCATCACTTCATATCGGAAAAAGGATACTACCACGATCACAGCAATCGTAATGACCAAAGACCATTTTAGGCTCCGTAAAAGTTGATGATAGGCTTTTTCCTTGTCTCCTGCTCCAATCAGGCGGGCAACAATAATTTCCGTCCCCTCACCTACAGCCATTCCAAATACCATAAAAAAGTATACAATTGTATTCGTATAAAAATGGGTTGCGATCGCTGTTGTACCCATAAAGCTGACAAACCGGGTCACCATCATTTGACTAAGTTGATAAGACAACCATTCCAGCCCGGCAGGAATACCAATCTTCAGGATGGCTACCAGCTTACTCCATTGAAGCTGTACATAATACCGGATGCGAATCGGCGCACTCACACGCTTGTACAACAGTAGAAAAATCCAGACACATGCTACAGCACGGCTAATAACCGTTGAAATCGCTGCACCCGCCACTCCCATCTGCGGCAGACCAAACCAGCCATAAATGAGCAGCGCATTCCCCACAATATGCAATATATTCATACCAATGCCCACGATCATCGTATCTTTAGTAAAACCATGCGATCGAATAACCGGACCTGCGGTTAGCATAAGCGCTTCCAGAAACAGCGAACCCCCTGCCAGCATCATATAAATCTCTGCATTTTCCTTGATCGTCGGGGTAATATGGTAAAAGGATAGCAAAAAATCCCGGCTCACAATAAACATCAAGCTCAGCGCCAGACCAAACACCAGATTAAAGGTTAGTGCCGAAGCTGTAACACGGCTTGCATCCACATGCTTTTGCGCCCCCAATAGCTGAGCAATGATCACACCTACACCAAGACCAAGCAGATTGAAAAGTATAATCGTAAATTCAATCAACTGTCTTGACACCCCCACAGCCGATACAACCTCATCAGAAACATGGCTTAGCATGAACGTATCCACGCTACCCATCAAAATGTGAAACAACATCTCTATAAAGATCGGCCAAGTGATTGCAAAAACCGTCATCGTTTTAACGACTTGCGCTTGCTTGGAACCGTTTTCCTGAGAAAGTGACATCCTTCCGTATTCCTCCTAAATGCGACCCAATTATTACTTAATAGCTACACGTCAATTAATCAATCATAAAAAGTCATATGCTTTTTATCTTTTTTATAATATTCCAAGCGGTCCTGCAATTGTCCTGTGTGGAATTCAAACTTATGTCCGTCTGGATCTGTAAAATAGACCGATCTTTTATCCTGTTCATTCCGCTCTCGTCCAGGCAAAATGGTAACATTAAAAGTTCTCAGCTTGTTGAGCATCCTCTCAAAATCAGCTTCCGCTATCGAAAATGCAATATGCGTATAAGAATGATGAATTTCATTTCTCGGGATATCCTCTTCCACATTGAGAGCCAACCACATTCCCAGACAGTCCAGATAAGCCAGCTTACGTCCTTTAACGAGCAGTTTTCCATCTAGTACATTCTGATAGAAATGTATAGACTTCTCCAAATCAGACACGGAAAAGCAAATATGATTCCACCCTTGTATGCTCATGTTCCCTATTCCTTTCAGCGTACCCTGTCTAGCCAGTAGGTCCACGCTTCTGTATATTTATCGAGGTCTTTAGGATGATGGCGAATGCAGGTAGCTATACGAAAGTATAACCCCAGTAACACTTCCCTGTTCAGCTCGTATTCCCCTGTCATCTCCGGCTCAAGCTTCTCTAAGGCAGGCAAAATAGTATCGACGGTCAGCCTATCCGGTGAAGAACAAAAGGCGTATATCAGATCATACAGAGGTTCTCCTACCACTGGATCAGGGTCAATAATACCCGTCAATGTGCCGTTTTCGGTAAACACAAAATTATGTACCCCACAGTCACCATGAAGCAAATATTTAATATTACGTTGCGGCAATCCAGCCACAAGGGTATGAACGAACCAATGATTCTCTCGGGGTAAAACGCCTTGTATGATCTTTCCAGATTCCTTCGTTCTGTGCAGCAGAAAATCTCTCCATTCCACAAACGGGTGATCCGGATAACCATAATGACGTTCCTCACCACAAGGCTTGTAGTGCGAGATCACCTCCGTTGCCAGACGAAGCAACAAATCGCTTTTGTTTCTTCCATGATACTGTGTGAACCCTGACCTGAACGTGTATACCAAATAACGGTGCAACGGATCTACATAAACCAAACGCGATAGTTTCTCAATCTGTACATAGGTATGTAAGAATTCTGCCTCGGCTTCTACGACAGCGGGATCATTTTGCTTAATCACGTATCGTGGCTTAGTTCCGTCCATGACAACTACCACTTTGCTCGAAGTTCCGCCAGTCAGCGGTTTGAGATTTCGCATATGGCTTTCAAGCACGCCCGTTTCGTGAAGCTCATTCAGGATCAGTTGAACATCCATCTCACGCCTCCCTCCATGCGTCTGATCCACAATGCGGCTGGCGATTTGGATATTTCATTTAGCTCCCATACGTTCGCCAGCCACTCTTCTTTTAAAAATAAATCTTTTCATGCTCCGCATAGATTTCAAGCGCCCGCTCCATCTTATGCACATAGGCCTCATCCTGACTAGAACATAGAAATGTAATGTGTCCCTCCTGCGATGGACCGGATTTTGGCGAAGGTTCCAGCAAATTACGCTCAGACAACACCTGTTTCAACCGCCTAACTGTTCCCTGGCTCCCGTCAATTAACTGAATATGAGAAGGTAGTAGTTCCCTTAGAATTTCCTTATAAAAAGGATAATGAGTACATCCCAATACCACCGTACCATATATGTCGAGATTGAACGAAGACAGCTCACGGTTAAAATATTCGAACATTTCTGCCCGGTCAAAATTCAACTGTTCGCAATAATGTACTAGCTCCGGCAGAGGTAGTGAGTCCACGCTCCCATGATCGTCAACTCTGGATACCAGCGCTGCATAACAGGATTGTTTCAACGTCAATGGTGTGGCTAACACCAGAACTCTTTTACCATTGGCTCGGTTCATCTCGACCGCTGGCTTCACAGCTGGCTCCATACCAATAATCGGAATAGGATATTCCTTTCTTAGCTCCGCAACTGCGATACTTGTAGCCGTATTGCAGGCAATGACCAATGCCTTAACATCTTCTTTAAGGATCGTTTCTACTGAAGCCTTGACATAACCAAGCACCTCTTGAGGAGTTTTCGTCCCGTAAGGCACATGAAGCGTATCCGCCATGTATACAAAATTTTCGTTTGGCAAACGTCTTAGTGCCTCGGACAATACTGTAATTCCACCCAATCCTGAATCAAAAAAACCTATCTTCAAGCTACTCACCTTTTTTCGTTCAACTATTGTGCCATATCTTACAGGCACCATGTTCATTTTCTTCTTCGCCTACTCAAACCATTCTCTTCATTAGACTTTACATTTAAATTTTACCGCAAAACTGATATTTTGCAAAAGAAACACGTAAAATTTACAGTGTAAAAAATAAAGTAGCTTTTCAAAGTAAATTTAATATAAAAGTGTTGACAGATATTATCTTTATATTGTAATATTACGTGGTAACTTACTAACTTAACTTACTTATTCAACTTACTTAGGGGGAAATAAATCATGTCTAAAGTATTATTTGTCAAAGCTAATGATCGTACAGCTGAAGAATCTGCAACAGTTAAATTGTATAACGCCTTCGTAGAAAGCTACAAGTCTTCCCACCCAACTGATGAAATCACTGAGCTGGACCTGTTCTCCGTCGAGCTTCCTTATTTGAACGCTAACATGATCAACGGCACGTTCAAATCCGCTAGAGGCATGGAGCTGAACGCAGAAGAAGCTCGCCTGGCAAACATCGCTAATGGCTACCTGGATCAATTTCTGGCAGCAGACAAAGTCGTATTTGCTTTCCCGCTCTGGAACATGACGATTCCAGCTGTACTGCATACGTACATTGACTACCTGAACCAAGCTGGTAAAACATTCAAATACACTGCTGAAGGTCCAGTTGGTCTCGTAACTGAAACTAAAGTAGCCCTGTTGAATGCAAGAGGCGGCGTTTATTCCGAAGGACCAGCTGCTGCAGCTGAAATGTCTTTGAACTACATGAACAACATCTTATCCTTCTTCGGAGTGAAAGACATCGTGAAAGTTGTTCTGGAAGGACATAACCAAGCTCCAGATCAAGCACAAGAAATCGTTGCTTCTGCCGTACAACGTGCAGTGGACACAGCAAAATCGTTCTAATCATATATTATGAAGAGAAGAGGATATCCGCGCCCTACATGGGCTGGATATCCTCTTTTTTGTTATAAAGTATAAAAAACACGTGCTCCCCTGATCTATAATCAAGTGAAAGCACGTGTTTGTGAAATGAGATTACTTCTATTTTAAGGAATGAATTGCTGCACGATTTTTACAACTTTACCCTCACGAAGCGTAACATGGTATGGAAATTGACTGAGGTCCAGAACGTCCTTTTTAGCAAAATCTTTCTCAAACTGTGCCAGAGGAATCGATTCATTCCATTGCACGTCTGTATCTTCTATGTTACCCGTGTGATCATAAATCTGCACCTCTACCGAAGCATCTGGTGCAACCTGATACACGTCATTTTGCACGGAATTATTTACGATGTAGTAGCCATCTGGAGCTCCATCCAATCCTGTATTTCCTTCATGCTCCAATAATGCTTTGTCAGCTGCCGCGCCTTCATACCATTCAATCGGGTCTGCCGACAAATAAATCTGTCCGTCACGAATCTCCATTTGGTTTATATATACGGTCTCCTGATTTTCAGCAGCTGCTACAGGCGTGTAGCCTTGCGCTGTTGCCCCTGCCGTCGTAATCAGCATCATCATTAAAGCCAATACGGTCCATTTCGAAGCTAGTTTCATCATGTCTGATCTCTCCTTGCCGTTTGGGTATGTACACGGTGTCTGTAAGCTTCATTACCCTTGTGTACTTATCATAAACGTTGCACGGTTAAAAAGTGTATCAGATACATAAAAAAGAAGTTACGATTTTTTAAGACTTGGTCTTAAAACTTGATAACATGTCTTATTTATCTTTGCTATCTTAATAACCCGACCTGACGTGCCTGTTCTTCGGTGAGAATAAACTCTTCATTTTGCCATACTTCGTCCTCTTTGGTTACAGCAAACATCCCCATGATCTCTGTCCATATTCCTTTGTCGACGGCTTCCTGTTGTGTAATGATAATTTTCATTTCGTTTCCTCCTCCTGTAAAATATGCGCAATCCAAGGCTGTCGATTTGTGTATCCCACTTCGCGTTCAGATGGTTTCTCCGATCGCTGTTGGAACCTGATTTTTTGAATTATATTTTAAATGGTTAAAATCAGGTTCCAAAGGCGAACGCTATCGCTTCTCCGAAATCCATCTGCCCGCTTCGTTACTCAGCTTATCTCTACCATTCTCATTTTGGGCCTCTAACACTTATATTGAATTTGCATTACGTATTGGAGATGCTCAGGGGGCTCTTGTCCCGTCCCGCTTATAACATATGTACCCTTTTCTTGCCAAGATTATTCGTATCTTATTTCATAATTTAAAGCTTATTATATCTGCATTGTCATGTCATGTTTTTCAATTCAAAGTGATTTTATTCTAACCTTTTTTTCATCTGTCTTGTTCTAGTTAAAGCCCGGCTAAAATGAAAAGAGACCCACATGAAGTGAGTCCCAACTTTCAAGCTTCTATTCATACCGTACCTTTTGTGTAGAGTATCATCTTGCATATGCAATAAAGATATTCAGAGGCGCAATCTGATCATAAATAATAAATATAATAAAAAAGGTAATCCTATTGCTGAAAGTATTGTGATTACAGTACGTACTTTTTTCTCAGCTCGTAATATAAACAATAAAAACTTATACCCTAAAATACCAACTAATCCACCCACACAATTTAAAATTATATCATCAATGTCTGATGCTCCAATGCCAAAAAGCCCCTGAATGATTTCAATAAATAAACTCACTATGAATATAAATAGCAGATTGGTTATTGCTCTTTTATCGTTTTTGAATAATGACAAATATGTGCCAAGAGGAATAAAGATAACTATATTGCCAACCACATTAGCAAAAGCGAAATTTTTTATAGTGCCAGAGTTGCTAAATATATATTCCTTTATACTATAAAAAGGAATGAGATTGATTGACCTATCTAAAGTCCTTTGACTATTTAACAAATCCAAAAGTGAAACTCTTGATAAGAAAAATAATTTAAATAAAAAAAGGATGTAACAAATGAAAACTCCATATAAAAAGACTGTTACAATTCTCTCTTGTTTATTCATAATTCTTCCATTTTTCATTTTTCCCGCCTATTCTCTGATGTTCAGTTTATAAATTCGTAACGGCTTTGACTATAGCCAACCTAATGTGTAAAACCATTCTAACAGCCCTGTAGATTAACCACTAAATGGTAGAACATGAGTCGTCAACTCGGTAAAATCGTTTGTACCCCTACAAACCAATCGAAAGGTGACGACACTCCATAAAAAAGTCTATCACGATTCTATCTCTCCTTCAATCCGTATTAACGTCTGAAGAAGTCGCGCTCGTTGTCCAAACGATTGGTTATGAGAATATATATAAAATATTATCGTATATTCATATATAATAAGACTTTTCTTAGAAACGACTGGGTAAAAAATAAAAACGGTCCGCAGATTAATCTACGAACCGTTTTCTAAAAATCCTCTATACTTAGTGAATCACTTGATACCATCACACATATACATAGTCCTTCATTTCTTTAGTCTGTATAAATAAAAGTGAAGAGTCGCCAAAAGCACTAAAGCAGCGGAGAGGACGGAATCGTTCTGAAGAAGCGGAGCGTTCGCCTTTGCCCCCGGATTTCTACCCTTGAACATACAAACAAGAAATCTGGGGGCAACAGCGATCGGAAGAATGATCCGTCCTCGTAGCGGTCACAAGCCGCATACCGTTACTTTGTCACTCTGCATGATATTAATGTAGAACGATTTTTACACGGAAAAGTAAAAAGGCTGTACGCATACTGGCTTGGATACGGTTACTTGTTGCCCGGTGTAGGTCAAGCGTCCACTTGCCTTGTCCACTTTGAACGTAACGATGTTGTTGGTGTCGCGGTTGGCCACAAGCATATGGTCACCATTTGGAGTCAAAGCAAAATGGCGTGGATGCTCTCCTTCAGCAGATACATGCTCGACTAGGCTCAGCTTGCCAGTTGCTCCGTCTACAGCGTATACGACAATGCTGTCATGCCCACGGTTGGAACCGTACAGATAAGCTCCATCCCCCGAAATCGCAATTTCAGCAGTTGTATTTTCACCTGTAAAGTCAGACGGTAATGTCGGTACGCTCTCAAGCTCAGTGAGCTTGCCAGCCTCTGCATCATATGCAAAAGAAGTAATGGAAGAATCCACTTCGTTAATGACAAAAGCAAATTTACCATTCGGGTGGAACGTCAAATGACGTGGACCTGCACCTGCATGGGTTTTCGTTTCACCATGAAACACCAGTTGTCCTTTGCTGTCATCAATAGTGTAAACGCGGATCAGATCCAGACCGAGATCTTGTACGAACAGGAAGCGGCCGTCCGGACTAAAGAAACTAGAATGTGGATGTGGACGATCCTGACGTTCAGGATGCGCTCCTTTGCCCTCATGCTGTTTAACATCCAGCAACTCACCGATACGTCCGTCCTCAGTCAGGGACACCAGTCCCACCATGCCACCGTGGTAGCTGACTACAATAAGGTAACGATCAGATGGATCACGCTGAATGTGGCAAGTTGTTGCACCCACGTTTTCCGCACGATTCAGCAATGTAAATGTTCCTTTAACTGGGTCAATTTCGAAAGCAGAGGCTTCGCCTACTTTCGCTCCTGCAGCAGAAGTCGTCTCTCCAATGGAATACAGCTTCCGATTTTTGACGTCAACATTCAGGAATGTAGGATTTTTCAAGCCGGAGAACTCATCCTGTAGTGTAAGTGCTCCTGTCTGTTCATTAAAAGTGTACGAATAAACTCCGTTACCTTCCAATTCGGCGTAAGAGCCTGCAAATACGAGCAATTTTTGTTGTGCTGTCATGGTTGTGTCCTCCTTGGATTAAAAAAATGATGGGCAATTGGAATGATTGCTCCTGTTACAAATATCGCTTTAAGAGGCGCGCTCCACCACGGGCTCTGTGGACAACGCCACATTTCCCGCTACGGCACGCGAGATCATGCATGAGGTTTCTGCCTGCTCTGCCAGTCGCAATGCTTGTTCGATCTGCGATTCTGTCGCATCGGCGGCCAATTGAACCTGCGGACGATGCACAATTCGGCGATATGTAAAAATATTATTCGTTACATCGACAATCCCTTCGGATTCCAGCGCCAGTGATGCCACCGGGAGACTCGCGCGCTCCATCATCGCCGCCAACGTAATCAAATAGCAGGTAGCAGCGGCACCGAGCAGCATTTCATCTGGATTGGTGCCCACACCAGGGCCTCCCATCTCAGCCGGGATCGAAATTGCAGTCCGCAACTGTCCAGCCTCAATATGGCCGTCGCTGTTGCGCCCCCCGTTCCAGTCTGCCTTGAGCAGAAAGGTATGCTCCATTTCAGGTCACTCCTCTCTCTTATATTATGAATCTTTACACAGGTGAATGTAAAGGTTAGTCAATCTCCTGATTTTTGGTTTCCGTACCCAGCAACCATACAGCCGCAGCTCCAATCAAGATAGCTACGAAGAAAATCACAAAGATAGATGGTAGCGCTACGCCCTGTCCTACGAGTATACCGACCGCAAAAGGCCCGATAACGCCTCCAATACGGCCAAACGCAGCCGCCATACCCACACCAGTTGAACGTACAGCTGTCGGGTACAATTCTGGAGTATAGGCGTACATGGCTCCCCATGCACCAAGATTAAAAAAGGACAAGCAGATACCAGCAGCCAACAGCATTCCCGCCGTTTCCGAGGTGCCAAACCAAATGGCGGACACTGCTGTAAGCAGCAAGTAGATGATCAGTACGAATTTGCGGCCTAGCTTTTCAATTAGATAAGCGGCGGTAAAGTAACCTGGTAGTTGCGCAAGCGTCATGATCAGCACATACTCAAAGCTTTTAACCAGTTCGAAACCTTTCATAAACATCATGCTCGGTAGCCACAGGAACATGCCGTAATATGAAAATACAACTGTGAACCATAAAATCCACAGCATCAGCGTAGACTTGCGATGGGGTCCCGACCAAATCAAAGCCAATCGTGCACGCAGCGGAAGTTTGATGCTTTGCTGCTTATAACGCGGTGAATCATCAATAGCTCTGCGCAGATAAAGAGCGTACAGCGCAGGTACTGCGCCGAGAATAAACGCCATTTGCCAACCATACTTTGGAATAACAAAATAAGCAATAAGAGCCGAAAGGATCCAGCCTGCCGCCCAGAAGCTTTCAAGCAGCACAACCGCTCTTCCTCGTTCTTTCACAGGCACTGATTCTGACACCAGCGTCGAAGCAACAGGCAATTCCCCACCCAAGCCTGCACCAGCAATAAAACGCAATACCAGCAGCATTCCGAGACCTGTCGCCAAAGCGGATAATCCACTGGCAATGGAAAAGATCAACAATGTCCACACTAATATGGCACGTCTGCCGTAACGATCAGCCAAAATTCCCGCCAAAGCGGCTCCGAACACCATTCCTATCGAATTCATTGCAGTTAGCAGTCCAATTTGCTCAGATCCCAGATGCCACTCCTTTGCCAACGCTGCGACTATAAATGAAAGCAGCCCCACATCCATAGCATCAAACAACCAGCTGAGCCCTGCGCTAAACAGCAATTTTCTTTTTTTGGCTGGTGGTAATGAAGTTAATTCACTCATGATTTGCTCTCCCTTAAAAATATATCGTATGTAGACGTATATTCAGGTGTCTTGTCACCTGTAGTCTAGCATCTATTGTACCGTAAGCTTCCTTAATCTGCGAGCTTTTTAACACAAAAAAAACGGAAGATTGCCTACGGCAATTCTCCCGCCTTCTGGAACCTGCCACTTACCGGTTTTGGACCAGACCGATGATCGTCACCATGAGCACCAGCAGCTGGATGAGTGTATCGTTACTCATTCCAATCGCCTCCATCCCATATGAGATACTCCTTCGGCCGTTTCCCCTCTCCCCGGATCATGACGCTTGTTCCCCAATACATACCTATGCAGGCGGCGGGAAGCTTATGATCAATCATGGATGAAAATCTCCATACGTTTAAGGTTTAATCCAGGACCACTGCAAATCCATTTCCTGAATGCATTCACGGTTATCATGTTCATCATTGGCCACCAGTGGGGTCACCGGATAGATGCTCATGTCTCCTTGCTCATACGTGCGTAGTAGAGGTAGCAGCTCATCTATGTCCTGTACAGACGGATTCAGCCATGAATCTATATGGTCAGCTTCCAAAATAGCCGGCATACGGGTATCGAATTCACGTATATCCGTATTGGCCTGAACTGTCATCATCGTACAGGTGCGTAAAGGCTCCTTACGACTATCCTGCCATACTTCATATAGCCCCGCGACCGCAAACATCTTCTGTTCCGGCAATACCACTCGTACAGCACACATGCGTTTACCCAATTTTCGCCAATAATAAAATCCATTGCATGGAATGATACAACGCCGGGTTTCCGCCATCTTGCGATAACTTGGATTTACCCGAACCGTATTCAAGTCTGCATTGACACAATCCTTGCCCCAGTAGGGAATAAATCCCCAGCGGAATTCATCAAGTACTCGTTCTCCATCCTGATGCAGCACAATTGGAACATGCTGGGTGGGACTCATGTTATAGCGTGTTTTGTAATAATACATCACCCGTTGTATACCAAAATGATCCCTAACCTCATCCAAATCAGCCGATAACGAAAACCTCTTGCACATTTGCTATTCATCCTTCCGCCTTTTTCACCTATTGTGCGGATATACAAGGAAAAATATGCATATGCAGGTTTTGCAAAAATCCAATAAACGACAAAACATATAGCAATATCCCCGCAGTTGTGAAGCTACGGGGATAGATACTAACTTATATTGTTATTACTTCTTTTCTACCGCGTGACCGCCAAATTCATTGCGCAACGCAGCAACCACTTTCCCGTTGAACGTGTCCGCATCAAGAGAACGATAGCGCATCAGCAGGGACAAGGCAATGACCGGAGTTGCGGCCTGAATGTCCAATGCTTCCTCAACCGTCCATTTTCCTTCACCAGAAGAGTGCATAACCCCACGAATTTCGTCCAGGTTTGCATCTTTGGAAAATGCACGTTCAGTCAAGCCCATCAGCCAAGAGCGAATAACAGAACCGTTGTTCCACACGCGCGCTACTTGTTCATAATCAAAGTCAAAGCTGCTTTTTTCTAGCACTTCAAATCCTTCACCGATGGAAGCCATCATGCCGTATTCCACACCGTTATGAACCATTTTCAGAAAATGTCCGCTTCCGGATTTACCTGCATACAGATATCCATTTTCCACTGCTGTGTCACGGAAAATAGGCTCAACAACCGCCCAAGCTTCCGGATCGCCACCGATCATGTAACAAGCGCCATTACGTGCGCCTTCCATCCCGCCTGAAGTTCCAGCATCCATGAAGCTGATACCATGTTCTTGAAGACGGGCATGACGAGCAATAGACTCTTTGTAATGAGAATTACCACCTTCAATAATGATGTCCCCTTTGGACAACATCGGTTGAAGCTGATCCAGCACAGAATCAACAATTTGGTGAGGAACCATAATCCATAATACTCTAGGGGATTGAGTTGCCTGTACAAGCTCTTCCAATGTAGAAGCACCTTTAGCTCCATAATCCTTCATTTCTTGAATTGCGGCCGCATTGACGTCGTAAGCGACAAGTTCATGCTTATGATCGATCAAATTTTTTCCGAGATTCAAGCCCATTTTTCCCAAACCAATTAATCCTACTTGCATAGTAAAGGCCTCCTGCCGTAGCAAACATATTTTGTATATACTTTCTTATTGGTGTTAAGAACGAACGACTGCTTTTTCAGTGCTTTCGGACTTTTCGTCCAGCCACCATGTAAAACCTTGTTCTTCCAACAATTGATCTGAAGCTTCTGGACCGTAAGAGCCTGCTGCATACGTATGCAGTGGAACCTCACCACGAGCAAAAGCTTCCAGTACAGGTTGAACCCACACCCATGAAAGCTCAACTTCGTTCCAATGAGCAAAAAAGGTGGAATCGCCGCGCAGCGCATCAAAGATGAGGCGCTCATAGGCTTCTGGTACATCCTTGGCCTCGGAATGATAATTCATCAGAACCGTTTCCAGTTGACCAGCGTTTAGCGGGTCTCTGCTATTTAGACGCAGCGTTACCTTTTCATCCGGGTTAACATGGATGATCAGCAAGTTCGGGTCAGTCGGTTGCCCTTGAGCGGCATAAGGATCTGTGCTGTCCTTTTTGAATTCCACAACGATACGAGTAGATTTTTCTTTCATACGTTTGCCGGTACGAATATAGAACGGCACACCCGACCATTGTTCGTTGTCAATCCATAGGCGAGCTGAAATGAAAGTATCATTTTGCGAATCAGGTCCGATATCCGGCTCTTCTTTATAGGAAGGAACTGCTTTTCCGTTGATCTCACCGTTGGTATATTGGCCTCTAACTACGTTGGAAGCAATATCGGAAGGATCAAGCGCACGAAGCGCGTCCATCACCTTGCTTTTTTCGTCACGTACCTGGTCAGCCGTGATATGTCCCGGCTTGTTCATCGCCGTCATCATCAACACCTGCAGCATGTGATTTTGTACCATATCACGAATAGCGCCGGAATGATCGTAGTATCCCGCTCGCTCCTCCACCCCTACAGTCTCGGAAGCGGTAATTTGCACATTGGCGATGTATTGATTGTTCCATATCCCTTGAAGCAATGGATTAGCAAATTTTAAGGCTTCCAAGTTTTGTACCATGGGTTTACCTAAGTAATGGTCAATACGATAAATCTCATCCTCAGCAAAGGTTCTGCTCAGGCGATCATTCAGCTCACGTGCGGATTCCAGATCGTGCCCAAATGGCTTTTCGATAATGAGCCGTTTCCAACCCTTTGTTTCAGCTAAACCACTTTCCCGAATATTGTGGGCAATCACATCAAAAAATTCCGGTGCCACCGATAAGTAAAACATGCGGTTCCCCGGAATTCCCAAGTCATTTTCACGTTGCTCAGCAAGCTGTAGCAGCTTTTTATAATCTTCCGGGTGGTTGACATTCAATGCGCTGTAACGGAAAGCACTTAAGAACTGATCCATCTGTGCACGGTCTTCATTCACGTGTCTGGAAAAATCCTTAATGGATTGCTCTACATTACTTTGAAATTGCTCGTCCGCCACTTCACGACGCCCCATCCCAATTACAGAAAAGGAAGCCGGAATTTTACCTTCTACAAACAAATTATACAAGGCAGGGTAAATTTTGCGTTTCGCCAAATCCCCTGTCGCTCCAAATAAGACAAATGTCATTGAATCCATGAATTATTCCTTCTTCCCATTATAAAGATGAGGTTATTAAAAGTTACCTGAGGAATTAACGTAACCCATAATACACCCAAAATAAGGGGCAAGTCAATCAAATTTTAGCGAAATCGTGAACATTCGATATATCCTGTAATGATAACGTTTTCTGTGGTATGATTGACGAAAGGAAAGAGAAAAAACTGTTAAATATGTCACAGTTGATACAAAGCGTTATAGTTACTATTGGTATACAGAGTTACTTTTAGTATACTGTTTAAAACAACAATGAAATTGAGGGGATTCAGATGAGCGACGACAGGCAGCCTAAGCTTTTGTGCGGTAAGGTGGAACAGTCCTTTCAGATCATCAGCAAAAAATGGACCGCTCTCATCATTCATACTTTGATGGAACATCCCAAACGATTTAGTGAAATTCACGTCTCCATACCTGATCTTAGCAAACGCATGCTGAACGAACGCATCAAGGAACTAGAGCTTTCCGGCCTGATCCTTCGCAATGTCATCACAGAGCGGCCTGTGCGTACTGAGTATTCGCTGACACGCAAGGGTAAAGAGCTAGGTGATGCATTGAATGGTGTGGAGAGCTGGGCCGAGAGATGGCTTTAACTGCTAACAGGAGGTCGCCACACATGGTCTCCTGTTATTGTGTTACCCCACGTGGATCATAATACAAACTATAGTACGAAAATAATGGGACAACCGTCAGCAGCTCATAATTTCAGAATGGGCCAAGGAAGGATGAGAACGATGGCATTTGGCATTACCCGCCAGGAGCTTATGGCCTGGAAAAGAAAGGTCAGTGGTGGTGAAATTGCTTTTCTGACACATTACTGGCTGGATGATCGCTTTCCAGGCATTACAACCGTTACCAAGGTAGGATGTTCTGATTTGGACAAGCTGCGCTTATGGTGCAACCAAAACGGATTAGACCCCCAATATATTCATCAGCGTCAGCCGTATCCGCATTTTGATCTCATCGGTAACAAACAAGCGGAAATTTTACGTAAGTATAGCATTAGCGATCAATTTAAACGCTTTGAACTTCAACTCCCAACGAGTACACGCCCATCGTTCTAAACCGCAGTTCTCAGTGCTGCGGTACTTTTGTTTTCATACCAGTTAATACCTTGTGTATCCAAATCGCTGACATAGCCCCTTCTCCCATCGCCACAGTTGCTTGCTCGGCATGAGCTCCTAAGTCCCCGGCTACCCATACATTTTCCACATTTGTCATTTTGCTGCGCGGATGAGTTTCAATATGCTTATTGTGCAGCAGATGTACACCCAGTTGCTCTGCCAGCTCTGAATGAACATGATTGCTGCCAAAAGCTAAAAAGCCTCGCTCTGCTCGAACCACTTGTCCATCAGCCAGCCGCACTCCTTCAAAACAGCCCGGTTCTCCGGTTATAATCTCAGAAATGGCTGCTTCCTTATAGCCAATTCCTTTTTCCCGCAGCTTCACAATCAGCTCGTCCGGCACCTCTGAACGCTCATGATTGACATAAACAAGTTGATCGGTGCGCGCTGATAAAATCAGTGCCATGGAAGCTCCTGCTTTGCCTGCTCCCATGACGACCGTGCTGCGATCCTGAACCTCATAACCGTCACAATCCGGGCACACATATACACTGTTGCCCAAGCAGGCTTGTAATCCATCCAGCTTTGGAAAACGGTCCGTTAGCCCTGTAGCTAACAACAGCGTCTTAGACGAATACACGGAGCCTTCCTCCACTTGAATGTCAAAAAGCTCATCCCTTTTGACAGCTTTTACCGCCTTCCCTTCAATAAACTCAGTACCTAGTTTCGTGGCTTCACTACGTCCAAGCCGTCGCAACTCTTCACCAGAAATTCCGTCAGGAAAGCCCAAAATATTATGATACTGGTGGCACAGCGTAGATCGACCATAGCCCGAATCTATTACTAGAACTCGATGACTGCTGTATCTCCCCAATTGAATCGCTCCTTGCAATCCGGCAATTCCCCCACCAACAATAATGCAATCATAGTTCATCACTTTTCCTCCTTTGAATCGCGTTATCCTAGACATCTGCATAAAACCGCAATAACACCAATGTAAACTTCTCATCCAATTTTAAACATAATATCACCCACTAACGGATGAATTAACCCCTGTGTCCGTACATATCAATAGCTTACATTCCTTAAAAATGGAATGACAAAAAGCACTGTGGATACCCACAGTGCTTTACCAGGCCGAACCTGAAACGTCAATCTATCGTGAAAATTATTTAAATGTTTTTACGCGTTCTTCAACAGGCTGGAATTCTTTTTCACCTGGTTGGAATGTCGGTTTACCAAATGGCATTTCAGCAATCAGTTTCCAATGCTCAGGAATGTTCCATTCGTTTTTCACTTTTTCATCAATCAATGGGTTGTAATGCTGAAGGGATGCCCCCAGTCCTTCTTGCTCCAGAGCCGTCCATACTACCAATTGCAGCATACCATTAGATTGGTTGGACCAGATTGGGAAATTGTCCGCATAGGCTTCAAATTGTTGTTGCAGACCAGCTACCACGTTATTGTCTTCAAAGAACAAGACTGTTCCGTATCCGCTGCGGAAACCGTTCATTTTCTCGGCAGTAGACTTGAATTGCTCCTCATTGCCTACAACCTCACGCAAAATATCTTCTGTAATATTCCATAGTTTATCATGATGCTCTCCGAGCAACACTACAGCACGTGAAGTTTGGGAGTTGAAAGAGGTAGGTGTGTACTTAACAGCTTCCTCTACAATCTCTTGAATCCGTTGGTCAGAAATAACCTGTTCTTTGCTAATACCATAATAGGAGCGTCTGTCTTTCAGAGCTGTGAAGAAGTCTTTAGCCATTTTTTTGTTACCTCCTGAGAAAAATTAATTACTTTTCGTAACTTAATATACATTACATATATCTTAAAGTCAAGAGATTTCTTTTTAAATATTACCAGTTAGTTGATGATTATACGCCACCATTATATTTTTTCTCACTGGAAGAGGTGTGCTTGGTTGCATCCTTGTCTCTCTCCTCCTGTCTTTCCATCTTCAAATCCTCTACAGGAATGGCGTCTACCGTCTGCTCGATCTCAAAACGGTCGAACAAGCTTTCCTGCTCTGTCGGATACTGCTCTGCATGATCTCGATTGATCGACTGTTTCTGATGTTGAGACTCCGTTGTTCCTTTCCCCGTCTGTCCTTTCTGCTGATTCTGATCGTGCAGGTTATCTTCAAATGGGGCCATTTTACTTCCCTCCCTATCGGATTGGTGTCCACAATATACTTTTACCTTTCACATCGGGGATTAAACGCAAAAAAGAGAAAATCTCTGCAAAGATTTTCTCTACTCATGTAGTTATAGATGGTTGATTGGATTATTCCGAGCTGGATTGACCTGTACACTCATGAAAAAGATGAGGTTCCAGCTTCTCTCCCGTTACGAGCTTCTGCACCAGTTGAGTCCCCGAGTCGGGGGTCATTTGACCATACCAGTCCCCTTGAGGATATACGATCACAACCGCAGCATCATGACAACGCCCATTACAGCGAGTTCTGGTCGTGTGAATATATGCTTCTGCATTTTGTTTACGAATTTCATCCCGAATTGCCTGTGTAACTTCTTCACCCTCATGTCGCATACATGTGCCTCCATTGCAGATCAACACATGATGCTTCATTGGTTCTAACTCAAAAATAGCCATAGCTTCCCCTTTAATCAACAGTTGTTGGTTTTAAATCAATGTTTATCTGGATAAAGAACAAGCTGTGCTTCCATCTGATCAGCTTCAATCGTCAGCACGATGAATGAATATTCGTCTTCGCCGCGTTTGTCCGTCGGAGACCCCGGATTAAGGACAAGCTGACCGTCAATCGTTTTGACCACCGGAATATGCGAATGTCCATAAATCAGGCAATCCAGCTTTTCTCCCTTAAACGTATTCAATGCGATATTTTCTGTCGTTCCTCGCCAGCCGTGACCGTGAACCATACCGATCCGCTTGCCTTGGGCTTCAACGATTCGTTGATAGCCTAAACGCTCCACGATGTCCATTCCATCATTGTTTCCGGCAATGCCTTGCACAGGCGCAAATTCAGCTAGACGTTCATATACGAACCAATCCGTCCAGTCTCCGGCATGGAGAATGAGGTCACTGCCTTTTAACTCCTGTACAAGCCGACTAGGCAGTGTTTTGCTTCTATAAGGCATATGAGTGTCTGAAAGTACGATGATTTTCATATCAATTTCTCCTTACCAGCGTCTTTACACAGATGAACTTTGTTGCCCTACGCGCTGCTGAAGTGCCTGCTCCAGATCTCGCAGCGTAACGGTCTCGAAAAATGCCTGTATTTTCTGCTCTGCCACGGTATATAAACCATCCAACAATGCGTCTATGTTCCTGCCTACCTCACAATTATGATTGCTATCGGTATGGATGGCGAACAACGGACCTTCATCCTTGGTCGCCTCATAGATCATTTTCAGATTGATGTTTGAACTGGACATGCTTAGACGAAAGCCGCGTGCTCCAGGCGACGAATCCACCAAACCCGCTTGCTTGAGTCGGCTCATAATCCTTCTCACAACTACCGGGTTTGTATTGATGCTGGAAGCAATAAGTGACGATGTCATTCGCTCCGGTGCCCCTTCAGCCAGAAGAAGCAGACAATGGATACTAACGGAAAAATGGGTACTCATGTTAACCACCTTTATGTGTGTGCCTCATTAAATGTTTGGTAAAATGCATGTTTCCATCATACCACAATAGAGGCAGCAACACAGTGCTTACTGCACCTTACTCCGGAAAATAGTCATTTTCAGGACGTACTCGCACTTTTAATTGGCGTACACTATATTCCAACTGCTTAACGATATCCTCCAGTTGACGACGGTCAAGTCCATTAAGGTCGGCGGCAGGCTTAGGTGCATTTTTCAAATCACGTATGGTTGCCTGCTGCTCCTGCCACTTGTCCATCAGGTCGGCTATATTCGCATAAAAGCGTTCGTAATCCTTGATCACTTCATCTAGAAAGGCATCCACCTCGTCCGGATCATAGCCGCGCATTTTATTCTTAAACTGTTTCTCATGAATGGAGAGCGCGTCCAGCTGAATGCCCAGTTGCTTAAACAACTGCTTTTGCTTATCCAGACGACGCTTCATATGTTCATCCATCGGTTATTCCCTCCTTAACACACTATTCTTTTTATATCACATTCTAGGCTGGGAATAAAAGTCTCTGCTGATTGCCCAGCCCTATGAACGGGTATAAAAGAGCATACGTGTCACTTATCCAGACCACGAAGGGGAGAGATGATCATGAACCACTTGAACGATTCGCAGCTTGCAGAGCTGAAACATATGTTGTTGGAGCAGAAAAAGGATTTAGAAAAGCATTTTGAACAAAACGGTCAGGAAAACGCTCCATTGGGAGAAACACTGACAGATTCTACAGGTGAGCTCTCGTCCTATGACAACCATCCCGCTGATATAGGGACAGAAACCTTTGAACGGTCCCGTGATCTGGCGATTAATGATTCGCTGCAAGACGAGCTGGAGCAGGTCAATGCAGCCCTTCAACAGATGAAGGATGGAACGTACGGGATATGTGTGGAGAGCGGTGAAGAAATTCCTTTTGAACGGTTGCAAGCCATTCCATATACAGCCTATACCGTCGAGCACACGCCAACTCGAGAATTATCGAATGACCGCCCGGTAGAGGAACAGGTCATGACTCCGCCACCCAAGGGTGCAGGTGAGATTCGCCAACGAAATGCAGGACGATTTGACGATGCGGGCGCATGGGATGCCGTAGAAAAATACGGTACATCGAACTCGCCTGCAACTGCCGCCAAGCGTGATGTCACCGATTATGATGAAAATATGTAATGCTATACGCTTATGTATTCGTTCATCTAAAAAAGCAGCTTGTCCTTTGGACAAGCTGCTTTTTTATGCCTTACGGGAATACGGTGATCCCGTTTATCCAATTTCTATCCGTTTCCGACTGCGAGCTGACTCAATACAAGCGTCGATCACCTTCATATTGCTCACCGCATCTTCTGGCTCATACGGCAACGGGACACCGTCAAGCACCGCTTTAGCAAAAGCATCCGCTTGCAGTTCAAAGGAATTAAAACCTTTCAGACGTTCCTCACGCGTAACCGAACCGACGTGGACGAAAATTTGCGGTACCACAGACGTTCTTTCCCAACCGAACATTTTGGGCATCGCAATCGTACCCTTGCTACCGAGAATTTCCATGTTGGAACGGTTGGCTGCCCACATGCCACAATCGAAAGTAAGGTTGACTCCACCCGGGAATTCCAGCAAGCCGGAAGCCATCATATCGACGTTGTCATGCTCCGGGGAAAATAAGGCATGTACCGTCACTGCCTCCGGCTCCCGGTCCAAATACATACGAGCGGCTGATATCGGATAGACGCCCACATCATATAGCGAGCCGCCGCCCATGTTTTTATTAAAGCGCACATTATCTGCCTGATCGGTATTGTTAAACGTAAACGTGCAATGGAGGCCGCGAATGTCACCAATTTCCCCACTATTGATAATTTCCTTAATTCTTCGATGTTTGGGATGATAGCGATACATAAAAGCCTCTGCAAAGATCACTCCTGCACGTTGACATGCTTCAATCATGCGGCTTGTCCCAGCCGAGCTAAGAGAAGATGGTTTTTCACACAAAACGTGCTTCCCAGCCTCCGCTGCCCGAATGGTCCACTCTTCATGCAGATGGTTTGGCAACGGAATGTACACCGCTCCGATTTCGGGATCAGCCAACAGTTCATCATAGCTTCCATAACTTTTTGGAATATCGAACTCCCGGGCGGCCTCAGCGGCTTTATCCGCATTACGACTAGCAATCCCAAGCACTTCTCCGCGTTCAGATTGCTGAATCGCAGGAATTACAGCGATTTGTGCGATCTCCGCAGTGCCTAAAATTCCCCATTTCAGCTTTCTACCCATCATTCTCATCCTTTCGTGGTTAGGAATAGTTGTCTTGTTCCGCTTTATGCAGCATACCTAAGCAACGGTCCAAATCAGCTTTGACCTGCTTCTTGTACAATCGTGCTTTCTCCTCCCCATCATCTGTAAAGTGATAGAGTACAATCTCCTGAAAATCCACGCGCGGGTCTGTTCCTTTCAATCGCTTGGTACGGTAAAAAACGCCTTCCTGTACCAGCTCATGCAGCGCCCGGTAAACCTCGCTCTGAGGCGGAACATATCCAAAGCCACTAAACTCATCCTTCATCGATTCGAGCATCTGATATCCATAACCGCGATGCCTCTCCACCATTGTGATCAGATAAATTTTGATAAAAGCCCGCTGGGATATCATAAACGCCATTTCACAGCCTCCTCCACACCTTATTCGTGCACCTTATCTTCCATTATAAACCACTCTGCGTCCATACACTATTTCCTTTGATGAGATAAGAGTTTATGAGAACTCTCCATCCCTTGTGACCTGTTTTAAGATGGTGAGAGATATAGAATGTGGCGATATAGAGTAGTGTGCGAAGCGCTGAGAAATGATTTTATTGTTCTTTCTATTATGAATTTTTCATATGTTGAAATAATGTAACTAAGCAAAAAAAATAAAGTTACACATTACGAAGACTGGATTAATTGTTTTAAGGCCTCCGTATCGTTACTTGTCAAAATAGGAATATATTCTGTTATTTTTTGGATGTCCCAGTCCCACCATTTCAGGGTTTGGAGCATAGCTATAGTTTCCTCATCAAACCGATAACGAATTAACTTCGCGGGGTTTCCTCCTACAATGGAATATGGCAGAACATCTTTAGTCACCACGGCATTTGACGCAATGATCGCGCCATCACCAATTTGAACTCCGGGCATAATGCTAGCATTGTAGCCAATCCAGACATCATTTCCAACCACAGTGTCCCCTTTGTAGCCCCCACTTAAATTGGGTACACCAACTTCCCAATCTCCGCCAAACGCTCCAAAAGGAAAAGTGGTAAACGCATTTGTATTATGATTAGCGCCATTCATAATAAATTTAGCTTTGGCTGCAATCGCGCAAAACTTACCAATCTTTAATTTGTCCCCTATAAAATCAAAATGGTAAAGGACATTTTTCTCAAAATCCAAAGGGTTATCATCATCGTCATAATAGGTATAATCCCCGATTTCGATATATGGATTAACCACTACATTGTTCAAAAAACACAGACTTCTAATATTTTTCATCGGAAAAACGCTTCTTGTATCTGGACCACTCATTTAGCGACCCTCCCCATATGGATGTGCCTTCACTTTACTGGTAAAGGAACATCCAGTCTATCAGCATGTATACTATTAAACAAATGTAGATAGAAAAGTATCCCTTGGCCTTATTTCTTGGCTTTGGGATACTCTTGTGAACATATGTGATTGGGTTATCAAATCAGGCTTGCTTTTGTAAGGCTGGCGGACCTCCAGTCGGGCGAGGACGAACCCGAAGCCCCACGATCCATTTACCCAGAGGCAAACGTGCCAGCAGCCATGTTCCAGCAACGGAAAAGATCATACATAGAACGAATGAAGCCAGCGTACGAAGAACGTGACTCCAGTCTGCAAACAACCTCTCGTCAAAATAATAGGTCACACGTAGCATAAAGGCATGCATGAGATACGCTCCATAGGACAACGTTCCGATGGCCGTCAGCATACTCGCCACACGTCCCCCCTTATGAGCAATCCACGTCGCTACCCGATAAGCTACAAAAATAGACGCAACGCAATATACAGCCATGACTGGACGCAGCAGAGACAAATAGTTAAAGGAAAGAACTGTACCTCGCGGCGTCTGGAACTGACCGATCATCTCATACAGTAAGTAGCCTGTAATCACGATAAACAACGGCCAGTATATCATCTGTGCTTTGGTTACCCAAGCATTCCAACGCTTGACGTTCATCCCGGCTGCCGCTCCTAGCACAAAATAAAAGAAAAAGTAGATCACATTCCGGTCAGCGTACTGGGTGAACCAAGAGGTAATGACCGGAAGCTGGAGCTTATCCATCACTTGGTATACGGGTCCAACGGCGAACATGAGCAAAATATATAGTACGCCGAATCCAGCCAATGCAGCGGGTCGCCATTTTGACGGCAGTAGCGCAGACAAACGGCGAACGGCATAACGAAACACCGGAAATAACACATAACATTGAATAATCATAACGATGTACCATAAATGATAGCTGCTTTTCCCGTTCAACAACTTCTGGAAAAAATCCAGCGGGTGAATATATCCACCACTTTGGGCAAGCTGATTTCCCAATTCGTATAAAAGAGACCATATGATATAAGGAACGATGATGTCCATGAATCTTTTACGTAAAAACGTTCCGTACTTTAAGGCTCCATCATAATTGTAAAATAACACCATTCCAGTGATAAATACAAACACAGGAACTGCAAATTTGGAACATAGCAGTAAAAGTGTCATCAATACCCCGTCCTGGATGCGCGCCCCCTGCGCAACCGCATAGTGTGCGACGGAATGCTGAAGAACAACGGCCGCAAAAGCCAGCCCTCTCAGCAAAGCGACTTCGGAAATTCTCTCTTTTTGACTCATGTCACTCTCCTGTTACATCTAGCAATTTATAAATCCAGGATTTTTGCAAAATCCTCAATCTATTATAACGACAATTCTGTAAAAATATATAGAAGGTTAAACGTGCCAACGGCATGCAAAGCATCGTTTATCTCAGGTTTATCAATGAGTAAAAATATGTAAAAGCAGCAGTCCTCCCTCTCAGGGAGACTGCTGCTGTAAAAACAACCTATATGCAAAGGAAATAGGAAAGCCTACTGTACATCACTTTCTTAACTAGCCGTAAGGTGTTTACAGGTTCCTTCTAGTATCTGTGTACACATCTGTACGCGGCGTGTCCGCCACCGTATCATCATACGTTCTGTAACGATCCGCATTCAGCGAACGGTTGGTGCGGAAAATATCATAAACATCCCTGTGATGGTCAGCGGAATCCACCAGCACTAAAATCTTGCCCTGATCGACGTATGTCTCGTATTGACGTGCATCATCCTCTGGAATGCCCAGCCCGACCAGTCCACCGACCAAGCCACCTGCTCCCGCTCCGACAGCTGCTCCGGTAAGAGTAGCCGCGATAGGTCCAGCGGCAAGGATAGGTCCGATACCCGGAATAGCCAAGGCCCCGATGCCTGCCAGCAAGCCAGCGACACCGCCTACAACTCCACCTGTAGCCGCACCTGTCGCTACACCCTCCGGTGCCTTCGTGCCTGTCTCTTCGCTAATCGCCCTTAGATCGTCACGGTCACGTGTGATCACAGAAATCTCACTGCTTGGAATTCCTTTGCTCTGCAATTGTCCAATCGCACGAGACGCTTCCTGTTCTGTATCAAAAACACCGACAATTTTCTTTTCGTTATAATCGTTTAAGTTATTAGCCATGATAGTTACCTCCCAAATATTTTAGTGTTGAGTGGTTCGTTTTTCATTACCCCACTATAATGACGTTTAAACGTTTTACAAAAATTCAAAAAGTCGATTAGCATAAAATAGCTTCTATTTAACGCTTTGGCTTTGCTCTATTGGTCGCCACAGCTTCCAGTGGATCATCCGGCCAATAATGCTTGGGATATCTGCCCTTTAGATCCTTTTTGACCTCAAAATAAGCCTCGCTCCAGAAGCTGGACAAGTCGGAAGTCACTTGGACAGGTCGCTGGGCAGGTGACAGTAAATGCAATACAATTGGCACACGTCCGCGTCCAATACGAGGCGTATCCCCCATACCGAACAACTCTTGTAGTCGTACGGCCAGCGCTGGTGCCTCAGGATTTGAATAATCGACAGGAATGCGGGAACCGCTGGGTACGCGGATATGCGTCGGCGCTTCCTGATCAAGCTGCTGCCGCTGTTCCCAATCCAGCCTGCCAAGCAGCAATGCAGCACTGTCAAGCCGTTGCAGATCGGATACATTTTTGGCTCCTAGAGCAAAAGGCAACAGCCACGATTCCAGTGAATCCAGCAATGCCGATTCCGTGCAGTCTGGCCAGTCCTCAGGCGCCGAGAAGTGCATAAAAATCAAACGCGCCTGCAACTGGAGGGTTTGCCGATTCCATGACAGCAGCTTCAGACCTCGTTCACGGACACCCTGCATCAAGGCGGCAGCAAACTCCTCTGCCGGAGGTCGCTCATAGGACGTTTCCTTTAAGACGAGTGAGCCCAGCCGCAGTATCTTGCGGGCTCTCACTGCTGAGGCGGAGCTATCCCAGTATACGTTAGCTTGTTCCAACAGCATTTCACTGCAATGCTCGACCAGCTCTTGCAGTTCAATTGGTGCCGCCAACTGAATAGCACCGTCTGCTCCCTCGTCGTCTACTTCAGCGGCGACGAGATAGGACGAACGCGACATCCACTCCACTTGTCGGAGTCGCGCCCCCCGACCGCCGCTAAGCAAAAAGCGGCCATCCCCCCGGCCCTGCGCGATCCGATCCGGATACGCAAAGACCAACAGCAGCCCGCAAGCCGCGGAGCCGTCAGGCTCGTCCTGCGCTGCGGTTGCTGTTGGCAGCGTGGCTAGCAGCTGCCGGCTCTCCTGCACGATACGGCGAATCACCGTATCGTCTGCTGCCCGCAGCAGGCTGTGCGTACTGCGGGCATGGGCCGCCTCGCGCAGGGCGTCCAGCCGCGGGCGCAAATCCGTCCCGCCATGAGCGCGGAACGGGTCACGCTCTTGCAGCAGCGCAGCCAGACGGCTGGCAGTTGGTGCCAGGCCGAGGGCCGCAGCACGCAACAGCATGTGCCCAAGGCGCGGGTGCGTGCCCAGGGCGGACACCTCGCGCCCATGCGCGGTAATGCCGCCTGTAGTGCCATCGGCTGCTTCATCCAGACAGCCGAGCTGGTGCAGCAAACCTGTGGCCTGGCGGTACGCGGCCTCAGGCGGGGCATCCAGCCAGGCCAGCTCGGCGGGCTCGCGCACGCCCCAGACCGCCAACTCCAGCGCGAGCGGGGCCAGATCCGCCGCGGCGATTTCCGGCCGGCTGGCATCGGGGAGCGCGGCTTGCTCCTGCGCGCTCCACAGCCGGTAGCATACGCCCGGCTGGAGGCGGCCCGCCCGTCCGCGCCGCTGATCGGCGGAGGCTTTGGACACCTTGACCGTGGTCAAACGGCTCATGCCGGTTCGCGCGGAAAATACCGATTCCCGCGACAGTCCGCTATCGATCACCACCGTGATTCCGGCGATGGTCAAGCTAGACTCGGCAATTGAAGTGGCCAATACCACTTTTCGACTGCCCGAAGCCGACGGGCGTATTGCCTCATCCTGCTGCTCCAGCTTCATGCTGCCGTACAGCGGAATGATCTTGACATGTGCTGGTAAATGCTTTGAAGCCAATTCTCGTTCCGTTCTGTGAATTTCTCTAGCCCCTGGTAAAAACACCAGCAGATCACCTTCATGAGCATGGAGTACCTTTTCTACCGTCTCAGCCGTAAAGGACTCTAATGAAGTTGACGAAGGTTTGGACATATGAAAGGTTTCTACCGGAAATACAGTGCCTGGACATTCCAGCAATGGCGCATCCCCTAATAATCTACATACAGGCTCTGCCTCCAGGGTGGCAGACATGATCAATATCTTCAAATCCGGTCGCAACAGCGCCTGGCTTTGCAGGGCAAGTGCCAATCCTAAATCTGCATGCAGGCTGCGTTCATGAAACTCATCAAAAATAATCAGCCCGACTCCCTCCAACGCCTGATCATGTTGTAGCATCCGGGTCAGTACGCCCTCCGTAACCACTTCAATCCGTGTGTTTGGCCCTACCTTTGTATCCATACGAACCCGGTAACCCACGGTCTTCCCGGTGGGCTCTCCGAGCGCTTTTGCCATTTGCGCTGCTGCTGCACGCGCTGCCAAACGCCTCGGCTCCAGCATAATCATCTTTTGCCCTGCCAGCCACGGCTCATGCAGTAGCTCCAGAGGTGTTACCGTCGTTTTCCCCGCTCCCGGCTGTGCAATCAGTACCACCGCCGAATGGGATTGCAGTGTATGTTTAAGCTCGGGGATCACTTGCATAATAGGCAGTTGTTTATCTGTCAATGAAATCTCTCCAATGATACGCTTGATGCGTAGAATCTAAGTTTTAATTCCTTTATTATTTTGAATTTTTCATTACCTGTAATTATCGAGCACTGAATAGAAAAGGTTAAGCTGCCCCTCTGGAACTTCTCTTCGGTCTGTCGTGCATAATTCTTCTAAATCTATTATACAGATATTTAAATTTCCCGTCTGGCCATCGCAGCTATGTAAGTTTTCTGTGTTAGCTCCTATACCTGTCGGGATGCACTCGCGGCAAGATCGTTTTATAATATAGTTGATATGGATTGCTGAAGGACGGAACACAGAATCGAGGTCACTTTCGTATGGAATTACAGGCCCAACCCATCAGAGGGCGATTTGCCCCAACACCATCGGGATGGATACACTTAGGAAACGCTCGTACTGCCTTATTATCCTGGCTGCACGTTCGTTCCCTGGGTGGAACCTATATTTTGCGCATGGAAGATATTGATATGACGCGAGCTCGCAGCCAGTTGGCGCAAGGGATTATGGAAGACTTGCGCTGGATCGGGCTGAATTGGGACGAAGGACCCGACGTAGGCGGTCCCTACGGCCCCTACACTCAAAGCCAACGGCTGGAACGCTACCAGTCTGCATTGGAGAAACTACAGAGGCCAGATTTACTGTATCCTTGTTTTTGCAGTCGGACCGACATTCTGGCCGCCGCCCATGCTCCACATGGACTGTCTGGTGAAGGGCCTGCGTATTCGGGGGCATGTCGTAACCTTAGCTCTCAAGATGTCGTAGCCAAAGCCCAGCATAAACTTCCTTCACTTCGCTTTAAAGTACCGCAACATCCAGATGCCGTTATTTCGTTTCATGATCAGGTAGCAGGTCATGTGGCCTTTGGTGCGGCTGAGGGGGGCGATTTTATCGTCAAACGAGCTGACGGCATGTTTTCCTATCAGCTGGCTGTCGTTGTCGATGATGCGGATATGTATATGACCGACGTACTACGCGGGTATGATCTTCTCGATTCAACGCCCCGTCAGCTATTGCTGTACCAAGCTTTGGGGTTGCAGCCGCCACATTTCGCACACGTCCCCCTTGTCCTAGGCCCTGATGGGCGAAGGCTGGCCAAACGACATGGTGGCGTAGCACTCCGAGCTATGCGCCGACAAGGGGTCACACCGGAAGCAGTCATTGGCTGGCTCGCCTATTTTTCCGGGCTGCTGGATTCACCTGAGCCTGTGAAGGCTGAGGATTTAATCGATGACTTTCATTTGGATAAGCTGCCCAAAGAACCTGTCATCCTGACGAAACAATGCCTCACAAGATTATCTGCACTGCAACGGTAATGAGGTAAAGCACGGAGATTAAAATGTACGGGCAGGGGCATCCGCCCTTTGCTCCTCTCGCTTCTATTCCTCCAATCGCTTACGCATAGCGGACTCATATTCATAAAATACAGACGACGTATTCAGCCCTCTTTCCTCCAGCAGCATACGGAGACGTAGTGATTTTTCAGTCAGCCTGCGACTGATCCGTTGTTGCTCTCCTGCCTCATGACAAGCGTGAAGCAAATCACGTAGCTGGACACATTCCTTTTGTAATTGAAGCTCTTCCGGTAAAATGCCTGCATTCTTCAACAGCTTGTACGACATCCGCAGCTCCTCTGGAACATGTGACAAATCCTCGATGACCAGTGGCTTGCCCGCTCCCGGTAAATGATCAAATTCACCTTTGGCCATCGCCTCGGCAATCTTCTGCTCTGCCATTCTGGAGAACATCCCCATCACTCCTTGTTTTAAGCTTCCTATGTACAATCTATATTAAAGAAACCTGGAGTCCTTTGCCACTGTAGCTTATATATCATTAGGATGCCCTGTTTCCATAAGGGAGAGAGGGGGTTATTCTTCGATCCCAAGCAATTGACATACTTGTACTCTATATTTTTTGGCCTTACGTGTTCCATGAATGAGATTGGACAAGCGGCTAGCAGGAATATGGTAGGTATCACAAAAAGTTCTCTGATCCATTTGAATTTCAACTAGATTTTGTTTGATTTTCCAGCCAAAAGGAGTTACAGGATTTCGTTTGTTCAACAACGTTATCACCTCTTCATAGTATAGATTTAGAATTTTGATTGGGGTTTGGAGATTGGAGATTGGATTTCACACTCTTCCTTTAGCAACATGTCATGAACTCATTTGTTAAGATTTCATTTTGTATATTTGGTATATATTCAATAGTTCATCCAGTTTCATGGATTGTTCAATCACTTTGGGATGTGTTAAAAATCCATATTTCTTCTGGACTTAGTACAGTCTTTTTCTGGCCCGTTCGACACGAAGTAAAGTCACACCTGGATTCATCAGCATGATTCCCCCTTCTGTGTCATATCCTAATACAAAACGTAAATTTTTGGATTTTTTGAAAATTTGCTCGACAAAAAAAGTGCTTCTGGAGCATTCCAGAGGCACTTTTTTGGCGTTTTATGTTTATTTAAAGTGCCACAGACTCCTACAAGATGAACTTAAGATTCAACTATTGCTTTGCTACGCAGCCCGATGTTGCTTCCCATCGTCACCGCCCCTGTATTTCATGAATAAAGTCAGATAGGGTTAAAATCCATGGCAAATGCGACCGCATCACTTGCACAGCAACATTCTGCCTTCTTCGTTTTCCATATACATTTTATTTTATTCGGCTTGGAATAAATACTGAGAAATGTTTAATAACTATTAATAATAAAATAATCTTTCTTTTCGCCCTTCTCTAACTAAACTTTCATACTTTGTACACAATCTAAAGTCTGCAAATTGTTTGAACTGCTCAAATAATCTTATACAGCTAATGAAAAAGGCTTCTTTGTTAATGACTAATGATTTAGATAAAACGTCTAGTAAGTATTTAAATCCATATGAGTAATTACCTTTATTTAAGTAGTATTTAGCCAGTTCATATTTAAAACGCGTTGATTGTTCTGGAACCACTTGATGAGTGTACATATCAGCAGATGGTTGCTGTTGGGTGATCGAATCTATCTCCGCTTCGAACTGCTTAAGTACTTCATCCACATCAACTTGAAATCGGTTAGCCGCCATCATAATATTCAATAGTTGAGTAACCATTTCTTTAGTGGTGTTTGATGATACACTAATATATTCAACATAATCCGGAAGCACACTTATATCTCCGGATAATAATTTATTAACGTAAGTATTACATAGCGCCCAATTTTGAAATAGTTTAATCCAATGCAGAGTATCCTCATCTGTCTCTTTGACCCAATCTAAATTAACGTAGGCGTATGTATATTGTAGAGCTTGTTGATAATCACCTTGGGCTTCACAGACACTTGCACACAATAAATCAGCATAGGTGATATACACAAACAATGGACGGCTCAGCCTCTTTTCAATTTCCGCAGACTTTCGCTTTTTCTGTTGATGCTCTAATGTATATTGGATTTCCGCTTTATCTCTCATTTTTCGAGCGGTCACATCAAGCCTGTCCCACAAGCGCAAAGATCGATACACATTCGCCAAATCTTTAAGCGCATCAAGCTGGTCTATTTCATCCAGACGTTCCACGAAGGGTTCAAAAAGCGTTGCTGCCTTGAGATTACGGCTCTGATCATCTCCAACTTGAATCGAGAATATACGATATTGACAGATGGCCAAGCGTTCAGAATGCTGATATTTCTCCACTTCTGCGACATTCTCATAGAGAGGCAGCGCAGCAGCATGTCGTCCCTGTTCAAATAATGCTTCTGCAACATCAAATAGCCTTGACGCATACAGCGGATTATCCATGATATGCCCAACCATTCGACGGATAGCATCCAGCTTGTCCAGCTCCGCACAACGATACAATAATGGCTCGATTCGCCTAAAATTCGGGGAAAGGTCAATGATGTAATTTTCTATGTATAGATTGTAAAAATAGCCTTCTGGCAAATCCATAGCCACAGTGATTCGGTCTAGCTGCTGTACGGAAACAGGACGATGCTGAGTAATCCAATTACTAAGCGTTCTTTGATGAACCCCTGAATATTCGGCAAATTGACTCAACGTCATATCATTTTGTTTTAGATAATCCTCAAACTCCGCTGAAATCGTAGGTGTATGCTTCAATTCATAACCACCCTTCACATAAAAATTCCATTATTTTAAAAATAATCCTCTATTCTTCTCCATAATTAACCATCTGTCAATATATTATGCAACTAATGTTTATAGCGAAAATTCAGCATAACTTACACATATTGAGACATGTTGAACGAGTGACTTCCTGAAATGATTGGATTGATCCAAGTAAAAGGTTTCACAGAGTTGACATGACTAATTCATTACCCCATGTGGATTCTCACCAGTAATAGTATAGAGGTGAGGTCCCATGCAGAAACTCTGTTGGACCTTTAAATTACATGAAAAATCCTCTGATGTTGATGCAATCAAGGGATACATAGGTTCATTTCTCTCGCTTTGATAATGTGAAGTTGATTATTTCTCCAGTCACCATTCCTGTCAAAATTGCATAGATTCCCATAGCGCTCATCTTATATCCCAAAGCGTAAAATAACCCTATACATATTGCGTAGCCCAACAAAATCGCTGCATAGCGCTTTAAAAACTTACTCATGGAAATTCTCATAAGCAGCAACTCCCACCTTAATTTATACTTCAACCATTGTAAATGTTAGTTAATTGTTGCATAAAAGTAAGGGGGAATTTGTCGAATAAGAAATCCGTTAAGAAGAAATTTGCACCTATTCACTGCTGGGCAGGCCACGAAACAAGCCTTCTTTTTCATACCATCCACGCACTCACATGGAGTGCGACTTTGTGCAAACACCACTAAAGGACAGATCGCAATAGGATTTCAATTCCACGCACTCATATGGAGTGCGACCAATTTTGAGGTGTACCCCTCAGTCATTTGGCGCAAATTTCAATCCACGCACTCACATGGAGTGCGACACCAATTTAGAAATGGCTCGGGAATATGACGAACTAATTTCAATCCACGCACTCACATGGAGTGCGACTCAAAGGAGGTACATATGGATCAAAAAGAGTATTTATTTCAATCCACGCACTCACATGGAGTGCGACGCCAAGTCGAGAGACAGCAGCAACACGATCGAAATTTCAATCCACGCACTCACATGGAGTGCGACAGCATTTCAGCAAGGCTAAGGGCGGCAAGCCAGTAATTTCAATCCACGCACTCACATGGAGTGCGACCAAACCAACCGCTTCAGCAGCCATCCGGATAGGGATTTCAATCCACGCACTCACATGGAGTGCGACAGCGAAAATGCAGTAATTGATACCCTAATGATATCAATTCTACACATTGTCGCAAAAATTGATGTCAAATAAGCTTGGATCAACTATTGACTTTTACGGTTAAATAGCAATTTTAATACTTTTCGACAAATTTCGAGGTGCGAAGGACCCGGGGTTTTTATGTGAGCTTCACATTCGCACCTTATAAAATCAGTGGGCTTTCCATATCGTAAGCTTCCTTAGCCCCTATTGCTCTACTTTCTTTTTATAGCTATCTCCAAAGTTGTAGAAACGCAGGCTGTCTTCTTTTTTGTCTATCAATTCTTCTAATTCATATTTTAAACGGCGGAACTGGGTCGAATCCAAAATGCACTCAAACACAGAATTTTACACCCTTTGTCCGTGGTCTACGCACCTTTTCACAACCTTTTCCAGTCTTTTTCTGCCTTCTCTATCTAATGTACTTACATCATACGTAATTAGTATTAACAAGATCAACCTACTTCCACAAAAATGGAGGGTACTCGTCCAGATCTCCACGAATATATCTAGCTAAGAGCAAAGCCTGTCAATAGGACACAAGCCCCCAAGACATTTTCTCATTCAAATAAGGATGAATCATTTTTTCCTGTTTCCGTTCTTGCCATGCCTTCAATACGATTTTCCTCGTATCATCGTCCATCATAGCAGCCTCGTTTTCTTTTTTGTAAAATCCTTTGCCATGAATCATTTTTTGTTAATAATGTAAGAACAAAACGGTCGGGATATACTCCTCTAAGCTCTTCCATCACATCCAGTGCCAAGGAGGCTCGCCCTGGACGATCTTCTATGCAGAAAACCTACATAAGCATAGACCGACAGCTTCTAGTGCGGATTTCATATCGTTGGACAACAGTGTATAGGCAAAAGATAATAGGTCATTCACGTTATCTAACGGCGGGCGCTTATGGCGTCCATGGAAATAAAAATCATCTTTTTGCTGCAAGATCAGATCATCCCACACGGAATTGTACTGAACTGCCGCCGTCCCCTCCAAACCGCGTAAAATCTCCAGCTCCTCACTTCACGGACCTCTTCATGATTTCGGATAAAGAGGCGCTCTCCACTCGTACGACCAAGTGGCGGCTGCTCCGTCATGATCCACGCACTCATATAGAGTGCGACTCTCTCTTATTTCTTTTCACGCAAGGAGGACAGGATTTCAATCCACGCACTCATATAGAGTGCGACTATACATATCATCTGATGATGGCTGTCCCTGAATATTTCAATCCACGCACTCATATAGAGTGCGACCTTGTTCACGTTGCGGAATAATTGGGCCTTGTCGATTTCAATCCACGCACTCATATAGAGTGCGACAAGACATACCGCGTACCCCTGTCACCGTCATCATAGATTTCAATCCACGCACTCATATAGAGTGCGACCTTACATTATCATAATTGCTCTTATTCTATTTAAGTGAGGTATTTCAATCCACGCACTCATATAGAGTGCGACGTGTTGAATTTAAAGAATCAACAGTAAGATCGGTAATTTCAATCCACGCACTCATATAGAGTGCGACTGAGCCTGTAACGTACGTTCGCGGAGATGCTGGAGATTTCAATCCGCGCACTCATATAGAGTGCGACGGGAAAGTACCATCATTCCGGCGTTTCTTCGCAAAATTTCAATCCACGCACTCATATAGAGTGCGACTAAAAACTCAGATTTGCCACAGATTGGTTCTCCAATTTCAATCCACGCACTCATATAGAGTGCGACATAATAAACATGAAAAAACATAAGGCGATTTTTGATTTCAATCCACGCACTCATATAGAGTGCGACCTTGTACAAACCTACGTTTGAGGTAGAAGATAAATTTCAATCCACGCACTCATATAGAGTGCGACCGGATGTTATAGAGTCTGTTGTCCGGCGAGAAGTAATTTCAATCCACGCACTCATATAGAGTGCGACCCCACATATCCATATAATAAACGTCCCTAGCAGATTTCAATCCACGCACTCATATAGAGTGCGACAAAGAGCCGCTGAAAATACAGCACAGAATGTTAAAATTTCAATCCACGCACTCATATAGAGTGCGACTTAATATCAGAAGGGAGGGAAAATGAATGGCAAAGAATTTCAATCCACGCACTCATATAGAGTGCGACAGCGAAAATGGGTCAAATGCCCCCTATTTAAGTAACATTCTAGCGTTATTTTGGCAAAAACGCATCTAATATTACCTCATCCTCTTGCGATCGTTTAAAATTTGTTCACATTCGATATAATTCGACAAAATCTGAGGTGCGAAACTCTCGGAGAATTCATGTGAGCTTCACATTCGCACCTGGACAGACTCGCTTTTTGGCTTAGCAACAAATTCCTGCCTGGACTTATTTCACCTCTGCCAGTTCTGCCACCTGTGAAGGAGGAAGCGCACAATCGAATATATTTAATTCATCGATAGCGCATTTAAAAGCAAGGTTCCACCAGTTAACTCCAAAGCTGAACGTTCTGGCTTCGGGTAAATACATCCGGAAATATCCACTATATTGATCAGAAAAATACCTTTATGTCTTCGAAAATCATAAAGGTATTTGTAAAATATTTTATGAAAACATTCGGCAAAAGTTGAGTTATTAACCCTGTTCATCATACCGGCTGCATTACCTGCATAAACCTTCCCATCCGTTCCAGCGCCTTCTCCAAATCGACGAGCGAGGCTGCATATGAGCAGCGAATAAAGCCCTCTCCGCCTGATCCGAATACATGTCCCGGTACAACCGCCACCTTCGCTTCCTTCAGCATACGAAGTGCAAACTGCTCAGATGACATGCCAGTAGAAGTAATTGAAGGGAAGGCATAGAAAGCCCCCTCAGGCTCATGACAAGCAAGCCCGATTGCATTCAAGCCGGCCACAAACAGCTTGCGACGTTCATTGTAGCTCGCCATCATCTCATCCTTGGCAGCCAAGCCATGGCGCAATGATTCCAGCGCGGCAATCTGTGCAATGGTGGGCGCACACATGGCTGTGTACTGGTGGATTTTCAGCATGCCGGCAATCAGCTCATGCGGACCGCACGCATAGCCTACCCGCCAGCCTGTCATCGCAAATGCTTTGGAAAAACCGCTGATGACAATCGTACGCTCCTTCATGCCCGGCAAAGAGGCGATACTGACATGCTTTGTCCCGTAAGTCAGTTCGGCATACACTTCATCGGAAATGACGACCAGATTATGTTTGATAATGAGCTCTGTAATCGGCAGCCAATCCTGCTCCGTCATAACTGTTCCAGTCGGATTACAGGGATAATTGATCATTAAAACCTTTGAATGAGGTGTAATTGCCGCTTGCAGCGCTTGCGGGGTCAGCTTGAATTGCTCCTCTGCCGTAGCCGCCACCTCTACAATTTTACCGCCATGCAGATGGGTAATGGGTTCATAGGCAATATAGCTTGGTGCCGGAATCAGCACCTCGTCACCCGGATCGATCACTGCTCGTAGCGCCAGGTCGACGGCTTCACTGCTCCCCACCGTCACGATCATTTCGTGCTTAGGATCATAGGAAAGCGCGAAGCTGCCGGAAAAATAAGCAGAGATCTCCTCCCGAAGCTCCATCAAGCCAGCATTCGAAGTATATTTCGTCTGCCCTTCACGCAATGCCTGAATGCAAGCTTCACGTACCTTTTCCGGTGTAACGAAATCAGGCTCTCCGACCCCAAGGGCGATTGTATCTCCTCCTGCTGCATTCAGATCAAAAAAAGCGCGAATTCCCGATGGCCGAATATCCCGTACACGCGAGGATACAAACCGCCCTGTCCCCTTTTCACTAAACATATTACGAAATCCCCCATTCCTTTTTCCGCTCATGGAGCGAGCTGGCAATAATATGGTCCAGCAGCTGTGTAAAAGTTATACCCGCAGCTGCCGCACTTTTCGGAAGCAGGCTGTTGGCGGTCATTCCCGGTAATGTGTTCACTTCCAGCACGTAAGGCCTATCCTGACACAAAATCATATCAACCCTTGCATAGACCTTGCATTGCAGCAGTCGGTAGCTGGCCAGTGCCGCCTCGCGCACACGCTGCTCAATAGCGGGAGGAAGCTCGATCACCTCCTCCTTAGCGCCATCGACCTCATATTTAGCTTTGTAGTCGAACCACTTCGAACGAGTGGAGCTAATACCAATAATCGGCAATACCTCGTCGTCTACGATCGAACAGGTAATCTCGGTTCCTTTATAATAGGGCTCAATCAAGATCGCTTGATCCAAGCTGCAAGCCTCCTGAACAGCCAGCAGCAGTTCCTTCTCATTCTGTACAAGCTGGATTCCGATGCTGGATCCCCCCGTATTCGGCTTCACAATAACCGGGTAGCCCAGACGCTCCACTACCTGCGGATCATAATCGTCCATCCCCTGCCAGCAAAAACCTGCAGGCGTATACACACCCGCGCCCTTCAGCAGCGTCTTGGACAACTGTTTATTCATGCATAAGCTGCTTGCCAGGACACCGCTACCTGTATACGGAATGCCCAGCGTCTCCAGCGCTCCCTGCACCGTGCCGTCCTCGCCATACTGACCATGTAGTGCCAGCAGCGCGATATCGATGCCTGCCTGCTGAACCTGCACGATTAAATCCGCTCGCTGCTCGATCACCATTGGAACCACTTCATAACGGCTGCGATCCAAATGATTGATCATCTCCTGACCTGTCTGCAGAGAAATCTCACGCTCAGAGGAAATACCGCCCATAATAACGCCAATTTTCATCATGACACCTCATTTTTCTTCAAAATTATTATGTGGCTACGGATGTTCATCCGATCGCTAGTGTTCTTCGAAACAATATTCCTTCTCTATAGCTCTTTTCTTAATCCTTATGCCTTAAGAAAGTTACGCGTCTGTTTACCGATTATTTGAATACCCCGTTCGATATTTTCATCTGTTACTCGTGAAAACCCAAGCCGCAATGTATTCGTCCCTTCGCCTTCTTGAATAAAAAACTTGTCTCCCGGTGTAAAAATGACACCCTGTTCTGTGCAAGCTTCTAGCAGCTGGCGTGTATTTACGCCTGTCGGGAAGGTAAGGAACAAATGCAAGCCCCCGTCACCAGACACCTGCGCCTCAGGAAGATGTGCTTCACAGCATGCCTTTGTCAGCTCATATTTGCGCTTATACTCTGTACGTGCTTTTTTTACATGTTTATCGAAATTTCCGTTAAGCATATATTGGTATAAAATCGATTGATCGATTGTTGAGGTATGAATGGTGCGCGCACGCTTAATGCTTTCCAGAGTGTCAATCAGTGCTCGGTCTCCAAGCACCCAGCCTACTCGCAAGCCAGGGAACAGCACCTTGGAGAAGCTGCCAATATAGATTACTCCGTTCCCTTGGCCTGCTGTCGCTATTAAGGGCGCAATATGCGCTCCCGAGTAACGCAGCTCCTCATTGAATCCATCCTCGATCACCGGAATCTGATGGCGCATCATTAATTTCATAACAGCGCGCTTTGCTGGCGACATGACGATGCCTGTCGGATTGTGATAGGAAGGAGTTAAATAAGCCAAATCGAAGTTATTGGTCTGCAGTACCTCCTCTAGCCGCTCCACATCAATACCGTCACACTCCATCGGAATGCCGGTAATCTCAAATCCTTGCAACTTCAAATTTTTGATCGCTGTGTGATGGGTCGGATTTTCACAAATTGCCGCTCCGCGGCGTGCAGAAGGGCGTAAAGCCGACAGCACAATGTCAAAGCCTTCTGTAAACCCACCTGTAATCAGCATATCCTTGCCAATTATATCCACGCCTTTGTTCTCCATATAATGCATCAGATAATCAATCAGCGGCTTGTAGCCCTTGGCATAGCCGTAGTTGAGCAGCACCTGCCCTTCGATTGCCATCCGATCCATAAAAGCTCGCCTTACATCCCCCAGATCAAACAGCTGCTCATCCGGAGCGATGCTTGTGAACGAGATAGTTCCCTTTTGGGCACGAATGCCCTGCTTCATCATATCCAGGTCAACAGCTGATATAGCATACTCGTTCATTCTTGCCTTCCAGTCGATCTCCCAGGTGGCAGAGCCGTCAGATCCTCCGTTATCTTTGGCCGACTGGCCCACCATGGCGGCCACATAACTACCCTTTCCGGGAATCGCATACGTAAATCCGTCATCCTCCAAGCCTTCATAGGCTGCAATGACTGTATTGCGGCTCACCTTAAGCAGAACGCTCATTTCTCGTGTGGAAGGCAGCTTCTGATCCGCCTGAAGCGCCCCTTTTATAATTAAACGATTGACGTATTCTTTTACTTGTATCGAGACCGGGCGGTCACTTACGAGCTTGAAATCCTGGAACATCCTTCATCGCCTCCCCCTATAATGATGGCATACAAGACGAGTGAAAAAAAAGAACCACCGCACTGGATTTTTCATCCTTCGGTGGTTCTTCCGTATTTTATCCCCTGTACGCCCTCATATTCTTGCCTCATTCCCCTGCATCATTGCCTCTCATCGCGCCCATTGCGAGCATTGTACATATCACCAAGCATCGTGAAGCTGATGAAAGTAATAGTCAACATATTTTTCATCCAGGCTGTCGATCAGCGTATGGACAGTATTTTCTAAAACAATAACGACTCTGCCCCATCAATGACAATTTGCGCGCCAGTAATGTGACGCGAGTAGTCTGAGGCCAAAAATGTCACCAAATCAGCTACCTGCTCGGGTTGACCCGGTCCATCAGCCAACGGTTGTCCTCCTTCGGGAAACTTGACGGGGATGGTAATTTGCTTTAACCCTTCCGATTTCTCCGTGGTTTCATCAATATTCGTCGAGATGGCACCCGGATAGATGACATTCACACGAATACGGAACTTAGCCAGCTCCAGCGCAGCCATTTTAGCAAAACCGGTTTGACCCGCCTTCGATGTGCTATAGGCTGACATCCCAAAGCTGGTAAAGCGCTGATTTCCATTAATGGAGCTGGTAATAATAATGCTGCCGCCACCGTTCTTTTTCAAATGTGGTATTGTATACTTCACCGTCAGGAAGGTACCATCCAGATTCGTGGACAATGTTTGCCGCCAATCCTCAATGCTCAGATCCTCAATCGGTCCGACGACCCCGTTAATCCCCGCATTGGCAAAAATGATATGCAGCCCGCCAAATAATTCAACCGCTTCCAGAACTGCTTTTTCCACACGCACCGGATCGGCAATGTCCACGTCAAAAGCCCGCGCTGATCCTTCACGTATAGCATTAATTTCTCTTTCTGTCTCCGAAATGCGCTCATTACTTACGTCAAAAAGAGCGACATTCGCTCCTTCTCTAGCCATCTGAATGGCCGTTGCCTTGCCAATCCCAGAACCAGCTCCCGTGATTAGAGCAGTTTTGCCTTCAAAGCGCGCGCCTCCTGCATATGTGTAGCTCATATGTATCGCTCCCTTTCTGTAATCTGTATAATCACAAGATTACCCAAAAGGATATACTTTATAATCACTATTTTTGCGCATTTTTTGCTATTCCTTTGCGATATTTAAGAAAAGAGCGAATATTACGCGTATTAGCGCCTCTTTCCTTATCTTCATCGTTACATTCTACAAATATCTTAAAGAATCGTTATGTTCTAAGTATTCATCAAAAAAGGACGTATACATCCATATCCATGGTTGTATAACGTCCTTTTCTTATTTATTTACCACTGCAACTCAATAAATGCAGCATCATCATCAAGTCCCCCGGTATGGGATGCATCCAGCAATACCTGTATCTGCTCATCAGGGATAGGCTCGCGAATGGGGTCTAAATCGGATAAACCGTCCGTATATACCTGTAATCTCATCGGCATATCCGTGGGTATGCTTCTTTCATACCAATGAGGCTTCCCTCCAATCGGCCCACGACTTGTAGACCAGCGCTCCGCTGTAGAGAAAGTATGATCGAACAGCTCGCTAATTTCTTCGGCACCGTTCCATAGTCGCAACCGTGAGTCTCCTTGCCAGGCAAGTCGGAGACGGCCACGACTACCACGCTTCGGCAGTTCGATTTTACCGCAAATATACATGGACTGGCTTCCCTGACGACGTTTATCTTCCAATACCGAACGCATTAAGCCTGATTCGTGATCCAAAGGCTGCCGACCCAGTTCCTCTGCCGCTGTACCTGCCAAACGTTCAAGGTACACTCTCAATTGATCAGCAGACAGATCTTGTCCCCGTTCCATCCAATCCAGTAAAGAAGAACCCAGATAGCGGGCTGCAAAATCTCCTCGGTAACTGAGCCCGACACCATCACACAAGACAAAACAACAGACGGATTTATGAATACGTACTGCGGCGAAATCCTGTCCGCTTTCCCCCATACTGGCAGATTCGGCAGACCTTCCATAGCCATAACGACACATAAAACGACTGTGATGAGATGATAAAGGCTGATCGCCTGTCTGAGAGCTTATGTAAGCAAATTGCTGAGTCAGCCTTGCATTCATTCCCTTTTTTTTGCTCGCCGGGAGCAGGGACAGCAGTGGATTCATGCTTTTACCTCCTTACCGTACAGGCGTTGCGGCCGACATTTGGAATCCAATGGACACCAGTTCCGCACAGGTTCCCGGCAGCATCATAATGGCTCCTTCACCTAACTGATAATCTGCCTCAAACAGCATTTCTCGATAGCTTTCAGGCAGTACAGAAGACATATCACGCAATTTCACAGCATGTTCATCCTGCAACGGCGTATTATGCGTCAGACCTTTCCAGCGACGGGGGTCCTGAATAGGCGTTTCCAGCAACCTGTCGGATAAAAATATATTTTCCACCAGTACATTACCGTCCGGTACACTCATGCTCATAATACGCTTCGCAATCGGTTCTGGATCATCGCCTGTAGAAACCCCATCTGTCATATGACAGACCAAAGGTGCAGGACAGTCCTGCATCCCTGGTAGTTCTGCCTGCAAAATACGTTCAGCTTGCAAGAAGGCTTTTGCTGAATCCGAGAATCGTTTGGGTGTCAAATCGGGCAACGAACCAATAGCTGCGATTTCATCAATTCCCTTGACACCATTCAGCAGGTCATACACGTCGTCACTATAAGCCAAAATCGCAATCCGATAACGCGCTGTCAGCCGATTTCCTTTGGTTGACCGAAAAACCATCTGCCGGATCGCCAACGATATAGCTTCATATACAACGTCAATACGCCGCCGCCCCTCCATCAGCATGTTCATCGACGCGCTGATGTCAATCAGGTAAATGATCAGGGCGGGAGTGCGTTGTGAAGCCTGTATTGTATAATTCATAGTTTGTACATGCTCCCCTCAGTTACCTTCTATCTCCATCTATTTTGTATCTATCATTCCGCCCATATATAAACATATGAAATATTAAATTTTAGGCAGTCTAAAATTCGTATCTCCTAAAAAGTTATAAATCGAGGAAGCTCGATATCCCACTTCACCTACCGAACGATAATAAGAAGGATTACTATCATATAGTGTTCTAAAACGCTTGGCAAAGCTCTTAGCCTTCGCAGCGCTTCCACCTTCCTGAGAGGCATACGCCTTGTTGTACAGGGAAATAAGCTGAAGAACGTTCTCCTTGTTTCGTGCATGCAAGGACTCTTTTTGCTTTTGTTCCGCCTCGGCTGCTGCCTTACGAGCTGCCTCTTCCTGGGCGGCACGAGCTTCCTGTTCTTTTTTCAAAGCCAAGTATTTTTCATACTTTGCCTGTTGATCATACGCTTTTTGCTTCGCCAACTTGGCAGCCGCCTGCTTGTTTTGTTCCTTTTGGGCGAGATAAGCTTCATATTTAACCTGTTGAGCGATAAGGGCTTGCTGTTTCTTCTGCTCCTCCTGTTGCTTTTGAGCAGCAAGTGCCTGTTGTTTGGTCTGCTGTTCCGCTTCCTGTCGTTGTTTCTCCGTCAGCAATTTTTGAGCCGCTTCCTGCTCGGCTGCCAGCTTTTCCTCGGCCGCCTTTGCAGCCTTCGCTGCCTCTTCCTGCTTGGCTGCCTCGATTTGCCGCTGATTGGACTGATCTGCAAGAATATTCACGGCTGGGATTCCAGCTGCCAATAGAACGACTGCGGCCGCAGTTGTCACGATAAATGCTTTGGATCGATACCAGGCTTTTGATTTTTCAGGTTGCTCTGGCGTCTTGGGATTCAACTGCTCCTCTAGCCCTGTGATCGCAGCCGACACCTCCACATGCAGAGGACTACCGTCTTCTACAAAATGATACAACGACCGGTATACTTCTAGCGCTGCAGCAGGTTTGTTTTGCTGCTCCAAATCACGTGCCTGTCGGAACAGCTTGTCCGTTACCCCACGCTCTCCCTGCTCCAGGGCAGCCTGATTTAGCAATGCAGCCTGTTCAGCTTTGAGCGGTGCAGGGGCTGACAAAGAGGGTGCAACTTCACTGGCAAGGCCGCCCACCGCTGCCGATTCTATTGTTTCTGTCGCAGCAGGCTCCGGTTCTATAGCCTCAACTGGAATTTCCTGCTCAGTAACCGCATTAAGTACAACCAGCCACTCGCCAAAAGTAGGGCAACTGCTTAAATCCTGACTATCCCAGGCACGGCTGAACAATTCTACCACTTTGCTGCCCCACCGGGATTCAAGTGATTTTCGTAAAATAAAATAACGTTCACAAGGCGTCTGCATTTCATGCTGATCAAAATAACTTTCGCCCCACGCTTTGTCCACTACTACACGGTCAGACCAGCCTAGCATTTCTCCTATAATAATTGCCCCTGCAAAACGGTCTGCATACGCACTCCATAACCCGCTGTGGACGGTACGATGGGCGGCATACCCTGGCGAACCTGCCAATAGAGCATCTGGACGATCCATTTTAGTACTATACATTTGTTCCACGTCCACCAATTCCACAGCTGACGTGCCTTGAGGCAGTTCCACTTCAGAAAAAAACGGAAGCATTACATTCGGCGCCGATAAATCACAATGCGCCAATCCTTTTTGCTCCATAGCTGAACCGATCCCTGCCAATGCTCTGGCTAAAGCCAGACTATCGGAAGCCTCAAGCTGACGCTGATCTGTGAGACAATCGAACCATGTCATACCGTGAACCCATGGCATCAGCACCGCATACAGCAAATCAGGCTGCTCGGCGATCAGACTTCCGTTTCTTTCTGGAGTGAGCACATCACGCTTGCATACCTGCAAACCGGGAATATCCCCGTATGCTTCCATATGCTCCGATTGATAAACCATAGCCGGGATGCGGAACTTCGGAAAAAACACCTTAAGGGCTTTGGCCTCATGCGGCGCTCCGTTTTTGGCATTTAGCTGGTATACAATTCCCTGTCGCCCTGCTTGAGCATAGGCTAAACCGGGTGCAGCGGGATGTCGCCCAACCACATAAGCTGTGCCGTTTATGATCAATTCGTCTCCCGGATTCGGTTGAAAAGACATGAAACATCCCTCTCCTTACATCATTCAGTATGCTAGTATTCCTCACCTTATTATATACATCTATGGATGGCAAGAAAACCGGGTATCCGAAGATCGCCCGGTTTTTCCTGAACATCCTGTGCCAAACCATGAGGAATGGCTCACATATTGCTTCTTTATAGAGTGGTGTATGATAAGTTGATCCCTATCAGGCAAGGCAACTTATTTCGTTTGGTCAACCGTACGGAATTTGTTAGCGATAGCTGTCAATTCTTGGCTGATGCTATTCAAAGTCGTTACGAAAGCTTGCATTTGTTTGCTAGCTTCCTGAAACTCTTGGAAGAAGCGTTGCTTAGTCATACCTTCCCATTGACCTTCCATACCTGAGATGGACTGTGTCAAACTGGAAACGATCTGCTGGCTTTGCTCACCACTTTGTTTAAATTGGTTAGCCACCTGATCAACCTGTTCTGGGGTAATTAAAATGCGTCCTGCCATTTTTTGCGTCCTCCTTGATGATAAATAATGTTTTTGTTTATCTGGTTCAAATTGTACTATGGCTATTTAATTCCCTACAAAAGGCAAAGGACCTAATTGTTATAATCCCACTTTTTAACTAGAAAACAGCACCTAACAGTATAATATTAACAAAACAACCACCTAATAAGTCCCATAAAGCCGGGAATTGCGAAACGAATTCAAGTAAATTTTGCAATCGATCCAGATTGTCCCGGAACGCGTTCCCAACTAAGCGACAGGCTGGTCTCTTGCTGTAGACGGATCAGTAAAATACCAATCCTGCGGACTGCTAGAAGACGCCTGCATCAGAATATCCTGGTGCAACGTTTCTATATCCGAAGACTGTACACCAGCAATGGCATGTACGACAGACTGCGGGTTCGAAATCAGACTGCCTCCTTCCGAAGCTTGCCCAGGCAGAATAGACGGTGATTGCTGATTCGACCAATCGAGCATCGTGACGGGTCGTCCCAATGGTTGGCTGGCAAATGACAGAATCGTTTGATAGTTGTGGTCAACAGACTGAAACTGCTCTGCCTTTCGGTTCAGTTGTGTACCTGATGTATGGAGGTAAGCATGGATCTGTTCTGACATCCGCTTGGCCTGCATCCAATGATTCAAGATCGCCTCGCGTGCAGATACATCCCAATCCAGCGATTGTAACGCCTGCTCCAAACCTGCTGTTAACTGTTGAATTTGCTCCGCCGCATGCTGTAGCTGCCCGCTAAGCCCCCGAAGCACATCCGGTTCAACTCGAATGCGCATATCCATCACCCTTCTTCTGTCACTTCTTCATTCACTGCCGACTGTTTCAACCAATTTAATAATAAATCCACAAACTGATCTCTTGAAGCCATAGCTGCAATCAGCCAGTCTCCGTTACCACTAGAGCTCATCCGAAATATCCAGTTCATTGCGGGACACAGGACAAAGGCTGCCCGTTGTGATTCCCACTCCCTACCGTTCCAGACCAGCAATTGCAATTCTCCCTCGGCTACACGGGAACTCAAAGACTGAGCCAGGCTTACAGACCCCTCTGCATCTCCGCTAGCCTCGGTCAGTTTACTGCTGATCAGAGATACACTTTCTCCTGCCGACTGCTCGTAAATTTTATTAAATGCCTGCTTGGAGAACATAAGTGCGGGGGATTCAGGCACAAGTCGATCTACCCAACCCATTTTATCAATCAATGTTTCGCAAGCCTTTTCCACATTACCCAGATCGTACAGTCGATACTCATCGGGTTCATCAGCGGATTTCGCGAGTTCCACTACACGTTCGTTCGTGCAATGGAGATAGCCTTCAAACTGCTTGCCTCCCCGCACATAGCGTATACGGCAAGCCCTGTTGGATAATCCCGCAATAGCGACTCTTGAAAAAACGGTAGGAGGCATTGCTAGCTCTTTGCCCTTATCTGCCCGCTTTAGATAACCCTTTTCCAAAAGAGTAGCTTTTACCTGCTCCCACTCTTCCGCCAACTCCTCTGCTAGATAGCCCTTAAACGGATCTTCCACCCCAAGCAGTCTGTCAGAACCCAATACGCCTGCTAGAAAAAACAGTTCCTTCGCCTTGAGGGTTATTAACTTCTGCTTGGAAGCTTGAAACGTTAACATTATGAGCCACCTCCCTTCAAACTACAACATGCCATCGGTCACGAATTTTCGTTATCCAATCCTCACAGCTCACTTGCTCTGAGAAGGGAATTGCCGCTTTTATCCTGGTAAATTTGCGCCGTACGTAGTATCCCTGCCCAGGTGGCAGGACTTTTAGGCCACCAGCAGCGGCGTTCGCCTCCGAATAAGGGATACGAAAGAACGATAGATCATTCGAATCTAGTGTTCCAAATAGCATACCACTTTGGCTTGCCTTGACATCATTAAACCAGTCCACACCAAAGGTAGGAAAATCAGATGGCACACCCGATAGCACGACATGCACATTGCGATCACGTCCCAACCGTACAATGGCGGAGAGCTGATCCTTTATCATAAAATCGTTCAGTTGCTTACTTAACATATCCGCATCATCAATGACCAGGAGCAATTCGGGATCATTCCCTTCCTTGTTCCGCTGTTGAACGATATCATACACTTTCTGTACCAGAGGCCCCATTTCTTCTTCGCTTTCGGCAGCAGCCTTAACATGAGGAAGATGCCGTAATCTAGATAGTCCTCCGCCTCCATAGCGTGTATCAATCGTATAGACTTCCAATTGATTAGGTGATGTGTAATAAGCGAGCGATATAATCCAACTCATTAGAAAAGAGGTTTTTCCACCCTCCATTGGACTACCCACGATAAAATTGGGCCCTTCTTTTAGATTCAGGAGAAAAGGCTCAAGATCGTCACTCTGTAGACCTACAGGTACCTCATAAGGAAGTGCGCCCGAGGGTCCAATTGTCCGATCCCACTGCTGAAGCAGTTCCGACAGTGGAATCCGCTCAGGTAATGGAAGAATGGCTGGTGCGTGCTTGCCTTTCCATTCCTGCGCAATGCCAGCGATATTGCGACGTAACCGTGCTGATCGTTCCGCCTCATCTTCACCTGGTGAAGGCAAAGCCGTTTGGAACTCCAGCGGAGGAACATGTCCTTTAACCAGGGCGCGGCCTGGAATTAACGGTCCTGGCGTTTTGGCTGGTCGTCCTACCGCATAATAATAGTCACTCGGGTCGGACATTTCAAAAGAAACAGCATTCGGTATGTTACTGCGGAATTTCTCAAACACATCGGTAATCCGGTTCGCCGTAATGATAAACGTGATACCTAGACTACCTCCTTCTCGCAAAAGAGATTCCAGCAGTTCATTTTCATCTGGATAAGCATTACGGAAATTAAGATATCCATCAATGACTATGACAATTTGCGGAATGTCCTCGACAGCAGAACGTCGATAAGAGCTTATTGTTTTGACACCAGCCTCGGAAAGCATTTCCTTGCGTACGGCCACCATCTTGAACAGATAACGGAACAATCGCTTGATCCGGTCATCTTCCTCAGCCATCATAACAGCTCCGATTTGGGGAAGTTCCCCAAAGTCGCGCATCGTTCGACCCATGTCAATGATATAACCATTCCAATGATTCGCAGTAAAACGCTGAGCCGTGGACATCAGCAACGTATGCAAAAAGGTCGTTTTACCCATGCCAGGCATACCGTACACAGCCCAATGACCATGATCCAGCGATGCATAAATCGGCTCCTGCCGCTGATTGGGCAAATCATCCACCAGACCCATAAGAGCCTTCAGCTCCAAAGATGATGATGTACTATCTATTTCGGTGCATGCAGGCAGATTTGTTAAATCCAGCAATTCAGGCAGCGGTGGAAGCCACGGTCCCTGAAGTCGTTCGATCCCTGCTTTAGCAGCCTCATTCGCAATATAATCAATAAATACTTGAAGTTGTTTAGGAGCTTCTTCACCTTTTAAGCCTGAGCTTGCCCGTTCTCCGCCCGTCAGTAGCGCTTCACGTTTCCCGTTCAGTCTCACTTCATGGACAGGTAGTGCAGAAGAAATATCGCTGTTGCCTATATACGGCGCACCGCTCCAAGCAAACTGCATCTCTTCAAACACCTCGTCGCTACCCACTTGAAAATATCCTCGTCCCGGCTTCGTAATCCACGCAGCATTCGGTATTTTCAACATGTCACGGCTATCACCTTCGCTTTGCACCCGTAAGCAGATGCGGAACCTGGAGTTACTCCAGATCTTATCATCCACGACACCTGCGGGCTTTTGCGTCGCCAAAATCAGATGGACACCTAATGTCCGCCCAATCGCGGCAATACTGATTAGCTCGTCCATGAACTCTGGCTGATCCCGCTTTAATTGTGCAAATTCATCAATAATAATAACCAGATGAGGCAGCGGTTGTTCCTGCCGCTGCCGGAGTAGTCTGTAATATTCATCAATATGCTGTAAATTGCCTGCATCGTTCAATATCTTCTGTCGACGAACCAGTTCTGCTTTAAGAGATATTTTGGCACGTTCAATCAAATTATTGTCCAAGTTCGTAATTGTACCCACCACATGCGGCAAGTTTACGAACGTGTTGGACATGCCTCCACCCTTGTAATCGATCAGCATAAAAGCCAGATCATGCGGATGAAACTCGGCAGCAAGCGAGGCTACGATGGATTGGATAACCTCACTCTTCCCTGAACCCGTTGTACCGGCGATCAAGCCATGGGGACCATGTCCTTGACGCTCTATCTTATCATGCAGGTTTATCATAATCTTCTTGCCGCCTGCTCGCACGCCCATCGGTACGGGTAAGGTATCAGGATGGCGGTTACGTCGCCACCGATCTGCCACGTCCAGTTCTTCTACACTCGCTACGCTCATCATATCAAACAGAGGCAGCACAGCGGGAATATCAGAAGCAGAGGAACGCTTCAAGCGAATAGGAGCCATGTATCGCGCCAATGCATCGGCTTCCTCTTTTGATAAACGATCCGGTTTAAAACTTTGCTGTTCAACCTCCGCCGATTCTGATTTGCGGGCATATACGCCCTGCTCTTTGGAAGCCTCCACAATCAGCTGACACTGCATCGGCAAAGCTTCTTTACGAGAAGCCAGCACAATCGTGCACGCATCAATGGCTCGGCCGTCCTCCAGTAACAACGGCAGCAGTGGTTCTTCCTCAATCAGCTGGGTGTCAGATAAAACAACGACATAACACGGGACTTCCATCCCTCTGCCCTGACGATCATTGCGATTATTTTTACGGCGGTTCAGTCTGGCAAACAGAAAATCAGCTAGTTGATGTGCACTGCTACTGCGGTCTGACATCATTCTCTGGATTCGGTCATCATCCCACACATGTGGGAGCCAGCGCATCCAAGTCCATTCACTTTCCTCTCGCTCGTCATAGAAGGAAGCAATTTTCACTTCATCTGGCGAGTGACGAACCGTCACTTGTGCCAAGATGACTCTTAACGCAGCAAGGGTATGTTCCCGTTCGCCGACCAATCCAACCACTTTAGATTGAAATAGCGGTAATGCAATGGAAGCGGCGTCTACCAGACGAAATTCTTCTTCCAGTTCATCCGCAGCTCCCAACAAAGGATCTCGATCATAACCGTCTGGGCGTGGAATTTGTAATTTAATATGGAAGGGAACTTGTCCAGTCCCAATACGCACCTGCAAAAAGTCCTCATCCTCAGGTGATCGTTCCCAGAGTGAACTGTTGCGGTTTTTGACAATTTGAGTACATATTTGCGGGTCACCGTGAATTTCATATAGTGTGCGAATTTGCTCCTCGCGTTTCATTTCAAGTTCTTCACGATGCTTTTGGAGCTGTTCCCGGTACATGCGGTCCCGTTCCTCAAGCTTACGCTTGTATTCCTTCTTATTATTTAGATAGACGAAAAAAGGAATCGTATAAGATGTAAGCATCATGACCACAGTAACCATCTGGAACATCAAATAGTTACTGTTGCCCATCTTACCTGTTTTGCTCATATATACGTAAAAGCCTATAGTCACCAACGTCATCATTAACGGAATAAGTATAGATATAATAGAAAAAGACGGCTTGCTCGGCTCAGCCGGAGGCCGTAAAATCTCCAGCTTCTCCTCTCGGAGCGCCGGCCTTAATCTCGGGGATCGCTGGTATAATGCATTCAAGACAAAAGTCCCCCTTTTCGCTTTCTATTTCATTTTACCAAGGTTTCATATAATTTCATGTGTGTATTTACCCATTTTTTTCACTTTGAAACAGAGAACGCCTTCCATACACAGGCGCTTCGTCCTGAGTTGTCGAAAAAGCGCGCTGAATACGCACAGTACAGCCTTCCCGCAAGCCTGATCCTGTGAGTAGCTGGTTATCCCCCACCCTGAACCAAAGCCCTTCCGGGAACTTTGCTTCCATAATATATTGCATGCCTTCCGCTGGAGGCTCGCCGAAAATGCGCACACCCAGCATCAACTTTAAATGTTCCACCGAGTATTCATCAGCTACCTCGATGTCAAACCACTCTGTTTCCTGTCGTCCTGAAAGCACGGTCAGGATCATCTGTCATCCCTCCCGATCCTTAATATATAGCAAAGTTCACGCAAAAAGCCTATTTCTACGGAAATATGGCTATCGTAACTGTAGCATCCGACTATTAGACTGTCAATTTGTTACAAAATACCCACTCCAAAAATAAAACAGCGACTTTAGTCATATTTTCTCAAGTTAGTAGAGCCATTAGCATCAATAATATGTATTTAATCGTTTTTAATATGGGGATATACGTCATTTTGTCGATTAGTTAGAACTAAATTCGATTGTTACCTAGATTGTTGTGAACACTTTGTAAATTTTTCAGACCTTTATGTTTTTATAAGGTGTTTTTAAGGTAATTTTAAGAAACGGGCACTACAATGAAGCCATGAAATAACTCAGGCGAGGTGATTTTTGTGAGAACATTAATTACATTTCAAAACAAACGTATTCCCGTATACTTCAATCAAGAAAATAAGCAACCGGTACAAAAAACATTAAAACTTCTAAGTAACACTTTGGAGAATAAAATCTCCAGCGGCAAGCGTGCCCTTCAAAAATGTCTTAACTCTTTGATCAGTATAGAGATTGTCGGTTGTGAAGCCATCTTGCATAGCGTAAGTGAAAATGATTCATTGGCATTGTCCCTCTATTAAGAGGGACTTTTTTTTGTCCACATTAGACACAAAAAAGAGAGGGGCATTTCAGCACCCTCTCCATATCAGCAGCTTTGAAACATGATACATGTGACTTACCGCAGCCTATGCATTTGATTAGACTCTATTTAAAGTATTCTGCGATAACCTTTTTTACCGCCTCGTTCCTTATTCTGCGCCTTCTCAATCCGTATTCTAAACAGTTCTAGTAAATTAGCGCGTGTATGCTCTTCCCGGCAGTTGTCCAGCTTTTTTAAGATAAAACGGTCAATGGACATATGACTCAGGCTCCTTTACAGCAAGCTGCCCCTGCTTTTCAAGGGGATGATCAGGCTATCCATTTTTAACCATTCTGTCTGTTGTTTAAACAGGTACGTTACTTATAGGATAAAGCAGACGGGATTACATACCCTTTAATTAGGGTAAATACATAAAGTTTCGAAAATTTTATCACGTTAAGCCTGGAAGCTATGGACAAGGAGCGAGCAAAAACCATGAGTAAACATATGATTACCAAAATAGGCTGGAACCTTTTATGTGCATTCTTAATCCTAACGATGCTGGCTGCATGCAGCAGGGAAAAAGCATCAACCCGGAGTATGGCCCAACATGAAGCTGAAGCACGTGCCTACACCGTAACGGGTAATCCCAACCAAGGCGCATCATCCCTTGATGAACGAGCTGCCAATCATACACCTGTCCATAAGCAAGGCAGCAGCTATGTCGAAATATCAGGTGGCGTTAGCATTGATAAAAATACCGTGAAGGTTACAGGACATTCCAACCTCCCGGCCGGAGCACGGATCAAAGGGAATCTTGCGGTCAAAAACTCCCTGTTAACTGGGTACACGGATGAGACAACCGTTCAAAAGGATGGAAGTTTTGTACTCCAGGTACAACGCCCCGGAATACAGGGCAGTATAGATCTGACTGTTCTGTTCCGTCCAGATGACCAAGACAATGAAATACGAAATCTGTATGGCAGCGGTGGCAACAAATTAGAAGGTCCTTATGTATATCAATACGAAGAAAACAAACAGCTTCTGCATGAAGTTCGGATTGGGGCTGAATTTGATCCTGAACAAGAACGCAATACCCCTTTAGTTAAGCCCGTCTGGAACAAACCTAAGGACTACGGTAGCCCTCAAGTGTGGATTAAGCCTGATGTGAAGCAAGAAGGTAACTATTATCATGTATATGCGCGCAGCAATTTGCTGGAAGGGTCGGACGTCAAACTCACGATTGATTTTCCGGGACGATGGCAGTTTGGCTACGATGATCAAACCAAAGTTATGCCTGACGGCTCCTTCAGCATGAGGGTCAAAAAGCCGAGCCTTGCCAACCACTACACCATAGTCATAAGTTTCGAACCGAACGAAGATATGTGGACCAACGCCAAACAGGCGTACGGTCCACAAGGGGAACGCCTTTCGGGACCCTTAGTCAAGTCCGCAGACGACAAAGAGGGCTCCAAACAGATTGAAGCCCGTATCCCTATCCAACCCAAATCGTAACTAAACGCAGCATCTAACTTAACGTTACGGCCGTTCACCATGAAATACGCTTCACAGATACAGCCTATGCGCGGTTTCCTCGTCTGAGTAGATACAGAATCTAGTGTCGTCTAGCCGCTACGGCTGTATCGTGACTGGCGTGCCTATACTTACCTTCTCCTGAAGCTCAAGCACATCCTTATTCTGCATTCGAATGCAGCCATGTGACACCATCTTGCCAATGGACCATGGCTCATTGGTACCATGAATGCCGTAATGCGGCTTGGACAGCCCCATCCAGAACACTCCGAAAGGGCCGCCAGGATTGGGCTGTTTGTTAATAATCGTAAATTGCCCATGCGGTGTCTGTGTAGCCAGCTTGCCAATACCGACTGGATAACTAAGAACAATCTGATCTCCATCTTTCAAATATAAACGACGATCCGATAAATCCACCACAATGCTGTAGTTCGGCATATATTCACCCCTTTATACCATATGCCGACTACAACTTAGATTTTCTTATATTTTTACATTTGATGCTTCACTGCAGTTCGGCTTACCACTCCACATCACGTCGCCAGCCGCTTCGCTGATCCCTACGACCCGGGGCTATGCTTGAACGGCTATCTTTCCTGCGTCGGTCTGCTTCCTTACGCGCCTGATATTCCAGTTCCCGCTGCATTTTTCGATAATTGTTCACTCTGGATTCCGACAATTCCCCTCTCTCTATAGCTTCCTCCACTGCACATCCAGCTTCGCCCTTATGCTTGCAATCTGCAAAACGGCACTGCTGCGCCGTTTCCATAATATCCGTGAAGGTATGAACGACACCCATGGAATCATCCCACAGATTAAGCTCGCGCATACCAGGTGTATCCAGCAGAACGGCTTGCTTTGCGATGGGAAAAAGCTGACGGTGAGTGGTTGTGTGCCTGCCCCGACTGTCTTCCTCCCTCACATCCTGTGTCAGTTGAACTACAGACCCGGAGAGCCAGTTTACTATCGTAGATTTTCCACTACCGGAAGAGCCTGTCAAAGCAACTGTACAGCCAGGTTGAAGAAACGCCTCCAGTTGCTCTCTGCCTTCGTTCTGCAAAGCAGAAATAACGATAACAGGTACACCAGGGGCAACTCCCTCCGCTTCAGCAACCCGTTGTTCGACATCTTCACAAAGATCACTTTTACTCAAAACGACAACCGGGTTTACCCCGCTGTTCCAAGCCATAATTAAATACCGTTCCAGTCTGCGCATATTAAAATCATGATTCAGCGCATTAACAAGGAACAACGTATCCACATTGGTAGCGATCAGCTGTTCCTTTGTCTCAAAGCCCGCAGCCTGTCTAGATATTCGACTTTTCCGCGGCAAGACGGCATGGATGACTGCATCTGACACTTCATCTGGCGTAGTGATTGCTAGCCAGTCCCCTACGGCAGGCATTTCCGCCGGATCGACCATAGCATGTCGTAGCTTACCTGAAGCCGCTCCCCAGCGTTCTCCATCCATTGTGATAAGCTTCACCTTTTGTCCATAATCGGCAATCAAGCGGGCAGGACGTACCTGTGTATTTCCTGCTCTTTCCTCATAGTTTTGCTTCCATTGGTCCCAAAAACCGTTCCAGTAATCAGACCAACCGTATTCATGTATACTCATTGTTTTCCTCCTGAAATCATCGTTTATTTTTGATCGTAGTGTTATTCGATAGGTGTACATTTTTTCTCCCCGCATGCAAACAACGCAAAAAATCCGCAGGGGTTTCCCTGCGGAGGGTATACGATTCAGGCCGATGTGATCCGTTCGTTCACTTAAGCAAGCGGTCTCTCACGGACCACTCCCCAGAATCAACAACTGGATAACAAGACGCCTAACCATAAAAAATCCGCAGGGAATCACTCCCTGCGGATTTCGTTGGTTCTACTGTCCAACCAACTGCTAAGCCAAGACTATAGATCTATACAGTCTTTAACCGTGCATCGTCCGTGCGGGAGACAAGTCATTCTGCTGCTGAACCCATCCATTCATGTTCGTACGCATATAACATCGCCTCCTCCTAAAATTTCCTTTATCATACAAGTCCATCAATTGTCTGTCAAGGCTGCTACGGAACTTTTTTGAAATCTTTGTCAAGTTTCGTTTAGCGTACCTGATCCCAGCGTGTCCACATCTCACGCGGGTTCAATTCGTACATTTCCCGTTCCCTATACATAAACTGATGCATAATCAGCTCACGCCGAATCGTTGCAAAATCCTCATGGTATTGCTTGATCCACTCGTTTAATTCACGTTCAGGATACTTACGGCCTGGCTCCAGCTTTTCTGCCAGCATCTGAAGTACAATCAATTTTTTCTTATACTGTGCAGGGATTTGGCGCAACTTGCCGTCCTTGGAAAAAAAATTGCGTAAGACCGACGCCTCCAGCGTTTCATTCAACTCTGACATCTCTTCCTCCCCCTCTCCTTTTTCGAAAATAAATTGCACCGTCGCCTCGGCATGCTGCCGGATCAGCTCTGGATTTAGTGTAAAATACACCGTGTTTTTATCACGTCGTTCCTTAATCAACCCAGCCTCACGGAGTTTGGAAGCATGATGTGTAACAGTCGGCTGTGATAAATTCAGCTTTTTCGCCAAAGCTTGCCCATGCATCTCCCCACGGGACAAAAGAAGTAATATCCGCATTCGCGTTGGATCAGCAAGTGCTTTATGATAATTGACCATTTTATCCAGTTGCATCGTTATTCCACCTCTTTTCACTAGTACATACTTGCTATGCAAGCGAATTCAATCATACAAAATAGATATATATCTAATTATATGTTTGCTAAAAGTGGCTGTCAATCTTCACTGTCCGTTATCTCTTTCTGAAAACGGCTGGATATTGTGTTCGCATTGCGGTAGGATTATTATTTGAAAACTTCTCACATACTGAGCTATTTGCTTCAATTCTGAGATCCGTTTTTAATCGTCAAAATAATGTTAACCCTACAAAATTGGCGGAATAAACCAATACAACTGGAGGTTCATCCAAATGCACGACGTAATCATTATCGGTGGCGGACCCTGCGGACTATCCGCTGCAATCGAATGCAGCCGCAGAGGTTTGCAAACTGTCATTATTGAAAAAAGCAACATCGTTCACTCCATTTTTCTGTATCCGACGAACATGCAGTTTTTTAGCACCGCCGAACTACTGGAAATCGGTGATGTTCCATTCAGCACCCCTAATGACAAACCTTTTCGTCATGAAGCACTGGCGTACTATCGTAAGGTAGCCACTCATTATAACTTGAACATTCAGCATTATGAGGAGGCCCAGTCCATTCATCGCCAGGAAGACGGTACATTTACCGTACATACCCTGAGCAAAGGAGAAATAACCAAAACGTATTCGTCACGTTATGTCGTAGTGGCTACAGGATATTTTGATCATCCGAACTATTTGGGCATTCCCGGGGAACAATTGGATAAAGTCACTCACTATTTCAGCGAAGCCCATCCCTATACAGGAACCCGGGTCGCAGTTATCGGTGGCAGTAACTCTGCGGTAGATGCTGCGATGGAATTGGTGCGGGTCGGAGCTACGATTGATATGGTATATCGTCGAAGTGAGTTGTCTCAATACATCAAGCCGTGGGTTCGTCCACTGTTTGACAGTATGGTACAAAAAGGGAAGATCACGCTGCACTTAGGCGCACGCATTACCGAAATCCATCCAGACCATGTCGTAGTCACTCCGCTGGACACTGAAGCATTCCGACTCGAAAATGATTTTGTACTGGCACTGACCGGATTTCACCCGGAGCGAAAACTGCTGGAGTCTGTCGGCGTTCACATGGCTGAGGATCTGGACAAACCAGAATTTAATCCTGCCACGATGGAAACGAACATCCCAGGTGTATATGTCGCCGGGGTCATCGCTTCAGGCAGCAATGCCAATGAAGTTTTTATTGAAACAGGCCGCTGGCACGGGCGACAAATCGCCGAACATATCCAAAGCTAAATAAACGAAGGAGAACATCTGTATGGATTACAGCTCACTTATCTTACTGGTATTGGCTGGTCTAGGGATTGTTAGTGGCAACTCTACCGTGACTATTGCCATGGTTGTATTACTGCTACTGCGGGTAACCAGCTTTCACACTGCTTTCCCCTGGCTTGAAAAGTATGGCCTGACGATCGGAATTATTATTTTGACGATCGGGGTCATGACCCCGCTAGCCAGCGGTAAAATCAGTATCAATCAGGTGATGGAGTCTTTCCTGCACTGGAAATCACTGCTCGCGATTGGTATCGGAATTCTGGTAGCCTATCTTGGCGGCCGCGGAGTAACTTTAATGTCTGGACAGCCCATTATTGTGACAGGTCTACTGATCGGGACCGTCATTGGCGTTGCCTTCTTTAAAGGAGTTCCTGTTGGACCTCTAATTGCTGCCGGATTGCTTTCCTTGTTAATTGGCCGCAGCTAAATTCGTACAACAAATATAGGAATACATGATAGCAATCTGCATGTCGGGCTGAATTCAGTCCCGCTTTGTGGTATACTCATATCGCATAATTTGGTAAATGCAGGAGGCTTGACCGATGTCTCGACAATTTGTAACGGAAGCTGTAATGGTGGCTATATACGGCCAACTACTTACATCTCCCGCCCCTGTGGAATATATAGTGCCTTACACATCACTGCTAGAACTATACGAATTCCAGGACAGCACAGAGCCGCTCATGGATAATCCTATGGACGATCAACATGTGAAGCGGAAGGTAAGCGAGTTGATCAGTTATTTTGAGGAACCGTTGAATCAGAAAAAAATTCGGCGTGCCCTTCAGATGCCTTGGGCCAAGAGCTTGCCTATTCTATTCGATGCCAATACATCACTCATCATCATTAATGCTGTTGATACAGCGCATTACGGAGAATATTTTGATCCAATTGAGACTGAACTGGTGTTGACAGCTCAGCGTGAATCATTACCCATTCTGACGGATCAATTGGACTGGATCCACCGCATTATCGAAGCTTCCGTACCTGTACATGTGTACGACATTGATGATTTTGATTTTGCACTCGATGGCCCGATACTTAACAACCCTTGACATACGACATACCCGCCTTGACCACAAAAAAGCGGCGGAGCATCATGTACAGGCTTATCTCCTGTAACACGATACTCCGCCGCTTTTCATGTCCAAACTATTTGCACGCTATGATTGACAGTGGAACACTAAGCTTGTTCATCCTCAACATAGGTGTAAATAATGTCATCATGTTCCTCCAAATACTTAACTTCCAGATGATGGCCCTTCAGATACCAGTAATCCTGGTCCTCCATATAAAACGTAATGCCAGCCGCTTCATGCTGTAATACGGGGTGCTGCGGCGGCTCTACGGCAATTCCCAGAGAAAAGCCTGGATGCAACCCACCGCCAGAGCTATAGCGAACAAAAAAACGGATCGAATCTCCACGATTCAAACTAAGCTCCTTAATGTACCACTGTGCCGCAGGTTCAGTTACCTGTATGCTCATACGTTATGCTCATCTCCTTGTACAATGACGTCTGCCAACTATATCATAGCATCTTTTAGAATGACCACCAACCGGTCTCAACCCAGCGAGCTTCTTGGACAAGTCATATACATTTTTTTGAAAAAGGTTTGACAATTCGCAAAAAAGGGTGTTAAGATTCAACCATACGAGATCCATTTTGAAATTTATTACCAATTTGAACGATTACTCATGTTAGAATGAACCCATTTTGAGGAAGAAAGGAGTGTTACCGGTGCTAAAATTTCCTATTGCATTTTACCCACATCTACAAACACAACAACTTCATACCGGAGCATCTCCCCTGTCGCATCCTTCAAAATTGGGCCATTCGCGTTGTATGGTTTAATACGAGTGGCTGCCTGCGTTTGAGCAGTTTTTCAGTGGTGAGTGTGCTGAAAATACCTGCGCGCCATATGATATTGAGATTTAAGGCATATCGTCTGCGGACGGTATGCCTTTTTTGCGCCTGTTGCCGGATCATATTTGTGGTAGCAAGCCGCTGTTGTTTCTTCAAAATGGTACACAACTCTCGAATGAACTTATCATGAAAGGATGGGATTCCTCTTGTTTTCGGTACTTAAAAATTTGAGCTGGTTTTTTAAAAGAGAACGAAGCCGATACTCCATTGGATTGTTTTTGCTGATAGCCGTTGGTGTGCTGGAGCTTGCTCCACCTCGGCTGCTTGGTAGTGCCATTGATGAAATTGTGCGTGGTTCAATTTCCTGGTCCTCACTTTGGCGTTATATTTTGTACATCATAGGCATTCTAGCCGTCATCTACTACATTACGTACATATGGATGCACAAGCTGTTTGGTGGTGCCAATCTGGTGGAACGCTTACTGCGCACACGTTTTATGAATCATCTGCTGCGAATGACCCCTCCATTTTTTGAACGCAATCGCACTGGGGATCTGATGGCTCGTGCCACGAACGACCTTCGCTCCGTAGCAAGTACAGCGGGCTTCGGTATGCTGACACTGACAGACTCTACGGTCTATCTGAGCGTGGTATTAGTTGCCATGGGCACTCTAATCAGTTGGAAGTTGACACTGGCAGCTATCCTGCCCCTACCTTTTATCGCACTGGCTATGAGCATTTACGGTAAAGCCGTTCACGAGCGTTACACACTGGCACAAGATGCATTTGGTGATATGAACGATCAGGTGTTGGAATCCGTGGCAGGTATCCGAGTCATTCGCGCCTATGTGCAAGAACGAATGGACGAAAAGCGTTTCGCTGATATTACCGACGATGTATTTCGTAAAAATCTGGCTGTCGCTCGGATGGATGCTCTCTTTGAACCAACAATTCGTTTATGTGTAGGACTTAGCTACGTCATTGGACTCGGGTATGGTATTTATCTGGTATTTCATAACGATATCACGCTAGGCGAACTGGTCTCCTTTAATATGTATCTAGGAATGATGATTTGGCCGATGTTTGCCATTGGAGAGCTGATTAACATTATGCAGCGCGGTAGCGCTTCCTTGGACCGGGTTAATGAAACTCTCGATGTCCAGCCAGATGTTCAAGATGCAGCTCAACCTGTTCCAGTGGATCGCCTCGAATCCATCAGGATGAAAGACGTTACCTTCCGTTACCCTATCTCTACTATTGACAATCTGTCACATGTGAGTCTGGAGCTCAAACGCGGAGAAACGCTAGGTGTCGTCGGTAGAACAGGCAGTGGGAAATCCACGCTGCTCAAACAGCTACTACATGAATATCCGACGGGTAGTGGTGATATTTTAATCTCCGGCATACGTCTAGAGGACATTGCAGTAGAACAACTACACAGCTGGATCGGCTACGTGCCGCAAGAGCAAATTTTGTTTTCCAAATCGGTGCGCGAGAACATTCAATTCGGAAAACCTCATGCAGATGACGACGACATTATGGAAGCTATCCGTACTGCTGCCTTCGACCAGGATTTAGGTACCCTGTCTGATGGGCTGGATACACTGGTCGGAGAAAAAGGTATCGCCCTGTCCGGCGGCCAGAAGCAGCGTGTTTCGCTGGCGCGCGCCTTTATCGGTGATCCGGATATTCTATTGCTCGACGATGCACTATCTGCAGTAGATGCCCGGACGGAAGCAAGGATTATTGACAATATCCGACGTAAGCGCTCGGGTAAAACAACCTTGATCTCCACCCACCGCCTTTCCGCTGTAGAACATGCAGACCGGATCGTCGTGCTGGAGCAAGGACGCATTATTGAGGAAGGGACCCACAGCGAGCTACTTCAGGCTGACGGATGGTACCGACAACAGTATGAACGGCAACAAGTGGAATCTGATCTGACCTCAGGGGAGGTATCCTAATGAAACCCAATATCGGCAAAAGGCTATTTCAGTACGCGCTGACGAGCAAAGCAGGCTTTATCGCCGCTCTCATCGCTTTGGCTATCGGAGTAGCCGCCGAGCTGGCTGGTCCCTTCATCGCTAAAACGATGATCGACGACCATATGCTCGCTATTGAAAAACCATTTTATGAAACGACTCGTGTGGACGGAACTGTAAGCTATGCTGGAACCCACTTTAAGCGTGAAGATCGCTTTGAGTCCGGGGAGACTAAAGGTCGCGAAGCGAGGATTTTACAAGTTGGGAAATCTTTCGTATTTGTCGATGGCTCGGTTCAAGTGGCTGACGGTAACCGCTCCTTTACGAACGGAACGCTGACTGTGACACGCGGCTCCGAAACCTTTCGCTATGAAGCTAAGGCTCTGACAGCTGATGAACTGTATAGCTTTTACAAACCGGAAATGCCCGGTATCTTTCAGCTGATTGGCTGGTATTGCTTCTTCCTGGTTATTTCCATTTTTGCTGAATTCGGCAAAACATACTGGCTGCAATCCTCGGCGAACAAGGTCATACAAAAGCTTCGGCTTGATCTCTACGCTCACATCCAGCGGCTGCCAGTTTACTTTTTTGATAACTTGCCTGCAGGCAAAGTCGTATCCCGTGTTACGAATGACACTGAGGCAGTCAAAGATTTGTTTGTGGCTGTGCTCTCCAATTTCACTTCAGGGATTGTAACGATGGCAGGAGTATATGTTGCACTCTTTTTGCTGGACTTCAGACTGGGTCTTATCTCTCTGTTTATTGTACCGTTACTGATCTCTTGGATTGTATTGTATCGCAAGGTCGCCACCCGCTATAATACGATCATTCGGTCCAGACTCAGTGAAATTAATGCGATTATCAATGAATCGATTCAAGGGATGTCCATTATTCGCGTGTTCCGCCACCAGAAACAAACGCAGCAAGAGTTTGAAGAACTGAATGATGACTATATGAAGCATCAGAATAAAATGCTGAATTTGAACGCTTTCACTTCGCACAATTTAGTCAACGTGTTGAGAAATCTCGCCTTTGCCGTCGTGTTGTGGTATTTCGGATCTGAGGCGCTCGGAACTACAGGTAGTGCTGTTTCACTAGGCGTATTGTATGCCTTCGTCGATGTGCTGGGTCGACTGTTCCAACCTATGACGGGTATGGTCAACCAACTCGCCGTACTGGATACTTCCATCGTATCCTCAGGACGCGTATTTGAGTTGATGGACGAAACTGGAGAGCCGGTGACGGACGGCACGATGCCGCGCTACAAAGGCCAGGTAGAGTTTAACGACGTTTCCTTTGCCTACAAAAAGGATGATGTACTTAAACATATTTCCTTTACAGCACAGCCCGGGCAAACAGTTGCCCTTGTCGGACATACCGGATCAGGCAAAAGTTCGATTATCAACCTGCTATTCCGGTTCTATGATCCGCAAAAAGGAACGATCACCATTGACGGAACGTCTGTCAAAGACATCCCTAAGCAATGGCTTCGCCATCATATGGGTATTGTTCTTCAAGATCCATATTTGTTTACAGGTACGGTAGCCTCTAATGTCAGTCTCGAAGACAGCCGAATCACGAGAGAACAGGTGAATAAAGCGCTGCATGACGTTGGAGCCGACAAATTGCTGGCCCATTTGCCGCAAGGATTCGATGAGCCTGTTATTGAAAAAGGCAGCACCTTATCAGCCGGGCAACGCCAGCTTATTTCCTTCGCTCGTGCACTAGCCTTTGATCCCGCAATTTTAATTCTGGATGAAGCTACTGCCAATATTGACACCGAAACGGAAGCGCTCATCCAATCCGCTCTTGAGGTGCTCAAGAAGGGACGTACGACCTTTATCATTGCTCACCGTTTGTCCACCATTCGCAGTGCGGACCAAATTTTGGTGCTGCATCGGGGTGAAATTGTTGAACGGGGTAGCCATGATGAACTTATGGCCCAAGGCGGGCGTTACTTCCAAATGTATCAGCTCCAGTCGGGAACAGTTGCAACAGAATCAGATCCAATCTCTGCTACGCCTCCTGCGCAAGATGACTTGCTTACTGGCAAAGTCAGCATTTAAAGCTTGAATAGCCCAATTGCTTAGGGCTAACGATGAACATTTGGCATGAAAAAACCAGCGAGCCTCTCCTACACATTGGAGGCTCGCTGGTTTATTTTTATATAGGACATATGGTTTGTAATTTTATTTAGCTACAGACGTGCCTGTTTCGGTGGGCGGAAGCACTGTTCCATCTACTGCTTTGAGCGTAACCTTATACTTGCTGTCTACCAACGTACTTGTGTGGGTATCCGTAATGACCTGAATATTCATTTCCCCTGGCTTTGGACTAGTCAGCTTGTAGTAAATTACTGCATTCGTATCATCTACGTAGTCGATGTGATCCACTTCAATGCCGTAACCTGGATTAGGTGCCTGCAGACGGGTGATTGTCACTTTGTTCTGCTGGTCATTTGTCTTCTCTATGCTCATACTAATATTATTTTGTTGAACCGGATCTACAGGCTCAGCCGGATTTTCAGGAGTAGCTTCAACCGTTTTATGACTTTGTACAAATTCGGATGCGTTATAAACCATTTCTGCTGCCTCCATCCGCGTTACTTTATGATCCGGGTTAAAGTTGCTCTGTTCGTCCAATTTTGCAATTTTGGTCAACAGCAGGAATTGAACTGCTGCGTTTGATTCCTGATCTAATTTTTTTCCATCCGCTACATTAATTAACATACGGACAGTTGGATATTCACCCGTTGCACTCACTGCTTTATACAGAATATTCGCAAATTGTTCTCTTGTCATACGGGTGCTTGGATCAATATCTGGTGACAAAGGGATTTGGTGTTGGGCCGCAATTCGATAGGACTGGGCATACCATGCGGAAGCCGGAATGTTTGCAAAGGAACCCGTTGTGAAATCAGGCATTACCTGAAGATCCATCGCACGAACAACCAAATGTACTCCTTGTGCATAGGTGAGCGTTTGATCCGGTGCAAATTTATCCTTGGTTATTCCTTGGATAATTCCTTTATCCTGAAGTGAGTTTACGATCTTCTCCTGTTCAGCTCCCTTTATATCACGAAAAGCAGAAGCCGACGTAGCCACAGCCAATGAGCAGACGACAAGCAGGGCAACTGCCACGCTTTTATTTTTTTTCATGAGATACACCTCCATGTTTACTTTGCTTCTATACTTACCGACGCAATAAAAACATCAAATGTTTCAAATATGCACAAATTGGTTGCAAAACAGTGCAACAGCTGCGTTTAGTGTAACCCATCTAACTCTTTTCTGCTCACTATCTTTATACATCCTCAAAAGTGCCTGGACAGATTACCTTTTACAGTGTCCCCTTGGAAGAACCGAATCTGGGTAGCGGTATCCCGCCGGCAAACCTCGTTCCCCTTTGTTCTCTTTGCTTACATCCGATTCGGTGCTTTCAGACCAAGAAGTTGCAGCGCGCATGCCAGAATATCCGCAGTTTGTTCCGCCAATTGAATACGCCAGCGTCCACCATCGACAATCCTTTCCTTGGCGTAAAAACGGTTGAACGCCTGGGCCGTATCCAGTGCAAATCTCGCAATAACCGAAGGCTCCAGTTGGCGAGCCGCACGTATCAGTTGTCCGTGATAACGATCCAACTGCTTAAGCAGCGCCCAACCTGCGTCACCAAACATTTCATCCGATATGTCATTCAAATCACGAGAATGGCTATCTTGGACAAGGGCGTTGTCGCTAGAATTAGTAGTAACATCAACATCGGCGCGAGCATGAGCTTTCTCCAGAAGGCTGCGTATGCGCGCATGAGTATACTGCACATAAGGCCCGGTCTCACCTTCAAAGGTCAGCGCCTCCTCCAACGAAAAATCCACTTCATTCAGCCGGTTGTTTTTTAAGTCACCAAAAATAATCGCTCCAATACCAACGTCCTCTGCTACTGCCCGTTGTTCCTGCAAATCGGGATTCTTCTGAGTAATGATGGCTTGAGCACGGGCTATAGCTTCATCCAGCACCTCTTCCAGTTTGACAACTTTTCCACGTCTTGTAGACATTTTCTTACCCGCAAACCGCATTAATCCAAACGGCACATGCTCACACTGCTCCGCCCATGCCTCTCCTGCATGTTTCAGCACCGCAAACACCTGCTGGAAATGCAGCTTCTGTTCCCCACCAACGACGTACAGAAGCCGATCAGCCTTCATCACTTCATGACGATAAATCGCTGTTGCCAGATCACGTGTCGGATAAATGGTAGTCCCATCCTTTTTTAGAATAAGACATGGCGGCAGTTCCTCGTCTTCCAGACGAACTACGAGCGCGCCATCACTTTCCTCCAGCAATCCCTTTGCTCTTAATTGAGCAACAACTGCCTGCATCTTATCATTGTAAAAACTTTCTCCCAGCACATGGTCAAATGTAATGTTCAGGCGCTGGTACATACGATCAAATTCACCCAGACTGACTTCAACAAAAAACTCCCATAGTTGTTGAGCCTCAGCATCCCCATGCTCCAAACGTCGGAACCACTCGCGGCCTTCATCTTCCAAAGTTGGATCATGCTCGGCCTCCTGATGAAAACGAACATATAGCTTCAGCGATTCACCAATCGGATCATGTTGTAGCTGCTCCTCATTTCCCCATCTTTTATAGGCCGCAATTTGCTTGCCAAACTGTGTTCCCCAATCTCCAAGATGATTCACACTAATTGGAACATATCCGGTTTCACCAAGAATACGATACAAGGCAGCACCAATAACAGTAGAGCGAAGATGACCAATACCAAACGGTTTGGCAATATTGGGCGAAGACATATCAATGACCACCCGCTGTCCGTGTCCGATATTGGGCCTGAGGAAATCAGCTTTACTCAATTCAGCAAGCATAAGCGGAATATGAACCGATCGATCCAATGTTATATTTACGTAGGCACCCGATGCTGAAGCAGTCAAACCTTCTTCATGGCTCACTAGCTCCGCTAATTCCATTGCAATGTGCTGCGGAGACTTTCGAAACTTTTTAGCCAGCACAAAACAGGGAAACGCTACATCTCCCCATTCAGGCTGCGGAGGCACCTCGAATAAAGATAAAATTTCTTTTTCCTCCAAGCCCGTATGGGCCAATATCGCTTGAGCAGCAACCCTCACTAACATGATCTCTCTCCTTCTTTTTATAGAATCTAACAAAAAAAGCTCCCGCCTCTTGATATAATTCAAGAGACGAGAACTTCAATATCCCCGCGGTACCACTCTTCGTAAATCGGTTGTGCAGCTAAAGCTAACTTACACAAATCGCGATTTCACTCCAATGACTAATAACGGTGTCTGCCGGGCTGATCTACTAGAAATTCTGCTCGTTGGATCAACCGTCTCCCGGGTGCGCTTCACATCGGACCTCATACCGGCTTCCACCTCTTCCGGCTCGCTGTAATGATACGGCTCCGCTGCTACTCTCCCGTTCCATGACGTTAATTCCAATTATTATACAAACCTATTCAGTAGAAAGCAATCTTTTATTTCCTCTTCAGGCACTAGTTCCATATATGTAATTACACTGCCACCAATTGGCGGCATGCCTGAACGCAACGACGGCAGGCTTCTGCACAATGTTTGCAATGATCATGGGAATGCTTGCTGCATTCAGCAGCACATACCTCACAGGCCTTGGCGCACAGCTCACAGATTTGCTCGGCAAAATCCGTTCCGCGCTGCAGCATTTGAGCAGCAAATCCGCATATTTCTGCACATTCCCTACTCACTCGAATACATTCACGCAGCATAGCTAAATCATATTCCTTCAAACTCGCTACGTAACATACATTGCAAGCGTTCATACATTCCAGGCAAGCATCCACGCATTGTTGGTATGAATGATTCATATTACATTACCTCCCAGTTGTTGACCCTGCTGTACTATTACCCGCTGATCCTTGAGTTTAATCATTTGATGTGCGCGCTTACAATAAAATAAAAACAAAACAATCCCGACTTATGTAAGGAAGTGTACTATATTCCAGTATGTAAGTGCAAGGATATTAATCACATGGATTTTTAGCCCTTGTTTCTGACTTGCATACACTCAGTCATTGCTCTATTGTAAAAAGTATATGTCTAACCATCGATCAAGGAGTGAACATTTTAATGAATATGTCTTCCGTAGAGGAGCATCGACAGGAATCCCCGCAACAGGTTAATTGCATGGTCGTGACTGTCTCGGACACACGTACCGTGGAAACAGATACCGGGGGACAATTGCTCATGGATCTACTAGAAACCAATGGCTATAAGGTTGTTCGATATGTCATCGTCAAGGATGACTACGAAGGTATTCAGCAGTTAGTATCCGAAGCAGCGGCACAGAATGACATCGAGGCTGTACTTTTGACAGGCGGTACCGGTATTTCTCCACGTGATACTACATATGAAGCCGTCTCCTCTCTACTGGATAAGGAACTACCTGGCTTTGGGGAAATCTTCCGTTATTTAAGCTTTGCTGAGGACATTGGTTCAGCAGCTATATTAAGCCGGGCTGTAGCTGGTACTGTGGGTCGGACAGCTGTATTTTCTATGCCTGGCTCACGGGGAGCCGTTCGTTTGGCAATGGAACGCATTATTGTCCCTGAGCTACGACATGTGATGAGAGAAATTTATAAATAAGCTCCTATTTCCTACATGCCGCGACACAAAAAGGCACCCCATACATTCATGAGGTGCCTCTTCCAACTATTCTTTTTCTTCAACTTCGGGCTGCATATAGCTGTCGATCAGCTTTTGCTTCAGCTCCCATACCTTCTCGCTCAGATTTACACGATAAATTTCAGGGTTCAGCTTCCGCAAATATTCTGGCCAAAACAGTTTCAACTGTGAAGTATGGTAAGCACGAATTTCATCCAGCTCAGGAAGCTCATATACCTTCTGTCCATTTATAAAAATAGGCTCAAGCATTGGCACGGCTTCATAATTTTCTACATACTTCTTCATATACGGATGTAAAGGGTTAAACAGCTTCAGGCGCTTACCATTACGCGGACGCTCTTCATCCGGGAAAGAAATATAATCGGCTACAGCTCTCCCTTTCTTCTTATCCACAATGCGATATACATCCTTCTTGCCTGGTGTGGATACTTTTTCTGGGTTACCTGAGATCTTAATCGTCGGCAACATTTCGCCATCCACTTCTCGTTCAACCAGCTTGTACACCCCACCGAGCGATGGTTGATCTGAAGCCGTAATAAGCTGTGTTCCTACACCCCATACATCAATACGTGCCCCTTGGGCTTTCAGGTTAAAAATCGTATTTTCGTCCAAATCATTGGAAGCTACAATTTGTACGTAATCCAAACCTTCAGCATCGAGCATTTCCCGCGCCTGAATGGATAGATAAGCCAAGTCACCGCTATCCAGACGGATTGCATTCATACGCTTGCCCTGACTCTCCAGCATTTTTGCTGTCCGAATCGCATGAGGAACACCGCTTTCCAGCGTGTCAAAGGTGTCTACCAGCAGTGTAACCTGGTCTGGCAAAACCTTCGCATATACGTCAAACGCCTCCTGCTCCGTCATAAAGGTCTGTACCCATGAATGGGCATGTGTCCCCTTCGTCGGGATTCCAAAGTGCTCGCCTGCCAGCATATTAGAAGTCGCGTCAAAACCTGCCACATAAGCTGCTCGTGCTCCCCAAATCGCCGCATCAGCTTCCTGCGCACGCCGTGTCCCAAATTCGAGCAGTGTATCGTCACTTGCCACCTGCTTGATGCGTGATGCCTTTGTCGCAATGAGTGTCTGATAGTTCATAAAATTCAACAATGCCGTCTCGACAAGCTGCGTTTCCATAATCGTTCCTTCAACACGTACCAGAGGCTCGTTCGGGAAAACAAGTGCCCCTTCTTTCATCGAATGGACCGTTCCACCAAACTTAAACTGGCGAAGCGCCTCCATGAACATGGGATCGTATTTCTCCTCCTGTTCAGACAGGTAGCGAATGTCCTCTTCTGTAAACCGCAAATTTGCAATATAATTCACAATGCGTTCCAGACCAGCGAACACGGCGTATCCATTACCAAAAGGAAGTTTACGGAAATACGCCTCGAACACAGCTTTACGCTGATGACTTCCGTTCACCCAATGGGCGTACATCATATTAATCTGATATTTATCTGTATGTAATGCGAGGCTCGTTGACTGCATCGTAATCATCCTCTCTGACTGTCCCCAGGTTTGTGGTGGCAGCGTACCGCCCCATCTGCCCAGATTCAGCAATATCCGGCTCCATTTTGTTATCGGACATTGGTGCACAATCGTTAAGTTATTTTACTTCTTCTGGCGTAAAACCGTATCCTCAGCCGACCGTACCGCGGCTCCAAGACTTCCTTCAAAATGACCCAAAGCCCAATCATGTCCAGCTTGATTAAAGCTCGCCACAGCGTCCTTGTATACGGTAATAGCAAAACCTTTGTTATAAGCATCTACAGCCGTATGCAGCACACATATATCTGTACACACACCAATCAGATGAACTTCCAGAATACCACGTTCACGCAGCCTGAGCTCCAGATCTGTGCCCGCAAAAGCACTATACCGTGTTTTATCCAACCAGTAGATAAGATCACTTTGTTGCTCATAGAGGCTACGAAGCTTGCCATACAAATGTCGTCCGTTGGTTCCACGTATATTATGTGGAGGAAACAGCTTGCTCTCCGGGTGATAAAGGTCGTTCTCCTCATGCAAATCCACAGCCATGACAACAAAGTTCCCTTGATCCACGTATGCCTGCGTAATTGCTGCGATCCGTTCATCCAACTCAATCGCAGGTTGTCCTACAGGCAAACTACCGTCCACAAAATCTTTCGTGTAATCAATAACAATTAGTGCCTGCATCGTACGGTCAGCTCCTTATCCTCAAAGTGAAATTGTACATTCTATGCGTAACCTATTACATTAGACGTTACGTGTAGATAGATAAACGCGGTACTCTGTCACTAAACCGGTACAACTGTGCAGGTCTTTGTGAATACTGGTTGGAACTGAGCGGTTTGCCGTTCTCATCACGCACCTCTTCCAGTATTCCCTGCCTGCTACGAGTCGATGTTATTTTGCGAATAAAGTTTGGCTCTTCGAAATCCGGTACGACACTCTGAATCACCTGATATAATTCACCCAGTGTAAAATGTAGCGGTAAAAACTGCTTGGCGATCGTCGTCTGAAGCATCTGCAACTGAATTTTGCGATAAGCATCTACTATGATATCCCGGTGATCGAATGCCAGCTCCAATTCCTCCAACGCTTCGCGGATCGTGAATAACCCGACCTCGGAAGCATCATCGGCCGCCTGACGCTGTTCCAACATCCATTCTTCTACCAGCGCAAAAAATGCATGTGATATGATCCACCCGCGCGGATCACGTCCCGGTCCACTATATACACCCAAATACTCCAGATGCCCGCCGTCCACACCCGTTTCCTCTAACAGCTCCCGCTTGGCAGCTCCATACATAGATTCATCTTCCTGACAAAACCCTCCAGGCAAAGCCCAACGTCCTGCAAACGGCCAACTGCGGCGCTTGATGAGCATCACTTTCAGCTCTCGAATAGGCAATGTCTTTGTTACCGTCTTGCGCTCCCGCTTCGTTAAGGTAAACATAACGATATCCGCTGGAGCTCCATCCGGGGTACGGTATTTCTTAATGTTGTAGGACGCCTTTTGCGCCTCTTCGTTTATACGATTGCTATCCATTGGCATCACCATATTATATCGTTTTGATAAATTCATTATGACATAATAAAAATTTTTGTCAAGTGTCAGGCCTTGCCTGAATCACTTGCTTGTGTACGTAATACTCGGAAGGTTGCTGTAGATGTAGAACCGAGTGTACCTTCACTATCTCTTACTTCCGCCTCAGTGGTTATAGTGCGACCTCCTTGATGAAGAATTCGCGCCCTAACCTCCAGTCGTCCTTGCCTCATGGCTGACAAGAAATGAACATTCAGGTTCGTTGTTACACATGGATCCATATTTCGTGAAGCCATACTGACCATCCCCATCGCCTGATCCATCAATGAAGTAAGTACACCCCCATGGACAATACCCATCACATTGGTATGCTCTTGTTTGGCCTCCAAAGCGATCTGTACCTCGTTTGCATCAGCTGCAATCAGCTCACACCCTAAATAATCCCAAAAAGTATTATTTTCTCCCTCTAGCATCTTACCCAACTTATCCATTCCCTTGCTTCCATCCCTTCGATGTTGTCCCATTTCTCTTGATGTCTTATAGACACATACGATAGTAAATTGCTTTCGAAAAAAAGGCGTGGAAGCTACGCCTCCACACCATAGATTTCATTCTAATCACTGCAATTCGACGAGGAAGTGCTTTTCCCCTCTTCTACGTTCACCTTCTCAGAAACGGTATCACGGATCGCCATGATTACCATTTGCAGTAGCTCATTAATTTCCACCTGACTCTGCTGAAACTCCGTGACAATTGGAATACCGTCAAGCTCTTCCTGTAGCTCCTGTAGCTCGGCCTCTATTTTGGCAATCATTTTTTGATTCTTCAAGGATTCAAATGCTACAATTTCCTTTTGCTTCTTTTTCATCGTTGCAATCAGTTGCTGGATGCGCCCATGATCCTGAATCTTTTCTTCTGCTTTCCGGAATACCTGCACTTCCTCACTGCTACCCAAAATACCTGCCAATTCTTTGGCTTTTGCCAATATCATTTCGCGATTGACCAAATGATCATGCTGGCGCGCCGCCGATTGAAGTTCTGTTTGTTGCAACCGCTCCTCTGTCATTGCCCATCGCTCCTTTTCTCACTTAGACGGCCTTGCACACAGCCCTTTACTCAGACCGCATGCAACCCGTTAGAAATTCTTTTATCCGTTAACCGCTACGGCCGTTTCAACCAGATCACCTTTGATGTAAAAGGTCATAGGTTCCGTAATTTTCACTTGAACAAAGGAACCAATCAGGTCCTTAGAACCCTCAAAATGTACAAGCTTATTGGAACGGGTCCGACCGGCAAGCACTTTGCTGTCATTTTTGCTCTCGCCTTCCACCAGCACTTCAACCACTTCGCCACGCAATCGACTATTAAAGCGAAGGCTGTTTTGGTTCACAGCAATGTTCAGACGCCGGAGACGCTCTTTTTTGACCGACATAGGCACATTATCTTCCATCGAAGCAGCTGGCGTACCTTCACGTGGTGAATAAATAAATGTGTAGGCAAAGTCATATCCTACCTCGCGCACCAGAGATAGAGTATCTTCAAACTGCTCGTCTGTTTCGCCAGGGAAACCTACGATGATATCTGTTGTCAGAGAAACATGCGGAACAGCTGCTTTTATCTTCGCGGCCAGTTCCAGAACACGCTCACGGGTATATTTTCGGTTCATTTTCTTCAATATATCCGTATTACCGGATTGAACAGGCAGATGGATATGCTCCACCAAATTGCCACCCTTACCAAGCACTTCAACCAAATGGTCATCAAAATCACGTGGATGTGATGTCGTAAAACGTACACGCGGGATATTGATTTTGCGCATATCATCCATCAGATCCCCGAATCTGTAATTCAAATCTTTCAAATCCTTGCCATAAGCGTTAACATTCTGCCCCAGTAAGGTAATTTCTTTAAAGCCTTGACGTGCCAAATCCCGTACCTCAGCGATTACATCCTCTGGACGACGGCTTCTTTCCTTACCACGTGTAAAGGGAACAATGCAATAGGTGCAAAATTTATCACAACCGTACATAATGTTCACCCAAGCCCGCATACCCTCACGCTTCTTCGGCAAGTTTTCGATAATGTCGCCTTCCTTAGACCACACTTCGACCACCATTTCTTTGCTAAAGAGTGCTTCCTTGACGAGCTGAGGCAGACGATGAATATTATGGGTACCAAAAATCATATCGACAAAACCGTGTTTTTGCATAATCCGGTTAACGACATTCTCTTCTTGTGACATGCAGCCACACACGCCAAGCAGCAGTCCTGGCTTTTCTGTTTTGAGATGCTTGAGGTGACCCAGCTCGCCAAACACTTTATCCTCCGCATTTTCACGGATAGCACAAGTGTTCAGTAAAATGATGTCTGCTTCCTTCCGATCCTCAGTTGCCTGGTAACCCATTTGCTCCAGCAAGCCTTTTATGGTTTCGGAATCATGCTCGTTCATTTGGCAACCAAATGTGTATACGATATAATGCTTCCCCTCACCGATATGCTTGAGCTCATCCGGGACTGCGTTATCATACAATACTTGTACGTCCTCTTTACCGCGTTGCTTTTCTTTTCTATGGTTCGGCTCCGCCATAATGTTGATTTCACGTCCGCGAATACGGATCTTTTTGCTATGCTCATCTTCAGAAATAATCTTCGCATCCGAGAAATCAAAATATTTGGAGTAATCTTTTGTTTTCTTTTCCATTCCTTAGTCACTCCTTACACCATCTATTTCACGAGCTAATTTGTAATTTTACTGTATTTTTAGGCATGGGTAAATTTATCTTAAGTTCTAAAAAACCTTTAAAAAAGGCATTACACTAAATTATAGCATGATTTATAGGCCATCGCCATAGATCAGCCGCAGATACCATGAAGTCAATGTGAACTCATGTTCTTTTTGTACATAAGTGAAGTATTTATGAATTATATAGTATGTAAAAAGCCCGATTCTTTTGCAAGAATCGGACTCTTTATGCCTTCCGGCATTTAAATACGTGTATATTAGTCTACGATTTCAGCGTTGTCACCGTTTTTCACACCGGCTCCGTTCGCTTCATCTGTATCAATGTGCATATCCAAAGCAAAAGAATCGGACACACGTGCAAGAACATTTTCAAATACAAGGCCACGTTCGCCGCCGACACGTACTTTCAGCAACTGCTTGTCCTTAATGTCCCATTTAGCTGCATCAGATGTATGGAAATGAATATGGCGGGCTGCTACAATCACGCCTTCTTGCAGTTCCACTTCACCAGCTGGTCCTTTTACCGTGATTCCTGGTGTACCATCAATGCTACCAGATTCGCGTACAGGTGCTTTTACACCAATAGCAAAGGAATCAGTGCGAGAGATTTCCAATTGGGAAGCGGGACGAGCAGGTCCCAAAATGCGAACCTTATCAAATTGGCCCTTAGAACCAATTACAGCTACCGTTTCATTTGCGGCAAATTGTCCTGGTTGGGACAAAGGTTTAAATTCAGTTAATTGATAGCCTGCTCCGAACAAAATTTCAATATGCTCTTGAGTCAGGTGAATATGACGGGCGGAAACGCCGACAGGTACGATTTTACTCATCGTGTGGTCACTCCTTTTTCTCTATACAATACTTTACACATCCATACTATTATACTCCTATTTTGCCAAGAAAGAAAAGGAGAGCGCATAAAGTTCCCTTTTTCGCCCCAATCAGCGTTAAATATCCTCCCTATAAAGTCGGATCAAACCGTCGTTTTAGCGAACAGGAGAAAGAAAAGCATGATTTCAGCTACGATGAGATGAGGGGGAACGACAATAAATATATTAAGGATAAACAGGACACAGAGTATTCCAGTCAAGAAAAAAATGACTCTGAGACGAGGTTTAAGATGACTTAATCTGTACTGATGAAATACCAGCAAAGCCGACAAAAAGTAAATAAAAACAGAAGCAAAGGTAAAGCAAAGCACAAAAATATAGTCTACTTGTCCCAAAAACAAGAGCTGAATCGAAGCAGCTAGCATGCTAAGCGAAAGATAAATAAACAAATGACCATAAATAATAGTCTGGCCTGCTGATTGTTTTGATTTATCTACGCGCTTCTCCATATTCTCAAAATATTGCCACCAGATTGCGATGACTAATACAAAAGCCAAAGCAGCAAATACAACAGAAGAAACCGTAAAATGATCGGATTGTAAAACAGAAAGCATACTTATCACAGATTCGCCAAGCAGAATTAAGGTGAACTGTGCAAAGCGTTCTAAAAGATGCTCCGTATGGATTGGCGTGATCACCAACTTTTTACGACCAATCAAAGGAACGAGGATATCAATAGCTATACCGGTATATAAAATCAAATATCGAACCCAAGAATCAAAGAAGAGGGAGAAACTAGAGATGACTATTCCAATCCAAAAATAGGTGCCAAAAAAACGAGCTGTTTCCTGTTTATGAGCCGTTTCTTTGGATGCCGAAAGTAAATATTGAACGACAGTTAAACCTCTTAACCCAATATAGCCAACAAAAAAAGATACATAATACGCATCAAAATCTATATTAAGGCTGGCGGTCATGATCAACACGAAAAACAATTGCAGGATCATAAAAATTCGATGCGTTATACTGTCTTGCCCAAAACGATTGTTGTAGACCGTTTGCCCCACCCAAGCCCACCATATTGGGATAAAAATCATAATAAACTTTTCCATATGTTCCCACGAAATACTACCATGCTCAACATGTAGTAAAACATGAGTGGCCTTAGAGACAGCAGCTACGAACAATAAGTCATAAAAGAGCTCAAGCCAAGTAACCTTCTTTATTAACATTGTGTAATGGAGCCCCCTCTGATATGGCGGTGCAGCATGGTGTCCCGTCAGTCTTGCTCCAACGTCTGCCGTATTTATGCTTATTTTAGCACCATGAAATTCTAAGATGCTCCAATTATTTCGTAATCGTTCTCACTTTGTCAAGGTATTCGCAGCCAATAATAACTCCTAGTAAATAGCTATTTAAGAAGACATTTTGGAAGGCAAATTCGTTTGCAGGTATTCCAGCGCATGTCCTCCCAGCCATCCCTTGACTAGCTCCTCAGGGTAATGCTTCAGCAGCAGTTCTGCAAAAACCGGGTATTTACCCGAGTGCTCCAGCCCTTGCACATGGTGCTCGATACCGTCAAAATCAGAGCCAAACATCAAATGCCTTTCCCCGCCTAATGAACAAATATGCTCAATGTGCGGTAGCAGATCGTCAGCGGTTACCGTACCCTGCTCTTTGAGAAACATCGTGACGAAGGTCAAACCAATCCGTCCGTTACGAGCGATCAGTGCACGAATCTGTTCATCCCGTAGATTACGAGGATGAGCACATCTCGCAAAGGCATTCGAATGCGAGGCGATGGGTGGTAGAGCAGCCTCCTCCAACACCTCCCAGAAGCCCTGTACGGACAAATGCGACACATCTAGCAGCAGTCCCAGGTCATTACAGCGATTGACCAAATCACGCCCCTTGCTAGTCAGCCCGCCTCCTCTATGTTCCATAATGCCGTCAGCCGCCCAATTCGCATAATTCCATGTCAGCCCAATCAATCGTATTCCCATGGCATAGCACAATTCTGCATAAAACGGGTTCCCTTCCAGCGCATCTACCCCCTCCAGTGAGAGCAAAGCCCAAGGTGCCCATGTATGATCCGTCCCCTTACCATCCACATACGTTAACTTTTCCGTGCGCTTCTCTTCTCCTACCTGTTTTACTTGCTCCATCTGATGCACCCACATTGCCAAGTCTTCCTTCCACAGCAATGGTCTCAACCCACCTGAGATAGAGGTAACATGCTGCCTGAACAGCTCAATTTGACGAACCACATGCTCAAATCTTGGCATGCCCAATACCTGTGAAATATATATAGCAAACGTTTGCAACCGCACGTTACCTTCTAGCATACGTTCTTTTGTGACATCAAGCGATGGATGACTGAAATCGATCTGCGCATCGAGCTGCATTTTACATAACACATCACAATGAAAGTCAACAACAGGCCAATTCACTTTTAGCTTATCATTCATGCATCTTACCTCCATTTATAGATTGAAGCACTACAAATTTATTTTAAAAAATCATAGTAACAGACTCACAATGCAAAAAAGCCCGTTTACAAATCGTAAACAGGCTCAGGCAACTTACATTTATTATCTTGGTTCTACAATCAATTTGATCGCAGTCCGATCTTCTCCATCAATAACAATGTCTGTAAAAGCAGGAATACAAATCAAATCCACTCCGCTTGGTGCGACAAATCCCCGGGCAATGGCTACCGCTTTAATGGCTTGGTTTAGTGCACCCGCTCCAATCGCCTGTAATTCTGCATTTCCGCGTTCACGCAGTACTCCAGCGAGTGCGCCTGCAACTGAATTGGGATTGGATTTTGCTGATACTTTTAATACATCCATAGTAAGTACCTCCCCTGGGAATGATGATGGTTTGATTCCACTATTAGATGTTATTCGAGGGTCAGCAAATAATTCCTGCTTTTTGGTGACAGTTTTCCTTATTCTTTCCTTAAGTAGCTCACAAAAAAGTTAATCCATCCGCCATTCATCTTCTTTAAGTCTGATTTTCTGAATTTTGCGGGCTTTTCCATCACTGTCATTCAGTTCTACGCTGATGGCATGAAAGTGCCATTTGCCCATGTCCACTTGAAAACGTACCGGAAGCTGGGTCTGGAATTTCTGTAACACAGCCTCTTTCTGCATCCCAAGCACTCCCTCATAAGGACCTACCATTCCCGCATCTGTCTGATACGCAGTTCCTTGTGGCAAAATCGTATCGTCGTTACTCTGTACATGTGTGTGCGTACCTACCACGATTGAAGCACGTCCATCCAAATGCCAACCCATAGCGATTTTTTCCGAGGTTGCTTCGGCGTGAAAATCAACTAGGATATGCTTATGTTTTTTCCGTAGTTCATCGACAATTTCATCTGCTGCACGGAATGGATCGTCAATAGCTGGCAAAAAGGTTCTACCTTGCAGATTAACAATAGCCAGCTCCTTACCTCCACCCTTTACAACGGTATAACCCCGGCCCGGTGTTCCTGGTGGAAAGTTAGCCGGGCGGATGATCCGTGGCTCATCATCTATAAAATCAAATATTTCCTTATTGTCCCAAGTATGATTTCCCATCGTAATCCCATGAACGCCCCAATCAAAAAATTCTCTGGCGATGGCTGGGGTAATTCCTCTTCCCGAAGCTGCATTTTCTCCGTTCACGATAATAACATGCGGGTTGTATTTTGATTTTAGCGAAGGGAGATTCTCCCTCAATGCCTTTCTGCCTACACTGCCGACGATGTCTCCAATAAATAATACGTTGATAGAAAGCCCTCCCTAGTCTGCCTTACATAATGAAAAGTGGCCCTACAAGCAGCGGCCACTTTTCATTGAAATGCTTTTATTTTGCGTATTCTACCGCACGGGTCTCGCGTATGACGGTAACCTTGATATGTCCCGGATAGTCCAGTTCATTCTCAATCGTTTTCGTAATATCGCGGGCCAGTCGGAATGCTTCCGCATCATCAATTTTCTCTGGCTGTACCATGACACGAACTTCGCGTCCGGCTTGAATCGCGTATGATTTTTCAACGCCTTCAAAAGATTCGGAGATGCGTTCCAGCTTCTCAAGACGACGGATGTACGTCTCTAGCGTTTCACGCCGCGCTCCCGGTCTTGCTGCTGACAGGGCATCTGCCGCCCCAACCAGCATGGCGATCACTGAAGTCGCTTCGCAGTCGCCGTGATGTGAAGCAATGCTGTTGATGACGACCGGGTGTTCCTTGTACTTCTTCGCCAGTTCCACGCCAATTTCAACGTGCGATCCTTCCACTTCGTGATCCAGCGCCTTCCCGATGTCATGCAGCAATCCTGCCCGTCTTGCCAGTACAACGTCTTCGCCCAGTTCCCCGGCCATCAGACCTGTCAAGTATGCAACTTCCATCGAGTGCTTCAATACGTTCTGTCCGTAACTCGTACGGAACTTGAGACGTCCCAAGATCTTGATCAAATCCGGATGCAAGCTATGCACGCCCACCTCAAAGGTGGCCTGCTCACCATACTCACGGATTCGTTCGTCCACCTCTTTACGGGATTTTTCCACCATCTCTTCAATACGAGCCGGATGTATCCGTCCGTCCGCTACGAGCTTTTCAAGCGCAGTACGCGCAATCTCTCTACGAATCGGATCAAATCCGGACAAAATAACAGCTTCCGGCGTATCATCAATAATGAGGTCGATTCCTGTAAGGGTTTCAAGTGCACGGATATTACGGCCTTCGCGCCCGATAATCCGGCCTTTCATTTCTTCGTTCGGCAATGTGACAACAGAAACCGTCGTTTCTGCTACATGATCTGCCGCACAGCGTTGGATGGCCAGTGTGATGATTTCACGAGACTTTTTGTCCGCTTCTTCTTTGGCCTGCTGTTCAATTTCTTTAATCATCTGAGCTGTTTCATGACGAACTTCCTGCTCTACGTTGGTCAGAATAATACTTCTTGCATCCTCCATCGTCAGATTGGAAATACGTTCCAACTCAGTTACCTGACTCTTGTAAATCAAATCAATTTGCTGCTGGGTTTCATCGATTCGTTTCTCTTTGTTGGCCACTTGTTCTTCTTTGCGTTCCAGCGATTCCAATTTTTTATCCAGCGATTCTTCTTTTTGCAGCAATCTTCGTTCCTGTCGTTGAATTTCATTGCGACGTTCACGAGTTTCTTTTTCAGCTTCGGCACGAATGCGGTGGATTTCATCTTTCGCTTCCAATACCGTTTCCTTCTTCAGCGCTTCTGCCTCTTTTTTCGCGTTCTCCACGATTTGCGCGGCAGCTTCTTCCGCACTGGAGATCTTAGCTTCTGCAATAGATTTGCGAATAAAATAACCAATCCCGAACCCAAAGAATAACGCGGCTACAGCAACGAGAACGAACCAGATCGCAGTCATCATACTGTTCACCTCCCCGTTGGTTCCTCCAAGGCATTCCTTGGGACTTTTTGCAATTGTCACATTTACTTTGATCGTCAAACTAAGACAACGACACAAGGTCGTTTCATTTCATATGCACATGCTTTCACATGTACAATTCCGCCTGGCATAGCGGCATCACTTGTTATTTGGCGATGAGAACTCACCCGTGGATTCCGCTTTTTTGGAAGGAAAAAGGGCGTTCCACAAGTATCGTTTCATATATATTTTATTATTTGACAAATGGCATTGTCAAGGGAATGCAAACATTAGTAGACTACCATACAGCTTTCCCTGTAATAACTAGCTCATCCTATCCGTTCATACTAGCCAAAGGTTCAGCAGCCGTTTAGCAACTATTCCTCCCACTGCAACAATTCCTCGTCATCTGAAGCAACGTCATGCTCGGCCGCAGTGAGATGATTGACCACTCGGCGTGTCATATCCCCCGAATATCCGCGTCTCATGAGAAAAGGGTAGGTTTTCCTTTTTTTCTCCATTATATCACCACGTATCTGATTCCATTTCTTACGTCCGACCGTCAAAGCGCTCTCCCACTCCTCATTATCGGTGATCTCACCTAACGCTTCGCCAATAGAGGCTTTAGAGATGCCCTTCTGACGAAGTTCTTGCCTAACCCACATCTTACCCTTACGTTGGCTAGTTATGCGCTGCCTTGCCCATTGGCGGGCGTATAAATCATCATCTACGAGTTGTTCCCTTTGCAGTCGAACCATTACTTCGTCAATAACAGACTGATCCAGTTCTTTTTGTAACAAACGTTGGGCAATTTCCTGACGTGTGCGAGGCTTTCGCCCCAAATAGCGAAGCGCAAGTACATAAGCCTGTTGCTTTTCATCTGCCAGAACGATATCTTCCAGTTCTTTTTTATCAAATGACGTTCCTTTGAACATATTGTACTTGATCATTACATCTTCTAATACAGACAGCGAATACGGACCAAAATGAATGATATACCTTCCACGTTTGCGTCCCTGTCCCTGCTCTACCCTAGTAATCATCAATTCCTCATGATCCGGAAAAAGAGAAATCCCTTGTTGCTTATTTGCTTCCGAAGTGTATTCATCTTCATCGTCCAACTGCAATATATTTCCCTCACTTTGAAATTCACGAAAGCAGCCTTTGAACACCTGCTACGCAAAGTTAGATTCCGCTGACAAAGCAGACTTTAGTTGATGCAAAAATGCCCTGCACAACTGTGCAGGGCATCAGAATCATGCTATTCAAACGGACGGTGCCATAACCCTGGCCCCAGTTCACAAACCAGGATTCACCAAGCTTTATTCAAGCTCCAACAATTCCTGTTCTTCCTTCGCTTGCTGTGCCAACTCTTCTTCTGTAGGCGGAGCAACCGTCGTAATCAAATTGCTGGCCACCCGAATTTTTTGTTCGATCGTACTAGCAATATTCGGATTTTCCTTCAAAAATTGTTTAGCATTCTCACGTCCCTGACCAAGGCGCTCACCTTCGTAGGAATACCAGGCTCCGCTCTTGTCGACAATGTCATGCTCCGTACCGATATCGATCAAGCTACCTTCTTTGGAAATACCCTCACCGTACATAATATCCACCTCAGCCTGACGGAAAGGAGGGGCAACTTTGTTCTTCACGACTTTAATACGTGTGCGGTTACCCACAATGTCGTTACCCATTTTCAAACTTTCAATACGACGAACATCCAAACGTACTGTAGAGTAAAACTTCAAGGCACGTCCACCTGGTGTTGTTTCAGGGTTACCGAACATAACACCTACTTTTTCACGTAGCTGGTTAATAAAAATAGCAATGGTTTTCGACTTATTAATGGCTCCAGAAAGCTTACGCAATGCCTGAGACATCAAACGTGCTTGAAGACCAACGTGGGAATCTCCCATTTCGCCTTCAATCTCTGCCTTGGGCACAAGTGCCGCTACGGAGTCAACAACTACAATGTCTACTGCTCCACTACGTACAAGGGCTTCGGCAATCTCAAGCGCCTGCTCTCCTGTATCTGGTTGCGATAGTAACAACTCATCAATATTGACACCCAGCTTGCTTGCATACGACGGATCAAGCGCATGCTCGGCGTCGATAAAGGCGGCTTGTCCGCCTGTTTTTTGCACCTCTGCGATAGCGTGAAGAGCTACTGTCGTTTTACCGGATGATTCCGGTCCGTATATTTCAATAACCCGGCCTCTTGGAAAGCCGCCCGTTCCTAACGCAATATCCAAAGCAATCGAACCACTGGGGATCGTTTCCACTTGCATATGGGTAGACTCACCCAACTTCATAATGGAACCTTTACCAAATTGCTTTTCTATTTGACGGAGCGCCATATCCAGCGCAGCACGACGATCTGACAATAAACTCACATCCTTCATTGTTTGTACTTTAATAATACCTTGTTTTGACACGCTTGCCAAGCATTTTTTCGAACATACATTCGTTTTTTTTATTCGCACAACTCTCTTCTATAATTACACCTGTCTCTTAAAACAAAAAAAGAACCGCTGGCAAAAGGCTTTGCAACGGTTCTTCCGATAAGATGATTATACCATGAATATCTATCTAAAACAACTCTACGAGTCACACTGTACATAGATGTTTAAGAGAGTTTCTCGTTCTCTACCAGCCTGCGCCACAATCTGTACAGGATTGCTTTAACTGATCGCAGTCGGATTGTTTCACGGTTGCCACTCAGTCTCAGTTCATGTACTTCCGTTTCCTTATCGCGTTCAGCAATGCCAATATATACTAGACCGACTGGCTTCCGTTCGGAATACCCAGGCCCAGCTACACCAGTAACTGAAAGTCCAAAATCGCTATCCATGATCATTCTCGCCTGCTCTGCAAGCACAAGGGCTACTTCCTTACTCACTGCGCCTGGCGCATGGTCCCCTTCCAAATAATCATAAGGCACGTTGAGTAACTTCATCTTCATTTCATTGGAATAGCACACGATGCCACCTTGAAACATAGCAGCACTGCCAGGTATAGAAGTAATCTGTTCCATCAGCATTCCACCTGTACAGCTTTCTGCCGCACTCACAGTGAGTTCGCGTTTGGCCATTAGATCTACGATAACCTTCTCCAGCGCAACATCCTCGCTTGCATACATATACTCCGAAAGACGCTGCTGAATTTCTACTTCCGTAGCTGTCAACTTAATTAATGCTTCACTTTCGCTGGCCGCCTTGGTGGATATACGGATCGTGACTTCCCCTTCCTTGGCATAAGGGGCAATCGTGGGATCTGTCTGGGATTGGATTAGATCTAACAAATGGGTTTCAAGAGCTGACTCACCGATCCCTGCAAATTTTAGCATTTTCGAATAAATTGGCATTTCCTCACCGCTCAATGCCTGCTGAAGCAACCAAGGTTTCGCCTGGTTTGCAAACATAGGTTTGAGTTCCTTAGGCGGTCCAGGCAAAACTACATAAAATTTACCGTCCTGTGCAATCGCGTCGCCCACAGCTAGCCCTGTCTCATTTTCAAGTGGAGTAGCACCTTCAATAGAAAGCGCCTGCCGGCGGTTATTCTCGGTCATTTCTACCCCACGGTTACGGAAAAATTGATCTAGCTTGTCCATTGCAAGACGATCTATGTGCAATTTCCGCCCCAATACAGCCGCTATCGCCTCTTTCGTCAAATCATCCTGAGTCGGCCCCAGACCGCCGGAAAACAAAATAATATCCGCACGCTTCTGAGCAATTCTTATCGCTTCCTGAAGCCGATTTATGTTATCGCCAACCACAGTCTGAAAATATACATCGATTCCAATTGTAGCCAGCTCTTGTGACAAATATTGAGCATTTGTATTCACTATTTGTCCGAGCAATAACTCTGTTCCTACTGCAATTATTTCAGCTTTCATCAATTCTTCCTCCTGTACTGCGAATATTATGGGAATTATATAAAGAAACAGCAATAAGTTTAGTCCCTATTGCTGTTTCCATAAAATTTATCCTGTTAAACTTTGGAGGAGCTCAGCAAATGGATATTTTTCACGAAATAATCAATACCCGAATAAATGGTGATCAACACTGCTGCCCATATCGCTATTAAATCAAACGGTATACCAAGAAAAACAAACGGGAAATTATTAATGAGCAGCGCTACAATAGCAACGATCTGGATGATCGTCTTTAATTTGCCCCAATTGCTTGCAGCAACCACAGACCCATCCAGTAAGGCAATCTGACGCAGCCCCGTAACCGCAAACTCACGGCTAACAATCACAACGACAATCCATGAATCAATTTTCCCCATTTCTACCAAGGAAACCAAAATAGCGGTTACCAAAAGCTTATCAGCAAGGGGGTCCAACAGCTTGCCCAAATTGGTGACCATATTATTTTTACGTGCCAAATATCCGTCAAGACCATCCGTGCTGGCTGCTACAAGGAAAATGATAGCCGCAATCAGCTGATTATACGGCAGCTTGAAAGCTCCGATCTCAATCGGCGGCGGATAAAAATCAAAGTCCACCAGCAAAGCCAGCATCATCACCGGGATAAGGCAAATCCGCGTTATTGTAATTCTGTTGGGTAAATTCACAACACACTCTCCCCTGATTATCGTACTTGCTTACAAATGGCAGTTTTCGGATTAAATTCAATCCTATGTAAATCGCTTTCGACGAGCGCTATACACCTGAATTGTCTGCATTTTCGTTACAAGTATAATATGGCGCAAAACGCATGTCAAAATAACCTGCCGCACATCAAGCAACGTTTTTTCCTACAAAATATATGAGGGAAAACGGCTTTATTTCATGTTTGTAAATTGAAGCTCCAATGGCAAATCAGCTTTACGTAGCAATTGAATGATCGCCTGTAAATCATCCCTGTTTTTTCCGGTCACTCGGATTTGATCACCTTGAATCTGACTTTTGACTTTTAGCTTGGAGTCCCGAATAAGAATATTAATTTTCTTGGCATTATCTTGATCAATTCCCTGCTTAAGCGAAAGACGCTGACGCACTGAACCTAGAGAAGCGGGTTCCAATTTGCCATACTCCACATTTTTAAGGGACAGACCTCGTTTGGCCATTTTAGATTGCAAAATATCAATCACCGCATTAAGCTTGTACTCGTCTTCCGATGCAATCGTAAGAGCTTCTTTCTCAAGCTTGAGGCTACTTTTGCTATCCTTGAAATCAAATCGTGTTTCAATTTCACGCTCCGTCTGATGAACCGCATTTGTTAACTCCTGCATATCCATTTTGGAGACGATATCAAATGAATTTTCTGAAGCCATCGTTTCACTTTCCTTTCCACAACAAAGTTCAATATCTAATTATAGGCTAGTCATTTACAAAAATCCAATAATCCGTTGACTAAAAAGGCGTTCTTGCCAGTTTTCCTGACAAAAACGCCTTTATTTTAATTACGGTCAAAATATCTAATTATGGCTTCGTGTTGGAGTTCGGAACATATCCAAAAGTCCAAGCACAATGTGAGCAAGACCAAAGCCCAGTATGCCATAGCCCCATGCATTCGGTGTCAGATAATAGCCCAGTAAACTGACAATGATACCGAGCCCAGTCACAATCCAGCTGACGGTCATAACGTATACACCTCACTTTGCGGAAAATGAAATGACTGCCTTTCCAGGAATTACAGTCATTAGTATTTCCTTGCACCAAGGCGTTTATTCACCATCAGTAGTTGTAGAATCTGTACCACTTTGTGTTGAATCCGTACTGCTACCTGTCGAAGAATCTGCAGGTGAACCCGTCACTCCTGCACTCGTTCCGGTCGTGGAAGCTTCTCCTTGCTGGATCAGTACACGAGTAGTCGATTTATTATCTGTTATCGGTTGACCTGCTACGGAAATATCTGTGGCAGAAGACCGTCCTGATTTGATATATAAACCTTCCGGACCAATATCGAAAGACATGGCATCTCCACTTTTAGTCATACCGTAGCTCAGCTTTTCTCCACGGGAATTTTGTCCCTTGTACACTTCAAGCCAGCTTTCACCCGTCGCTTTAATATCAACCTTGGCTGTGGCTCCCGTTGCACTGGATACTTTGAAAATCGTCGTCTTGCCTTGCTTGCCGTCCTGTGCCACAGTTACACCTTGTTGTGGCGTAGTCGTATCCGGCTGCTGTCCAGTATCTGGAGTAGTAGCACCCGTACTCCCCGTACCATCTGGCTGAGTTTGGCCGGTTTGCCCCGCATCAGGAGTCTGCCCACCTGCACCATTTGGAGCCGTCGTTTGACCATTGTTCGGCTGTGTCGTAGTGGTATCAGGAGTAGACGTGCTTGGCGTTGTACTTGGTGTTGTAATCGGCGTTGTGTTTTCTGCTGTTTTTGGAGTTGAATGGTTGTTGCTCACCCAATAAGCATAAATAACCCCAACAATGAGAACTAGAAAAAGCCACATTAACGCTGTAGGCAACCATTTAAGATTACCAATCGTGGCGGGACGGCTGGAGCGTTTCTGTGTAACAGGCTCCATCACTGCTTCCGGCTCAGGTTCAGGCACATTGCTTTGATGCCCTTCCAGAATCTCATCGGGGTTCAACCCGACCGTTTCAGCGTATGTTTTAATAAAAGCTCTGACATAAAAGCTTCCCGGCAGCACTTTGTAATCGCCCGTCTCAATGGCTTCCAGATAACGTTTGCGTATCTTCGTCATTTCCTGAACATCGTCAAGGCTCAATCCTTTTTGCAGCCGGGCCTCCTTTAATTGCTGACCCAGTTCTGACATGTCATCATCTCCTTGTGTAATTACGCTTATTTAAAGATCTTCTGTATAACTGGCTGTAAAGGTATCATAAATAATTTCCTCAGCCGGATTATTGCGAAGTTCAATAATGATATTGAAATCGTCAAAGCTGTATCCTGATTCACGTACAAATACATCAGGATGCTCAATCACTTTAGTACTTGGCATGCTCATGATTTCCTGAAGAAGGTGATAATGTCTTTCATTTGACCGAATTGTACTCACAATACCATCAATAATAAACACATTGTTTGGGTTCATTTCTTCTTCAGAAAGCTGACTGCGCACCGTCTGTCGTAGTAACGTTGAAGATACAAAAGTCCAACGCTTCATTGCGCATACACTACTGGCAATAATGGATTCCGTTTTGCCCACACGCGGCATCCCGCGAAGACCGATCACCTGATTGCCGTCCCTCTTTAATACTTCACCCAAAAAATCGACCAGCAACCCAAGCTCATCGCGTGTAAAGCGAAATGTTTTACGATCATCTGAATCCCGATCGATGTAACGACCGTGTCTTACTGCCAATATATCAACCAGTCTCGGAGCACGTAAGGCCGTGACTGTAATGTTGCTCGCTTTTTTTAACGTGTCTCCGAGAATGCGTATTTTCTCGTCATCATCCGTTTCAAGCAACATCCCCCGTCTTTCCCCTTCAACACCGTTGATTGTCAGTATATTAACCCCCAGAATACCAAGCATGGAAGCAATGTCTCCCAGCAGTCCGGGTCGATTTTTATGTATCTTGTACTCCATGTACCACTGTTTCGTTTCTTCCGTCACGTTAGCACCTCATTCACATTCAAACCGTCAACAACTCCAAATCAAAGCATTATTGTATCATAAAATAACATCTTTCGACAAAACCAATTATTGAAATTCGATAGGTTACATTGTGTTGTAAGCCTCAATCACGTTTATGATATATAAATTACAATGGAATTACAAGAACAGCTCTGTAACCATTACAGAAAAGCCCCCAAAAGGGAGCTTTTCATGTTGGTTCCTACTTATGCGTTGCTCTTAGCCAATTTAACCATTAGCCGGGCGATGGTGTGACGCTCGTCCTCATCGGCAACTCCCCACAGTTCTTTCAGTGCGCGGTTGGAGTGGTTCGCTGGGTCGACCTTCTCATCCAGAAAATCACCAATTTCATAAGCAAGCTCTGAAATGGTATCTTGGCTGATTCCCAGCTTCTCCGCTTGCTCTACACGCTGACCAAGGAACTTTTTCCAAACATCAAAATTCTGAACAACTGTTGACATACTTAAATCCTCCTTAGATGATTCAGATTTAAAATCAACAGTTATAATATGCTCTTCTCAAACGCTTACTATACTGGTGGATTCCTCCAAGCGCTATCCCTTAAGTCACCCATCCTCCATTAGGACTTATGACCTGGCCATTAATATAACCTGACTCAGGAAGCGCAAGAAAATAAACCAGGGACGATATTTCATCAGGTCGAGCCAACCGTCCGGCAGGAATTTCTTCTTCCAAACTGGTAATTTCGCCTTTATCCAAATGATCCAGCATCGACGTATCCACTGCACCTGGAGCTACAGCATTCACTGTCACCCCGGAAGGTGCTACCTCTTGAGCCAACGCTTTAGTGAAAGCGTTAATGCCTCCCTTGGTGGTGGAATACAACACCTCGCACGATGCGCCACATATCCCCCACACGGAGGAAACATTCACAATGCGGCCATAGCGTTGGGAAATCATATGTGGCATAAAAACCTGCGTGCACAGAAAGGTTCCCTTAACATTGACGGCCATCACTTCGTCCCATTCCTCTTCCGAAACATCTGTCAACAGCCCATAATGAGATAATCCGGCGTTGTTCACAAGAATATCCGGCTTCATCCCGTGATTATCCAGCTTTTCCCGCATGCGTTCGATCTGCTCCTTGCTCCGCAGATCCGCTGACACGGTCATTACCTTGCCTGAATAAGCCATGCAACGACGGGCAACTTCATTTGCTTTTTCATGTGACTTCATGTAGTGAATGACAACATTCATCCCTACAGCTGCAAAACGCTCAGCAATAGCCGCACCAATTCCGCCACTCGCTCCTGTAATCAGCACGGTTGTATCGCCAATTGCTTTTAATTCTCCGCCCTCGGTGGTCATTGTTTCCCTCTCCCTGGACATTACGGACTCACCACTAGTGATATTGCGAGTTGATCCCACTGGATATGGTCTTTTAGACGGCGATTTACATCCTCAAGCCTGATACTTTCATAAATAGGGAGCAGTTGGAAAAAATCGCTGCCCCGGAAGCGATGTCTTGTAAATTCATGTGCAATATTTTCTGGTGAATTGAGTGTACGCAGATAACCACCGATTTTCTTTTTGCGTGCCCGTTCAAAATGTTCTGCTGCAAAGCCCTGCTTCTGAATGGACTCCACCTCTTCACGTATTCTCGCCAACAGCCGATCCGGGTCTTTGGTATCCCCGCCGATTGCAGAGAATGCATATTGCTGCGTACTATTGTACTCATGACCAAAACTGTCCGAAATCAGATCCTCATCGTAGAGCTTTTGATATAGTTGTGTACTGGAACCAAACAGGAGATCAAGCATCAGCTTGGTTTCCAGATCATGACGAAGTAATTCTTCACCCGTTAGGCCTACTTCAGCCTCCTTGAATCCAAACAGTAGCTTTGGCAGAGAAACGGCCAGCTTCACCTCACGACGTGGTTCTGCAACTGTAGTGGGTTCATCGTCGAAAATCCGCTCAATCTCTCCCTGCGACTTATAGTCCTTTTTGGCCTGATTGTTACGTACCAGCTCTATTACTTCAGCTGGATCCACTCCGCCCACTACAAAAAGAATCATATTGCTTGGGTGGTAGAAAGCTTCATAGCAACTGTACAGCGTTTCTTTTGTAATCGTACTGATGGATTGAACAGTACCTGCGATATCAATATGCACCGGATGAACCTTGTACAACGCCTCGATCAGACCAAAGTAACTCCGCCAATCAGAGTTATCTTCATACATATTAATTTCCTGGCCAATAATGCCTTTTTCCTTTTCTACATTTTCATCTGTAAAGTAAGGATGCTGCACAAAATTGACCAGCGTGGTCAAATTTTCTTGAATACGCTCGGTTGCCGAAAACAGATATACTGTTTGATCAAAGCTGGTAAATGCGTTCGCCGATGCCCCATTAGAGGAGAAGGTAGCAAAAATATCGCCTTCAGGCTCTTCAAACATTTTATGCTCCAAAAAATGGGCTATGCCATCCGGCACCTTTACGGGCTGTTGACCTTCTACGCGGAAATGATTATCAACTGAGCCGTATTTAGTTGCAAATGTGGCGTATGTCTTCTGAAAACCCGGTTTGGGCAACACATAAACGTGTAAACCGTTATCCATTACTTCATAGTACAGCGTTTCCTGCAAATGCTCATAAGGTATATGCTTCACCGCTATTCCCCCTTCTGGTCTCTCAAGAAATAAATAGTGTCCAGTCGGAACGTCCGGGCGGCATCCTGAACATCCTGCACCTTGACTGCCTCCACCTGACTCAGCAGCTCATCTACTGTCCGTTCTTTACCGGAAAGCTGTCTGTTAAAATCATAGGCGATCATTTCAAAAGCGGAATCCTGCATCTCCTTTAGCAAGTTGCGAATCATCGCCTGCGTTTGGGTCATTTCCAGCTCAGTAATCGCTCCGTTTTGCGTATCTTCCAGTTGCATGCGGATAATAGTAACCGCTTTTTCATAATTAGGAATTTCAATACCAGATTGAATCGTACCAATACCTTTATGCCCGTCATACCGTGATGAAGCGTAATACGCCAAACTTTCCTTCTCCCTCACATTAACGAACAGCTTTGAATGCGGATACCCGCCCAGAATGCCATTGTACATCAGAGCGGAAGCATAGCGATCGTCTCCATACGTAATAGGGGTGCGCAACCCCATGTTGAGCTTGCCCTGGTTCACATCAAGACGCTCTACAACGGTTTGAACATCACGCTCTACCGACTTGGGCTGTTCAGGAACATACCCTGTTTCCGCTGAACGGTTCAATTGAAAATAGCGATCAACAAACTTCTCAACTTCTTCTAGCGTCGTATCTCCCACAACGTATAAATCCATGCTGGCATGATTCAGCCATTCTCCATAAGCCTTATACAAGCTCTGTGCATCTATACTGTCCAGATCAGATCGTTGACCAAGAGGGTGCAAACGATAAGGCTCATCCTTGCACATTTCCTCCATACAGCGCTCACCAGCATAACGTATTTTATCGTTAACTATAGATTCCAGCTTCTTACGCACATTTTCTCGTTCCTGCTGGACGTATCCCGTTTGAAATGCACCATTTTCCAATGCAGGCTTCGTTAGTACTTCTCCGAGAAAAGAAAACGAACGATCCAGTAAACTATCTGGACTATTTACAAAGCTGTCATTAATCGTATCCATGCGAAATTGCACGATCTGATAATCTCCACGTTTATACACATCGAAACCGAAACCCGCGCCATACAATTGCTCTAACTGTTCTCTGAATTGTGTAGTCTGCGGATACGATTCTGTACCCCGTCGCAGAACGAAAGGTGCCAGCCCCACTCGAGTTACGGTGTCCTCCCGTAGCGGAGTGCCTACATACAATGATATAGCAAACGTCTTAAAGCGCTTGGTCGGCAGTACATGAATCCTCAGTTGTCTGCGTGTGCCACGCTCGAAACCTGTTTTGTTCAAGTCCAAAACTCCTTTGTGACGTCAATTTGCGTCTAGCCTTTGATTAGCAAAGCATTAGCTGCTGTGAATCTTCCTCCTGTAAAGAGGTAAAGTGTACCAATCTTTATTCTAACCATGCAAAAGCCAAGAAGCAACCGGAGACAAGCTCCCGGCTGCTTCGGAGTTTTACATGCAAAAAATATGTTCCCCGATGGTTTTCACCTGCGGACGGGACCAAATCCATTTAGAGGTGGCTGTTTTTGGGTTAAAATAATAGAGACATCCTCCGCTTGGATCCCAGCCGTTCAGGGCTTGGCGTACCGCCTTTTGTGCATTCTCATTCGGTGTGAGCCAGATTTGACCGTCTGCTACTGCTGTGAAAGCTCCTGGTTGAAAAATCACTCCAGATGGTGAGTTGGGAAAGCTAGGTGACTTGACCCTGTTCAAAATAACAGCCGCGACGGCAACTTGTCCTTCAAACGGCTCGCCGCGGGATTCACCGTAGACCGCGTTGGCCATAATTTTAAGATCGTTTTCAGATAGTCCCATGGTGTTGGCCGATCCCATCGTTTCATCATTTTGATCCGCTTTATCGTTATTGTCTGCTGTCTGTCCCTGAGCGGAACCTTGATTGTTACGATGCATAGGAGTTTCCGTTGGCTTCCAGTTAGGAGTAGCATTCACCAGCTTTAATTTCGTCTTTGCTCCGACCACTCCATCAGGACGGATGCCAAATTCCTTTTGAAAACCCTTAACAGCTTTTAGTGTACTGCTGCCAAAATGGCTGTCCACTTTCCCGCCAAAAAAGCCCAGCAACTTCAAACGTGATTGCAACTCATATACATCCTGACCGTAAGATCCAAAATCAACCGCTCCCGAGCTGAATGTCGGCTGAGAAGGTTGCGCCGCTTGTACTTTCTGCTGTGTGCTCAGCGGCTCTGCTTGCTGCTGTGCAGAGTCACTTTTAAAAAGTCCTGTGTACGTAATAGCCGAGGCTGCGAGGATACCCGTGCAAATCCAGACCATTGTCTTTTTCATATGCTGCGCTCTACCTTTCTTTTGTGGGATTAACAGGATGGCTACGTTTATTATGACAAGGTCCGCTTAAAGCTATTCACCCTTTTAATCTTCTTTCAGCAGGTAGTCGCCACACCTCAAAAAACATCACAAAAAAACGCTGTTTGTGCACTCGGAGTTGTCATATTAGAACAACCACCATGCGAACAAACAGCGTTTTAATGTAGTGCTGGATAGAGATCATGCTTAGGAACTTACTTTATTTTGCTGATATTGCTCCATTGAGATAAGGACCTCACGGGGCTTGCTGCCCTCATAAGGGCCGATGACTCCGCGAGCTTCCATGGAGTCAATCAGTCGAGCAGCACGTGTATAACCGATCCGCATACGGCGCTGAAGGAGCGAAACGGAAGCTTGTTTAGCCTCTAAAATGATGTTGACCGCCTGATCGTACAGCTCATCCTGCATTTCATCTGCATCAGCCGATACCTCTTCCACCTCCGGCACTAGCGTTTCATCATACTGCGCCTCACCCTGTTCACGTACGTAGCTAACAATATTTTCGACTTCTTGATCGCTCATGAATGCTCCCTGAACGCGGACTGGTTTGGAAGCCCCCATTGGCATGAACAGCATATCACCACGTCCGAGTAGCTTCTCGGCTCCACCCATGTCCAATATGGTACGGGAGTCTACCTGCGAGGAAACGCCGAAGGCAATACGTGAAGGAATATTGGCTTTAATCACCCCGGTAATTACATCAACCGAAGGTCTTTGCGTTGCAATGATAAGGTGGATGCCTGCTGCACGCGCCATTTGGGCAAGTCGTGCAATCGCATCCTCCACATCTCCCGCAGCTACCATCATTAAATCTGCCAACTCGTCCACAATAACGACGATGTAAGGCAGAAATGCATCCGGGTTATCTTTCATCAGATTATTATATCCCTCAATATTACGGGTTCCTGATTTGGAAAATAACTCATATCTTTTTTCCATTTCAACTACAATTTTCTTCAATGCAAGTGAGGCTCGCTTTGGATCAGTCACGACCGGAGCCAACAAATGCGGGATTCCGTTGTACACGTTCAACTCCACCATTTTAGGATCGACCATCAAAAATTTGACCTCATCCGGCTTTGCTTTGTACAAAATACTCGTAATGATCCCATTGATACACACTGATTTACCCGAACCAGTTGCCCCAGCTACAAGCAGATGGGGCATCTTGGCCAAATTACCGACAATCGTCTGTCCTGCGATATCACGTCCGAATGCAATAGATAAATTGGAAGCTGACTCCTGGAAAACGGTTGTCTCCATTACCTCACGCATCGTTACAATGGAAACTTCATTATTCGGAACCTCAATTCCGATAGCAGATTTTCCAGGAATCGGAGCCTCCATACGGATATCTTTGGCAGCAAGCGCAAGCGCAATGTCATCCGTCAGACTCACAATGCGGCTGACCTTTACTCCAATGTCCGGCTGAATTTCATAACGCGTTACGGCAGGGCCACGGACAACCTCCAGCACCTTGGCCCGCACACCGAAGCTTTCCAGCGTTGCCTCCAGCTTGCGTGCCGTTTGCATGTAATCCTTTTGTCCCATACCTTTGCCTGCGTTTTGTGGTTTAGCAAGTAAACGAAATGATGGGAGCTTGTACGGTTTAGGCGGCGGCGGAGCCGGAATAGCTGTATGGTTACCTTCAGCCTCTTCGCCTGCCCCCCCAGTTGCAATCGTCTGAGCTTGTCCCTGAGCACCTTCTAATGTCCCCTGGATCGCTGTCGAATCATCCATATCCGTATTTGCATTGGCATCCACAAAGTCATCATCCAGGGATTCATCAATAATGGAAGTTGTCTGCTCTGCTCCTGTCAGGGACTCTCCAAATTCAGCTTCCGGTCTTCTTTCCTCATGCTTTACTTGTTCGAAGAAATCCCTAATAATCGGCGACCTTTTTACCAGAGTTGCAGCTTCCTGCTCAACGTGTTCGACTACGTCAGACATCTCTTCACTCTGGTTGCCGTTTCTCCACTGGGCCTGCGCGTCCTCAGCTTCATATGGAAGATCATGATCATCCTCATCCGTATGGACGGAATGCTCATCCTTGTCCGCTTTACCTGAATTTTTGAGGCCAAACAACTGAAAGAAAATCGGCTGTTTGCGTGCAGGAGGCTGCATTTCGTCAAAGTCATCATCCATGTCTTCCTCATAGGCAGGAATGGGCTCAGACTTGATTTTTCTATTTCCACTGCCTTTGCTTGATGCTGAAAGCGGAGTAGCTTTACCAGTCCATTTTTTGCGCACGCTTCCCCCGGCAGTCAGCAGCTTGGTCTTTACAATCCGTACCAAATCCACATAGGACAGTTGGGTCATCAGCATGAAACAAATGACGAACATAACAATCATGATCAGTTTAGCTCCTGTGAGACCAAACAGCCATAACAGAACAGTAAGCTGCAATGCGCCTACGTAACCCCCGCTGATATCCTTGTTCAGCATTGAGGTATGGCCCTGCTGGTCAGGCGACAGCAACTGCTCACGCATATCTATATGTATCTGGGTCATCACTCCGCCCGGCTGAAGCGAGTTGATCGGTCCCAAACGCTGCTCCATAGATGAAATAGAACTCATAAGTGTAAAGGCAAATACTAACAGGAGCAAACCCGTTTTACGGGAGTTCCACTGGTTCGGCCACTTGCGGTGAATCATCACCATCAGACCATAATAAATGCCAATCAGAGGGATAACAAAATAGAATTTCCCCAGTACGAGCCCAAACATCTTGGATAGCGACCGACCAACCGCCGCTTCACCCGACAACGCAATGACCGCTAATGTAATCAGCACAATGCCGTAAATTTCAAATTTTAGAACTCCGCCAAATGCGGCTTTCTTTTTTCTTTTTCTTCTTCTGGACATACAAGGTCACCCCCCAGAAGAATATTATACCACGTCACCCGGTATCCGCACATATGTTCTTTTTCAACAGTAAACGACCTATTTCTATACTACTCGACACCTTCTACGACCACTCGATGACTTGACCTGGTCCATAACGCGGATTCAGGTAGGCTTCCAACGGACAGTCCAACAACCGTACAATGATCCCCCGACGACTTTCAAGCGGCTGTACTTGCATAAGTAGACCGTCTACCCGAACTTCTGCAAACTCCTCAGCCTCTTTCCACATCCCTTGCCATACCATTTCCATTGGCATTACAGTATATAGTGTCATTGTGGTAGCTCCCCACTAGGCTCCCCTGACAGTGTCTCTGTAGGAGTTCCTGTGGCACTAGGAGAAAAAGGAGCATACGGAGCCTGTTGTTGAATCCCAGCGATCCCGTTTTGCTGACGCCGCGTTTCAATGATGGTGTTCAGCTGTTTTAAAGCCTCTCCGATGCCTCCAACCGCGTCCATCAATCCATACTTCACTGCATCGGCTCCCCCAACCGCTGTACCAATATCGCGGTTTAACTCACCGGTTTTAAACATCAGTTCCTTAAACTGCTCTTCTGTAATACGAGAATGAGAAACGACGAAGCGTACAACACGTTCCTGCATTTTTTCCATGTATTCAAAAGTTTGTGGTACTCCAATGACCAGACCGTTCATACGAATGGGATGAATGGTCATCGTCGCACTCTCCGCAATGTAGGAATAAGTGGAAGACACAGCAATCGGCACACCGATGCTATGCCCCCCACCTATGACAATGGTCACCGTTGGTTTACTCATCGATGCGATCATTTCAGCAATAGCTAGTCCTGCCTCTACATCACCACCAACTGTATTCAGCAAAATCATTAATCCTTCGATACGAGGATTTTGTTCTGCCGCTACCAACTGGGGAATAATGTGCTCATATTTTGTCGTTTTGTTTTGAGGCGGCAAAATGAGATGCCCTTCAATTTGACCGATAATCGTCATGCAAAAAATATTGGACTCGCCTCCAGGCATGGAGGTTTGACCCAGTTGCTGCAAAACCTCCATAGCAGGTAAAGCGGGTCTTTGCCCAATTTCTGGTTGATCTGGCGCTTCACTTTCCTCATTGCCAGATGTTAGATTGCTGTATTGTTCCATATGGGTGATCTTCCTTTCGCTTTACGCATCTATATGACCCGTATTCACCCTATAGTATGGGATAGAAATGGAATATTTTATACCCACCCCCATGCCTTTCCTTGTCCCAGGAAATCAAAAAAGCCTCTCCTCCCGCGGAAACCGTCCAATATTTCCTGCGGGAAGAGAGGCGACTGTGTGCCTGTGACTTAAGTTTTTAATTCAGGTTTTTGAACAAATTTCAATTGAATCACACTTCCATTATAATTGGCAGGATCATCGGTCTCCGACGAGTTTGCTCATACAAGAAGCGACCTAGTGCATCCTTGACATTTGTCTTGAGGGAAGCCCATTCATTTACATTTTCACTCATGAGCTTATGCAGTGTACTTGAGACAATACGATTCGCTTCATCCAGCAAACCTTCCGATTCACGGACATATACGAAACCTCGGGAAATGATATCTGGTCCCGATTTAATCGTTCCGTCTTGCTTGCTCAGCGTAACAACAACCACCAAAATACCGTCCTGTGACAGCAATTTGCGGTCGCGCAATACGATATTTCCTACATCCCCTACGCCTAGTCCATCGATCAGTACGTTACCTGCTGTAACTTTACCAGCTCTGCGTGCTCCACCATTCTGAATTTCAATGACTTCACCGATATCCGTGATAAAGATATTTTCAGGCTCAATACCTACGCCTTCAGCAAGAAGAGCGTGACGACGTTGCATTCTAAACTCACCATGAATTGGCAAGAAGAACTTTGGTTTCATCAGATTCAGCATCAGCTTGAGTTCTTCCTGGCTTCCATGTCCAGAAACGTGGATACCTGGATTAGCTGCGCTGTAATATACATTGGCACCCAGACGGAACAGCTCATCAATTGTGCGTCCAACGTATTTTTCATTACCTGGTACTGGAGTAGCTGCGATGATGACTGAATCTCCTGGAAGAATGTCAACCTTTCGATGTGTGGAACGAGCCATTCTTGTCAAAGCTGACATCGGTTCACCCTGACTGCCTGTGCAGAGAATAACTACACGATCCGCTGACATTTTGCCAACTTCTTCAGGCTCAATCAGCATTCCATCTGGAATTTCCAAATAGCCCAAGTCTGAAGCAATACCTACGACATTAACCATGCTTCGACCAATAACTGTTACTTTACGTCCCGTTGCTTCAGCAGCATTAATTACCTGTTGAATACGATGTACGTTAGAAGCAAAAGTAGCTACGACCACACGCTGTCTCGACTTGCGGAAAATGTCTTCCAGGACAATACCAACGCTCTTTTCCGAAGGTGTAAAGCCCGGTTTTTCGGCATTCGTACTGTCTGACAAAAGAGCCAGTACGCCACGTGTGCCAATTTCAGCCATACGCTGCAAATCTGCATATTGTCCGTTCACCGGAGTATGGTCAAATTTGAAGTCACCTGTATGAACAACAGCGCCTTCAGGAGTATCAATACATACACCTACAGAATCTGGAATACTATGGTTGGTTCTGAAGAATGTTGCTTTCAGTGTGGAACCCAGCTTGATTTCAGAATCAGCATTGATCAAAATACGTTTGGTTTCACCAAGCAGATTCGCTTCCTTCAGCTTGTTTTCCACCAATCCCAGCGTCAATTTGGTACCATATACTGGTACATTCAAATGTTTCAACACGTAAGGCAAACCGCCGATATGGTCCTCGTGACCATGAGTCAGCACAATGCCTCTTACTTTGTCGCGGTTCTCTGTAAGGTAGGAAATATCAGGAATAACGATATCAATGCCCAGCATGTCCTCTTCCGGGAATTTCAAACCGGAATCCACCACGACAATGTCATTGCCGTATTGAACGACATACATATTTTTCCCGATTTCACCGACGCCGCCCAAAGCGAAAATCATCAATTTATCGTTGTTTGTTTTTTTAGACAAATGAATCTAAACCTCCTATGGTAGTTGGACGTCGTACCTTGATTTGTTTATTTAATTTTCAAAAAAATACCGCACCCAGTCACTTGACCCCATTATACATGATTAAAATACGAAAAAACAAGTCATCCTGTTCGTTACGCTAGGTTTCCCATTGCCGTCTGAAACCATTAGTATCTGTCATTTTGTCTACATACATGGTTAAAAGCACAGCAAAAAGGGCGTCCTATAAGAACGCCCTTCACGCTGGGAACCTTGTCAGACAATAAACCCTATCGGTTTTGTACCTACCGACTGCCCTTAACAAGGATACTCCTTAGTATTAATTAACATCTTACATTCCTATTTCTCTTTAGCGGGTAAATAATTTTTTAATAAATTCCGCTTCATCCTCAGTTGGAGGAATGAGCGGCAACCGAACCGAACCTACCTTAACCCCCCGTAATTCCAATGCATATTTTACTGCCACCGGATTAGGCAGAGGATGAGGACAGCCAAACAAACCCTTGAAAATCGGGAACAACTGCTGATGCAACTTTGCTGCCTCCTGCGAGTGTCCTCCTACAAGTGAATCGATCATCTGCTTCATTTCAGCACCTACCACATGACTCGCTACGCTGATAATACCATAAGCACCTACAGCCATAGCAGGCAACCCAGAAGCATCATCCCCGGAATAAACCAGAAAACCTTCTGGCGCTGCCGCTGCAATCTGTGTGACCTGCGCAAGTGATGCACATTCTTTAGTTCCCACAATATTCGGAATTTGTGCAAGGCGCAGTGTTGTTTCAGCTGTTAGACTCGCTCCAGTACGACTTGGAACATTATACAGTATAGCTGGGAGGGATGTGGAGTTCGCAATACTTTCGAAATGCTGATACATCCCTTCCTGATTCGGTTTATTATAATATGGCACTACCAGTAGAACACCATCTGCTCCTGCCTGCTCCGCGGCACGGGTTAGATGAATGGAGTGACGCGTATTGTTGCTTCCAGTCCCGGCAATAATTTTACATCGTCCAGCTGCTTTTTCTACAACAAATGCAAACAACTTGATTTTTTCATCATCGCTCAGGGTAGGAGACTCCCCTGTTGTTCCAGATACAACAAGTGACTCTGAGTGCTGTTCTTCTATTAAGTAATCAATCAACGAGGACAATGCAGTCCAGTCAATCTCTCCTTGCTTATCAAAAGGTGTCACCATTGCGGTAATCAATCTGCCGAAGTTCACCATGCTGCCTCCTTTTTGCAAGTCCGAGCACGGACAATGCGCCTATTGATGGAGTTCAAATTTATTATGCAATGCGCGTACAGCCTGCACCATATCTTCTTTTTTAACAAGTACCCAGATCGTCGTGTTGGAATCTGCGGATTGAAGGATCTGTACGTCTGATTCTGCCAATGCCTCCACAATCGTCGCCATAATGCCTGGTACCCCGTTGATACCACCGCCAATGACAGAAACTTTAGCACACCCGGCCAGTATCTTAGGTTCTAGACCCAAACCGTTCAATACTTCAACCGCTTTGCTTCCATCATGATCGAACACAGTATAAACTGCCCCCGATGGCGTTACGTTAATAAAGTCAACGCTAATTCCATGTTCAGCCATAGATTTGAATACTTGCAATTGCAAGTGCTCCAAACCCGGCTTTAATTCAACATTAATCTGAGTGACATTGCCGACATACGCAATACCGGTCACGAAACGGTCTACGATGTCTGCCTGCACGTCTTTGAAGCCTTCCGGGTGGGTAACTAACGTACCTTCTCCTTCGGAGAAGGTAGAGCGAACACGGACCGGGATATTAGCCTGCATGGCGATTTCAACAGCACGAGGATGGATAACCTTTGCTCCCTGATGAGCCATATTACAAATCTCCGTATAGCTAACATGTGTGAGTGGCTTTGCGTTTTCCACAATGCGCGGATCGGCAGTCAATATACCATTCACATCCGTATAAATATCAACCATATCCGCATGTAGAGCAGCACCCAGAGCAGTAGCTGACGTATCGCTGCCTCCCCGACCCAAGGTAGTCATATCACCGTCTGCTGTTTGTCCCTGAAAACCTGTCACAATGACAACTCTACCTTGGTTCAACTCTTCAACAACACGGTCTGGCTTTATATCCAAAATACGAGCATTGCCGTATTGATCATCCGTAATAAAGCCCGCCTGTGCCCCAGTTAGCACCGTAGCAGGAATACCTTCCTTCTCCATCAGGCTGCATAATGTAGCAGCAGAAATGATTTCACCACAGCACAGCAGTAAATCCCGTTCGCGCTTCGGAAGACTGTCGCCGTTAGACGCCGCCCAATCCAGCAGCGTGTCGGTGGCATAAGGCTCTCCTTTTCTCCCCATGGCCGACACAACCACAACCAATTGAAGATTTTGTTCCAACTCCCGCTTCACATGTGCCAGCACAAGTTGACGTGCTTCAGGTGTGGACAGCGAGGTTCCCCCAAATTTTTGCACCAAAATACCCATTATTCTTCCCCCATATCGGAACGTTACTCCGCGTTTGCAGCAATAATTTCCGCGATTTGCACCGCGTTCCATGCTGCTCCTTTGAGCAGGTTGTCGGATACGACCCACAAATTCAATCCACGGCTATTGCCCAAATCACGGCGTACACGCCCCACAAATACGTCAGGTTTTCCTGCAGCATCAGATGCCAGTGGATAAAGCTGAGCAGCAGGATCGTCCACCAGCGTTACTCCCGGTGCCGAAGCCAGCAGATTGCGAATTTCTTCTAAATCATAATCTTTTTTAAGTTCTACATATACAGATTCCGAGTGACCATATACAACAGGAATACGCACACACGTTGCTGTTACGTCCACAGATTCGTCACCCAGTATTTTTTTCGTTTCACGTACCATTTTCATTTCTTCCAGTGTATAACCATTGTCCTGGAATTTATCGATTTGCGGGATAGCATTGAAAGCAATCTGATGCTTTACTGGCAACGAGCCTACTGGCAACAGATCAGGCTGAACTTCATCTCCGTTCAGAATCGCTGCGCTTTGACGATTCAATTCATCAATAGCTCGGCTTCCAGCGCCGGAAACGGCCTGGTATGTGGATACAATGATACGAGAAATGCCATACTGATCATATAATGGTTTCAAAGCAGCTACCATCTGAATGGTGGAGCAGTTCGGGTTCGCAATAATTCCTTGATGCTCGGCAATTTTGTCGCTGTTCACCTCAGGCACTACAAGAGGAGCTGTCGGATCCATTCGGAATGCGTTGGTGTTGTCAATGCAAACTGCCCCATGACGAACAGCATGCGGCGCCAATTCCTTACTTACGTCTCCACCTGCACTAAACAAAGCAATGTCGATTCCTTCAAAGCTGTCGGGGGTAGCAATCTCTACTGGAATTTGCTGACCTTTAAAGCTAATTAACGTGCCGGCAGAACGAGGCGAAGAAAGAAATTTGATTTTGTCCACAGGAAAATCCCGTTTTTCCAGCAGATTTACGATCTGTTCTCCTACAGCGCCTGTCGCTCCAACGACAGCTACATTAAACTTTCTATTGCTCATCTGGTGTATCTCCCCTTCTCGACTAAAAAACCATTTTTTATTCTGAAAGCATCCACCGCCAACAAGAAATTAGACCCGATACAATATCGAATCATCTTCTAGGCGAGGGATGCTCAGCAGTTAACTATAATACTTCATGGGGTCTTGCGTTCCACAATCATCGGCTGAAGCTGTTTGCCCTGCAATGCTTCATAAGCAGCCTCCGGAATCAACTCCATGTTAGCTACAAGCGAGTTCGGCTTTTTAACTGGATTGTCCTGTCCGAACGGCACAAAAAAGATATTTTTGGCTACGAGTAATTTGGCGATATTGGCAGCATTTAGACCCAGTCCATCATTAGTAGATATAGCTAAAAGAAGTGGACGACCGTTGCGCAATTGCGCCTTGGCAGCCATCAAAACTGGACTGTCTGTCATTGCATTCGCTAACTTACTCATCGAATTCCCCGTCAAAGGTGCAATCACCAGCACATCGAGTATTTGGGAGGGACCCAGTGGCTCAGCCTCCACAATTGTAGAAATGATATCATTCCCTGTTATATCTTTCAACTGTTTTTGCCAACTTTGCGAAGTACCAAAGCGCGTATCCGTTGTTAGTACTGTATTGGATATAATAGGAACGACCTTCGCACCCTCATCAACAAAGCGCTGTATAACAGGCATTACCTCTTCAAATGTGCAATGTGAGCCTGTAATTGCATAACCTACTGTTTTCCCTTGCCAACTCATTGTGCATCCCCCCGATCAGGATTATCTTCCATTAACAACTGCACCAGCGTATTCGCTATAATGGCGCCAGCAGTTTTGGGAGCAACAATACCGGGAAGACCAGGGGCAAGCATAGCCTTGATTCCACGCTTTTCCGCATAACGGAAATCACATCCGCCTGGTGCGGAAGCAAGATCTATAATCACGGTGCTCAATGGCAATTTAGACAGGATTTGCGCTGTGATAATCATAGAGGGTATCGTATTAAAAATCAAGTCAACTCCCTTTGTCTCATGCGCCAAATCCCTTGTCATAAAAGGCCTCCAACCCATTTCCACGGCTCTTGCTGCATCCTCTGCCCGCCGTACTCCAACCTTCACTCTGGCTCCCAACCCCTGTAGTGCCCTTGCCATGGTAAATCCAGTCCGTCCCATGCCTAGAACCATACAATCTGCACCGTGAATCGTAAAATCAGTATGCTGAATGGCCATCATCAGTGCGCCTTCGGCCGTAGGTATAGAGTTGTATATGGCCACATCATCTCTCTCCAGCAGCTCTACCAGCTTTAACTCATGTCTGGTACAAATCTCTTTTAAGTACGTCCGCGCCATCCCTGTATATACAACGCAATGCGGTGGAAGAGCAGCAGCATGTTCATTCAGAAACTGGAGCTTCTGTGCTCCGAAAAGTGCATTTACGTTGCCTTCCTCATCGCATCCCACCACCGGCAAAATCAGTGCGTCTGACGATTCCAGCAGCTTGACAGACATTGGTTCTAGTGTCACTCCTTTGAGTGGTACTTCAAGCTTGTCAAAACCGACCACACTGACGGTAGCATCCATGTCCACACATTTGCGGATTACCTCAAGCTGCCTCGCATCGCCACCCAAAACAACGACGCGTATTCCTGTTAGCATCCGGATCACTCCTTTCCGAGACACGATATGCTTTTAGTCTATGCGAGTGCCCGGAGAGGGGTGAAAAAACACAAAAAAAAGCCGCCCCTTAATGAGGCGACCTTTATATGCATACTTACTCTTAAGCAAGTAAATTTGAAGCTTTTACAAAATAGACATTCTTACATTGCAAACCAACCATAGCTCAGCGTCCTGTATGGCCAAAGCCTCCAGCACCACGCACTGTTTCAGATAATTGGTCTACTTGTTTCAGCTCTACCTCAGGTACAACCTGAAATACCATTTGTGCAATTCGCTCATTGCGCGTAATCGTGAACGATTCTTCGCCCAAATTAATAAGAAGTACCTTGATCTCCCCACGATAATCCGCATCAATCGTTCCCGGTGTATTGAGACAAGTAATACCATGCTTAAGAGCCAGTCCACTTCGCGGACGGATTTGTGCCTCCAATCCCGCTGGCATAGCTATTGCAAATCCAGTTGGAACGAGGCAACGTTTGCCGGGTTCCAGTACCAGATTTTCCTGTACTGCTGCATACAAGTCAAACCCTGATGCAAGCTCTGACATTTTGCGGGGGAGCTCAATATCTTCATTGCCCGCAAGTCTGTTAATTTCCACGTAAGTTAACAAAATAGTCCCTCCTCATATCCTTTACCGCTGAATCACTCGCTCCCACCATCGACAGGGCAAACGGCTCCGAGAACATCCGATCCAGCACTTTGTTCACATCATTTGCCGTCACTTGCTCGATATGTTCGATCATTTGATCCAGCGTATAATGCTGACCGAGCATTAATTCATTTTTTCCAAGCCGATTCATCCGGCTACCTGTACTTTCAAGGCTTAAAATCAAACTTCCTTTTAATTGTTCCTTACCTTTACGAAGCTCATTAGCGTCCAAACCGTTGACAGCCACATCTCGTAAAAGCTCCAGCGTCAAATCCAGCACGTCCTTTGTTTGCTTAGGAGCCGTACCTGCATAGATCGTGAACAACCCACTGTCCGCATGGGAGCTATGATAGGAATAAACCGAATAAGCCAGTCCACGCTTTTCCCGAATTTCTTGAAACAAACGTGAACTCATGCCGCCGCCGATCGCGTTATTCAGCAAAACCATAGCATACTGGAGCTCGTCACCCGCTGCAAATCCAGGCAGGGATAAACAAATATGATTTTGCTCCGTTGCTTTCTCATGATACAACAGCTCACCGTTAAACACAGGTACTGTCAGCGGCGAAACGGTTCCATGATTATCAAAATGTCCAAAATGTCGCTCCAACAATTCTACCAAGCGATCGTCAACATTACCAGCCACACTGATAACTGTATTGTCGATTGTATAATGCTCCTTCATATAATGACTGAGGTGTGAGCTATCCATAGCAAGCAGGTGATCTTCGGTTCCGAGAATCGGATAAGCCAGTGGATGTTCACCATAGGCCGCGCGAGATACAAGATCGTGCACCATATCATCCGGTGTATCCTCATACATGGAGATTTCCTCCAAAATCACATTCTTCTCTTTTGCCAATTCTTCCTGATCTAGTTTGGAATTAAAGAACATATCAGACAGCACATCAACTGCGATCGGTAGATGCTCATCCAATACTTTGGCATAATAGCATGTATATTCCTTCGAAGTGAAAGCATTAACATTTCCTCCGATGGCATCGAATTGCTCAGCGATTTCCTTAGCGTTAAAACGCTCTGTTCCTTTGAAAAGCATGTGTTCGATAAAATGAGAAATACCGCTATTGTCCGGCGTTTCATTCCGGGAGCCAGTTTTAACCCAGATACCGAAAGAAACTGAACGTACGGTTGGAATTTTTTCAATGACCACTCTTAGGCCGTTTTTAAGTTGAATTCTTTCCACGATTGGCCCTCCTAAACTGAATTGCATACTTAGCCATAATGTTCAATCCTAACAGAAAAAAGACGTTCACTCAACCGGAGCAGGTAGTTGCCGATCAGGGGAAAGTGTCTGACTGACAGTTCCGAGCACAAGTCCCTTACTACGAATAGCATGAATCATGCCTTTGAGAGCAGCCGATGAGGAATCTGTTGGGTGCATCAATATCAGGGAGCCTGATTCAACCTTACTACTGATTTTGTTAATCACCGATTCCGGTGACGGATGTCTCCAATCTACAGTGTCCAATGTCCACAACACTGTTTTGAGCCCAAGTTCTGCTGCTATATCCACCGTTTGCTGATTAAAATCACCCGATGGAGGGGCAAACCAGTTATTTTTGATACTCAAAGTTTCTCGAAGAAGCACTTGAGTCTTTTCAATTTCTTGTGTGGCTCTGGCCCGACTCAGACGGCTCATATTCGGATGAGAGTATGCATGGTTCGAAAGCTCATGCCCTCTTTTTTGAATCTCCTTGGCGAGATCAGGATTTTTTTTCAACCAACTTCCATCAAGAAAAAATGTAGCCTTGACCTTTTCCTGATCCAGCGTGTTCAGTATCGGCAGGATAAATTCATTCCCCCATGCTACATTGATCATGAAAGATACCATCGGCTTTTCGGGATTCCCCCTGTAAATTGGAACATTACCAAGCTGATTTAAATGTATTTTAGGTGCCAATTGTCGATATACATATTGAATGGGTCGATCCGGAGATGCAATCGCTTTGCGATAGGTAGCATCCAAATCCACCTCCAGTCCGTTATAGCCTGGAATAGCCTTCCATACCCTGTCGATCTTGGCATCAACTGGTTCCCGCCGCTGACGTGCTGCTTCTGTTCTTAGTCGCTGCATAAGCGCATTGTCGGGCAAAGCTGCTATCGCCATCGTGGTTACAGCTTCTGGCTCTTTAACCCCTGTAACGTCTCCATTGCGTAATTGACTAGCGTAGTCACGAACCCCACTAAACTGCCCGATTACAAGTGTGATGGCTAAACTGGCTACCACCCACACTGCTCGTTTTGCCCTACTCATAATTCCTTCATCCCCCCGCCCGTTTGTCCACATTGTATGCGGCGAGGACAAGAACTATGACGTAGCAAGCTCTAGAAGCTCACTTGGGTGCAGCTTGTGCATATGTATGAAAAAAGAGCCAGAAACGTAGCTCTGCCTCTTTCCAAAAGCTTAAACAATGCTATTCAAATCCCTTGTACTGTTAATACGAAAAGCTACTCCTGCCTTTCTAGTCTGCAACATGCAGATACCTAGGATTTTGCAGGTGCTTCTGCAGTCAGAACAGCCTTACGGGACAGATTGACACGACCTTGTTGATCAATTTCGGTTACTTTCACCGTAATTGTATCCCCAATAGCAATTACATCTTCAACTTTGGCTACACGCTCAGTAGACAGTTGAGAAATATGAACCAGACCATCTTTGCCCGGTAAAATTTCAACAAATGCACCGAATTTCTCAATCCGTTTTACTGTACCGATGTAAATCTCACCGACCACGACTTCCTTTACGATACCCTCAATAATGGAACGTGCTTTTTCATTCATCTCTTGATTTGTGGAAGCGATGAACACACGACCATCTTGTTCAATATCGATTTTCACGCCGGTTTCTTCGATGATTTTGTTGATGATTTTACCACCAGCCCCAATAACATCACGGATTTTGTCCGGGTTAATGTGCATCGTCATAATTTTTGGAGCATACGGAGACAACTGCTCACGCGGCTTCTGGATCGCTTCCATCATTTTGCTAAGAATGAACAAACGTCCTTCTTTAGCTTGCTTGAGCGCATCCTGTAAAATCTGGCGGTCAATACCGTTAATTTTAATATCCATTTGAATGGCAGTTACGCCTTCCGCGGTACCAGCAACTTTAAAGTCCATATCGCCCAGGTGGTCTTCCATACCTTGGATATCAGTCAATACGGAAACATGGTCTCCATCCTTGATCAATCCCATGGCTACACCTGCAACCGGAGCTTTAATCGGTACACCTGCATCCATCATAGCCAGTGTACTTGCACATATACTAGCTTGTGAAGTCGAACCATTCGATTCCAGTACCTCGGAAACCAGACGGATGGTGTATGGAAATTCAGTTTCGGAAGGAATTACTTTGGAAAGCGCACGCTCACCAAGAGCACCATGTCCGATTTCACGACGACCTGGCGCACGCAAAGGACGAGCCTCACCTACGCTGAATGGCGGGAAATTGTAATGATGCATGAAGCGTTTTGTTTCTTCCAGATCAATACCGTCCAAAATTTGTACATCACCCAATGCACCAAGTGTACAAATGCTAAGTGCTTGCGTTTGACCGCGTGTAAATAAGCCCGAACCATGAGTACGCGGCAAAATGCTAGTGTCGCTTTCAATCGGACGAATTTCGTCAAGCTTACGACCATCAGGACGCACTTTATCATGCGTGATCAGACGACGTACTTCTTCCTTAACGATATCATAGAGAACTTCGCTCACGTCACTCAAAAGCTCAGGTGTCTCTATGTATTGTGCTTCAAAATGAGCAACTGTCTCTTCGTTGACTGCATCAATTGCCTCTTGACGGGCATGTTTTTCTGCAATTTTAACAGCTTGCATTAAACGTTCAGCTGCATAAGCACGTACTTCACTGTTCACTTTTTCATCAACAGCATGCAGTTTAACCTGCATTTTCTCTTTACCTGCTACTTGCACCAATTGTTCAATAACTGCCACAATGTTCTTAATCTCATCATGACCGAACATAATAGCTTCCAGCATAACTTCCTCTGGAATCTCATTGCCTTCGGCTTCTACCATCATGATGGCATCTTTCGTTCCGGCTACAACCAGGTACAGATCGCTTGCATTCTGCTGTGCAATATCCGGGTTAATCACAAATTGCCCGTCTACACGTCCTACAGCGACTCCCCCGATTGGCCCATTAAAAGGCACATCCGAAATGCTAAGTGCTGCCGAGGTTCCGATCATTGCTGCAATTTCAGGTTCGCAATCCTGATCGACACTCATAACCAGATTCAACACCTGTACATCATTCCGGAAACCTTCCGGGAACAATGGGCGAATTGGACGGTCTGTCAAACGGCTGGACAAAATCGCTTTTTGACTCGGACGTCCTTCACGTTTAATAAATCCGCCAGGAATTTTCCCCACAGCATACAATCTTTCCTCATAGTTTACGGTCAGTGGAAAAAAGTCCAAATCTTTCGGTTCACGGGAAGCGGTCACGGTACAAAGCACAACTGTTTCTCCGTAGCTCACTTTAACTGCCGCATTGGCTTGTTTCGCAAGACGTCCTGTTTCCAACACCAGCTTTCTTCCGCCGAGCTGCATTTCTACGCGTTGCTCCATGGTATCCCTCCATTTCATTTCATTGTAAAAGTTCTATACATATCCAGTATTTCCTGCGCAGGTCTTATTCATAAGAAGCTAGCAGACAAATCAGGATATGTAATTCAAAAAAAGATTCCTCATTTCAAAAAAGAACCCGGCTGCTGTCCGCCGTCGCCTTAGCAGGGACAAGCGGTGAACAACCAGGCTTCTTTTCTCATTACATGTCTGAAAATTAACGACGCAGTCCGAGACGCTCGATCAACGCACTGTAACGTTTAACATCAGTCTTCTTCAGGTAAGCCAAAAGTTTACGACGCTGACCGACCATTTTCAACAACCCGCGGCGGGAGTGATGGTCTTTCTTGTGCGAACGAAAGTGACTTTGCAAGTTGACGATGTTTTCAGTAAGGATAGCGATTTGTACCTCTGGTGATCCTGTATCGGATTCATGAGTTTTGTACTCCTCGATCAATTGCTGTTTACGCTCTTGAGTCAATGCCATCCTGTTCACCTCCTTCATTATAATCGCCATTAGCCTCGTAGCCGCCGGTGAAAGCGGACAACCAAGCTAAGGTTCATCGTTGTTTACACAACATAAGTCAGTATAACACAGCGCCTGTCTTATGTAAATAAATTAGCCTAATAGCTTTTTAGCCGTTTGTGCGTCATTGCCAATTTGGTTGATCAGCTCATCCACCGAAGAGAATTTGCGTTCAGGGCGGATGTAGTGGTGAAGCTCCACAAGCACAGACTCTCCATAAATTTGCTGATTAAAATCAAATAAATGTACCTCAAACGACGGATTCAGCACACCTTCATGAAAAGTAGGCTTAACCCCTACATTCATTACACCGTTTATCCAACGATCGCTTACAAGCGCCCGTACAGCGTACACACCCTTAATCGGAATAACGTAAGTGTCATCCAGTTTGAGATTAGCGGTCGGAAAACCGATCGTACGTCCGCGCTTCTCTCCATCCATTACAGTACCCTGGATACGATAAGGACGTCCCAACCAGCGAGAGGCATGTGCTAGATCCCCGGTCTGTAGAGCACGGCGAATGCCAGAGCTGCTCACCTTGTCCCCATCCAGTTCGAACGGTGGTACGGTGTGCACCGACATCAGCTCTCCTCCCAGCTTTCGAAGTGTATCCTCATGCCCGGCTCCCCGGTGGCCAAACCGAAAATCAAAGCCTACTACCGCTGTTCGAATGTGCAATGGAAGCAGCACGTCGCTCATAAACGCCTCAGGGCTGACCTTGGAAAATTCTTCGTTAAAACTCAAAATATAAAGTACGTCCACACCCATATCAGCCAGAATAGTCTGCTTGTCCGCAAGCGGTGTTAAATAACCTTCATAATCGCCTTTTTTCATGACTTCCTTCGGGTGAGGATGAAATGTCATGACAGATACCGGCACCTGCTGTTCACGAGCCAGCGCAACGGCCTTACGTATCACGCTTGCGTGTCCCAGATGAAGACCATCAAACTGACCGATCGCCGTGACCTGTGGACGTCCCCATTGCTGCAAAAGCTCATCACTCAATGGATAAGATAACGATACGGTAATCATTATTAATTCACCTGCATTTCACATCATTTGACTAACTTCGTCAAAATTATAGCACAATTCAAGGTAAAAAAACTTTAATGGGAGCGATCGCGTCTGATTCATCCCGACCATATATACCTAAAAACGTTTTATCCTCTTTATACAAACGGAAGGGCTGATTGTCCGTCACAGGTGGTGAAATCATATTCAGCGATAGGCGTTGGCCTTGCAGAGCCGCAGTTACCTTGGCTTCAGCCACTATATGCTCAGGCATATAGTCAATCGCCTGATCTGTTGTAATAAGTCGCTCTCCAAGACTGCCATCCGCAACGAAACGCTCTATTTCTTCGAAAGTCAGACAACGTTCCGCAGGAATTCCCGCAGACATGGTTCGCTCCAGCTTGACCATCGTGGAAGGATATCCTAATTCACGGCCAATATCAACACATAGTGTACGGATATAAGTACCTTTGGAGCATAAGGCACGAAAAGAAATATCCACATACGCCCCCGTCTCCGCGAATCCCGTCATTTCCAACTCGTAAATACTCACTTCACGACTTTTGCGCTCCACGGTTTTGCCTTCTCGAGCCAGTTCATATAGACGTTTGCCGTCCACTTTTAGCGCGGAGTACATTGGAGGTACTTGGGAAATCGTACCAACAAAACGCTTCAGAACCGCTTTGACTTCCACTTCCGTCACCTCTACGGGACGTTCACTCTCTTCCGTGATTTTCCCAGTCAGGTCTTCGGTATCCGTGGCAATTCCTAATCGCAGTGTAGCCCGATATTCCTTGGGCCGCTCCTGCATGTATTCCACCACACGGGTAGCACGTCCCAGACACAAGGGCAAAACACCGGTTACCTGCGGATCAAGTGTTCCAGTGTGTCCGATTCGCTTCATACCTAATAAACGGCGAGCCTTGGCCACCACATCATGAGAGGTAAATCCAGCAGGTTTATAGACAGGTAGAATGCCTTCCCATGTTGCCTGTTCCTTCTTTATCGGGTTCATAGCTCAGATTTCACCCGCCCTACAACTGTCTCAATGATATCTCCCAGCTTACCCTCTAGCCGGCAGCCAGCTGCACGTACATGTCCACCGCCACCAAATGATTGAGCCAGCGCAGCTACATCAACATTCCCTGCCGATCTCAAGCTGGCCTTGACCGCTTGATCATTAATAACCTTAAAGAAAATGCCTACTTCAACTCCACGAATATTTCTTGGATAATTCACAATGCCTTCCAAGTCCTCATTTACAGCCCCACAATCCGTCATGTCGTCAGGGGTTACAACGACCCAAGCGACTTTCCCATCCTCCGACATCGTGAGCGTTTGCAATGCTTTTGTTAGCACCTTCATTTGTGAAAAGGTCATTTCCTCGAGCAATTTCTCGGATAAAGATGGACCATCTACACCGTAAGCAAGTAGCTGTGACACAGTAGACATCACTTTCGGTGAAGTGTTGGAGTAACGGAAACCTCCTGTATCCGTTAGCAACCCTGTATATAAAGCCGTTGCTATTTCGACATCCCAGGTTACTGCAAACTCTTTCAGTAGGTCAAAAAGAATTTCTGCTGTTGCCGCAGCATCCGGCTTAATCACATTAACTGTACCATAAGCATCATTCGTTGGATGATGATCAATATTCAGGATAATGGCATCTTCCGAAAAAAACTGCTCTGTCAAACCAACACGACGGTAATCCGCACAATCTACACAAATGATCCGGTTGTATTTCCGTTCTGGCGGTTGCTGGCTCATATCCATAATCTCATCGGCATGCCATAAAAAATCCATACGTTTGGGAATAGGCCCCTCATTCAGCATGGTAAATTTCTTCCCCAGACATGAGAGAAGCCAGCCCACCGTTACGGTGGAGCTGACTGCGTCTCCGTCCGGCTGTACATGCGATACGATCAGGTAATCATCATGCTCCAGAATAAATTCCTTCGCTTGTTGAAGCGCCTGTTCATAGGTATGCATTGCCTTCTCCTTTACATTCAGTTCATGGTTCCTTCAGACAAACTAAAAGTTTTATTTTTCATCCTTGTCGATATCACTCAGCAGTTTTTCAATTCGACTGCCGTAAGCAATAGATTCGTCAATTTTGAAAATCAACTCAGGAATATGGCGCAGCCGTATCCGTTTGCCGAGTTCAGAACGAAGATAACCGTTCGCTTTGTCCAATGCTTTCAGGGAAGAATTTTTTTGTTCTTCATCCCCGAGCACGCTCAAGTATATTTTCGCTTGGGACAAATCATTTGTAAGATCGACACCCGTTACGGTGATAAAACCGATGCGGGGGTCTTTTAATTCAGTTTGTATGAGTTGGCTTAGCTCCTTCTTGATCTGCTCGCCAACCCGACCTGTACGTATTTTAGCCATGGATGCTCACCTCTCTGCCGTTAGCGCTCCACTGTTTCCATGACGAACGCTTCAATAATGTCGAGTTCCTTAACATCATTATAGCCATCAAGGGTAATACCACATTCGTAACCTTGGGCAACTTCTTTTGCGTCGTCCTTAAAGCGTTTCAGTGAGTCGATTTTACCTTCAAAAATGACGATGCCATCACGAATCAGACGTGCTTCTGCTGAACGGGTAATTTTACCGGATGTCACCATACAACCAGCGATCGTACCGACTTTAGTAACTTTGAATACGTTACGTACTTCAGCATGCCCAATCACATTTTCTTTATATTCAGGATCCAGCATGCCCTTCATGGCTTGCTCTATTTCTTCAATGACATTGTAAATGACACGGTGTAGACGAATGTCCACTTTTTCAGCTTCCGCTGTAGATTTCGCCTGGTTATCCGGACGAACATTAAAACCAATGACAATAGCATTGGAAGCTGCTGCCAAAATAATATCAGATTCGGTGATTGCTCCTGCACCACTGTGAAGAATTTTAACGCGCACACCTTCGACTTCAATCTTGTTCAAGGAACCTTTCAACGCCTCGACGGAACCTTGTACGTCACCTTTAATAATGACGTTCAGATCCTTCATTTCGCCATCCTTGATGTGTTGGAACAGGTCATCCAGTGTTACACGGGTATTACTGCCCAGGTCAGATTGGCGTTGCGTGATCGCACGTCTGTCAGCAATAGCACGAGCTTTGCGCTCATCCTCAAACACCATGAATGGATCGCCAGCAAGTGGAACTTCTGTCAAACCAGTAATTTCAACTGGAGTGGAAGGACCCGCTTCCTTAAGACGACGACCTTTATCGTTGACCATAGCACGCACACGTCCGAAGCAGTTACCCGCTACGAAAGCATCGCCGACTTTCAGTGTACCGTTCTGAACGAGGATACGGGCTACAGAACCGCGGCCTTTATCCAGTTCTGCCTCGATGATGGTACCACGTGCCCGTTTGTTCGGGTTCGCTTTGTACTCATTCACTTCAGCTACGAGCAGAATCATTTCGAGCAGGTCTTCCAGACCCATTCTTTGTTTCGCGGAAACGTTGACGAAAATCGTATCGCCGCCCCACTCTTCAGGTACCAATTCATATTCAGTGAGTTCTTGCTTCACTTTATCCGGGTTGGCATCCGGTTTGTCGATCTTGTTCACAGCTACGATAATTGGCAGACCTGCTGCCTTCGCATGGTTAATAGCTTCGACCGTCTGTGGCATAACACCGTCGTCAGCTGCAACCACGATAATCGTCATATCTGTCACTTGAGCACCACGTGCACGCATAGCGGTAAAGGCTTCGTGACCCGGTGTATCCAGGAAAGTGATTTTTTTGCTATTAATTTCAACTTGGTATGCACCAATATGCTGTGTAATACCGCCAGCTTCGCCACCGGTTACATTAGTCGAGCGAATGGCATCCAGCAAAGTTGTTTTACCATGATCGACGTGACCCATAATCGTTACAACTGGTGGACGTGTTCTCAGATCTGCAGGATCATCATTCTCTTCCACGGTTTCAAAACGATCTTCTTCGACCGGAATTTTCACTTCTACCTCGACGCCAAAGTCTCCGGCAAGCAAGAGGATGGTATCCATATCCAGTTCCTGGTTAATGGTCGCCATCGTTCCGAGCATAATCAGCTTTTTGATGACTTCTGACGCATCCTTATGAAGAAGCTTGGCTGTTTCGCCTACGGTCATCTCACCACGCACAATAATTTTCTTAGGCGTGTTGTCGATTTTCTCGCGACGTTCCTGTTGTTGACCTTTACCACGATTGTTAAATTTCCCGCCACGATTACTGCCACCGCGATTATTGCCTCCACGACCACCGTTACCACCGCGTCCGCCGCCTTGACGGTTATCGTCAAAACGTCCTTGACCGGAACGGTTACCACCGTTGTTGGAGTTACTGCCTGTACGGTTGCCACCACTACGGTTCGCATTGTTGCTACCTGTAGAGGATGATGTTCTTACAGCCGTACCACCCTGACTACTTCCCTGAGGGCGTGAGTTAGTGCTTTGGTTACCTTGAGGACGCGAACCTGTGTTGCCACTAGGACGCTGTTGTCCTCCCTGTTGTTGACCATTACTGCGGTTTTGTGTACTTTGCTGACCAGTGGGTCTGCTAGTACTTTGTTGACTGCGGTTTTGACCGCCCTGCTGACTGCTTTGCGCTTTTGGAGCGCTGCTTCGGTTACTGTTTTGGTTGTTGTTTGTCCTATTCATACTTACCTGCTTTTCCTGTTGATTTTTGGTTTGCTCAGTTGAATGATTACTATTCTGGCTTGAACCGGCCTGATTCGAGCTTACTTGCGCCGTACCTGCTCCGCCTTGCTTGGCCGCAGCATTGGATTTAATATTCTTAAAAAAACTTTCCACTTTACCTACGGCATCATGTTCCATGACGCTCATATGGTTGTTCACGGGAATATCCAGCCGTTTAAGAATGGTGATAATTTCTTTGCTGCTCATGTTCAACGATTTGGCGTATTCGTATACCCGCACTTTGTCTTTGCTTTCTTGTTTACTCAATATACTCCACCTCCGACATTATCCCCGCATGTTTCTTGATCAATTTCGCGAATCCTTGATCCGTCACAGCCAGCACAACCCGTTCAGGTTTGCCGATACTGCTTCCCAAGCTTTCCCGGTCAAATCCTATCAATAAGGGGATTTTGTACGTCCCGCATTTGTCGCGGAATTTCTTTTGAGTATTCATTGAAGCATCTTTCGCAAGAATGACCAGCTTGGCTTCTGAAGACCTGATCGCTTTAAAAACGATCTCATCACCTGTTAGCAGCTTGCCAGCTCTCATGGCAAGACCCAATCCAGACAGCGCCTTATTCATCCTGCACGCTGCCTTGTGCCGCCAGGAATTCTTCCTCGACGGCAGCAAAATCACGACTTAGCTGCTCATAAATATCAGGATGAACCGAGTGCTTCAATGCTCGATCCAGTGCCTTGCTCTTTTGAGCCAGCTTGAAGCAGGCGGCTTTGCCGCACAAGTAAGCGCCGCGTCCCGACTTTTTGCCAGTCAAGTCAATCAACACTTCGTCTTCAGGGGTTTTGACGACACGGATCAACTGCTTCTTTGGCATCATTTCATGACAGGCCACACATTTGCGCAAAGGTATCTTTCTCTGTTTCATGCATTAACCCCCCTACACTCCGCTTAATCTACAGAAACGGAATCCTGATGCATTTCATCGGTGGATGTTCTCGGTCTGCCGAGTTCTTCCTCCGCCTGTGTTTCACTCTTAATATCAATTTTCCAGCCCGTAAGCTTAGCAGCAAGACGAGCATTTTGCCCTTTGATACCAATAGCAAGAGAAAGCTGATAATCAGGCACAATAACACGCGCCATTTTCTCTTCTTCAAATACTTGCACTTCGAGCACCTTGGATGGGCTCAGCGCATTAGCCACGTATTCATCAACATTATCGGAATAACGTACAATGTCGATTTTTTCGCCACGCAGCTCATTTACAATGGTCTGTACACGTGTTCCTCTAGGACCCACACAAGAGCCAACCGGGTCAACCTCGGCGTTACGGGAATGAACCGCGATTTTAGAACGGAAGCCTGCTTCACGCGCTACGGAACGAATCTCTACAACACCATCAAAAATTTCAGGCACTTCGAGTTCGAACAAACGCTTAAGCAGACCCGGATGTGATCGGGACAGCATAATTTGCGGTCCTTTGGTTGTGTTTTCTACTTTGGTAATATAAGCCTTGATTCGATCCAGATGGCTAAATTTCTCATTAGGCATCAATTCACCTAACGGGAGAACCGCTTCCACCTTACCAAGATCAATATAAATGTTACGCGGGTCTTGACGCTGTACAGTTCCTGTTACAATATCTTCTTCCTTGTCCACAAACTTGTTGTAGATCAGTCCCCGTTCCGCTTCGCGGATACGCTGGGTCACGACTTGCTTCGCAGTTTGTGCAGCAATCCGTCCAAAATCACGTGGTGTGACTTCGATTTCAGCGATATCTTCCAACTGAAAATGCGGGTTAATCTCACGGGCCGCAGGTAACGAAATCTCGGTGCGAGGATCCAATACCTCCTCAACGATCAGCTTGCGGGCATATACCTTAATGACTCCCGAGTTGCGGTTCATATCAACACGCACGTTTTGTGCGGTGTTGAAATTCCGTTTGTAACTGGAAATCAAGGCTGCTTCAATGGCCTCAAACAGCACATCCTTGCTGATCCCCTTTTCTCTTTCCAACTCGTTCATTGCTTCAATAAAATCCATACTCATGGATTACTGCTCCCCCTTTCAAATGATGCACCTGCGTACTGGTCGGCACACGAGGCAAAAAAACATGTAGTACATGTCAAACAGCAACAGTCAAATCTGAATTAAAATATGATCGCGAGCCTTGCACCAGCTACCTTGTCATAAGGTATGGCATGCTTCTTTTGTCCGCTTTGAACGGTAAGTTCCCCGTCTTCAAAAGAAAGCAAACGACCTTCGAATTCCTTCAGGCCGTTGATCGGCTCGTATGTAGTAACGAATACGTTTTTGCCTACCGCTTTAGTAACGTCCTCCGCTTTTTTCAGCGGTCTTTCGGCGCCTGGTGAAGACACTTCCAGAAAATATGCTGTAGAAACAGGGTCATTTTCATCCAACTTTTGACCCAGATATTCACTGATCATACTGCAGTCGTCCAGATCAATTCCTCCGTCTTTGTCCACAAAAACGCGAAGAAACCAATTGCTGCCCTCTTTGACATACTCGACATCGACCAGTTCAAAACCATGCTCATCGAGGAAAGGTTGGGCCATTTCTTCTACTACTGATTTGATCTTTGGTGTGCTCAAAGATTATAACCTCCAAAAGTGAACTTTCCTGTGGTGAAAAAAAGACGCCCTATTACCATGGACAATGCTTCTCCATCACCGGCTTTTTCATTTTCATTTGATGTAATGTTCATTTCGGGCTCACTGCAAATAAACCGGCGTACCGGTTTCTTGCCCAAAAATAACCTTTTCACGTTGTAACTGTATATCAAACAGTAAAGAGTGGGTTTCCCCACTCTTTTAGCAACGGTTTTATCTCCATGATTACCAAAAAAATTATAACATAACCATAGTTATGTGACAAGTGCCAGAGCTTGACTACTGTGGTTCGGATTAAAACAGAGACAGCTGATTACTCTCTGGCAAACCCCGAAAGCAACCCATCTGGGACAGCATTTCGACAATGGTTTTACTAGCTTTCGATTTTTGTTGAAAATCCTCGACAGACAAAAATTCACCATGTTCACGGGAGGCTGCGATGTTACGTGCTGCATTGTCTCCAATTCCCTGAAGAGCTCCGAATGGCGGAATAAGTGAATCTCCATCCACCTTGAAGCGTGTAGCTTCAGAACGGTACAAATCAATGGATTTAAAACTAAACCCGCGAGCTGTCATTTCCAGAGCCATTTCCAGGATCGGAAGCATCCCTTTTTCTTTGGGCGGTGCCTGAAAGCCGAGTTGCTCGATTTCGACAATCTTCCGTGCGATTGCATCATATCCCTGACAGCACAGCTCAATATCAAAATCGGCTGCACGTACTGAAAAGTAAGTCGCATAATATTCAATCGGATGATACAGCTTAAAGTACGCTGTGCGCACTGCTGAAATAACGTAGGCTGCAGCATGCGCCTTCGGAAACATGTACTGGATTTTCAGACAGGAATCAATGTACCACTGTGGCACCTTGCATTTTTTCATTTCCTCAATCCATTCAGCACTAAGCCCCTTACCTTTACGTACGCTCTCCGTAATTTTAAAGGCCAGACCTGCGTCCATCCCTGCCTTGTAAATCAAAAATAGCATGATGTCATCACGGCAACCAATTACAGTCTTGATGTTACAGGTATTATTTTTAATCAGTTCTTGTGCGTTCCCCAACCACACGCCCGTGCCGTGAGACAGTCCGGATATTTGCAGTAAGTCAGCAAAAGAACTCGGCTGCGACTCTACTAGCATTTGGCGTACAAACTTCGTCCCCATTTCTGGTACACCATAGGTAGCTACAGGTGTGCGGATTTGCTGGGGTGTTACACCGAGCGCCTCCGTGGAGTTGAACATGCTCATCACCTTAGGATCATTCATTGGAATGGTCGTAGGATCGACACCAGTCAAATCCTGAAGCATCCTCATCATAGTCGGATCATCATGACCCAGAATATCGAGTTTGAGTAGATTCGCATCAAAAGCATGATAATCAAAATGCGTTGTTTTCCATTCCGAGCTTGTATCATCGGCGGGGTACTGTACCGGCGTAATATCCTCGACCTCAATATAATCGGGAACAACGACAATTCCGCCTGGATGTTGCCCGGTACTGCGTTTGACCCCTGTACAACCCGAAGCCAGCCTGTTCAGCTCAGCCCCACGCCATTTTTTATGATGCGCCTCTTCATATTTCTTTGCAAAGCCAAAGGCTGTTTTCTCGGCAACTGTACCGATGGTTCCAGCACGGAATACACTTTTCTCACCAAACAGTACTTTCGTATAGTTATGTGCGACAGGTTGATATTCGCCAGAGAAGTTCAAATCAATATCGGGAACTTTATCTCCCTTAAACCCAAGAAACGTTTCAAACGGAATATCCTGTCCCTCACCCTTCAGTTTTCCACCGCATTTGGGACAGTTTTTGTCCGGCAAGTCAAATCCGCTCGGCACACTACCGTCCAAAATCCATTCGCTATGTCTGCATTCAGGATTACCGCAAATATAATGTGCAGGCAGTGGATTAACCTCCGAAATACCGAGAAAGGTAGCGACCACAGAAGATCCAACAGAACCCCGTGAACCTACCAGATATCCATCCTTATTAGACTTTTTAACCAAACGCTCGGAAATGAGATAGTTGGCAGAGAAACCATATTTAATAATCGGCTCTAGTTCTTTTTCAAGACGGGCTACAACCACTTCGGGCAATTCCTCACCATAGATGGATTTAGCTGTCTCGTAGCAAGTGTTGCGGATTTCCTCGTCCGCGCCATCCAGCAAAGGTGTAAACAGCTTGTCAGGGAACAGCTCCAGCTCCTCAAATCGATCCGCCAACTCACTGGTATTCTTCACAACGACTTCATAGGCTTTCTCCTCGCCCAAAAACTCGAATTCTGCCAGCATTTCGTCTGTGGTACGTAAATGCGCATCTGGCTTACGAATATCTTTTAGCGGGCTAAATCCCGTAATGCCGTGTATCGTAATATCACGGTACAACTTATCGCGAGTTTCCAAATAGTGAACATTGCCTGTGGCAATTACGGGTTTATCAAGTCGCCGTCCAATTTCGCATACTTTGCGTATTGCCGTTTTCAGAGCATCGGGCCCGCTTACCAGTTGTTTTTCTACTAAATGCATATACATCGTCAAAGGTTGAATCTCCAGCACATCATAAAACTGTGCAATTTCCTCGGCCTCTTCCTCGGACTTGTTTAACACAGCCTCGAAGAACTCTCCTTTTTCGCAACCAGAAATAATAAGCAATCCGTCTCTCATTTCTGACAATTTGGATTTAGGAATACAAGGCACACGCTTGAAATATTCGGTATGAGACATCGAAACCAGCTTGTACAGATTTTTTTTACCAATCGGATTGAGGGCATAAATACAGCAGTGAAAAGGACGAACGGTCGATAAATCCTTACCCACATAATCATTCAGACGATCGAGCATTTTTAAACCCTTAATTTGTTCCGCATCATTCAGCAAGCCATTCAGCACTTCAGTCAGTGCGACTGTATCGTCAATGGCTCGGTGATGACTTTCTAGCGCCACTTTATATTTGGTCGTCAGCGTATTCAGACGGTGGTTTTTCATTGTTGGAAACAGTAAACGAGCCAGTTCTAGCGTATCCAGTACCGGATTGGTCATTTCAGGCAAACCCATATTTCGAAGGGTCGCCTGGATAAAGCCGACATCAAATCGCGCATTATGGGCAACCAATACAGCATCGCCAGCAAAAGCTACAAACTCCTTCATAACAGGTTCTACATCCGGCGCGTCCTTGACCATTTCATCGTTAATGTTGGTCAGTTGCTGGATATTGTATGGTATGCGCTCATGCGGATTAACAAAGGTAGCATAACGATCAACTTCTTTGCCATCATGCATTTTTACAGCCGCAATCTCAATGATTTTATTCTGTGTAACCGATAAACCGGTGGTTTCAATATCAAAAACGACATAAGTCGCTGTTTTCAAATTTAATGGTTGTGCCTGCATTACAACCTCAACGGCATCATTAACCACGTTGGCCTCAACACCGTAGATCATTTTAATGCCGTTTTTCTTTGCAGCCTTAGCTGCATCAGGGTAGCACTGCACACCGCCATGATCAGTGACCGCAATCGCCTTGTGCCCCCATTTGGCAGCTGTTTTGACGTATTGATCAATCGAGGCAACAGCATCCATAGCACTCATCTTTGTGTGGAGATGGAACTCAACCCGTTTTTCCTCTGCATTATCCTTACGTGTGGGTGGAGCCTGTACTTCAACTAGATCGGAAGGAATCATAACCAGCTCGGGAATTTGCATAAAACGATCATATTCAACTCGCCCCCGCACTTTAACCCATTTCCCGTTAGCCAACAAACTGAGGATCTTCAGATCTTCTTTAGTTTTAGCAAACATTTTCATTTGCAGGGAATCACTAAAGTCGGTCAAATAATACGTAAACAACGTACTGCCATTGCGCAATTCTTTACTATCCAAACCGAAGATTGTTCCTTGTAAGGTGACTTTTTTCTCTTCGTCCTGAATATCTTGCATCGGAACAGCTGGTTCTTTGATGTCATAACCAAATTGAAGCCGTACGTCTCCTTCTTCTTCATCCAAAGGCGGCATTTCGGATTCCATACTTTCCATCATCTGCTGAATAACTTCGCGTTCTTCCTGCATCTTCTTTTCTTGGAATTGCTGTAATGCCTCCTGGTTACTTTCACCCACTTGGACTTTAATGCGCATAGAGAGTCCGAAATATTTATCGTAAAATTTGATGATAGCTTGATCTATCTGTTTTTTACGCGCCAGTTCCAATGACATACTGTCGCTCATCGTCAGCAATAATAGACCGTCTTCCCACTCATGCACAGCCCGATTCATCCAACCGTTAACAGATGGGATCTCACGATGCACCCACTCCAGAAAAAGTTTCCAGTATTCACTAATAATATCACCAGGCTGAATCTGCTCACTATACTGAAAACGGAACGTAATTTTTGCGATGTGATTCATTTTTTCCTGTACTTGAATACAGAACGTACGATACACCTGAGCGGGGACCAGTGTCTCCTTGGCAATGGTGATATTCCAATCCTTATTGGTACGGCTAATCTCCACTTGATCAATCCAACCGTCCAAAAAATAAGGTTCAACCACTCCAGCCGGCATCCCAACTTGCTTCATCAGCAGTTCCAGCCGCTTTCTCTTTTCTTCAGCTCCGCCCATGGCTCTCCCCCCAATTTTAAATCTACCATTCTGAAAACATGAAAAGCTTCTGCGTCAAAAACATCTCCGACCGCAAAAGCTTTTCGTAGCCCTCTTCAATCCTTCTCACAACGACATAGATCCTTCGGAACATTGTCCCGTAATAGCTACGATGTCAGCAAAAAGAATGAAGTGAGTATAGTGATATTGCCCTACATCTATATTAGTACGCTCGTGCAAACACTACTGTATGCTTGGCAGGTTTGCCACAACACAAACATGTGGACTTTTGCTCGGTTGTTTTAAACGGTATGTTACGGCTTGTAGCACCTGTTACTTCTTTAACTTTGTCTTCACATTCTTCAGATCCGCACCAGCCTGCCAAAGTAAAGCCGCGTTTTTCTTCCATGAGAGTCTTCATTTCATCCAGCGTATCGACGGAATAGAAGTTTTCTTCCATGAAATTTTTCGCACGATCAAACATCTCCTGCTGTACCTGTGCGAGCATCGCGTGTACTTCCTCAACCAGATTATCCTGCTGCACGATTTTTTTCTCACCGCTGATGCGGGATACGAGCACACAGACACCGTTTTCCATATCACGAGGTCCGATTTCCAGACGAACCGGCACACCGCGCATTTCATATTCATTAAATTTCCAGCCTGGACTTACATCGCTGCGGTCATCCATTTTAACACGCACTCCCGCTTGTTTCAACTCAGCAAATAGTTCATCTGCACGAGCGATAACGGCATCACGCTTCTTAGGTGGTCCAATTGGAACCATAATAACCTGCGTAGGCGCAACTTTAGGAGGCAATGCCAGACCACGGTCATCTCCATGGACCATAATCAGTGCACCGATCAAACGTGTACTTGTTCCCCATGAAGTCGTATGCGCGAATTCCAAGTTGTTTTCACGACTCAAATATTTAATGTCAAATGCAACGGCAAAATTAGTTCCCATATAGTGGGAGGTCCCAGCTTGTACCGCCCGTCCATCCTTCATCATCGCTTCCAGTGAAAATGTATCCTTCGCACCTGCAAACTTTTCAGAAGGTGTTTTCTGTCCAGTAATAACTGGAATAGCCAGAACTTCCTCAATAACCTCACGGTATACTTCCAGCATTTTCATCGTTTCTTCACGTGCTTCTTCTTCTGTTTCATGGGCCGTGTGACCTTCTTGCCACAAAAATTCACTTGTGCGCAAGAAAGGCAGCGTGCGTTTTTCCCAACGCACTACGTTAGCCCATTGGTTAATAAGCACAGGCAGATCACGATAGGATTGAATCCATTTGGAGTACATATGACCAATCATCGTTTCCGAAGTCGGACGAATAGCAAGACGCTCTTCCAGCTTTTCCCCGCCAGCCTCGGTTACCCAAGGCAGTTCAGGATTAAACCCTTCAACATGCTCTTTTTCCTTTTGAAAAAAGCTTTCTGGAATGAACATTGGAAAATAGGCATTACGGTGCCCTGTTTCTCTGAAGCGCACGTCCATGGCTTCCTTGATATGCTCCCAGATTTCAAAACCATCGGGGCGGAATACAATACATCCGCGAACAGGGGAATAATCCATCAGTTCTGCTTTTTTAATAACATCAATATACCATCGGGAAAAATCTTCGCTCTGCGGCGTAATTTCCTCGACAAACTGTTTATCGTTCGACATAGAAATGCATGTCCTCCCATACAGACCGTTTTTATATAAGTCCGTCTCTAATTAACCATTAATTAAGCGTAAAATATCGTTATACGTGACCGCAATCATAAGCAGGAATAGCATAGCAAAACCAACGAAATGGACCATTCCTTCCCTGCTCGGATCGACGGGACGCCCTCTTACCGCCTCCACACCAAGGAAAACAAGTCTGCTTCCATCCAGCGCCGGAATAGGCAATAAATTAAATATCCCCAGATAAAGACTCATTATAGCAGTCCAATACGTCAACTGCTCAATCCCCTGCTTGGCAATTTGCCCCGTCACTTCAAAAGTACGTACCGGTCCTCCCAGGTCATTGATAGAAAAACGTTGAATAAGCTGGCTAAATCCTTGAAAAATAATATCGGTCGTTCTGACCATGGATTGCCCGGCAAATTTGAACGTTTCACCCACACCTGCTTGGCGTTTTGGAAGTTCAGGCACAATGCCCACCTTGCCACCCTTTTGTCCTTCCATTGCACGAGGTGTAATAGTAAGATCAAAGGTCTTATTATCACGGCGAACCGTCCACTTCATTGGCTTGTCTTGAGAATCCGCAATCAGTTTGATCATGTTTTCAACATTCGCACCAATGGCTATTCCATTCACCGATTCGATGATATCTCCCTTATGCAAATCAGCTTCAGCAGCAGGCATACCTGCTGTAATTTCACTAATTTGGACATACGTCGGGTTGTCCACTTGTATGCCGACCATCTGAATATGCAGACCAAACAAAATAAAGGCAAGAATAAAATTCATCAGTGGTCCAGCAAAAATAGCCATCGCACGCTGTCCTACTGTTTTACTCCCATACTGCCGATCCTTGGGTGCAATCTGAATGGATTGACCTTTGGTTACCATCATCGCTTGCGGGTGTACAGTGTATTGCTGATCTTCGCCATCTACATCCAATTTTAAAGTTAACGACTGTTCCAGATCAATATCCAACACTTCGCCACGCACCACATTCTTGCGATTATCCAGTTGATCCAGATAGATGGTTTTCACGACGTCATCCGTTACGCGTACAGCAATCGTTTGTCCGGTCTCAATTTCATTGACCTCCGGATCCTCTCCCGCCATGCGGGCAAAGCCACCGAACGGCAACAAACGCAACGTAAATCGCGTCTCGTTTCTTTTATAAGAAAACAGTTTCGGACCGAAACCGATCGCAAACTCCCGTACCAGAATCCCGGCGCGCTTGGCAAAATAATAATGCCCCCATTCATGCACTGTCACTATGACGAAAAACATGAGCACCGTCATCAACACTATTTGAATCGTTTCCAATCGTTTCTGTTCCCCTTTCAATGAGATCGAGTTTGTCTTCCTAGATTATCATTATTCTCCGATCCCGCACAAGAGAATCACATTTCGTTTCTAACCCAACATTAGCCTACAATTCTGCAGCTATGCTACGAGTCTCTCCGTCACATGCTTCAATCGCAGACAGATCAGGATTAGCCACATTGACATGCCGCTCCAGCACACGTTCAATAATAGCTTCAATATGCAGAAAAGAAATTTCTCCACGCAGGAAACGGGCAACAGCAATCTCATTAGCTGCATTAAATGCGGTCGGTGCTGTACCACCCATTTTACCACATTCGAAGGCAAGCCTTAAACAAGGAAAACGATTATAATCCATTTCCTTAAAATGGAGTCTGCCCACTTCAGCCAGTGACAACGGCTTCGCCGGGGACTTTATACGCTCAGGATAAGTCAATGCATATTGAATGGGTACTCTCATGTCCGGATTCCCAAGTTGAGCAACAATGCTTGTATCCTGAAACTCAACATAGGAATGAATAATGCTTTCCGGATGAAGCAACACATGAATCTGCTCATAATCAAGTCCGAATAGCCAATGCGCCTCAATGACTTCCAGCCCCTTGTTTACCATCGTTGCTGAATCAATTGTAATTTTGGCCCCCATTGACCAATTGGGATGCTTGAGTGCATCTTCCACTGTAACTTCACGCAACTGTTCTCTTGTCAAATCTCGAAAAGAACCCCCTGATGCTGTGAGAGTAATATGTGCCACATCTTTCATACGCTCACCATTCAAGCATTGGAAAATAGCTGAATGCTCACTGTCAATCGGCAGCAACGGCACTCCTTTCGCCCGAGCCCGCGCTGTGACCAGATGACCAGCAGTAACCAGTGTTTCCTTATTGGCCAAACCGATCTGTTTTCCAGCCTCAATTGCGGCCAGCGTGGAGTGCAATCCGACACTGCCCATTACAGCCGTCACAACCATATCCGCCTCTGTGTTCGCAGCAAGCTCAACGAGTCCTTCATTTCCCCAATGCAGTTCCATTCCAGAAGGCAGTAAAGGACGAATTTCATCCGCCAACTGCCGAGTACCCACAGACACTTTTTTGGGTTTATAAAGATGAGCCTGCTCAGCAAGTAACTTTATATTAGAACCACCTGCTAAAGCCTCAACAGTAAACTGATCCGGGTGCATGGACACTACATCCAGCGTTTGAGTTCCAATAGATCCGGTTGAACCAAGTACCGTAATTCTTTTCATGATGCACCTTCCTATCCTGAAAATCACTTTTATCCAGGAGCTCATTGATTGTTATTCAGGCAGCTATGCTACTGGTTCCAACCTTCTAGTAGCGCAAAGTGAGCAGCATAGAGATTAGCCTGAGCATAAACTGTAATCAATAGACTCATGGAAGCAGCATCAGCATATGTACAAATGGAAAAACGACAATCCAGCTGTCGCAGCGGTCTAGTATACCACCGTGCCCTGGCAGCAGATTACCGGAATCTTTAATGCCGTACACTCGTTTGTATGCAGATTGTACCAAATCGCCCAGTTGTCCCACAACTGCACATGACAAACCGATGCCGATGGCTTTGCCCCATGGCAGCAGTCCACCCGATAATCCAGCGAATACAAGAGCTATAACCAACGCTAAAACGATGCCGCCAATGGATCCTTCAACCGTTTTGTTCGGACTGATCGCAGGCCATAATTTCGTCTTCCCTGCCATTTTGCCTACAAAATATGCCCCTGCATCACTTGCCCAAATACAAGCCAATAATAAGAATGTCCATAACAGTCCATGTTCCATATGACGTGATTCCGCAATATACGAAAATCCAAACCCTATATAAACGGTACCAAGAAATAATATAGCTACCGTTTGAATCGGGATTTTATTTTTTGTTCCTACCGTGATGATCATAAAAGCTATCATTACCAGCCAAAGCATACTGGCAAAGGGTAAGGGTGAGTGAAAACCAAAAGGTTCATACGGGAATACAAAAGCTAATATGCTTACGTATCCAAGTATTGCTGTACCTCCAAAAGGAGATACCTGCGTCATTCGTGCGAACTCATAAAATCCGATTAGGGCCATCGCCAATATAAGCAAATGGTAGGCCAAGCCGCCCCACAGGACCATCGCCAAAAAGAATATGCCTGCCAGAATACCGGTAATTAATCTCTGTCTCAACGGCTTTCATCCTCCATTTACTTCAGCCCGCCATACCGCCGTGTTCTTTGCTGATATTCGATCACTGCTTCGTATAAGTGTTCTTTCTTAAACTCAGGCCAATAAATATCAGTAAACCACAACTCACTGTAGGCAAGCTGCCAGAGCATAAAATTACTAAGTCTAAGCTCACCGCTTGTTCGAATCAGTAAATCAGGGTCTGGCATACCACTAGAAAGCAACGTATTACCGATCAGCTCAGATGTTATATCTTCTGTTTTAAGCTTCCCATCCGCAATTTGACGGCCCAATGTTTGCATGCATTCTGTGATTTCCAATCGACTTCCATAATTTAATGCAAAATTAAGAACAAGTCCGGTATTATTTTCAGTTCGTCGAGTCGCTTCAGTCAGCGCCTCAACGGTATGGGAAGGTAAATGTTCCTTATTGCCCATCATACGCACTTGCACATTTTTTTCAATCAGCTCATCTAGCTCAATAGCCAGAAATTCTTGCGGTAAGCGCATTAGAAAATCAACTTCGTCCTTTGGACGCGTCCAATTTTCAGTTGAAAATGCAAACAAAGTCAAATACTTAATACCCAGTTCATCCGCTGCAATTGCTGTGCGTTTCACTGCCTTCATTCCATTTTGGTGCCCTACAATCCGCGGCATTCCAATCCGTTTGGCCCATCTGCCGTTCCCATCCATGATGACAGCAACATGCTGCGGAATATTGTCTTTTGAAATGGCCGGTGTTTGCTGTTTTTGTTCCCCGTTCCACCAAGACCGAACCCGTTTGATCATTCCAGTTCCTCCAGCATTCTCTGAAAATGTGCCTCAGGCTTGAAAAGAGACAAACCCCACCGTAAGGGAGGGGCTGCCAATCTTTTAAACTTCCATAATTTCTTTTTCTTTTGCAGCTAAAACTTTATCCACTTCAGCGATAAACTTGTCAGTTGTTTTCTGGATATCTTCCTGGTGTTTACGAGATTCGTCCTCGGAAATATCACTTTTCTCCAATTTTTTGATGTCATCATTGGCATCACGACGAATGTTACGAATAGCGATCTTCGCTTCTTCACCGTTCTTCTTCGTCAACTTCACCAAGTCAGTTCTGCGTTCCTCCGTCAAAGCAGGAATGCTCAGACGAATGGTGTTACCATCATTCGAAGGTGTCAAACCTAAATCGGATTTTTGTATAGCGCGCTCGATATCGGCCAAGGAAGATTTGTCCCAAGGCTGAATCATCAAGGTCCGGGTGTCAGGTGTATTGATATTCGCCAGCTGGTTGACTGGAGTCATTGCACCATAATACTCTACCTGTACACGGTCCAGTAAAGCTGGTGTCGCTCGTCCTGCACGCAAAGATGCAAGATCACGTTGCAATGCTTGGATTGCTTTTTGCATGCGTTCCTCAGCACTCTTTTTCACAGATTGTGGCATTAATTTACACTCCCTTTGACGATCGTGCCAATTTTCTCACCCAGCACGACACGTTTAATGTTACCTTGCTCTGTAATAGCAAAGACAATCAACGGAATATTGTTATCCATGCACAACGAGGATGCGGTAGAATCCATGACACCGAGATTTTTGTTGAGCACATCCAAATACGTAAGCTGCTCATATTTCTCGGCTGTGCTATCTTTAAACGGATCAGCAGAATATACGCCATCCACTTTATTTTTAGCCATCAGAATTACTTCCGCTTCAATTTCAGCAGCACGTAGTGCAGCAGTAGTATCAGTCGAGAAGAACGGATTACCTGTACCTGCTGCAAAAATAACAACCCGACCTTTTTCCAAATGACGGATAGCTCTACGGCGGATATAAGGTTCAGCAATCTGTTGCATCGCAATAGATGTTTGTACACGAGTAGGTACTTCAATCTGTTCCAAAGCATCTTGTAAGGCCAGTGAGTTCATCACTGTTGCCAGCATACCCATGTAATCTGCCGTGGCCCGATCAATTCCGTTGGCACTTCCAGCAATACCACGCCAGATGTTACCGCCACCACACACGATAGCAACTTCTACTCCCAGTTCTACCACGTCTTTGACTTGTTCGGCAATGGACGCAATCGTATCCGCATCAATACCGTAACCGTTAGGACCTGACAGCGATTCACCACTAACTTTCAGGACAACACGCTTAAACACAGGTTTTTCCAAATGATCACCCTCCAATATCATTTATACTTTATGTAACAGGATAGGTGTCCTGTTGCAAGAAAAGGAACACTGATGTGTTCCATTTCCGTTTTTTCCATATGCAATTACCGTTCGTTGGTAATTATTGTTTCACTTGAGACATAACTTCTTCGTAGAAGTTGTCTTCTTTTTTCTCCAGACCTTCACCCAGTTCAAAACGAACAAAGCGACGCAGGGAGATGTTTTCGCCAATTGTACTGATTTTTTCGTTGATAAGCGTGGAGATTGTTTTGTCTGGATCCTTGATGAAAGATTGCTCCAACAAGCAGAACTCCTCATAGAACTTACCAATGCGGCCTTCAACCATTTTTTCAACGATTTTCTCTGGTTTACCTTCGTTCAGAGCTTGTGCTTTCAGGATTTCTTTTTCTTTTTCGATCTCTTCCTGTGGCACTTCTTCACGGCGAACATAACGAGGGTTCGATGCAGCGATATGCATTGCAATGTCGCGTACAAAATCTCTGAACTGGTCTGTTTTAGCTACGAAGTCTGTTTCGCAGTTTACTTCTACCAGTACGCCGATACGGCCGCCAGCATGGATGTAGGATTCAACAACACCTTCAGTAGCAATACGACCTGCTTTGTTGGCTGCAGCTGCAAGTCCTTTTTCGCGCAGAACTTCAACCGCTTTTGTCAAATCACCGTTTGCTTCTTCAAGCGCTTTTTTACAATCCAGCATTCCTGCGCCTGTTTTTTCACGAAGCTCTTTTACTGCGCTAGCATTAACTGCCATATTATTTCCCTCCAAATTTGATTTTCAGTGGTATACCGTGCTTTATTCCTTAAAAAAAGGGTAGTGAGAGGTTATACACCTGCCAACCACCCTTTTCATTTAATTCATATAGGTATTTCCTAATGGAAATATTATGCTGTAGTTTCTTCGCCTTGGTTTGCTTCCATAACTGCATCAGCCATTTTACCTGTCAGCAATTTAACAGCGCGGATTGCGTCGTCATTACCTGGGATAACATAGTCGATTTCGTCTGGATCGCAGTTTGTATCAACGATACCTACGATTGGGATACCCAATTTGCGAGCTTCAGCAACCGCGATACGTTCTTTGCGTGGATCAATGATGAACAGAGCACTCGGAAGGCCCTTCATGTTTTTGATACCGCCCAAGAATTTTTCAAGACGATCTTTTTCTTTGCGAAGAATAATAACTTCTTTTTTAGGAAGAACTGCGAATGTACCATCTTCTTCCCAAGCTTCCAGTTGTTTCAAACGGTCAATACGTTTTTGAATCGTTTGGAAGTTAGTCAGCGTACCACCCAACCAACGTTGGTTAATGTAGAATTGACCAGCGCGTGCTGCTTCTTCTTTAACGGAATCTTGTGCTTGTTTCTTCGTGCCTACGAACAGAATTGTACCATTCTCAGCTGCAATGCTTTTTACGAAGTTGTAAGCTTCCTCAACCTTTTTCACTGTCTTTTGCAAGTCAATGATGTAAATACCGTTTCTTTCAGTGAAGATATAACGATCCATTTTCGGGTTCCAGCGACGTGTTTGGTGACCAAAGTGAACCCCAGCTTCCAAAAGCTGTTTCATGGAGATTACTGCCATCTTCACGCACCTCCTAAGTTTGGTTTTTTGTGTGTCCTCCGCCGACATCATTTTTCATAAAGACTTTCCATTGGAAAGCACCCTCTATAAAATTAACCGACGTGCGTTTTTAACACCGTCAATTAATATACCATAACACTTGCATCGTTGCAACCAACTTTTCGACAATAGGTGGAACAACGCAAAATGTGACGTTTTACGCCTCTTATCGAACTTGTCAGCATGAATAAAAGCCGTCCACTTCCCGGTCTGGTCAGTTGGACGGCTTTTTCGTAATTTTAGTAATAATAGAACTGAAATCCTCACCTTTAGCAAACTGATAGGTACCCGTACGAATTTTGGTATTGATTTTTTGGGCCTTAGCTGCTGCCTCAAATGCACTAGCATCCGACACAACCCCTGCCCGTTGCAATCCTGATGCCACACTTCTCAAATTGCTTCCCGATGCAATGCTATACTGCACTTGTGGGGTGGCAGGCTGCTTGGGGATGTTGGGAGTCGTTGTAGTGCCAGACCTTTGAGTTTGCGGCTTATTCGGACTTTGTGGAACCGATGCGCTGGTCGAAGGTTTAGAAGCCGCCGAGGATGTGCTATTTGCAGGTACCTTTGGTGTTGACGGCGTTTGAGCTGGTTTAGCCTTTTCGGGTGCAGCCGGAGTTTTGTTGCCTTCCTTGATCACCTTATTACGCCATTCCTCTTCTGTCATTTTCGGATCAGAACTGTCACTGATCTGAAGATTTAATTCGGCTGCTGCCTTTTCTAGTTGCTCTCGCGTCATGTTTTTCGGGTCTGTGGAAGATTGCTGTGATTGTCCCTGACCGATCATTGCCAGTTGCAACAGCAATGCCCCCGTTATAAGGCCCGTACCCATGCCTAGCATAAATGAACGGTTTTTGATCACGTTACATCCTCCCGCTTCGCGAGTTGCAATATGAGCTGTACTTCCCCCCGCTGGATGCCTGATTGCTTGGCTATATAATCCAACGACTTGCCTTGCTCATGCAGCGCAAACAACTCTTTATAACGATCACGGATGGACTCTACTTCCTGCTCAGTTTCAGCGTCTTGCAATACTGTCTGCTCCTCCATAGTTACGAGAGGAGCTTCTGAATCAGGATAGCCTTCCTGTACAGACACTCCGGGTTGCGGACTTTGAAATTGACCGTAAGCAACCGCTGCCTGATGAGAAGTTACTGTATGTTGTATTTCCTTAGATACAGGCTCGGTTTGCATAGAAACAGTAGCAAACATAGCCTGGCGCTCAAGCTCCACGATACGGTTCCGAAGCTCAGCTACTTGTTCCTGTAATGCCGCCTGTTTAACTGTATGCTCCTGCTTCATACCAGATACGAGCTCAATCAGCTCGTCATTGTCGTTTTCAATATCGGCCATATACTGCTCCAATGTGGCCTCGACCTTTTGAACGACGGCCTCTTCTGTTCCCCGGCCTGGCTGACGCTTAGGCAGAAGCCAGGCGTAGACAACAGCTGCAGCGCCCAGCAGAACAATATAAATCCATGGTTGATCCACTGCCCATCGTCTCCTTTAATAACGCTTCTCCACCTGTCGGATCAGAGCGAAAAATCAATATGGTGTCCCTTGTACGGATGCTCTGCCGGATGCTCCTTAGCCACCTCAGTCTCATCTGATTGGGAACAGCTCTGCTGGGAAGAATCTCTGCTCTGTCCTCCCGTTTGCCGCTCACCGACGAATGTTTCTGCAGACTGATCTATGGCACTGCTTCGCTGACGCATGTTCTCTGTCTCCAGCGCGGCCTTTTGTCCAAGCAATGCTTGATCATTCATCGGCCGCTGCTGGGACTCACTTTGGTATTTTCCTGCTTCACTGGTGCGAGGTACGGCAATTTGCAATTCAACAGCCTTCAAGCTCATTGGACCACACCCTTTCCGATTGGGCATCCGTATCTGTCTTTCAAGGAATACAAATGTTGAATGATTAACAGTGTGCTGAATTACACGTAGGAGGACATGCTGATGTCTCCCTCATGATAATAAAACGCTATTCTTTCCACTGAATCTTTAATAAATTTTGTATATCTGCCGATAACTATTTTAGAGCCACCGTAAATCACATTTTTCACTTCTACCCGTGCCCGGCTCGTATCCTCTAATGTTCGTTCAATTTCAAGCATTCTGGACTTGGTTTCCAAAAGCTCCTGTTCATTAGATTTTTTAGTAGATGTCAGCTTGATTCGCATAGCCATTCTTTCAGGTGCAAGCTGTCCGGCGGCGGCAAGTTGATCCAATATGGTAAGGGCCTTATTCGTTTTATCCTGGCTGTCTGTCTGCTGCTTCAAACGTGCGCGGAGTTCTGTTAGTTCATCGCGCAGTTCAGGAAGCACACCCACTTCGATAACAGTAGCTGTGGACATTGTATTACCGATGGTACGAGCTACTACCTTTTTACCAGCTTGTACACTGCCACCTACGATAAGCCCTTTGGTCCCCTGGCAGAGTACATTTACACTCGCTTTAATCTGGGAATGCATGATGCTCTGGGATACAAGTATATCGCCTCCCGCAATCACGTTACCATCTTGTATGAATGAGCATTTGACATTTTGTGCAGCCTTCACGAACCCCTTATGGTATCCGATAATGCCGCCACTGATTTCCACTGAACCTTCCGCCTCAATTTCAGCGCCTTCCACACCACCGATGACACGAATGTCGCCAGCCGCCCGAACGCGAAACCCTGTCAAGACATTCCCACGAATGACGACGGTTCCAACAAAATCAATATTACCGACACTATAATCGACGTCCCCGTTCACTTCATATACGGGGAACACATTAAGTTTGCCCTTTTCAGTCGTAGTCACCAGTCCGTCAATAGCCGCATACATGGCAACACCTTCCGGATGGATCACTACATTTTTTCCAACTTTAAAACGCGCCTCTCTACCTGGAAGAAAAGGAATTTCCTCTCCGGTTACAGCAATCCCCGGTACACCCGGCAGAGGATCAACTCGTTCGGCAATCAATTGTCCACGTTTTACATTTCTTAAACGAGTTAGTTCTTTATAATCCACCCGTCCATCTACGGTTTCAAGTGGCTTATGTGCATCTTCGCCAGTCACAATATCAGCCAGATTAATTTTTCCGTCTTTGCCATGGACCGGCTGCTTTCCCTGAGCAATCAGTAATTTTCCGAAGAAATGATCTTCCGGATTTGCCGCAAATACACGAATCGCATCGGTCATTAAACCGTAGGATATTTTTTGGTTGCTTAGAAAACGCTCTAATTCTTCCACAGAACAGGCAAAACCTTCTTCACGTTTGGCAAACTCCAAGTAGGCTGTTTGTTTGTCAGGTGAGACAACCACTTTTAAATACTGGTCCAAAGCATATTGCTTCTCCACAAGGGTGCTCCTTCCGTCTAACTGTTACTGTAACCTCCCGTACGTTAATCTTTACGCATTAGCAAATCCCGTTGTTTGTCCAATGTCGCTCTTAGACGTAATATTGCTTTGGAATGCAACTGTGAAATTCGCGATGGAGATAGCGACATGACCTCAGCGATTTCGCTGAGTGACAAATCCTCGTAATACAATAAAGAAACAACGATACGTTCTTTTTCAGTCAATTTATCAATGCCTTGTGCAAGGGCATCACGAAGTGTAAATTCATTGACCTTATGATCCGGATTTTTCGCCTTCTCGTCCACCAAAAGGGAAAGCCGTGTTTCCGATTCCTCTTCACGGATGGGGTCCTCCAGTGAGACAATCGACATAACAGCGACTTCCTGGATCATACTTTGAAACTCTTTTTCAGAAACGTCCAAATAATGGCTCATCTCTTCGTCGCTTACCGTGCGTAAATATCTTTGTTCCAAATGCTGGTAGGCATCCTCGATTTTTTTTGCTTTTTCCCTAACTGAACGAGGAACCCAATCCCCTTGACGAAGACCATCCAAAATCGCTCCGCGAACACGCCAAGAAGCATAAGTCTCAAACTGCAAACCACGCTCATAGTCAAATTTCTCTAAAGCGTCAATCAAACCCATAACGCCGTTACTCGCCAGATCATCCTTGGATACATTTTTGGGCAAGCCTACTGCAAGGCGGCCCGACACATATTCCACAATATGGAGATACTTTTCAATTAACTGTTTCTTTGCTTCCTTGTCACCGTGTTCTTTCCATTGCTCCCATAGTTCGGAATGGTTTAAATGAGCGGCTTTACGCTCGTTCATCGGCTTCACCCTCCTTATTTGTCTGTCAGGTGACGAACGGCCTTGGCCAATTCTTCAGGGTCCTTGTTGGAAACCAGCTTAGGTGGGTTTAAAGGCGCGAAACCCTTGTTCCCTTCGTCCGTCTGCTCTGGTTTCGGTTTCAGCAATTCATTCAGGTTTTCATTCTCGTCTGGTGTCGTCAGGTCCAGATTCCCCCCTACGCCATCTACCTGAGAGCTTGCCCGGCTTTGGGCATTCCCCAGATCTGGCCGCGCTACAACACCTAGTGTCCAGCGCAGCACAAATGCAAGTAGGAACCAAAAAACGAAGGCGATCAAGCCACGAATTAAGCTCGTGGTCAGCAGATTGCTGCCAACGGACAACACAAAAGTCAGAATAAATCCGACTACTCCAGACCAAAGATTAATGCGTAAGCTGCCAAATAACATGTTTATAATTCCTTTACACCTTTTTGTACGCTTCGAATATTCAAAACGCCAGTTTCAGAGTCCAACTCAATCGTTCGTCCATAATTGCCGCCTGTGTCCTCCGCAATCAAGGGAATACCGAGATCTACGAGCATTTCTTTGCATGATTCTACATTGCGTGGACCAATGCGCATGGTATCTCCACTACCGGCAAAGGCGAACATCTGCGCTCCCCCTGCCATTTTGGCAATCAGTCTGCGTCGTTCAGCACCCAATTTCAGCATCCGCTCAAATAACTCGGGCAGCGCCGTATCGGCGTATTTAGCAATATTCAGTTGCCCTTCACGTGCAATATCCGAGGATGGTAGCATCACATGTGCCATACCTGCCAGTTTCAAGTGAGGATCGTAGAGAGTCAATCCGACGCAAGAACCAAGTCCTGTCGTGCGAATCGAGTTCGGGTTACTGGTAACATTTAAGTCAGCCATACCGACTTTAATGATGCTTTTATCCTCAATCATCGTTCATCGGGACTCCTAACGACCTAAAGATTTTCCCGAACGATTCTGGATCAGGAATCAGGAAAAATTGACCCTCTATCTGATTCTGCCCTTCCAGAAACGATGTGTCAATCAATAATGCAGCATCTCCCATCTGCCCAAACTGCAACAGTCCATAGCTGAGAATTGCTCCTGCCATGTCCAACGCCAGCGCAGGGACTGTTGGATACATAGATAAACGCGTAAAGTCTGCCAGCGAAGACAAGTATGAGCCTGCTAAAATGTTTCCGATCTCCGACAGGGCTGAGTGCTCCATTTCGTTAAAACTGTCCTCGTCATCTGAAGGAATATTCGCCAAACGGGAAAGTAAGCCTTTTGCCGCCTGAGGCTGCAATATGAAGAATAGATTCCCGGGGGCTTCCCCTTCTACCCTAAAAAATATGGCGACAACAAGTTGCTCATAGCCGCCGACTTTCTCGGCAATTTCCTCAAAGGGCAGCATTTGTACTTTGGGCACACCCATATCGACCGGTTTATTGAGAAGCCGGGAGAGCGCTGTAGCAGCGTTCCCCGAGCCAATGTTGCCGACTTCTTTCAACACATCCAACTTGAAGTCTTCAAGATTTCCAAGATTTTCCATATGTTAATCCTCTAAGCCTTCCAGTTGGTTCATCTCGCTACGATTCAGGACTTCGGACAAGTTCAGCATAATCAACAAGCGCTCTTCACCAATCTTAGCAACTCCGCGAAGGTATTTAGCCTTAACTCCACCAATCACTTCCGGTGGTGTCTCGATATTGTCAGAATTCAGGTCAATAACATCATTCGCTGAGTCAACAATAAAGCCGACTTGCATTTCACCCACTGCAACGATAATGATGCGAGTTTGATCGGTATATTCAGCTTCAGGTAATCCAAACCGGCCACGAAGATCAATAACCGGAATGACTACGCCTCTCATGTTGAATACGCCTTTAACAAAATCGTAGGTTCTTGGAACCCGTGTAATCGGCACCATGCGTTCAATAGATTGGACTTTTTCTACTTCAACACCGTATTCCTCTTCACCAAGCTTAAATACGATAACTTTAATTTCTTCTCCCATGTCTAAAAACCCTCCTTATTGATGTCAGCAACTTCACATTTCTTTCATTTTTGATGAAGACATTATTTAATGAAAACATTCGGGTCGATGATCAAAGCAACCTGACCGTCACCCAGAATCGTGGCGCCTGAAATTCCTTGGATGTTTGGAAGGTATTTGCCCAGATTTTTAAGGACAATTTCACTTTGTCCCAAAAAGTCCTGTACGGAAAGAGCTGCCAGACGGTCTCCCTTGCGGATGACCACGACCTCTGTCTCTTCTTCTTCATCTTCATTGAAGTCCGGTACCTCGAACAGCTGACTCAAGGAGATGAGCGGGATATGAGAATCGCGGAAAGCAATCATTTTATTGCCATGTACTGAACGAATTTGTGTTCGCTTGACGATCGCAGTCTCCACAATGGAGGACAATGGAATCGCATATTTTTCAGAACCGATCTGTATCATCATGGCTGCAATAATGGATAGGGTCAGCGGCAATTGCACAGAGAAATTAGTGCCTTGGCCCAGTGTAGAGTGAACCGTAACATTACCACCCAAAGCGGTGATTTTGGATTTAACAACGTCCAAACCGACACCACGTCCTGATACGTCTGAAATGACTGCAGCTGTACTGAAGCCCGGAGCAAACAATACCTGATAGGCTTCCTCGTCGGTCATGACCGCTGCTTGCTCTGCCGTCAAAATCCCTTTAGAAATAGCACTGTTTAGTACCTTATCGCGATTAATACCATTTCCGTCATCTTCAATCTCGATGAATACGTTATTTCCGCTATGGAAAGCACGCAAGTGAACCGTTCCTGTCTCAGGTTTACCAGCTGCAATCCGGTCGGCTACCGACTCAATGCCATGATCCACGGAGTTCCGAAGCAAATGCACCAGAGGATCGCCAATTTCGTCGATAACAGTGCGGTCCATTTCAGTCTCTGCTCCAGTAATAACCAAATCAAGTTTTTTATCCAGCGATTTGGCCAGATCGCGCACCATACGCGGGAAACGATTGAAAACAGTATCTACTGGTACCATCCGCAATTTAAGAACGACGTTTTGCAAATCGCTGCTCACACGACTCATGTGCTCTACCGTTTCTGTCAGTGCTGGATTGGAAGCTTCACTTGCCAACTGCTCTAACCGCACACGGTCAATGAGCAACTCGCTAAATAAGTTCATAAGTACATCCAGGCGTTCAATATCTACGCGAATCGTACGGTTATGCGTAGGCGCAGCTGCCTTAGCTGCTGGTGCTTTACCTGCTGCTGGCTTAGCCACAGAGGCCGCAGCTGGAGACTGCGGCTGGGATGGAGCAGGTGGTTGCACGGCAACAGGTGCTTCCTGCACCGCAGCAGCCTCAGCCAGTCCAGCAGTAACTTCGCTCATTTGTTTAAGCGATTCCTGATCTAGTTGTACCACTGAGACAGTGTCAATTTCAGAGATACCCGCGATTTCCTTTTCCAGCTCCCCAACTTCTTTCTGCGTTATGTAATATAACGAGAAGCTTTGCTCGAATTTCTCCTGCTCAATATCCTGTACCGACGGATAGGCCTTGACGATTTCACCTGAGTTTTCCAGCGTGTTGAACACCATAAAGGCACGTGCCGCTTTCAACTGGCTCTCTGAGCTGATTGTTACCTGTATATAGTGAACACGATGTCCTTCAGAAATAGATTGCTCCAGTACAGAATACTGGAACTGATCCAAGACAAGCCCAGCACGATCGTTTTTGTCCACTTTTTTAGATGGAGACTCCTCAGTGGCAGCATTTGTGCCGGACTTTTGGAAATCCCCACTCACGATGGATTGTAGTGAAGATACAATAGAGGAGACATCCGCTTTTCCGTCGCCTCCCTCTGTAATGTGCTGCACCATGGACTCCAAAGCATCCAATCCTTTAAATAAGGTATCGAATATAAATTCATGCATCGCCAGCTTGTTGTTACGTACCAGATCAAGAACGTTTTCCATTTGGTGAGTTAGCGATGCTAGGTCTTCAAATCCCATCGTAGCAGCCATTCCTTTGAGGGTATGGGCAGAACGGAAAATCACCTGAACGATGCCTAGATCGGTTGGATTGCTTTCCAGTTGAAGCATTTTTTCGTTAAGAGATTGCAGATGATCATTCGACTCATCAATAAACATGTTTAAATATTGGTTCATGTCCATTGTGAGACACCTCCTCCATGAGTTACACTCCGATTATTTCACAACTTGTACAAGCTTGGGGGCGATCTCCTGCATTGGCAGAAGGTGACGCACACATTTTAACTCTACTGCTGAGCGGGGCATTCCGTACACTACACAAGTTTCCTCATTTTCAGCAAATGTGGATTGTACCCCAGCATCATAAAGCTTTTTCATCATTTTGGCCCCATCGCTCCCCATTCCAGTGAGCAATACTAGATGCCGCTCCAACGAGGTTAACGAGAGCAACGATTCAAACATCGTATCTACGGAAGGACGGTGACCATTGCGAGCTTCCTCCATCTTCAGTGACACAGTGTATTTACCACCGGCTCCTGGCACAATTCTTAGTTGATATCCCCCTGGGGCAATGTAGGCCGTTCCAGTCTCCAGCGTCATTCCCTGCTCAGCCTCCACAACTCGGAGTGGACTTAACGTGTTCAAGCGTTGTGCCAGCGAACGAGTGAAGTTTGGCGGCATATGCTGAACGATAACGATTGGAGCAGGAAAATCACCAGGAATGCGTTCCAACAGCGTCTTAAGCGCCCGCGGACCGCCCGTAGAACATCCCACCGCCACCAGTTTGCGAAAGCTGGACGTATGCACACCTTTTTTAAGAGAAAATCCTTTAGGTGCGGCAGGAACTGTAGGTGCCGTTACTGGAGGCGTAGCAGCCGCTGGAATAGGAGTAGCTGATGAACTCACCGTCTTACGGGGCTCCGGCTTAACCAGCCCTGCTTTATCCTTACCATACAGCGATTTGTCAGCGGCCGTATTAGAACTGTTTAGTTTCCCTGGTGTTCGTCCCATCCCCTTGGACAGGTCTTCCTTCTTCTGAACAGTAGGTGCTTGGACTGACTTGCTTGGCTGAGCAGCTGGCTGTTCTATGCGCCCCGCCGTAACAGATGTTCCAGACTGTTGTCGTTTCGTTTCCTGCTTGGCTGCTGCCGGGACGGACTTGCCAGCATCACGCTTCGGCTGAGTTGATACAGCAGGTGAAGGAGCAAGCGGAACAACCGGAGGCTTGTCTGTCGAAGCTTGACTGCCTGCTCGTTTCTCAGTCACCGCCTGTCCTGTAGTCTTTTCCTGTGGCGTTTTTTTCGCTTGTTCCAATGCAGCTTTGCGCTCATTAGCTTCCTTGCGCTCCAGGCGGCTCCGCACTGCTTGCATAGCAGTGTGCATCTGTTCCAGCAACGCCTTGCTCACTTGCTCGATATCTTGCGCATGAGCAATGGAAGGCTTTCTTATAAAATCGAAAGCTCCTGCCTCCAGAGCCATGATGGTCTCCTTCATGCCTTGTTCATTAATGCCTGACAGCATAATAACAGGTAGCGGATGGGCTGCCATAATCAATGGCAATGCTTCAAGACCATTCATTTCAGGCATCTCGACATCCATGGTGACCAAATCGGGCTGCAATTCCTTCACTTTCTCTACAGCCTCTTTGCCATTGGCGGCTGTACCTACGATGTTGAACGACTCATCCCTTACAATTAAATCTGTAATAATTTTGCGCATAAAGGCCGAATCATCTACAACCAGCACCCGGTAAGCACACATGTTAAACACCTCTGTTTCCTCTCATCAAAATCAATGTACAGAACGTCGCAACCATTTTTGCATAAACCCTTTAATTCCATTCAATGCACCTGATTGCGGAATCTGTGGCATTGCTGCAAAACGGTGTGCCAGATTCAATATATCTCTTGAAGCCGCACATCCCGGAAAAGCAACCATAAAAGGTATTTGCCTTTTGACTGCTTGCATGACATGAGTATCATCACTGATATGCCCAAGCAACGGGATTTCGATCTCCAAAAAACGTCTCGCAACCAGTGCGATCTTATCGGCAACTTGACGGGCCTCATTATCGTTATCGGCACGATTGACTATAATTTTGAATACCGTATTCTTTTGCAACCCGCTGACGACTTTAATTAGCGCATACGCATCTGTTAAGGACGTCGGTTCCGGCGTGGTTACGACCAGGCATTCGTCAGCTGAAGTGATGAATTTAAGGTTTTCTTTAGATAAACCTGCACCTGTATCAAATAGAATGTAATCCATATCTGCCGCCATTTTTTCTACTTCTTCGGCAAAATAATTCAGATCGTCATCCGATAACGCAAACAATTCGCTCAAGCCCGATCCTCCAGCAATATAAGGCAAACCACCTATACCCGTTTGAATAATTTCATCAATTGATTTCTCTCGTTTTAACAGGTGAAGAAGATTGTATTGTGAATTGGCCCCCATTAATACATCAATATTGGCCATACCGATATCAGCATCAAACACAAGTACCTTTCGACCAAGGGATTGCAGAGCCAGAGCAAAATTCAGCGTAAAATTGGATTTGCCCACCCCGCCTTTACCGCTGGTGATCGTTATAATTTTGGCTTGACGATTACGTGGGGGCAATCGATATTTATCCAAGGAAGAAGCCATTTGTCTAAGTGATTGGGCTTGGTCACTCATATGGAATCTCCGTTAGCTCCTGATGATGCTTTGGGTCCAAGCAGCATGCTTGTCACCATTTCTGTATCGGGATGAAGCAGGTCGTCAGGAACATTTTGTCCATTGGTAATATAGGCCAGTTGCATCGGAAATTGATGCAAAAGATTAAACATTCCACCGCAGCTACCTGTCTCGTCCATCTTAGTAAATACAACCTTACCAAGACCAAACTTACTGAAATGTCCAGTTATATTGAGCATATCTTTGCTTTTGGATGTCAGGCTGAGTACCAGATACGTCTCACTTTCATTAATAGGCGAAAGCAGACTTTGCAGTTCCGAAACAAGTAATTCATTACGATAATTTCGTCCTGCGGTATCCATGAGGATCAGGTCACAATGTTCCAGACGTTGAATGGCTCTGTGGACGTCACCGGGAGACTGCACAACTTCAAGCGGTACATTCAAAATCGTAGCATATGTACGCAGTTGCTCGACGGCTGAAATCCGGTACGTGTCAGAAGTAATAAATCCAACTTTGCGATGATGCTTAAACAACTGCTCTGCTGCTAACTTGGCAATGGTTGTCGTTTTCCCTACTCCGGTAGGACCTGCCACATACACAATTTTGGTATCTTTGGAGATCCCTTTGTCCAGTCTTGTCTGAATAAAACTGGCCACTTCCTCACGAAAGGCTTGTTCCCAATCAAAAGTTTCAGGCGCAAAAGGATGCTCACTCCGGCGCACATATACCTGTTCGAGCCAATATTCCAGTAAATCGCGTTCTACTTCCTGCTCCAGCACATGCTCACAAATCTCTTGCAGCGGCTCCGGCCAAGTACTTTCCAATGAAGAATTTCGGGAAAACCGAGTCATCATAGCCTTCATTTCCCGCAATTCATTAAGCAGAGCCTGATTTCCCTCTGCTCCGCTCTTCTCTGGAACACTTACTTCAATGGGCTGTTTAAACAGTTCACTGGATGATTTCATGTTCGAAAGCAATGCTTCATGATCAAGTACTTGAGACATAGTCTCCAGATTATTAGCAGGCCTAGATAACAAATGCTCAGTTCCTGAAGCTGCCTGTTCTGCATCACTCGTTAATTCAGCTTGTTCTTCTTTGGAACCACCCGTCATCTGCGTTACCCGCCGATAAGCTTCTGGAGCAGCTTGTCTGGGAACCACAGGCATAAATGATTTTTCTGGCTGTTCAGGAGCATTCATTGAAGATGAAGCCGCCTGGGTAGGCTCTTGTGAAGATGGTCCAAACCGTCGTGGCTTTTGAGGTTGCTTCTCCTCTACCGCAGCTACCACTTCGATTTTCTTTTTACTGAACATTCCCATGAAACCGCCGACCTTCATTTCCTTTGTACTTAAAATGACGGCGTCTGTTCCTAAGTCACCCCTGATTTGCAGCATAGCTTCTGGCATGGTATCCACTACATATCGTTTCACTCTCATAAGTTCACCACCCCGACACTTTGAATTTCAACGTTCGGCTCCAGCTCACTGTACGACAGCACCGGGACATCCTGCATAGTCCGCTCCATCACTTGCCGCAAATACATCCGAATTGTCGGCGACGTTAACACAATAGGCTGCTGTCCAGATTGAATGAGACGGTTGATTTGCTCCATCATCCTTTGATACACCGTTTGCGTAGACACCGGATCAAGAGCCAAATAGCTACCTTGCTCCGACTGTTGCACGCTTTCAGCAATTTTCTTCTCCAATCCTGGTCCCACTGTAATAACGCGTAACGTCTCCCCTTGTTGGGCAAATTGCTGCGTAATCTGTCGGGACAACGCCTGACGGACATATTCAGTCAGCACGTCGGGATCTTTTGTATAAGTACCGTAGTCAGCTAGCGTTTCGAAAATAGTCACCATATCGCGAATGGAGATTTTTTCTTTCAACAGCTTGGCTAACACTTTTTGTACATCCCCAATCGCAAGCACAGAAGGAATAAGATCGTCCACCAGCACTGGATAATTCTCTTTGAGATTGTCGACCAGCGACCGTGTTTCCTGTCTGCCAAGCAACTCATGAGCATGTTTCTTGATCGTCTCCGTAAGATGAGTAGCTACAACTGAAGGTGGATCAACTACGGTATAACCCGATAGTTCCGCAACATCCTTGGTGTTCTCATCAATCCAGAGCGCGGGCAATCCGAAGGCCGGTTCTGTCGTTTCAATCCCTGAAATAGAATCGTCATCGTATCCCGGACTCATAGCCAGGTAATGATTTAACAGAAGCTCCCCGCCGCCCACGGTATTACCTTTAATTTTAATGACATATTCGTTAGGCTTGAGCTGAATGTTATCCCGAATACGAATGACCGGCACAACCAAACCCAGCTCCAAAGCACATTGACGACGGATCATAATAATCCGATCCAATAAATCCCCGCCCTGCTGTGTATCCGCCAACGGAATTAACCCGTATCCAAATTCAAATTCAATTGGATCTACCTGAAGCAGATTAATGACACTTTCTGGACTACGGACTTCTTCAATTTGTTGCTCCTCTTCCAGCTGTTCATCAGCTATCTGCTTGCGTTCCATATTGCCCTGCATTCTTCGAGCCGCGAAAAACAGCAGAATCGCCAGTGGAAGAGTTGTAATGATATGAATAGGCGTGAAGAGACCCAATAATGCAATTGTGGCAGCCACAATGTAGATCAGTTTTGGATAAGAAAAGAGCTGTCCAGTTAAATCCTCTGCCAAGTTGCCATCCGATGTAGCCCGCGTAACAATCAAGCCTGACGCCGTGGATATGAGCAGTGCGGGAATCTGGCTGACCAGTCCGTCACCGATGGTGAGTACAGAATACGTCGACAGCGCCTCTTGAAATCCTTTTCCCTGAACGGCCATACCGATAATAAAGCCGCCAACCAAGTTAATGATCAAAATGATAATACTAGCAATGGCATCACCTTTAACGAATTTACTCGCACCATCCATCGCTCCGTAAAAATCCGCTTCCCGTTCGATTTTACTGCGTCGTTCACGGGCTTGCTGCTCATTGATCAAACCTGCATTCAGATCAGCATCAATACTCATTTGTTTACCCGGCATCGCATCCAATGTAAACCGTGCGCCTACCTCAGCAACCCGCTCAGATCCCTTGGTGATAACAATGAACTGTACGACCACGAGAATGAGAAAGACAACAAAACCGACGGCAATTTGCCCTCCTGCAATCCAACTACCAAACGTAGCAACTACTTCCCCTGCATGTCCCTCACCTAAAATAAGTTTGGTTGTAGAGATATTAAGTGCCAAACGAAACAACGTTGTAATGAGCAGCAATGAAGGGAAAATAGAAAACTGTAAAGCTTCCTTCGTATTCATAGAAACGAGTAGAATCATCAAAGCAATAGAAATATTAATGACGAGTAGGATATCCAGCAGCCATGATGGGATCGGGAGAATCATCATAAGAACGATACCGATGACGCCTGCAAGGACAGTTATTTCTTTTATTTTCACGGGTCTCTAGCCCTCCGATCCCTTTATTTCACTTTACCTTTTAATTTATATACATACGCCAGCACTTCGGCAACGGCCTGGAACAGATCAGCTGGTATCGCATCTCCGATTTCGGCTCTTTGAAACAGCGCCCGCGCCAGCGGCTTGTTTTCCATCGTTATTACGCCGTTTTGCTTGGCAATTTCTTTAATTCGGAGCGCAACGTAATCTTGCCCTTTCGCAATAATCTGCGGCGCTTCCATCTCCGAACCGTCATATTTCAAAGCCACAGCAAAGTGCGTAGGGTTGGTGATGATGACATCTGCATTAGGAACCTCCTGCATCATACGCTGCATAGCCATACGGCGCTGACGCTCGCGAATTTTCCCTTTGATCAGCGGGTCACCCTCCATTTTCTTGTATTCATCCTTGATGTCCTGTTTGGACATTCTCAGGTTTTTCTCATGCTCGTAACGTTGATACATATAATCCAACACCGCTAAAACGAACAGCACCACACCAATTTTGAGTCCCAGTTCCATTGTTAATGAAGCTGTAAAGCTCAACATCTGATCACCGGACATTTCAGCCAGTTTAGGTAGGTCAGCTTTTGTTTTCCAGAGTACGCTGTACACCAGATAACCAATTACGGTCATTTTTAAAACAGATTTCAGGAATTCAACTAATGATCTCATGGAAAAAATGTTTTTGAATCCTTTAATCGGGTCAAGCTTGCTAAACTTGGGCGTAATCCCCTCTCCAACTAATAAAAAACCGATCTGCATGTAATTCGCTGCTATCCCGATGACAATAGCCCCAATAAAAATAGGCGCAAGCATAATCAAGATTTGCACGCCGTACTCACCCATCATCAGCAGCGTTGTGTTCGGCGTTACCTCCATAGAGAGCCGATTCACAAAAATATCTCGAAATAGTCGAACTGCATGGTCCTTAAAATACCCGCCGAAAATCATGAGGCAAAAAAACGTAACCAGCAGGACACCAGCGGCGGGCAACTCCATGCTTTTGGCAACCTGCCCTTTTTGTCTTGCATCCTGTTTCTTTTTGGGTGTAGCTTTTTCCGTTTTTTCCCCTGAGAACAACTGCAGGTTCATAGCATATTTAAATGACAAACTACGTTCCTCCAGACCAGACATTAAGGACGATTACCCATAATATCCAACAAATTGCGCATGGATTCGAACATCACCGAAAACAATTTCTCGAATATAAAAGCAAAACTTGGCATGAGAAGCAGTAACATGAACAGTCCCACAAAAATTTTAAGCGGTACGCCAATAACAAAAATATTAAACTGGGGAGCCGTTTTAGCAAGAAATCCGAGTCCCACATCCGTTAAAAAGGTAGCCACTACAATGGGAGCAGCAATTTGAAAGGCAAGCATAAATGATTCCGCAAAAGAACGTACCAGGAATTCAGTTACACTGCCACCATACAGCTTTACAAAAAAATCATTTGTCAGCGGTACCCAATCATAGCTGTATAAGATAGCATTTAGCAGATGATGATGCCCGTTTATGCTCAAAAAAAGCAATACAGCTATAGCAAACTTGAAATTCCCTGTTAAAGGCGATGAAGCTCCTGTCATTGGGTCAAGCACATTAGCCATCCCGAAGCCCACCTGAAGATCAATAAAGGAGCCTGCGGTTTGGATCGCTGTCATAAACAGATATGCGGTAAAGCCCAGCAACAACCCAATCAGCACCTCACGAGCAACTAACAAGACATACGCCGCATCTGCCGGTACCTGTTGATGTGTACCGTAGGTTAGATACACGACCAAAGCTAGAAATCCTGAAATTCCAACTTTAAAGATATTAGGTACCCCACGGGTTGAAAAAATAGGCGCTACTACAAAAAATGAGGTAATCCGACAAAAAATCAGCAAAAAAACAGGGAAACTCTGTAACAATATGTTCATAACATTCAGCCTAACCTATATATTTGTACAAATTGTCCAGAATGTTATACGTAAAGTCCACTAATGTGGTCAATATCCAGGGCCCGAACAAAAGCAATGCCAGCAATACGGCGACAATCTTCGGAACAAAGGCCAGTGTTTGCTCCTGAATTTGGGTTGTCGCCTGAAAAATGCTGATAATCAAACCCACGACTAGCCCCAAAATCAGCATCGGAGCACTCACCTTGAGTACAATGTACACCGCTTGCCCAGCCAAGGAAATAATAAACTCCGAAGTCATTGCCGTCCTCCTTGATTGCTGTCCTTGCATGAAATATTCATGTGTTAAAACTCAGAAGCAATGATTTGACAACCAAATACCAACCATCTACGAGTACAAAGAGCAGTATTTTAAAAGGAAGTGAAATCATTACAGGTGGTAGCATCATCATCCCCATAGCCATGAGTGTACTCGCTACTACAATGTCAATAACTAAAAACGGTATAAAAACCATAAAGCCCATCTGAAATGCCGTTTTCAATTCACTGATTGCATAAGCCGGAACCATCACCGTTAGTGGAATATCCTGATAATTCTTTGGTTTTTCCATCTTGGTGTATTTCATAAAGAGTAGTAGATCCTTCTCACGTGTATGAGAGAACATAAAGGTCTTGATCGGTACCGATGCCTTATCCAGCGCCTGAGACTGTGTTATATCCCCCTTGAGATACGGCTGAAGTGCAGTTTCATTCATAGCTGAGAACGTCGGTGCCATAATGAATAAAGTGAGAAACAAAGCCAGTCCGACAAGCACCTGATTAGGCGGCATCTGCTGGGTTCCCAGCGAAGTTCGCACAAAGCCAAGCACAATCACAATTCGCGTAAAACTTGTCATAAGTACAAGCAACGCAGGCGCTACACTAATGACAGTAATAAGTAAAATAATAGACAGCGAGGTGGCACCGGGCTGTCCTTTGTCCGAATTGCCGACTTGAATATCAATGTTCGGAATCGGTTCCGCAGAGGCCGCCGTCACCGAAATGAAGCTGAACAAGACAAGCAGCAAACATGCAAGTATAATCTTTTTTCTCATGAATCTCCCGACCGATCTGTAGTATTCTCCTCATTGCGCAGCTTTTCAAGTTTATCCTTGCGCTTCGGCATTTGCCGAAGCTTGGATTCAAACATCTCATGAAAAGATGTCTCCTCTTCAGGCTGCTGCTGTGCCGCGTTGTTCCGGCGAAGCTTATCCGCAATTTTAGCGAATAGCGGGGCAATCGGGCCGCGCTGCAGAGAAGCTTCCTGCTCCAGTGCGGCCAAAATTTGCTCCACTTCTTCAGGATCGGATACTTTGTCAACAAGCCGGATATCTTCTCCCACACCAATGAGGTACACACTGCTACCAACTTCAACAAGCTGAAGGGATTTATTGGGACCAAGTCCCACGCCTCCCAGTATGCGAACGGAGCGGTTGCTGAACCAGCTCTGATTTCTTTTACTCAAAAACCGTATCAAGTACACGATCAGTACGATGATAAAGATTAGCACGAAAAGGACCCAGGCAATGTTGCCTATATTGCTGGATGTACTCAATGCGTCAGAGGCACCCTGTTGTGTATCCATACTGGGTGCGCCTTACACACCCAGTGTTTTGTTGATGGCTTCGATAACCCGATCCGATTGGAAAGGCTTAACGATAAAATCTTTTGCGCCAGCTTGAATGGCATCAATAACCATTGCTTGCTGACCCATCGCGGAACACATGATAACCTTAGCGTTCGCGTCAATTTGTTTGATTTCCTTCAGAGCGGCAATGCCGTCCATTTCAGGCATCGTGATATCCATCGTAATCAGGTCCGGACGAAGCTCCTTGAATTTTTCAATGGCCTGTGATCCGTCCTGGGCCTCTCCTACTACTTCAAATCCATTTTTGGACAGGATGTCCCGAATCATCATTCTCATAAATGCAGCATCGTCCACGATCAAAATACGGTTTGCCATCTGAAATAAATCCTCCCTAAATTATGCTTTTATTGTAATTTTTGAATACGGTCCCATTGGCTTACAATATCTGTTACACGCACGCCAAAGTTCTCGTCGATTACGACAACCTCGCCCTTGGCAATCAGTTTGTTGTTAACCAAAATGTCCACCGGCTCCCCGGCAAGCTTGTCCAGTTCAATAATTGAACCTTGTGAGAGCTCCAGAATATCTTTAATTTGCTTTTGGGTCCTTCCTAATTCTACGGTGACTCTAAGGGGAATGTCCATCAATAAATTTAAATTGTTTTCATCCACTTGCGCAAATGCACCGGACTGCAAGTTAGAAAATTGTACAGGTTGTACATTTACATTACGTCCCGGTACTGCACCGTAGTGATGAGGCGTTCCGTAAGGAGCTTGCGGCGGTACGCCAGCTGGCATTCCATAACCCGGTGTTCCATAGCCTGGAGCGCCCTGCTGCCCATATCCCGGGTCTTGAGGATACATTGGCGGTTGTTGCCCATAGCCTGCGTCTTGCGGCGCCTGCGCGGCTGCAGGTGGCTGTTGATAGGCTGGTGCAGGCGGTTGCTGCGGAACGCTGGCTTGTTGCGGCGCTTCGGGAGCAGCTGTTGCAGCTACCTGCTGTGCGGACGCTTGCGGTTGTTCTTCATCCTCTCCGCCATTCATTAGGATGCTCACCATTTTTTTGGCGAAATTAACAGGCAACAGTTGCATCAGCGTAGAATCAATAAGATCCCCGATCAATAACCGGAAGGATACTGTAATGAGCGTTTCTTCATCCGGCAGACTAGATACTCCATCACCGTGCATAGGATCCAAAATATCAATACCCGGTGGAGAGATATTAACAAAACGATTAAACATGGTAGACATAGAGGTCGCCGACGATCCCATCATCTGGTTCATCGCTTCCTGCACGGCACTGATGTGAATTTCATTCAATTCTTCATCCGCTGGGTTACCTTCACCACCAAGCATTAAGTCCGCTATCACCTGTGCATCACGCTTTTTGATTACGAGTGAGTTAATACCCTCGAATCCATCTACATAATTTACATGTACAGCTACGTGTGGCTTTGGAAATGCAGTTTCAAATTCAGAACGGGTAATAATTGAAACTTTAGGTGTCGTAATATCCACCTTTTGACCGAGCAGTGTGGAAAGAGCCGTAGCTGCGCTGCCGAACGTTATATTACCGATTTCCCCGAGAGCATCCTGCTCCAGAGGAGTCAGAAAATCGTCAACGGTCTTGTTGGCGGGAGTAGAATCCGTCCCCGCTTCAGACTGTTTCAGCAAGGCATCGATTTCCTCCTGGGACAAATAGTCTTTACTCGTCAATTTCTTCAACTCCTTCGTTGACAATTTCATCAATTTGTACGGCAACACGATCTCTTACCATGCCGGGACTTCCCATAAACTTCAATTTATCGCCCACCCGGATGGATAGTCCTTCTTTGACAGGCTTGTTCAATGAAATGACATCCCCTACCGAAAGACCCAGAAACTCGGCTACATTTATCCGGGATTCACCCAACTCCGCAATAATAGGGAGCTCTGCTTTGGTGACCCGTAATCTCAAGGCGTCGATCTCTTCGGGCGCCCTTGATTTCTTTTCGGATGTAAACCACTGGTGCGTGGACAGTCTGGCCATAATGGGTTCCAATACCACGTGCGGGATACAGAGGTTAATCATCCCTGTGGTATCACCAATTTTGGTACTAAGCGAAATCAGAGCAATCGTTTCATTGGGCGAAACAATCTGCATAAACTGCGGATTCGTTTCCATCGCCTCTAGGCGCGGTTCAATGTCCAGTACCGTTTTCCAAGCCTCTTGCAGGCTATCAAAGGTACGGCTGAAAATTCGCTCCATGATCGTCGTCTCGATTTCGGTCAACGCAGTAACCTTTGACGGTGCCGAACCTGTTCCTCCGAGAAGCCTGTCCAACATGGCATAAGCAACGTTCGGGTGAACCTCAAGCACCATACGGCCTTCCAGCGGTTCAGCTTCAAAAATGTTTAGAATGGTCATTTTCGGAATGGAGCGAATGAATTCATCATAAGGAAGCTGCTCCACCTGAACGACATTAATTTGGACAAAAGTACGAAGCTGCGCTGAAAAATATGTGGTCAGATACCGCGCAAAGTTCTCGTGTATCCGCGTCAGACTCCGTATATGATCCTTGGAAAACCTAAGCGCTCTTTTAAAATCATAAGCGCGAACTTTCTTTTGGGTATCTTCCTTTTTAAGTTCTTCCGCATCCATTTCACCGGACGAAAGAGCTGCTAAAAGGGCATCAATTTCCCCTTGTGACAGTACATCCACCAATGTTATTCACCCCCTTACGTGTTCCTGACAAGTTCACCTGGAATCAAATGGCTGCCAGCAAAAAGTCTGTAATTTTGGCGTTCCCCAGGTGACCTTCAGGGAGCGACTTGTTGATGAGATCCGTCAGCTTGTCACTGAACTGGTCCCGGCCTTTAGCCGTTCTGAGCTCATCAGGTTTGGTGTCTGCAAGCAATTGAATAACGATGGGCTTAATACTGATGTCTTTAATTTTTTCAAAAGATTCTTTTGCTTTGGCATCGTTCAATTGAAAAGATAGGTTCATCTGGACAATATAATCTGCGTCTGCCAAATTCGTTTTGATACCGGTAATTTCAGAGCTCACTTCCACCAATTCATCTGCTGACAATCTTGGAAGTTGTTCTGCTTGAGCAGCTTGCGCATTCGGTATGACTTCCGACTTCTTCCCGCTAAGCGCTGGTATAAGTACAAAGGCCGCGCCTGCAATCAAAGTAATCGCGAGTAAAATTGTAATGAGCCATGGCAGCATCTTCTTCATTCGTCTTCCTCCATTTGTTGCACTTTTATCGTGGCGGCATGCATGCCGATTTCACGGCTGTAACCCTTGATCAAGGAGACGACATCTGCCGCTTTTTCCAATACAATCAACCGTTTCCCCGTCACCAAAGTGACGTATGTATCCGGTGTTTCCTCCACAGTCTCAATGAGCAGCGCATTAAGCCACATAGGCGAGCCGTTCAGCCGCGTTAACGGGATCATCGTAACACCAACCTCCTGATAGGTGCGGAGGAGCCTCTACTCCTCCGCGTTTAAATGAGATTATCGTTTCAAGTTTACAACTTCCTGAAGAACTTCATCCGAGGTCGTAATGATACGCGAGTTCGCTTGGAATCCGCGCTGAGCTACGATCATTTCGGTAAATTCGCCTGTCAGATCAACGTTGGACATTTCCAGCTGACCTGAGATAATAGCTCCCAGACCATCTGCGTTAGCAGTACCGATTTCCAATTCCTCTAGGTTAGAGTTAACTGTGGTACGGTATAAACTTCCCCCAATCTTCTCCAGACCTTCTGTATTCGCCACTCTAGCCACACCAATTTGAAGAGCATTATCAGTTGTACCATCTTGCAATTGCTGCACAATTGTACCGTCCTGTGAGATAGAGAAAGATGCGACATCTTCTGAAAGTGTAATTGGAGTTCCTCCTGTATCCACTACGAAAAACCCATCGGAAGTAACCAGATTTCGGTTCGCATCTACGTGAAAATCACCCGCACGAGTCAGATAAGGAACTTCCTGTGCATCATTCATTTTGACCAGGAAAAATCCGTCACCGTTAATACGTAAATCCGTTGGGTTGTTCGTAGTCATTGCACTACCTGGAAGGTGCAGTGTATCAATTGAGCTGACCGACACTCCCAAACCTACCTGCTTGGCATTTTGCCCGGCAGTTGTTGTTCCGTCTGGTGCACTTGCGCCTGAACTCGTTTGACTCAAGATATCCTTGAACATCACTCGGCTGGACTTGAAGCCTGTAGTATTTACGTTTGCAATGTTGTTACCGATAACGTCCAGCTTCGTTTGAAAGCCCTTCATGCCCGATACACCTGAATACATTGATCTCAACATTGAGTATAAATCCTCCTCTGATTGGTTGCTTAGTTGACCGCATCAGTCGATCCGCGGCTTTTTCATGGCTTTCCTATTCGGGCCAGCCACTTCGTATACATTTTTATGAAATAATTACAGCACTATCTATCTGCGTAAATACGTTATCCTCCATGGATTTCTTATCCATCGCGGTAACAACTGTTCGATTAGGTACACTTACAATCAAAGCCATATCCTGCATTAAAATCAATGATTCTTTGGCGCCTTTGGCAGCTGCTTTATCCACAGCAGAGTTGATTTTCGCCATTTGGTCACTTCTCAACTCTATTCCCCGTTGCTCCAAGCGCTTGGCTGCATGGTTGCTCAGCTTGAGCACCTGATCCTGCAACACCTGATCGAACGGTCTGGCATCCTTCGATACCGAATTTACTCGGTTTTGTGAGATTGCTGCCGGGGGCACGTTGGCGGGAAAAAGGCGTCCGACCGTTATCCTGTCATTCATGAGTTCTCACCGCTTCCAGTAGAGGAAGAAGATGAAGTATCCGATGTATCTGTAGCGGGAGTCGTTGTGTTAGCCTGGCTCACTGATGTTACATCTTTTAATGCCACCTCAGCCGCTCCCATTTTGGCATACTGCACACCGTCACGAATAACGATGGAATCCACGATTCCACTTTTCACTGTACCCGCACCTGTTTCACCTGTAATGGAGTCTTTTTTACCTGCCTCAATCCAGCTGACTTCTTTTCCTATCAATCCGGAAGCTGTACCTAAAGACTGTCCCAATGCATTCAGCTGCGTAGAAATGTTCATCAGTTGTTCCACCGAGGAAAACTGGGCCATTTGAGCGATAAATTCCTTATCCTCCATAGGCTGCATCGGATCCTGATTTTGTAGCTGGGTGATCAAAATTTTCAAAAACTGATCTTTACCCATCGTTTTAGTATCCTTGGCACTTGCTGTTTTGACATTATTCACATTGTAATTCGGCCAGACGTTACTGGTGGATACATTGTTGTCTGTAGTCGTCATTGTGTTCTCACCTCCATCATTACGCTTGTGCTGTAAAGGAGCCTGTCCGATTCATATCATCTGCGCGTTGTTCAGCTGTCCAGTTACGAAGCTCTTCTGCCATTTCAGCTACCTTCAAGGCATCCTCGCTCTCTTCTCTACCTCGAGCTTTGGAACGTTGATTGGATTGCTGCTGCTGATTAGCTCCAGATCCGCGTCCATCCTGATACATATGGGAGGAAAGCGACTCATTGTGCGTTACTTCTACCTTATCTACCTGGATACCTTGGCTCTGGAGACTCGAACGCAGCTGCGACATTTGCTGTTCCAGCAAATCCTTCGCTCCGCTATGCTCAGTCATGAACTGGGCAACCAGATGACCATTTTGCATTGTCAGCTTAACTTCCAGCTGGCCCAGATGATCTGGACGAAGCATGATAGTCGCTTCCGTCAAACCAGTGTGTTTTACAATGTCAAGTTTCTGCACTACAAATTCGGTCATCTCCTTGGCAAATTGCCGTACATGTACGACTGGTTGAGCCGGAGCCGAAGGTGTTGTTCCTTGCGTTTGTACCGAAAGCTGTCCCGCAGTCGTGATCACTGGAGTCTGATTGTCAGTTGCTGTCGAATCCGCTTGCTCAGTTGCATCTACGAATGCACTCGCTTCATCCGTTACAGTCGTCTTAACTGCAGACTGAACGAGAATATTAGTTGATGAACGTTGCCCTTCTGAACCTTGTTGATTAGTTTCGCCCTGACTTGCTTGCTGCTGAGAAGCAACAACCTGTTTGTCTGTAGTCGCTGTAGCTACAGTCTGAGTACCATTTGCTCGATTTGCAGAAGGCTGAACTGCTTGTGAATCCCCACCATCAGCAAGTTCCACAGCTTTCATTACACCATTCCACTGCTCATCGGAAATAGCTCCCGTACCTGCCGTTGCACTTTGGAGCGATTGTAGTAACTGTGCCACCTGGGACTTTTGGTCTCCAGAAGCCTGCTCTGCTACATTGGCAAGTTGTGACAAAGCGTCCTGTAATGCAAATCGAAGAGTAGCCGGGTTGGCTGCCAAAGCTGTTAAGCCTGTCGCCTCTGTCGTTTCTCCACCGTTTAACTGTTGATTTGTTCCGTCGCCTTGTAAAAACTGTTGTACTTGCTGAATCCACGCTTGCAGAGTTGCAAGCAGAGCAGGATCAGCAGCTACTTGATCATCCAGCTTTTCAAGATTTTGCAGCAAAGGAGCCAGTGTTTCGGTCAGCGGCTCGGTTGGAGCTTCCGTGGATTCTCCAGTTGCAATAAGCGGAAGTACCATAACTAATGGAGAACCGTTCGCATCTGTGCCTGCTGATCCCGTTTGCCCGCCTGTCATCATTTGCGTAAGTGTTTGATTAAAAGCACCCGTGGTTGCTCCAGCAGCTGTCGCTGTAGTCGTTGTTGAGGCCGTTGTACTGCTAGCTGTCTGACTGGAGCCGAGCGATACACTTTGAGAAATAAGGGTCATTTATTTTTCACCTCCCTTCATTTAAATTACTTACTGCCCATCAGTTTGTTCAAAATTTTTGCGGTCTGAGCCGCATCCTTGGCAGACATATTTTGTAGTAAAGAACCACGTGTCGAATCATCTACTGTATTTAATATGTTTAATGCCTTGTCTGGACTGATTTTGTAAGTTTGTAAAATAAGTTCGGCACCGCTCTTCTTGTCCATGGAAGCAAATGTGCTACTGATTTGAGTGCTTTGCAAACTCTTACTCGTTGTTCCAGCTGTGGTACCTTGATCCTTTTTCAGACGAGACTGCAAGGCAGCAACTGACAAATCCGTAGATGGCGTTACGTTTTTCAGAGCCATAGTAATATCGGCTGCTTTTTTAGCGTCCATCTTTTGCAAAATCTTTGCACTGTTGGCAGGGTCCATGTAGCTTAACAGCTGCACAGTCTCTTCCGTGGTCAGATTCTCCATAATCGGTGCCGCTTTACTTGCTGTCATCCCTTCATACATGCTAGCAAGATCTCTGGCCTGTTTTACATAAGGATCTTCATTTGTTGTTCCACCTGTAGTTTGCGTACCGGCCTGTCCCGGCTGACTGGCCTGTGACTGCTGCTCCTGTTGCGTTTGCAGCGTATTGACCTGATTCTGCAGTTCAGTAACCTTTTTATCTTGTGTCGTCTTAGCAGCGGTAGCCTTTTTAAGCTCTTCCGTCTGCTTGGCTAAATCTGCCTTTAACTGCTCTATAGTTGCTTCAGAACTTTCAGACTGAGCCTTCTGATCTGCCTCTTTCGTCTGAGTAGCCTTATCTTTCGGTTCAGGTATCCAATTTTTAACAACTGGTATTTTGTTCCCTAACGAAATCATTTCGCTTCTGAAGTCCATATTGAACAATGTAAGCAGGACCCCGACCAGAACGATTGTGAACACAATCGGAATCAGGAAAAACATAAACCGTTCAAATCCCCCGCCTGATTCTTTTCCTAAATCCATATCCAGTTCATTTTCTGCTAACTTCTGTGCCATCGTCTTCCTCCTCAGGCAGCTGATATGCGTATCCTATGACTTTCCGCTTACCGGGCTTTCATGGCAAATCGCACGGAAGCCATTTCATCCAGCTCGTTCTGCTCGCGCAGGAGCATTTCCTGTTGGAATTTCACGTTGGCCTTCTCTCTCGCTTTCAGCCAAACCTGTTCATCCAGCATTTTATCGGTCAAAACGGTTTGTTTGCTTTGCACATTTTGCTGCGCATATTGAACATCCCTATGCTTGCGTGTAATACATTGGTCCAGATGATTAACATAAGCCTGTAATTCCTGAATGGTAGAGAGTGGCGCGCAATCCTCGGCAGCCTTTTGAATGGCTGATATGACCCGATTCCTTTCGCCTACAAGCTGTGTTAATGTCTGCTCCTCAGCCTGCAATTGTCCGACAGCACTGGAAAGCAACCATTCGGCCTGTGACTTTTCGTTGGTTTTCAAGTCTACAACTTTCTGAAAGGAATACTGAAATCTCATCGTTCAACCTTCATCTCCTCGTAAATTCAGAAATCAAACGCTCCCTTACCTCGTCCAGCTCAGCCTTTTCATCTGTTCTTTGTCTTGTAAAATCCCATATATCCCGTATGCGCTCCATGGATTCGTCAATTTCTGCATTTGAACCCTGCTGATAGGCCCCGATATTAATCAGGTCCTCCGAATCTTTGTAAATGGCCATCAAGCGCTTAATGTTCTCGGCAGCGTCTATCTGATCTCGTGGTGCGATATCCTTCATAACCCGGCTAATACTCGCTAACACATCAATTGCGGGAAAATGTCCTTTGTTCGCAATCCCACGATTCAAGACAATATGTCCATCCAAAATCCCGCGCACCGCATCCGCGATGGGCTCATTCATGTCGTCCCCATCGACCAGCACCGTATAAAAGGCGGTTATGGAGCCAGTAGGACCTGTCCCTGCACGTTCCAGAAGCTTAGGTAGACTAGCAAACACGGAAGGAGTATACCCTCTCATTGCTGGTGGTTCCCCTACGGCTAGGCCGACTTCACGTTGGGCCATCGCATACCGGGTAACTGAATCCATCATCAGCATGACATTCAATCCGCGATCCCGAAAATATTCCGCGATGGTCGTTGCAATAAGTGCACCCTTAATACGGATTAACGCAGGTTGGTCGGAAGTTGCCACAATGACCACGGAACGTTCTAGTCCCTCCGGACCTAAATCGCGTTCAATAAAGTCCAGCACTTCACGTCCACGTTCCCCGATCAAGGCAATTACATTCACATCGGCTTCCGTATTACGAGCAATCATTCCCATCAAGGTACTTTTACCTACACCCGAACCTGCAAAAATACCAACCCGTTGTCCTTTACCGATAGTAAGCAACCCGTCGATAGCGCGCACCCCGATACTGATTGGTTCCTGCACACGCGGACGATTCAGCGGATTGGACGGAATATTGAAGGTTGAATATCTCGCCATTCGCGAGGGGATCAATGAGCCATCCAGAGGCTGACCCAAGCCGTCCAGCACTTTGCCTAACAGCTCTGACCCGACCTGCACATTCAACGGCTTCCCTGTTCCTACAACATCACAACCGGGACCAATGGACTGCAGTTCTCCAAGTGGCATCAGAAGCACTTTATTGTCCCTGAAGCCTACAACCTCTGCTTGCAACGGCTTTGCCGTTTTACCCGGATAAATGTAACAAACATCCCCGATACTGGCGTCTGGACCTTCCGATTCAACCATCAGGCCGATAACCTGCGTAACCTTGCCATTTACCCGGACCGGGTCCAACTGGCGCAAATGATCCATGTAGCGCTGCGTATTAAGCCCCTTCATGTCTTCGCTCCTCATTCTCATGTGCCAGACGCAGTAGTTCCTTTTTGATCTCAGCTAATTGCGTATCAATCCGCGCATCCACGCTCCCAAAAGAAGAACGGATAACACAACCGCGATCTTTCACGGTACCATCAGGAATAATTTGCAGTTCTGCCTGCGAATCGACAGTTAATGACAATTCTTCTCGTGCACCTTGCACAAATGCGAAATGCTGAGGCGACACACACAATGTAATGGTTCCTTTTTCCCGCTTACGAGCCAAATTTTTACGAATTAATTCAATCGTGTAGTCCGGTTCAAGGCTAAGCTGTTTCTCAATGACCTTCTCAGCAATAGCACTACTCAGTTCGACCAGGAAAGGCTCCGCTTCCTGAATTAGTTGTTCCTTAATCTCATAGGCCTGACGCAGAATATCCTGTGCTTCTTCCATCATCTGCTCCGATTTCGTTTGGAGCTCGGCCTCAGCCAGCTTTTGGCCTTCTTCATATCCTTGCTGAAACCCATCAGCTTTTAACGACTGAGTCAACTGATCGTCATGCTCGCGTCGCTCCTGCCACCAGGCTTCAATCTGCTGCTGTGCCTCCTGAAGCATCCGTTCCGCTTCTTCAGCTGCCTCGCGAACCTGACGTTCAGCAAAATCCTTGGCATCATTCAGCATTTCATCGCGCAGCCGTTCAGCCTCGTGATCTCGCTGAGGCTCCGGCTCCGTATATTCAGTTGTGATTTCTTCATCCGTCGTTTCTGGCGCATACGTATGTGCCACATCAATTGTTTTCAAAGCCTCTACAGGAACATATTGGAAAGATTTAATCAAGTTAGACAATGATGTCATCTCCTCCGCCGCGTGCGATTATAATCTCACCAGCCTCTTCCAATCTGCGGATCGTCGATACGATACGTGTCTGTGCTTCTTCCACATCACGCAACCGCACCGGTCCCATGTACTCCATTTCCTCTTTGAATGTTTCTGCCATACGTTTCGACATATTTCGGAAAATCACATCGCGTACTTCTTCACTGGACACTTTAAGCGCCAATTGCAAATCTGCATTGTCGATATCGCGGATAATGCGCTGAATGGAACGGTTGTCCACATTGACGATATCCTCGAACACGAACATTCTTTTCTTGATCTCCTCAGCCAGTTCTGGATCCTGAATTTCAAGCGAGTCGAGAATCGTACGTTCGGTTCCGCGGTCTACGCCATTCAAAATCTGAACAATGGACTCGATACCACCTGCATTCGTATAATCCTGCGTCGCGGTTGCAGACAGCTTTTGCTCCAACACTCGTTCCACCTGGGAAATAACTTCCGGAGATGTACTGTCCATAACAGCGACACGCCGGGCCACATCTGCCTGTTTTTCCTGTGGCAGAGACGACAGAATTGTAGCCGCCTGCTCAAATTGCAAGTACGAAAGCACGAGAGCAATCGTTTGCGGATTCTCATTCTGTATAAAATTCAATATCTGGTTTGGATCAGCCTTGCGGGCAAAATCGAAGGGTCTTACCTGTAACGTCGCTGTTAGACGGTTAATGACCTCAACTGCTTTTTGCGATCCGAGTGCTTTCTCCAATATTTCTTTAGCGTAATTAATACCGCCTTGGGAAATGTACTCCTGAGCCAAACAAATTTGATGAAACTCGGCCATGATGGAGTCCTTCTCAATGGCATCGACCTTCCGCACATTGGCAATTTCCAATGTAAGTTGCTCGATCTCCTCATCACGCAAATGCTTGAATATTTGAGCAGATACCTCTGGTCCCATTGTGATCAGAAGTATAGCTGCTTTCTGTCTTCCCGTTAAACCTTGACTGCTTGCCTTTGCCAATGAACTCACCTCTATTCGTCAGCCAGCCATGTACGAAGCAGATTGACGAATTCGTCGGGTTTCTTTTTCGCCAGACTTTCAAGCTGTTTACGCACTTGACTTTCATTTGTCACACTTTCCATGGTAATAGACGGGAACTCCGTCGGCGTTGGCATGAGTTGCAATTCTTCATCCAACTCTTCTTCCTGCTTACGACGACCGCGTACGATGAGGAAGATTACACCCGCCAGCAGTGCCAGAACAGCAGCTCCGATGCCCCATAGCCAAGGGTTGGAAGCTGAGAAGAATGTATTCGTGCTCGCAGGTGCTGGAACAGCTTGTGAAAACACTGAAACCTTCTTAGCCAAATCAGCGTCTGTAATAGTAGTACCAGAATTCGCCAACGATGCTCTTACAATATTAACCAAAATGTTTTGAATTGCTGTCTGAGTTGCAGTATCCAACGTTTGCTGACCTGTTGGTGGTTCAACTGCAACATTAATGGTTAAATCTTTTACAGTGTACGGACTTTGGATAATATCCCTTGCAATTCGGTTAACTTCGTAGTTAATCGTACTTGAGCTCTTATCTGAGCTGGTATTGCCGGAATTAGCTCCTCCCGGGTAGCCCGGAACATCCTGTGTTCCTGTTCCTGCAACTCCTCCGGTTTGTCCACTACTGCCCGTATAGCTTTCCTGAATTTGTTGGGCGCTAATTTCAATACCCTTCATTTTCGTTTGATCAACAGGTGTGACCATTTGTTCTTTTGATGTTACTTTGTCGAAATTTAGCTGGGACATAACCAGCACGTTCACCTTGTCGTCTCCAACAATTTTCGACAAAAATTGTTGGACATTATTCCTTACATCGCTCTCAAACTTCTTCTGTAGAGCCATGTTTTCCTGAACACCACTAGTGAGTCCACCTTGGCCGCCCTTGGCCGTTGGAATCAACTCATATTCCTTATTGGTGATCGTAATGTTTTCCACTGGCAGATTCGGCACGGCCGTTTTTACCAGATTAAAGTATCCATCGATCGCTTGCTGATTTGGAGTAAAGCCGGGCTCGAATTCCATTTGAATCGAAGCGGAGGCTTTGTCCTTTTCTTCAAGTCCGGCAAAAATGTTTTCCTTTGGCATATTAATGACAGCTTTGGAGCTTTGGACACCATCCATCCGTTCCAACAATTGCTGTATTTCGCCGTTCAATGCATTATTGTACTTCACATTGAACTCGTTCTCCGTCATACCAATCGCAGAGGAGGATTGGTCAAAAGCGCTCATGCCGATTGAACCCTTCTGAATCAGGCCTTGAGACCCAACATCTACCTTCGCCTTATCCGCATTAGCAGTTGGGACTGAGATTTGTGTCCCACCAGCATTAAGTTGGTACGGTATACCCGCAGAATCGAGATATTTAATGACTCCAGCAGCATCGTTAGCATTTAAATCTCGGAAAGCCACTTCATACTCGGTTTTGGTAAACTGCATCGTTAGCACTACAACGGCGATAATGATGAATGCTAATGTCGAAACAAGTAATATCTTCTGTTTTTTGCTGAAATTATTCCAATACCCGGAAATCTTATCCCGATATTGGGCGATTCTCTCGTTCACTCCGTCACCCCATCCGAAACTTTGCTAAACCCTCTTTACATCTGTGTACGCATGATCTCCTGATAGGCTTCGATCGCTTTGTTTCGGACCTGTGTAGTAAGCTGCAGGGAAAGCAGCGCTTGTTGGGAAGTGATCATGACCTGATCTACATCAACTTTGCCTGCCATGAATTGGTCGGACATCTGGTGCGTAGCGGCTTCCTGCTGCCCTACTTCATTGAGAGCATCCTTTAGGAAGGAACCAAAATCCTTCAAGGATTCGGAAGGCGTCGCTTTCGTCAACTCATTGTTAGGCGATTGAATCTGCTGTATTGCCGGTGTCTGTACATTAAACATGGCGTTCTGAATCATGTTTTACTCTCCCTATTAAGTAGTTAGTAGTCCTAGAACTTAGCGACCGATTTCAAGCGCTTTGGAAACCATAGCCTTTGATGCATTCAGAGCTGTTACATTGGCTTCGTATGAGCGTGTTGCGGAAATCATGTCGACCATTTCTTTCATAATGTCTACATTAGGCATATATACATAGCCATCTTTATCAGCGTCCGGGTGACCCGGATTGTACACAGGCTTTAAAGGTGACTGATCTTCCTGAATTTGCGAAACCTTAACGCCAGCAGCGCTTGTGCTACTTCCTTCCATTTGAGCCTTCAAAACATCGGCAAAGCCAGATTGGTTCGGCTCCAAAACAACCGTTTTTCTCCGATATGGAACTGCTTGTCCATTCTCTACTTTCGCCCGAGTTGTCTCTGCGTTGGCAATGTTGCTAGATATAACGTCCATCCGCAACCGTTGGGCCGTAAGAGCAGATGCACTAATATCAAAGCCGTTGTTAATCTTCACCTAGTCCTATCTCCCTTCTACCGCTGTTCTCATCATCTTGATGCGCTCATTAATTTCTTGGATGTAGGTATTATATCTTAGTTGATTTTCAGCCATAAGACTCATTTCTCTGTCGATATCTACGTTGTTCATATTGTTATTCATGACTGAGTGCCCATCTTTGGTGACCGTGGCATCTGGAATGGAGTTCACAGGTCCTATTTGAAAATGTCTTGAATTGGTTACTTTTCCACGTAGTGGTGTGACTTCCCCGTCCATTTGCTGCTGAAGCAGTTCTTCAAATGAAACCTCCGAACGCTTAAAATACGGGGTATCCGCATTGGAAATATTGTCAGCCATCACACGTTGTCTCGTATTTGCCGCCTGTACACCTGCCTGAAGCTTTTGAAAGCTCATATCACCCAGCAGATTCATTTAGCTCCTCCCTCCCAGCGTCTACTCCAAAGTAAGATTCAATAAAACAAGATTTTTCACTTTTTTTCGACAATAAAATTTCATAATTACACATTTCTTTTAGGTCTTAAGTAGAAAATAATAACTTTCTGTCATATATTCTAAGTTTCGTAGAGTTGGGACCTAATTACAATAAGAAAAAAGCCCTATCTTTTTTAAAAAAGAGGGCTTTAGATGCATAAAATGTTAAATTTTTCAGGTTTATTTCAAGAAAATGAATGTTTTCTTAGCACTTTACACCTGTAAAAGATTATACGTCCTACTTTTGGAATAGACAGAAAAATCATCAACTTGACCATTATCTAGGTCTAAACGACGGTGCAAGATAGTGTTATTCTGGACCTCACACCCTATTTTTAGAAACCCTATTCATAAAATATACTGACTAAGGTCCCTGTTTTGGGCAATATCTCCCAGCTTCTCACGTACATATTCCGGAGTAATGATCATACGATCCAATGTAAGCTCTGGTGCTTCAAACGACAGATCCTCCAGCAGCTTTTCTAGAATGGTATGCAAACGACGTGCACCAATATTTTCGGTGTTGCGATTTACAGACTCAGCAATGCTGGCAATCTCACGGATCGCTTCCGCAGAAAATTCGACTTCAATCTCCTCAGTACGGAGTAGATCAGTGTATTGCTTGGTCAGCGCATTTTTAGGCTCCGTCAGTATCGACACAAACTCATCCAAAGTCAGGCTACTTAATTCCACACGGATTGGAAAACGGCCCTGAAGCTCAGGGATCAGGTCAGATGGTTTTGCAACATGAAAAGCTCCTGCCGCAATAAACAGAATGTAATCTGTTCTTACCGGACCGTATTTGGTCATGATGGTAGATCCTTCGACAATAGGTAAAATGTCGCGCTGGACGCCTTCTCTCGACACATCGGGGCCGCTACCCTTACCCTGGCTGGCAATCTTATCTATTTCATCAATAAAAATAATACCGGATTGCTCAGCACGCTTCACAGACTCCTGAATCACATCATCCATATCGATCAATTTGGCGGCCTCATCTTGAATCAACACCTTGCGAGCTTCCTTGACTGGTAGCTTGCGCTTTTTCGTCCGCTTGGGCAGAAAACTTCCGAACATCTCCTGCATATTCATACCCATTTGTTCATTCCCTTGCCCAGCAAACATATCGAGCATATTGGGGGCAGTATCCTCCACATCAATCTCTATGACATCATCCTCAAGCTTACCAGACAATAGATCGAATTTAACCTTACGGCGCTTTTCTGCCAAAGATCCATCCTGTTGTGGTGGTTCTTCTTCTACTGAAGTTCCCGTGTTATTGCCAAACAGCATTTCAAAGGGATTACGTTGCGATTTGTTTGACTTTTCTGCAGGTACAAGGATGCTGACAATCCGTTCATTTGCCATGTCTTCCGCTTTGTCCTTCACATTCTCTGTTCGTTCCGTTTTAACGATGCGAATAGAGGTTTCCATCAGATCACGCACCATGGATTCCACATCACGACCGACGTAACCCACTTCTGTAAATTTGGTCGCCTCTACCTTGACAAAAGGAGCTCCCACGAGCCGTGCAAGTCTACGTGCAATTTCAGTTTTACCCACACCTGTCGGTCCGATCATCAAAATATTTTTAGGCACAATTTCATCCCGGATATCATCCGGCAGCTTACTACGCCGATAACGGTTGCGCAAGGCAACAGCAACAGATTTTTTAGCTTCCTTTTGTCCGACAATATACTTATCCAGCTCGGATACCACTTGTCTGGGCGTCAACGATTGATTATTCATTTTGCACTCCTCCACCCTTGAATACTCAGAGCCGATTTACAGTTCTTCCACGATAATCTGATTGTTTGTATACACACATATTTCCGAAGCAACCTCTAGCGCTTCCCGTGCCATGTCCTTTGCTTCCATGCCAGACCCATGGCGTTTGAAAGCACGGGCAGCCGCCAATGCAAAATTACCACCTGAGCCAATCGCAAGCACATCATCATCCGGCTCTATAATTTCGCCGCCTCCAGAAATGAGCAACATTCCGGATGAGTCCATCACAATCATGAGCGCTTCCAGCTTGCGCAGGATACGATCCTGACGCCAGTCCTTGGCAAGTTCCACGGCTGCTCTTTGAAGATTTCCGTGGTGTTCCTCCAGCTTATTTTCAAACTTTTCAAATAACGTGATAGCATCGGCCACTGAACCCGCAAATCCTGCAACGACCTGACCTCGATACAATCTGCGCACTTTTTTAGCCGTCTGCTTCATGACAACACTGTTGCCGAACGTTACCTGTCCATCACCCGCAATAGCTCCTTTGCCATTGTGGCGTACAGCGCAGATGGTGGTAGCATGAAAGGACATATCCATAACGCGCTCCTCCTTTTCCTTCATCCTTATGCCTGTACTTCAGCTGACATAACTCCCGTTTCGTTGATATAACCCCGCAAACTTTCCAACGCGCGATTAGCGAGAGCTTCATTTTTTTCCTTTTTGTTACGAATCCGTTTCTCCAACTTTGGAAGCAAACCAAAGTTTGCATTCATCGGTTGAAAATGCTTAAAATCAGCGGTCGTAATATACCGTGCCATGCTACCTAATGTCGTTTCCGCAGGAAATACAAACATTTCCTGCCCACGCGCTGCTCGTGCCGCATTCATCCCGGCCAGCAGACCAGAAGCCGCTGACTCCACATATCCCTCTACACCGGTCATTTGTCCGGCGAAGAATAGATTACTTCTTCCCTTAAACTGATAAGTTGGATGAAGTTGCTGCGGAGAATTAATAAAGGTATTGCGATGCATCACACCGTAACGTACAAACTCTGCCTCTTCAAGACCCGGAATCATTGAAAATACACGCTTTTGTTCCCCCCATTTGAGGTGAGTCTGGAAACCAACCAGATTATACAGCGTTCCTGCGGCGTTGTCCTGGCGAAGCTGAACAACTGCGTGGGGGAGTTCACCTGTATGTGGATTTACGAGACCCACGGGTTTCATCGGTCCGAACAATGCCGTTTGTTTCCCACGTTGCATCATCACTTCGATGGGCATACAGCCTTCGAAATAAATTTCTTTTTCGAATTCCTTGACTTGCGCTACCTCAGCCGTAACCAGAGCCTCATAAAAAGCATCAAATTCCGCTTCGTTCATCGGACAATTCAAGTACGCTGCTTCTCCCTTATCATAACGGGAAGCCAGATAAACCTTGTTCATGTCGATAGAGTCCTTTTCTACAATCGGGGCTGCCGCATCGTAAAAATAGAAATACTCCTCTCCCATCAGTGATTTAATCTGTTCCGACAAAGCCGGAGAAGTTAAAGGCCCCGTCGCAATGACCACAATACCGTCCTGTGGGATTTCCTGAAGCTCTTCATTAACAACCTCGATCAAAGGATGTTGATGAAGCGTCTCAGTAATATGACCGGAAAATCCGTCACGGTCCACTGCCAATGCACCGCCAGCCGGAACAGCATGACGATCTGCTGCACTAAGAATCAAGGAGTTTAGTATTCTCATCTCTTCCTTCAGTACGCCTACTGCATTCGTTAGGCCGTTTGCTCGCAAGGAATTACTGCATACCAATTCGGCAAATTTATCTGTATGATGTGCTGGTGTTTTTACGACCGGCCGCATTTCATATAACTTGACTGGCACTCCACGGCTTGCAATTTGCCAGGCAGCTTCGCTGCCCGCCAAACCTGCTCCGATGACCGTTACCTTTTGTAGTTCACTCACGTTTAAATCCCCCTGCTATTGTTGTTCTTAAGAAGTCTCTACGCTCTCATCGCTCTCTTCCAGCATTTCGCTGTGATCGCAGACCGTACAGTTGAGCTTCGTCCCTTGTTTTGTACGTTTTTCGACCATTAGGCTACTGCAACTTGGGCAAGGCTTAATGGACGGTTTATCCCAGGAAACAAAATCACATTCCGGGTAGCGGTCACATCCATAGAAGATACGTCCCTTTTTACTCCGTCGTTCGACGACATGGCCCTCACCGCATGAAGGACAATTAATCCCGATATCCTTAACAATTGGCTTTGTGTTACGGCAATCTGGAAAAGCAGAACAGGCCAGGAATTTACCAAATCGGCCAAGCTTATACACCATTTGGCTGCCACACTTATCACAAATGACATCGGATACTTCATCTTTTATTTCAATTTCTTTCATTTCTTCTTCAGCCACTTCAAGTCGCTTCTCGAATGACTCGTAAAAGTCACTCAACACCTTGACCCAATTACCTTCGCCTTCTTCGACGTGGTCAAGATCACCTTCCATATTAGCTGTAAACTCCACATTCAGTATCTCTGGAAAGAACTCCTCCATCTGTTCGATGACCAATTCGCCCAGCTCTGTAGGGAAAAATTTCTTTTCTTCAATAGCAACGTACCCACGTTTCTGAATGGTTTCCAGCGTTGGTGCATACGTACTTGGACGTCCTATACCCAGTTCTTCCAGCGTCTTCACCAGTCGCGCTTCCGTATAACGGGGAGGCGGTTGTGTAAAATGCTGCTTCGGCTCAACCGCTTCTTTTTTTAATTTATCGCCTGGTTGAAGTGGTGGCAGCAGTTTATCTTCTTCGGTTTTACCGTCGTCATTTCCCTCTACATACACTTTCATGAAACCTGGAAAACGAACCTTAGAACCTGCTGCCCGGAATATCGTCTCACCCGCTTCAATATCTACGGACAAAGTATCCATAATAGCAGATGCCATCTGGCTGGCCATGAAACGTTCCCATATCAATTTGTACAAACGGAACTGATCCCGACTCATAAACGGCTTAACTGTTTCCGGATCGCGTAACGCAGAGGTTGGGCGAATCGCTTCATGCGCATCCTGGGCGTTGGCCGCTTTTTTTGAATATTGACGAGGAGTTTCAGGTACAAAAGCTTCGCCATATTTTTGAATAATTAATTCTTTCGCTTCCTCTTGAGCTGAAGCGGCGATCCGTGTGGAATCCGTACGCATATACGTAATCAGACCCACGGTCCCTTCTTTTCCTAAATCCACACCCTCATATAGCTGCTGAGCTACAGACATCGTTTTAGATGCACGGAAGTTGAGCTTCCGAGCCGCCTCCTGCTGCAAGGAACTTGTTGTGAATGGAGGAGAAGGATTGCGTAAACGCTCTTTCTCTTTCACTTCGCGCACCTTGTAAGACGATTTTCCGATAGCTTCCAACACTTCTTGTACATCCGCTTCGCTGGAGAGCTCTTTCTTTTCACCGCGCAGCTTATGAAATTTCGCTTCAAAGGTGCTGTCTTTAATAGCTAGTTTAGCTGTAATCGTCCAGTATTCTTCCGGTACAAACTCACTAATTTCGTTTTCCCGGTCCAAAATAATTTTCACCGCAACCGACTGCACCCGCCCAGCGGATAGACCCTTTTTTACCTTTTTCCAGAGCAACGGGCTGATTTTGTAGCCAACAAGTCGATCCAGTATCCGTCGTGCCTGCTGAGCATTGACCAAATCCATATTGATTTTACGGGGTGTTTTAAAAGCATCTTTGACAGCCTGCTTCGTAATTTCATTAAATACAACACGGCAATCTGCTGTATCGTCCAGTTCCAGCGCATGTGCCAGATGCCAGGCAATAGCCTCACCTTCGCGATCCGGGTCAGCCGCCAGATATACTTTTTTTACTTTTTTTCGGGCATCCTTTAATTCTTTTAGAATTGAGCCTTTACCTCGAATGGTAATGTATTTGGGATTAAAATCATTTTCGACCTCTACGCCGATCTGACTCTTCGGTAAATCCCTGATATGACCCATGGAAGCCTTGACGATATATTTGCTGCCTAAGTATTTGCCGATCGTCTTCGCCTTGGAAGGCGATTCCACGATGACGAGTGAATCCGCCATAGGCTCTTCCTCCTCTCAATTACACACATGAATATGATAGACTTCCTGAAATGTGGTGAGTTATGACGCGGAGAGCGCTTCACAGATTGGTCATTTTTCCAGATCGCTGTACTTGCTCAGAAAGATTCCATCTGCTCCGCTGCTGCGAGTCATAATGTCAACACATTTCAGGAAGTGGGGAAGGAGTAGGAGTCCGCGACGCGGATGAATGCCATACTGCCCTCCACCTGATGTTTAAAATTGAATTTGTGCATTTACTAACTAAGGACTTTGCAAAAACAACTACTAAATAAGCTTGTATTTTGTGCCCGCTAGCTGGGCGATCCTTTTTTTTATGATTAACGATAACAGAACTGCGTGTAAAAGTCCAAAATCCCATGCCGTAGCATCAAGCAGTTCATCCAGTGTCATGGTTCCCTGTTCGAGCAACAGTATGACACGGTTTTCCTCAGAAGTCTCACTTTCTGGCACTTTGGAGACCTGCTTCAGATTAAGACTCTGCTCTCTATTGTATGAAGAAACCTCCCTTGTACGCAAATCTGCTTCATACTCCTCAATAATATCCGAAGCTTCAGTGACTGTTTTAGCTCCTTGCTTAATCAAGCTCAGCGTGCCTCTACTCTTCGGTGACGTAATGGGTCCGGGAACAGCAAACACATCTCGATTTGCCTCTAACGCAGCATCAGCTGTAATCAAGGAGCCGCTTCTTGCATCTGCTTCGACGACGAGCGTTCCCTTCGTTAGGCCAGCTATAATCCGATTACGTTGTGGAAACATTCCCGGATGTGACCTCGTGCCTGGAGGATACTCCGATACGATCAATCCTTTGCTAGCCATCTCTGCAAATAAAGACGCATTTTGGGGAGGATAAATTTGATCAATCGCTGTTCCCAGTACACCAATCGTGTTTCCTCCCCGGCGCAGGGCTGTTTCGTGACAAATACTGTCAATTCCTCTCGCCAATCCGCTAACTACTGTAATCCCTGCATAACATAATCCCTCTGTTAGTATCTCCGCTGCTCTACGTCCATAAGCGGTGGGAACGCGAGTTCCTACCATGGCTACAGAACATGTATGCAAAAGTGATTTATCCCCTTTTGTATACATTACCCAAGGTGGGTCAACTGTTTCCTTCATTAATAGGGGATAATCCTCGTCCACATAAGTTACCGTCCCAATATCACCGGATAGAACTCGCTGATATCGCTCATGCACCCATTCTTCATCGTAACACTGAGCCGCAATTCGTGCCTGAGCAGGGCTTAACCCTATCTCCATCCACTTTTGTTCGCTAAAATGCAGTAGCTCATGCAATCGATAGTCACTCGACCAAATACGCTGAATTGTTTTTCTTCCGATTCCCTCTAACTCATGCAAGCCTAACAAAAGCCATCTTTCTTCCAAACTATGGTTCCCCCATTCACGGAAGAGTGAACCCTCCCTTATTTTGTGGCACAATGAATCATTTTGCAAGCGTTTCCCTGACAAGTCTGTCTTAACGCAAAAAAAGCAACCTTTTCATCCCCTGTTTCAGAAGATAAAAAGGTTGCTTACCTTTCTTTCATTATACACTAGCCTGCGGCAAATTTCGATGCAGTTTTATGGCCTGTATATTAATGAAGAAACACGATTTAATGTGTCGTACACAATTTCAAAATACCACGTGCTTCCAGCACACTTACCAGTGTCGAGCCCATTTCGGAAGGAGTCGGTGCCACCTTGATCCCGCAGGCTTCAAGCGTGGCAATTTTCTCTTTGGCCGTTCCTTTTCCACCAGAAATAATGGCGCCTGCATGCCCCATCCGTTTGCCAGGAGGCGCGGTCACACCGCCGATAAAACCAACTACTGGCTTCGTCATATTGTCCCTGATCCACTCAGCAGCCTCTTCCTCGGCTGTACCCCCAATTTCTCCGATCATAATGACAGCGTGAGTGTTGGGGTCCTCATTGAAACGTTGCAAAATGTCAATGAATTCTGAACCTTTAACGGGGTCACCGCCAATACCAACCGCGGAAGATTGTCCTATACCTCGGGTCGTTAACTGATGCACTGCTTCATAGGTCAAAGTACCACTACGTGACACAACACCTACATGACCTGGTAGATGAATGTAACCTGGCATAATACCGATTTTACATTCTCCTGGCGTAATAACGCCTGGGCAGTTAGGGCCAATCAGAACGGTCTTTTTACCTTCCATAAAACGTTTGACCCTGATCATATCAAGCACCGGAATGCCCTCCGTGATACAAATCACGAGATCTAGTTCCGCATCTACAGCCTCCAAAATGGAATCTGCTGCAAAAGCCGGTGGCACGTAAATCACGCTCGCTGTTGCGCCAGTAGCTTCCTTGGCTTCGCTTACGGTGTTAAACACTGGCAATTTGACCTGTTGTCCGTTCTCCAGCGTAATTTCTACCTCGGTGCCCCCCTTACCTGGAGAGGTGCCACCTACCATTTGTGTACCATAATCAAGTGCACCCTTGGCATGAAACAACGCCGTTTTTCCCGTAATCCCCTGTGTAATCACCTTTGTATGCTTATCGACCAAAATACTCACGATCTTCACATCCCCTATCGTTTATTCGGCATATCGGAATGCAAACAGGCTATTGAACAAGTTCGACGATTTTTTGGGCGCCATCCGCCATGGAATCCGCTGCTACGATATTCAAACCGGATTCCGCTAAAATCTGTTTGCCGAGCTCAACATTTGTCCCTTCAAGACGGACAACAAGCGGACGAGTCAGCCCCAACTGTTTGGCAGCCTCCACGACGCCGTTCGCAATGATGTCACACTGCATAATTCCGCCGAAAATGTTCACGAAAATACCTTCTACCTTCGGATCGGACAAAATGATTTTGAACGCTTCGGTTACCTTTTCCGTCGTCGCACCGCCCCCTACGTCCAGGAAGTTGGCCGGATCGCCACCGTAATATTTGATAATATCCATGGTTGCCATCGCCAAGCCCGCACCATTGACCATACAGCCAATATTTCCGTCCAGAGCGATATAGCTTAGATCATATTTAGATGCCTCAATTTCCTTCTCGTCCTCTTCATCCAAATCACGCAATTCCAAAATATCCTTGTGACGGAACAACGCATTAGAATCAAAATTCAGTTTGGCATCCAACGCCAGTACATTCCCATCACCCGTAACGACTAAGGGATTGATTTCTGCAATCGAACAGTCCTTGTCCACAAAAGCTTCGTATAGCGCCAGCATAAACTTGACCGCTTTGTTTACCAGTTCATTTGGAATATTAATGTCATACGCCAACTTACGGGCCTGATACACCTGAAGCCCAATCGCTGGATCAACAACCGCTTTAAAAATCTTCTCCGGAGTGGCTGCAGCCACCTCTTCGATTTCCGTACCACCTTCTTCTGAGGCCATCATTACGATACGTCCAGTCGCACGATCTACGACAACGCCGACGTAATATTCTTTACGAATATCGCAGCCTTCCTCAACCAAAAGGCGTTTGACCTCTTTACCTTCAGGTCCAGTCTGATGCGTCACCAGCACCTTACCCAAAATTTCAGAAGCAAAAGTCCGCACCTCATCCAAACCTTTGGCAACTTTCACGCCACCCGCTTTACCGCGTCCACCAGCATGAATTTGTGCTTTCACCACCGTAACAGCGCTTCCAAGCGATTCTGCCGCCGCAACGGCTTCCTCCACCGTATAGGCAACCTTACCGTTCGGTACAGCCACTCCGTACTGCTTCAATACTTCTTTACCCTGATATTCATGGATATTCATTCTGGAATCCTCCTATCAACATGACTGCAACAAGGGCGGTTCACAAGGAAATCTATACTAAACCTACATCATTGTAACATGTTTTTAAAACGCTTTCCTTATAATTTAGCCTCATGAATTACAGTATTTTGATATCATTATCATTCCCAAAATCGAATGTTTGGATATTATTGGATATTTCTCTTAATACAAATTCACACAAAAAAAGCACCTCTACAACATGGGATTACCTAATCCACATTAAGAGGCACTTTAATTCTTCAAGCATTATTAGGTATTTTTTCTTTCAGCTGAGAACACTCATGCCATAAGATTCGCAAGAGCAACTGAAAACACCTTATGATTTTTCAATTTGCACATTAGCTTGATGAACACGATCGAGCAGATCATTGAACTGGAGCAGAAGCGACCCAAATTGATCATGAGTCATACTTGTTTTTTCCTGGATGCATCCTGGTACGGACAGAGCTTTTTCCCGTAATGCGCTTCCCTCTGTCGTCAAAGAAATCAGCACCTTACGCTCATCCTGAGTGGAACGCTTTCGATCGATAAGCCCGGCGTTCTGCAATCTCTTCAATAGCGGAGTTAGTGTGCCGGAGTCCAAATATAGTGCCTCACCCAATTCCTTCACTGTACACTCTTCACGCTCCCAGAGCACGATAAGTACCAAATATTGCGAGTACGTCACACCGAGCTTTTCCAGATAAGGCTGGTATAGCTTCGTAATCTCTCTGGAGCATGCATATATGGCAAAGCATAACTGATTATCAAGTTTCAACGCTGTACCTTCATTAGGATTGTCTTCCATGCTGTCTGATCACCTACTTTCGTCATTATTTTAGCACATTATATAATAAAATACATGCTAATTGCACAAAATACTTTACAAACAATAATTATTTTGATAAATTAAATTGTGTAAAATATAATTTGAGCGAGAGGCAGTGATTGGATTATGATGACCATTCAACAAAAAATGTATGAAACAACAGTAAAAGCGGTTGGTGGACGTAACGGTTATATCGAGTCTTCTTCCCCTGAACTCCGTTTAGATATCGATACCCCAAAAGAAATGGGCGGCGCAGGCGGTGCAGGTACGAATCCAGAGCAATTGTTCGCAGCAGGCTATTCCGCTTGCTTTGACAGTGCCTTAAATATGGTTGCTCGCATGCAACGTATTAAGCATGAAGGTACTGAAGTAACAGCTACGGTCCATTTCGGCAAAGTGGAAGACGGCGGCTTCGGAATCGGAGTAAGTCTCGACGTACTGGTAAAAGGCGTCGATCATGAAACTGCAGTAAAACTGGTGGAAGGCGCACATGAACAATGTCCATACTCCCGCGCTACCCGCGGTAATATTGAAGTGAAACTGAACGTTTTGTAACTTAGATTTTCTTTAGCACATGTAGGGGACGTCTTCATCTCTCTTCATGGATTCAATAGTTTCGTTAGAATGAATTTCACAACAAGCCCCTCAACCGTTTTTGTCGAGGGGCTATTATCCTTTCAGCTATCCCTTCGTTAAAGACTGTTTGTTTTTTTTCCATCAAGTAACATGGGAGATGATGTATAAACGTATATACAAAATTGATATACTCATAGTATAATCACTATTGTCATAATCTTATTTTTCTTCTCCAGATCTTTATTGTCTGGAGCTTTTTTTGTCCTTTTTCCATTTTCTATTGTACATACGCTTTGGAAAACTCTTTCATAAAAATGATCGTGTTATAGCTACTATTTTATCGCCTTTTTAACTTTCGGGAAAACTGGCATTTGCTCTATCCATATGGCGGTATTGAATAGCTTCAGCCACATGTGAAGTCAAAATTTTCTCTGAGTCATGTAAGTCTGCAATGGTACGCGAAAGCTTGAGAATTCGATCATACGCGCGCATGCTTAAACCGAGTGCGTCCATTGTCTGGTCAAGCAACTCTGCTGCATTTTTTTCTAATACGGCATATTTACGCAGCATTTGACCAGACAGCTCACTATTCCATGAAAAGGGAAGCTTGCTGTATCTGTGGATTTGTATCGCTTGAGCAGCCAGCACCTGCCTTCGCATTTCAGCGGACGACAATGATTCTTTTTCCTCCCGCCAATCCTTCGGCTGCGATACTTCAAGCTGAAGATCAATCCGATCCAGCAGTGGACCAGAAATACGTGAACGGTAGCGGGCTACTGCTGCAGGTGAACAGGTACAGCGCTGATGTTCCGTGTCATTACCGAAAAAACCACAGTGACATGGATTTAAGGAGGCGGCAAGTAAAAAATGCGCTGGATACTTAAAAACTGCACGTGAACGACTGATCGTAACATTGTGATCTTCCAAAGGCTGGCGCAGCACTTCTAGCACATGACGGCTAAATTCAGGCAACTCATCCAGAAATAAAATCCCCCGATGCGCAAGACTGATTTCTCCTGGTTTGGGTATACCTCCCCCGCCCACCAAACCAGCAGCAGAGATCGTATGATGAGGCGAACGGAAGGGACGAATATTCATCAGATGGGGCGATGACTCCTTCCACTTCCCGGCAGCGCTGTATACTTTGGTGACTTCAAGCGCCTCCTTTTCAGTCAAAGGCGGAAGGATAGATGGCAATCTGCGGATGAGCATCGTTTTTCCAGCCCCCGGCGGTCCCATAAGCAAGATATTATGCATTCCGGCTGCAGCGATAACTAACGCACGTTTGGCGTGCAGCTGGCCCAGTACATCGCTGTAATCCTCCATATTGCTAGTTATCTCTTTTTCCTCACACAGCGGGATATGCTCTGCTTGAGGTAAATGGGCATAGGACTGGATCATGACCTGTTTACTAGCAGTACAATTCTGATTTGTCGCTTGGCTATCAACAGTCCCCTGTGCATGATCTTCAATCGGGATAAGATCTGCTAGATGACGTATAGCGTAAATACGTATACCCGTGATCAGACGAGCCTCGTTGGCGTTTTCCTTGGGGAGCAGCACGGAATGGAATCCTTCTCGCTTGGCCAAATCAACCATGGACAGCACCCCATTCACAGGACGAATGCTGCCATCCAGCGCCAGCTCGCCAATAAACAGCGTCCGTTCTCCCACTGGTAAAACGACCTGTTCACTGGTTGTCAGCAACCCTAAAGCGATAGCAAGGTCAAAAGATGAACCTTCCTTACGCAAATCAGCAGGAGCTAAATTAATCGTGACACGCTGGGACGGATATTTAAAGCCGCAGTTTTTGATTGCTGCTCTGACACGCTCCACTGCCTCTCGAATCGCCGAATCCGGCAATCCTATAATCGCTGTCTGAGGCAAGCCATTGGACAAATCAATCTCAACTTCAATCAGAACGCCATCTATTCCATACAAACAAGCCCCGTGTAATTTTCCATACATATCAAAAAGCACCTCTCCTCATATTGGAATGCTCCCTCTCGGGAATCATTGCATATATGAAAAAAGGTGCTTCCAAATTTTCATTCTTTGCAAATGTGATGTTCGAAATTTTAGCTTCGGACCATGCTTTCAAAATTCTTGACTAAGTTTATCTGACGACAGATTATTTGTCAAACAAGGTCAGCTTATCGGCTGCCGGAGTACGTGGTCTTGATTCTGGGATAACGTCAGGATAGCCTGCATATATCATTCCTATTACCTTCTCACCCGGTTGAATTCCCAAGTGCTCACGGAACTTAGGCGAATACAAAAATGGCTTTGTCACCCAAAACGTTCCGATTCCTTTGCTCCATGCGGCAAGCATAAAGTTTTGTACAAGCGCGCTGACCGCTGCAAAATCCTCATCCCAAACCGCTTGACGCGGGTCTTCTTCCAATACTACTAAAAGCTGGATCGGGTTGTGCAAAATGCCGCTCTCAAACTTGTTGTCCTTACCAATATCGGCTGCAATTGCTTTTGCAAGCTTTTTCCGTCCTTCACCAGCAAACAACAGAAAACGCCACGGTTCACGCATTTTATGATTAGGAGCCCACACAGCGACGTCCAGCAGTTCTTTGATCGTATCTACCGGAATGGAGTCGGATTTAAATCGTTTAATCGTCCGGCGTTCCTGAATTACATCTATGACATGTTCACTAAAGGTATGCTTTGTCACGTAAATCCTCCTTCACAGGTACAACTTCTAGATATTCATTTTAAGATGAAAATGATAACTATTCTCAATAAAATATACCTGTAGCTTTCATTCCTGTCAACCTGCACATATGAATTCAGTCCCGCACTCTTACCTTTGAATAAGCTCTTACTCGTTTAAAATGCGCCTATTAAATGGTCCGTAACAACTGCCTTTTCGTCAGTTAATTGTACAGAAATCATGTCAAAGCGGATTGGAGCTTCTCCAATCCCGTTCATGTGCAAATATACAGCGGCTGTTTGGCGAACTTGGGCTATTTTACGCGCAGTAACTGATTCTGCTGGCGTTCCATACTTGGAGCTACTTCGACTACGTACCTCAATAAACACGAGTGTATGCTCCTGCTTGGCAATCAGATCTATTTCACCACTGCGGCATCGCCAATTACGCTCTATGATACGGTAACCCAAGTTTTCTAAAAACAAAGCCGCTGCCTCTTCGCCCATCGCTCCTTTGGCTTTCCGTTGATCCTTGCCTCCAGCCTTCATTTCATTCGACATCACCAGTCATCCCTTGATGCAAGCCTATCCATTTGATATATATAGGTAAGCACCTCTGCCACCAACTGATAGAGCTCAGCAGGAATTTGTTCGTCCAAATCGAGTTTGGATAGTACTTCAACCAGCGCGGCATCCTCCTGTACTGGAACACCATGTTCTTTAGCTTTTTCTAAAATGCTATCCGCAATACGGCCGCTCCCTTTGGCAACGACAATCGGTGCTTCGCTCTCACCAGGCGTATATTTAAGGGCGACCGCCTTCTTTATGGAAGGAGAAGGAGGTTCCAACGGCTCTTTCATATTTTAAGATCGACTCCTTTATACGGCTGAGGCACATAGCTTTGTACTTCAGAAGAGGCGAGACTGTTCTGTTCAGTCCTTATGGGCATAGGCTCGGTACGAAGCGATAGAAGTTGGTATCCTAGTGACTCCAACGCTGTGTGAATGGACTCACGCCCACTGGATAACAACGAAGCCGCCCATTCATGATCATTATGGAGCTTAACACTTACAATCCGATCTACAACCTGGACATCTACCAGGGTCGCTCCAAGTCCCTTCATGTCCAAATCAAACCAAAGACGACAGTTGGAGGCGTCCAGCTCTCCACGTTTGCCGCGGCGGGACTGAATCTGGATCGTAGCTGTTTCACGACCATCCGGTCCAACGAACGGTATAAACATGTGTACTTGGGCAAAAGGCGCCGTTCGGTCTGTGTTGAGCAGCAACTGCTGACCTGTCAGGTGCTGTACAACCTGCTGAGCCGCCTCTTTCAAAGCAGGCGGCAGATCGTCACTGCTCATCAGCTGGAGCAGCGCCCCTTTTACGGTGGCTGCGTCTGCTGACACCGTGTCCCCAGCCGCAGCCGCTAATCCCGGCAGCGGCTGCGGCGTTCCCTCTGGCGGCTCCATACGTGCCGCCGCCCCTTGCGCGACCTGTGTAGTCGCGCGGTGTACTTGCTGCTCGTGCTCTGCACCGAGCAGCTTCAGTACGCGGCCCACCCACGGGTCCTCCGTGGGGCTGAGCTGCGGGCTGGACGCCGCAGGCTGCGATGCAGCGGCGTCTGCGGCCCGCGAGGCGCTAGCCATTGGCTGCGCCACTTCCGTTGCGGGCTGCTCCGGCGCAGCCGTGCTCAGTGGGGGCGGCACCGCCGCGCGTAGCTCTTGCAGCAACGTGCGCAGCCGCTGGAGCGTCACCTCTGGCGCAGCAGTGTTACCTGCTGTGGATTGCGGCACAGGGGCACCAGCCTGCTGTGCCGTGGGACGGTCAGCCATGGCCGCGGTTAAGGCTGTCTTTGCCCCCACAGGTTCTGCCGTGGCAGCCGCTGGAGCGCCATCCGCATCCTTAAGTTGTGTGCTTGACGCAGTAGCTTGCTGTGACTGTGACTGCTCCACTCTAGTGCGAGAACCCTTTAATGCATCAGCACCCGATTCTTGAGCATTTACGCTAGCTTCCGATGCCACTGTCGCTCCGCGTCCATTGACTGTCTCCGCTTCTCCTGGAGCAGTCCCTTTGGCTGCAGATGTAGCCCCCGTTGCAGTATCTGAATCTGTTGCCAAAGCACTCGCTTCACTCACTGCAGCAGCAAGGTTGGCTGCTTGAGTCCCTTTTAACAATTCCTTACCGCCTGTGGTTTGTCCAGCTTCTGCCTGCTTTACAGCGGTAGAAGCATCCTTGGACAATATAGGAGCTTGGCCTTCCTGTCCATCTACAACCACCCCGGAAGAAGCACCTGTTGGACTAGCAGACATTCGATCAGCGCTCTTTATAGCTGTTGATTCCCCCACTGAACGGTCAGTGGGTATTCCCTGTCCTGGCTGCTTTAATACCGCTTCAAGCTCTTGCTCCAGCGAAGACAACAGATCATTTAAAGGAGGCCCAAACATCGCTTGACGCAATCCGTTTATGCTTTCTGCCGTCAATGGAAGTCCCCGCTGAAAGGCAACTGCCGCCGCCTGCACAAACGTTCCCAATTGTACATTGCCGTTTTGCTTCGCCATAGCTTCTCGCAAAGACGCAGCATTTTCCGATGTCAACGGCACACCGTTCTTTTGCATTGCCTGTATAAGCTCCCTGTTCTGAGCTGTATCCGGCAGTCCCACCGATTCCAATACATCTGTCAGCGCTACGGTTTGCTGTGGTGTATTAGTCACATCGTTCAGAGGCTTAAGCACCGTCATTCCGCTGGGGGAAGCCGGTTGAACCTGAAACGTTGTAGTCTGTCCAGGTTGAAGAGGGGTCTCCAGCTTTGCCCTGACCTGAGAACCTTGTATTTGCAACACAGCCTCGCTGCCGTCCTCAGACACCTTTAGCACGACTCCTCGTACAACCTGACCTGGCTGCATATCAAGTTTTTTAGCCTCTCCAGCCTTCACATCTCCAAGTAATCCACGAAATACAGATCCGATGTTCATATCGCCCCTCCTCTCACTCTCCCCCATTCAAAGGGGCTTATGGTATTAGTTATGCTTTATATCGGCATTATCCCGATTCATAATAAGTAACTACAGATCAAACAGCGTCGGTTGCTCCGTCAACAAATTGCCCAGAAAGCTGCGTCTATGCATCTTTGTAGGTCCTAGCGCCAAAATTTGTTCCCTGTGTAACTTGGTAGCGTAACCTTTATGTATACCGATCCCATATTCCGGATACTTCGCATCCCATTCACCTTTGCACAGCCGATCACGGGTTACCTTGGCGATGATAGAGGCCGCCGCAATAGACTGACTGTTGGCATCTCCTTTAATAATAGAGAGTTGAGGAATAGACACATCTACCTTTTCTGCATCCACCAGTAAATAATCAGGAGACACATGTAAAGCCTCAATAGCCTGCTTCATAGCCAAACGGGCTGCTTGCTTAATATTGATATCATCAATTGTCTGCGCGTCTACATAGCCAACTCCTACAGCAATGGCCTTCTCCATAATTAGCTCGTAGTATGCTTCTCTCTTCTTGTCCGTCAATTTTTTGGAATCATCCACACCTTCCAGTAACTCACCCACTGGTAAAATGACTGCTGCGGCCACAACATCACCAAACAGGCATCCACGACCTACCTCGTCAATACCTGCAATCCGCTCACAAGACTGCTCCCAGCATTTTTTTTCATAATGTAGCATGTCCTTCACTACATTCTTTTTATCTTCCATATTCAATACCTGCCCATCTATATGTAGTTTAACGCGTCATTCATGCCGTAGCTCTAGCGATTGAATTCAGCTTACCACAGACCTTCATCGTCCAAAACCCTTTTCTAACTGCCTTCAAATACCAAAAAAACCTTCCTCCTCTCCGGAGAGATGGGGAAGGTTCTTCCTTGCCACAAAATGCTATGTTCTCTATCGGTGTACCAGTAGAATCAGTAAGGAGCTTCCAAACTGAACCGTCCCAGCTTCCCTGCACGCAGCTCACGCAAAATGATTTTTGACGCCTTTTCGAGATCCACACGTCCGCCGCTAACAATACAGCCACGTTTACGTCCGATCGCTTCCATGACGTTGACAATTTCATCAGGATTTTCTGTATCTTCAGGACGTTCGGTGAGCTCAAAGCGCTCTGCCAGTGCGTCCCAATAGTACTGAACCAAATATTTAGTCGCAAAAAAGGCAATATCCTCGACATTCAGAATTTCTTCCTTGATCGCACCTGTAACTGCCAGACGATAGCCTACATTCTGATCCTCAAATTTAGGCCATAGAATCCCTGGTGTATCCAGCAATTCAATTTCTCCAATCTTGATCCACTGCTGTGCCTTCGTTACCCCTGGACGGTCACCCGTAGCTGCAATATTACGTCCCGCCATTCGGTTGATCAGTGTCGATTTGCCGACATTCGGAATACCAACAATCAACCCACGCATAGGACGCGGATTCATTCCCTTCCTAATCTGCCGATCTATCTTTTCCTTAAGCAGCAGCTTGGCCTGAATTGGAATTTCTTTTAGTCCCGTCCCAGTTGTGGCATCCACCGGAATGGCCACATGCCCCTGCTCCTTAAAATAGGCAATCCATTGCTGTGATACTACCGGGTCCGCCAAATCTGCTTTATTCAAAATAATCATTCGCGGCTTGCCTTGCAAAATATCATCAATCATTGGATTTCGGCTAGAGAGCGGCAATCGAGCATCAATCAGCTCAATGACCAAATCAATTAACTTTAATTTTGCTTCAATTTGGCGGCGCGCTCTGGTCATATGACCAGGAAACCATTGAATCGTCACCGTCATCACCCCATTGATCGTAACTCCTACTTTTACCCTTAGGCTCTTAGTTAGGATTACGGCAGCTATGCTGCTTATTAGTTATTCTAGTGGTTAATCCACTGCATATCTTTCGCCGGCCAGAAAATAACGTCAGCCCGACCTACAACTTCCTTCAAATCAATATATCCAATCATCCGACTGTCTGTACTATTGGAACGATTATCTCCCATTACAAAAATATGCCCCGCCGGAACTTTTCCATCCTTAAATTTCTCATTTGGAAAATTTGTAAACTTGTTGTAAAGTTCACCATTTTGGTGCGCTTCTTCTAAAGGAGCTTTCAAGTAAGATTCCTGAATCGGCTTACCATTTACTGTAATCGTGTCACCTTCTACCTTGACCGTATCTCCTTCAACAGCAATGACGCGTTTGATAAAGTCTCTTCCTTCCTCCGGCACATGAAACACGATCACTTCCCCTGGTTTAGGGGCACGGAAATCATACAAAATCTCATTTACAATGACGCGTTCTCCGGTATGAAAGTTAGGCTGCATCGACGGGCCATCCACAATAAACGGCTTAAAGAGAAGCCAGCGGATTAAAAAGACAAGCACTAACGCAATAATGATGGCCTTGAGCCACTCAAAAATCTCATTTTTTGGTTTACGCTTGGGCGTACCATCCTGTTCAGTTGGCTGCTGTACAGCTCCTTGTCCTACTTCTTGCTCCATAGCTCACTGTCCTCTCTTTACGGTCAATAATCCACAGTTCCCTATGTACGTAGAAAAAACGAAAGGAGCTTGTAACCAAGCCCCTTTCGTTATTCGTTGTATTAACGACGAATTTCTTTAATTCTCGCTGCTTTACCGCGCAGTTCACGAAGATAATAAAGCTTCGCACGACGCACTTTACCACGGCGAGCCACGTCGATTTTATCGATTTTCGGGGAATGAAGCGGGAAAGTTCTTTCCACACCTACACCGTAAGAAATTTTACGAACTGTAAAAGTCTCACTGATTCCACCACCACGGCGTTTAATGACAACACCTTCAAACAACTGGATACGCTCACGAGTTCCCTCAATAACTTTCACGTGCACTTTCAAAGTGTCACCAGGACGAAAGTTAGGCAAATCTTTACGCAGTTGTTCTTCAGTGATCGCTTGGACGATATTCATCTATGACTCCCTCCTTCCGTACAGGTGTTCATGCTTCTTCTGGAAACACAACCGTTTCCTTCATCATCCACAGAGGACCACCGTATTACACACAACAGATGTATTGTATCATGGAGGATACCGCATTGCAACAACAAAAAGGGATTTGACCAAACATTATTTAATTGACTCCATTATAAAACAGGTCACTCCCTGCTTTCAAATCCACTCATGCCTAAGACGCTTTATTGCTTATCGCCCAAACAGTCAGATTTGCGCTGCTCCTCAACCCACACGCGCTCCTTGCCTGTCAGTTCAACCTGTTCCAACAGGTCTGGTCGGCGTTCCATCGTGCGACGTAACGCCTCTTGGCGTCTCCAAGAATCAATATTGACGTGATGCCCTGACAGGAGTACATCAGGAACTTTCCAGCCCCGAAACTCCGCAGGCCGGGTATAATGGGGGTACTCCAGCAACCCGGTACTAAACGAGTCCGTTACCGCACTCGTTTCGTTCCCCAGCACTCCTGGTAGCAACCGTGTCACACTGTCAATGACGGCCATGGCTGGAAGCTCACCACCAGTCAACACATAGTCTCCGATAGAAAGCTCATCCGTCACCAAATGCTCTCGAATACGCTCATCATAACCCTCATAATGCCCACATATAAAAATAAGATGGTCCTCTTTGGCCAGCTCTTCCGCTTTCTTTTGCGTAAAAGTCTCGCCTTGTGGACACATCAAAATGATACGCGGAGATTTTATGTCTGTGTTACGTTCTATCCCTTCATGTTGAATAACTTCGTCGGCAGTTTCTAATGTTGATTCCTCTGATTTATCCAACAGCGCTTCCACGGCAGCAAAAATAGGGTCAGGCTTCAAAACCATGCCGCCCCCACCGCCATAGGGCGTATCATCCACTTGTCCATGCTTATTGCCGGCATACTGACGAAAATTAACCGCTTGCAGTGATACAATTCCCTTATCCCTTGCTTTTCCCAGAATGCTTGCATTAAATACTCCGTCAAACATCTCTGGAAACAGGGTCAGCACATCTACCCGCATTACAGCAGACCTTCCATTAACCGTACCGTAACCCGTTTTTCGCGCACGTTTACATCCAAAATAACATCCTCTATATACGGCAATAGCAGTTCCTTGCCTTTAGGCATTTTGACTACCCATACATCATTGGCTCCCGGAGTCAAAATTTCTTTGACCACGCCGAGCTCATTTCCGTCTTCGGTCACCACTTCCATGCCGACTACTTCATGAAAATAGAATTCATTTTCTTCCAATTCGCCTAACCGCTCAGCAGATACCTTCAACAAAGTACCTTTATATTTTTCAACTTCATTGATATTGTGATATTCCTTAAATTTAGCGACAACCATATTTTTTTGAAAACGCGCTGTTTCAATAGTTACGGGAATCGGGGCTTTACCTTCAGCCGGGACAATCAAAAGTTCACTACCTTTAGCAAAGCGATCCTCTGGGAAATCTGTCGTCGTTAATATTTTAAGCTCCCCACGGATTCCATGGGTGTTCACAATTTTTCCGACATTAAACAATTGTTGCATCATGTTCCTCCTGCTTGTTATCGGTCCCGCTCCATATCATCTTCATCATGTACGAAAAAGGGTTAGGACATACATCCTAACCCACTTTCGTATATCTTTAAGATATGATGTCTACGGTAACCCGTTTATCCATCTTAACGGCTGCTGATGCAACCACAGTGCGAAGCGCCTTGGCGATACGACCCTGCTTACCAATGATTTTGCCTACATCCTCAGGATGCACACTAAGCTCATATACAACAAGCCGATCCTTCTCCAAGGTCTTCACGGTCACATCTTCCGGATGATCGACTAAAGCCTTAGCAATGATTATCACTAATTCTTCCATGGTTGACCCTCCGTATCAGCACCTTATTTCTGTAGTTTAGACTCATGAAACTTTTTCATTACGCCCGCTTTGCTAAGCAAGTTACGGACTGTGTCGGATGCTTGTGCACCATCTTGCAACCATTTCAGCGCTTTATCTTCATCAATTTTTACAACCGCTGGTACTGTGATTGGGTTGTAGTAACCGATTTCTTCGATAAAACGACCGTCACGCGGGGAACGAGAATCAGATACCACGACGCGATAGAAAGGAGCTTTATGTGCACCCATACGTTTCAGACGAATACGAACTGCCACGAAAATTCACCTCCTTCAAAAAGTAGACTGTATATTGTTATCCCATAATTCCAAGGGCCTATTGGCCTTAGCGGAAAGGAAACTTCATACCTTTACCCATACTCTTCAACTGCTTCATAGCCTTGTTTTTTCCACCCTTAGGTCCCATCATATCTGAGAACTGCTTCATCATACGACGCATTTCGTCAAATTGCTTTATCAGACGATTTACCTCAGCCAGTGATGTTCCACTGCCTACAGAAATACGTTTGCGTCGGCTATGATTAATCATGTCTGGGTTTTGCTTTTCCTGTGTGGTCATAGAATGAACGATAGCCTCAATCCGGCCCATCTGTTTGTCATCCACTTTGATATCTTTCATTTGCTTCATGTTGCCCATACCGGGAATCATATCAAGAATCTGGTCGATTGGGCCAAGCTTCTTAACTTGATCCATTTGCTCCAGAAAATCTTCAAAAGTAAACTCGGCATTACGCATTTTCCGTTCCATTTCCTTCGCCTTATCGGCGTCGATATTGGACTGCGCTTTTTCAATCAGGGACAACATATCACCCATGCCTAAAATCCGTGAAGCCATCCGTTCAGGATGAAACGGCTCCATCGCATCCAGCTTTTCACCCAATGTAGCAAACTTGATTGGGCATCCCGTCACAGCCTTGACCGATAAAGCTGCACCACCGCGAGTGTCACCATCCAGCTTCGTCAATACAACTCCCGTTAACTCCAAGCTATTATTAAAGTGCTCCGCCACGTTAACCGCGTCCTGCCCCGTCATGCTATCTACAACCAGTAGAACTTCATCCGGGTTGACGTTGGTATGAATCTGGCGCAACTCTTCCATGAGCTCTTCATCAACATGAAGACGACCAGCAGTATCTATAATAACGTAGTCATTACCATTATCCTTAGCATGCTGCAAACCCTGTTTTGCAATTTCTACCGGGCTTGTCTGATCTCCCAGTGTAAATACAGGAGTATTAATCTGCTCCCCAAGAACCTGAAGCTGCTTGATCGCGGCTGGTCTATAAATATCACCAGCTACAAGCAATGGACGATGATTTTGCTTTTGCAGCAATTTCGCCAGTTTACCAGACGTCGTCGTCTTACCTGCGCCCTGGAGACCCACCATCATAATGACCGTAGGCGGTTTGTTTGCTTTGGCAAGCTTGGCCTGACTGCCACCCATCAACTCGGTCAGTTCTTTGTTCACGATGTCGATGATGACCATGCCTGGCGTAAAGCTGTCCATCACTTCCTTACCAACGGATTTCTCCTTTACCTTGGCAATAAAGTCCTTTACAACCTTGAAGTTAACGTCCGCCTCAAGCAAAGCTAATCGTACTTCACGCATCGCCTGAGCTACATCATCCTCAGACACTTTTCCTTTACCGCGCAGTTTACTGAATACATTTTGCAAGCGAGTCGATAATCCTTCAAATGCCATACTTTCGCACCTCCTTGTCTACCAGGGTTGTTTGTTCTTAATCTATATGTCCTACAGTTCCTGCAGGCGATTTACAATTTGATGAACATGTTGCAGAATGCCTTCATCGGACTCACCGATTTTACCGAATGCCTCATACAACGTCTTATTTAATTCTTCGAGATCTTGGATTCTACGCTCATACTTGCTTAGCAAACCAAGCTTTTCCTCGTACATTTCCAATACCTGTTCAGCACGTTTAATATGTTCATATACTGCCTGACGGCTAATTTGAAATTCCGATGCGATTTCCCCTAAAGAAAAATCATCATGGAAGTAATATTTTAAAAACATCTGTTGCTTCTCTGTAAGCAGAGGTTCATAGAAGTCAAACAGTCGGTTAATCCGGTTTGTCTTTTCCAGCCGATTCTCCTGACTCATCTTGTATACCTCCATCGTCAAGGAAAAACACTTTACAGTTCTTTTCAACGTTCCTTATGATACATAAAAGAAAAGAAGATGTCAAGCGTTATCCCTTGTCATACAAAAAAAAGCCGATCCACTGCCCTCAAACGGAAGTACGGATCGGCTTTTTGCCCACTGTTACTTAAACCCTTACTGGAGTAAGATACAGCAGAACAGCCAGAAAATGAAGTATACTACCTGCTAAAACAAACAGATGCCAGATCGCATGGTGATATGGAAATGCCCGCCACACATAGAAAATCGTGCCCAACGTATACATAAGACCACCTACGAACAATAACGTCATCCCTCCGGCGGGAACAGTCGCAACCAGAGGATTCCAGGCAATGGTGATGAGCCAGCCCATCACAATGTAAAACACGGTAGACATAAACAGGAAGCGCTTGGTGAAGAACGCCTTGAACAACACACCAAACAGTGCAATCCCCCAAATCACTCCAAACAGTGTCCATCCCAGAGTACCTCGCAGTGCAACGAGCATAAACGGGGTGTAGCTACCTGCAATGAACAGGTAAATGCAGGAATGATCGAATATTTCGAACAAATCCTTCATTTTCCCTTCACGCAGGCTATGAAGCAACGTTGAATTGGTGTACAACAGCAACATCGTAATCCCGTAAATCGTAAAACTGACGACATGCCAAGTGGTTCCTTTCAAGCTAGCAAAAACAATGAGTAACACAAGCGCTGCCACGCTTAAAACGGCTCCAATTCCATGTGTAATGGCGTTGGCTACTTCTTCCCGTCGGGAGTAGGTATAGGTGTTTGCCATCGGTTTTTCACCCGGCTTCCTTATTTATATTTACATACAACATACATTACATATACGGCATCGACAGACCTCTTGCTTTCATTATACATCTGGGCGAACTTGAACAGCAACAGGATGGCTACTTAGTCCCAAACGTAGCATGAAAGCCTACTTTAAACGTATCAGTTCTGTTCTTCCACGTCTGCAGCAGTTGCTTCGACGGTCTCTTCCTGAATCAACCCCGCAAACAACGCATGAACGAATTGCTCGGAATCAAACGGTTGAAGATCATTCACTTTTTCACCTAAGCCCACCAGCTTAACAGGCAAATTCAGCTCCTGACGGATGGCCACAACAATCCCGCCCTTCGCTGTACCATCCAACTTCGTTAGTACCAGCCCGGTTACACCGCTTTTCTCACCAAACAGCTTGGCTTGGTTAAGTGCATTTTGTCCAGTCGTCGCATCAAGTACCAACAACACTTCATGAGGAGCATCTGGAATTTCGCGTTGGATCACGCGGAAAATTTTGTTCAGTTCCTCCATCAGATTGCTTTTATTCTGAAGACGTCCAGCGGTATCACACAACAAAACATCCACTTGACGCTGCTTGGCAGCCTGTACGGCATCAAACATAACCGCAGCCGGATCGGAACCGGATTGCTGCTTAATAACCTCTACACCTGCCCGTTCGCCCCAGACCTCCAACTGTTCAATCGCACCCGCCCGGAACGTGTCTCCGGCAGCCAACAAAACTTTTTTGCCCTCTTGTTTAAAACGGTGAGCTAACTTGCCAATGGTTGTCGTTTTGCCGACGCCATTGACTCCCACGAATAGAATGACTGTAATCCCGTCAGCGCTCATTTTGAGCTGACTATTGTCATTCCCCCGCAGCAACTCGGACAGCTTTTCCGACAATACAGGCTGTAATTCCGATGCGTCCTCAATTTTGCGCTTTTTCACTTCTTCTCGCAGGTCTTCAATGAGGTTCATAACCGTGTTGACGCCTACGTCCGCTCCGATCAGAATTTCTTCCAGTTCCTCATAAAATTCCTCATCAATCTTTTTACGGCGAATCATCAAGTCCGTTACTTTTTCAACAAAACCTTTACGTGTTTTTTCCAAACCATCTTTGAACTGTTTTGTGACAGATTCAGTTTTGTTTGCAATGCTTTCCTTCAATTTCCTAAAGAAACTCATGGATTCCCTCCGTTGGTCTGAAAGTATGTTATTTAATGTCAGGCAATCTCAGCTTCATCGTTGTCTAGCTTGACAGATACGAGTTTGGAAACCCCGCCTTCCTCCATCGTAACCCCGTAAAGCACATCAGATTCTTCCATTGTGCCCTTACGGTGTGTGACTACAATGAACTGTGTCTGCTCCGAGAATTCCCGTAAATACTGGGCAAAACGCACCACGTTTGCTTCGTCCAATGCAGCCTCTACTTCATCGAGTACACAGAATGGAACAGGTTTAACGTGTAAAATGGCAAATAGTAACGCCATCGCTGTTAACGCGCGCTCACCGCCCGACAGCAGCTGCAAGTTTTGCAGTTTTTTGCCCGGTGGCTGAGCTACGATGTCAATTCCCGTCTCCAATAAGCGTTCCGGGTCAAGCAGCACGAGATCAGCACGTCCGCCTCCGAACAGCTTGGAGAATACCGTTCCAAATTCGCGCCGAATAGCATCGAACGTAGCCTTAAAGCGCTTGGACATTTCTTCATCCATTTCACGAATAACCTGATAAAGTGTTGTCTTGGCCTCCACCAAATCAGACTTTTGCTCATCAAGAAACGTATAACGCTCATGCACACGCTGGTATTCTTCAATGGCGCCCAGATTCACCTCACCCAACGCGGAAATACCCCGTTTGAGCCTCTCTACCTCGCTCTGCGTACCTTCAATATCTTCGGGTATAGGGTAACGCTGCTTGGCTAACTCATAGCTGAGTTCATAATCATCACTTAATTTTTTCAGAACGTTTTCCAGTTCCACATCAAGCCGATTTACTCCAATTTCCGTTTGACGAAGCAACTCCTCCACTGACTTGAGCTGAATTCGCTGTTCTTTCGTGTCGTTCTCAGCCACTTCAAGCTTTTTAGACAAGCTGCTGCGTGCAGCCCGTTTGAATTCCAATTGCTGTGCGGCTTCTTCCTTTTTCAAACGGTATTGATTGAGATTTTCAATCTGTTTCACGGTCTCCTGCTCATTGGTCAGCAAATCTGCTTCGATGGAAGCAAGCAAGGTTTTGTTTTGTCTCGAATCCTTACCAAGAGTATCATAATCCCCACGCAATCTGCGCAGCTGCTCTTCCAAAGAAAAGCGCTCTTGGTCCAGCTTTCCTTCTCTTACCTTGAGATTCGTGAGCTCTCCCTGCAGCTGCTCTTTGGCAGACTCGTTGGCTTTACGGGCAAATTCAGCAGCATGAATGGCCTGATGCGTTTTCTTTTCTTCTTCCTCCAACGTAGCCAACTTTACCAACGCTTCTTCACGGGAAGTTTCCAGCTCTTTGATTTCCTGATCAAAGCCCTTTTTCTCCTGACCAGACGCAGCGACCTGCTCCAGAACATGACGAAGTTCATGCTCCAGTTGCTTGAGTTCCATTGCCATCTGCTGCTCTTCACCGCGCTTCACATCGCCGCCCTGGCGCAACTCGTCCAGACGGGTCTGTGTCTCCTCCAACTGGCGTTTGGTATCTATTGCACTCTGGCGCAACCTTGCAATTTGCTGCTCCGTATCTACAATGTCTTGATCCAACTGATCCAGCTGGCGTTTGCGTCCAAGCAGATTAGCATTTTTCTTGAACTGGCTTCCCCCAGTCATGGAACCCCCTGCATTGACAACATCGCCTTCCAAAGTGACAACGCGGTATCTATATTGGCAACGGGCCGCAATACGGTTTGCATCTTCCAACGTACGGGCAATGACCACATTCCCCAAGAGACTGCCTACAATTCCGGCATATCGATCATCATACTGAACAAGATCTGCACCGATTCCGACAAAGCCTTCGGCTCCTTCTGCAATTTGGCGTTCTCCTGCACCGATTTGACGCGGACGAATAACATCCATAGGCAAAAATGTCGCTCTGCCCAGTTGACGTTGCTTTAGAAAACTGATCGCCTGTCTGGATACGGATTCATTTTCCATCACGATATGCTGAACTGAAGCACCCAAAGCGGTTTCCATCGCCTGCTCTAAATGCTCGGGCACCCGAATCAGTTCCGCTACCGCTCCATGCACGCCGTGCAAAGTTTCTTTTCGTGCAGCCTTCAATACCTCTTTAACTCCAAGCATGAAGCCGTCAAAGTCATCCTGCATTTCCTTCATTGTATCTCGCCGTGAAATTTGAGCCTCACGTTTTTGTTCCCATTTACGAACCGTACCCTGGTTTTCTTCCAGTAGTTTTTGCAGGGCCTGGTACTTTTCACTTCCCTGAATATAGCCACTACGCAAACTACTGATTTCCTGCCCCAGCTTCTGAACCGCAGCTTCCAATCCCTTTTTGCGCTGTTCAAGTTGTACTTTCTGGGCTTCCCATTTGCCGGATTCGTCACTTACGCGAGTCACACGCCGTTCTAATGCTTCCTTCTGCTGGTCTGTATAACGAATTTCGTTACGCGCCTGCGCCATCTGATTCATCAGCTCCAGCAGACCACCCTTTAGGCTTTCTTCCTGCTCCTGGCTGATTCCGCCTGTAACACCAATCAGTTTGGCCTCTTCGTCAGACAGCCGCGCACGCAACTCGTCAAGCTCTACATTCAGTGCAGACAGTTTTTCGTTCAGCTGATCCAGTTCACTCCTGCGCTCGGAATGCCGTGATTCGCTTGTGCTAAGTGATAAGATCAATTGTTCCCGATTAGCCTCCAGATTGCGTGTGCGCTCTTTGAGCAATTCGCCGTAGCCTTCACTTTTCTCCGTCGCTTCACTGTATTGCAGCAAATCCCTTTGCAACTGCTCTACCTGCTCTTCCAGCTGGCGCAATTCGTTGCGGTCGCTTTCCAGCATCGCATCATGGCGGGACACCACCGTAGACAACTGAAGCTGCTCCTGCTGCAACAGAGCTAGTTTGGAAGTCGCATCGCTCCACGAAGTATGAATTTGTTCAATTTGATGGACGTACATTGAAATTTCTTTTGATTTCAATTCACCGCGCAGCTCTTTAAAATGAATCGCTTTTTCAGACTGCTCCTTAAGCGGTCCAATCTGATCCTCCAGTTCACTAACCAAATCGTGAATACGCAGCAAATTTTGCTCCGTTTCATCCAGCTTGCGAACCGCATCTTTTTTACGCGATTTATATTTTACGATACCCGAAGCTTCCTCAAAAATACCTCGACGATCCTCAGATCGGGTACTCAGAATTTCTTCAATGCGTCCCTGCCCAATAATTGAATAAGCTTCTTTACCAATGCCTGTATCCATAAACAGCTCTGTAATATCTCGGAGTCTGCATGATTGCCGATTAATGAAATATTCACTATCCCCACTTCGATGTACACGTCGCGTTACCGTGACCTCACCAAAATCCAGAGGCAACGCCTGATCTTCATTATCCAACGTAAGCGATACTTCACCGTAATTAACAGCCTTACGAGCATCACTACCCGCAAAAATAATGTCCTCCATTTTGCCGCCACGCAGTGATTTGGCACTCTGTTCGCCCAGCACCCAACGAATTCCGTCGGAAATATTACTTTTTCCGCTTCCGTTGGGTCCGACGACTGCCGTAATGCCGCGGACAAATTCCATTTCCGTTTTATCTGCAAACGATTTGAAGCCCGCCAGCTCAATGCGCTTTAAAAACATGCTCAATCTCACCTCTAACATTTCAAATATGCTTGTACAACACCGTATACCTGATTGATATGAATTATCCCTATTGTAGCATAAACTAGCTTGTATAAAGCACAGTACCGACACTCACATTACACCAGCAAAGCCACGAAAAAAGAGCAAAACGCAGTCCATTCGCCATTACGGGCCGGGACTCCCCGCGGACTGCCCTTTGCTCTTACTTTGTGCCCCTGCTTGCGTAACCCGTCCGGGCTGCTCAGGTACCGTTTACGATTCTGCCAGCTTCAAACGGTTTAAAGCTACTGCCGCCGCTTGCTGCTCAGCTTCTTTTTTGGAGCGTCCCGTACCTGCCCCTAGCCGTTCGCTGTCCATATATACCTCGGCTACAAACTCGCGCTCATGGGCTGGTCCGCGCTCCTCTACAATCTTGTATTCAAGCATCCCCATGTTATGATGCTGCGTCAGTTCCTGAAGCTCTGTTTTGAAATCACTCATCTGAAGCTTTCCGTTTAATACAATTTGAGGAAAAATATAACGTTCCAGAAACGACCGGACGGCCTCCAGACCCTGATCCAAATAAAGCGCACCTACGAACGCTTCGAATACATCAGCCAACAGAGCCGGACGAGTACGCCCACCTGTCAACTCTTCACCTTTTCCAAGCAGTACATATTGCCCGAACTCCAGCCCGACAGCAAATTTCACCAGCGAAGGCTCACAGACAATAGCTGCACGCAACTTGGTGAGTTCGCCTTCGGGTCGGTTAGGGTACTGATTGTACAATTGCTCGGACACCGTCAGTTCCAGAACAGCGTCACCTAAAAATTCAAGACGCTCATTGTCTGCATGCTGACTGAACCGATGTTCGTTTACGTAGGAAGCGTGCGTAAAGGCCTGCTTCAGAAGCTGCCGATTGTTGAATTGAATATGAAGTTTCTGCTGTAATTGCTTCAAGTCTCCACTCAACGAACTGACCCCTTATGCTTCATATTTTTTTAGAATAACCGTAGCATTGTGACCGCCAAAACCAAAGGAATTGGACATAACCACATTCAGTTCCGCTTTTCTCGGCTTATTAGGTACATAATCAAGATCGCATGCCGGGTCTTGATTATCCAAATTAATCGTTGGCGGAATCGTCTGATGCTGAAGAGCGAGACCACAGATCACGGCTTCAACGCCGCCCGCTGCACCCAATAAATGCCCTGTCATCGACTTGGTTGAGCTGATCGCTACCTTATAGGCATGCTCTCCAAGCGTTTTCTTAACTGCTTCCGTTTCGGATTTATCACCGACTGGTGTAGATGTACCATGTGCATTGATATAATCAATCTCTTCAGGATTCAATCCAGCATCACGGATCGCCATTCTAATGCAGCGTGCCGCTCCCTCTGGATCAGGCTCCGTCATATGATGGGCATCGCCAGAAAGACCGTAGCCAATCACTTCACCGTAAATACGCGCACCACGCTTCAAAGCATGATCCAACGATTCCAGAATAAGAACACCAGAGCCTTCGCCCATAACAAACCCGTCTCTTTCGGTATCAAAAGGACGACTTGCCTTTTGAGGCTCGTCATTACGCGTGGACATCGCTCGCATGGAACAAAATCCAGCCATACCAATCGGACGAATAGTGGCCTCAGCTCCTCCGCAAATCATGGCGTCTGCGTCACCGCGCTGAATCATGCGGAAGGAATCGCCAATAGCATGACTGCCCGTGGCACATGCCGTAACTGGTGATGTATTAGGGCCTTTAGCACCGAGTGAAATCGATACTTGACCGGAACCCATATTAGCAATCATCATCGGAATGAAGAAAGGGCTTACGCGTTTAGGTCCTTTTTCAATCAGTGCGTTGTGCTGATCTTCCCAAGTTCCCAATCCGCCAATACCGGAACCGACAGATACACCAACACGCTCAGCGTCCGCATTTTCTCCGATTACAAGTCCGCTGTCCTCAAGCGCCAACTTACTAGCAGCAACCGCAAACTGCACAAAGCGGTCCATTTTACGCGCATCCTTACGTTCAATATAATCCTCTGGATTAAAATCTTTAATGGAAGCGGCTATTTTTGTAGTGTACTCACTTGTATCGAAAGCTTCGATTTCACTGACGCCGGATTTTCCAGCCATCAGATTATCCCATAGTGTGTTCAAATCCTGTCCCAGCGAAGTGATTACACCCATTCCTGTTATGACAACACGTTGTTTCAAAGATAATCACCTCTATGTCTACTGCATATTGTATTTTAAGACCGCACACTCTTGTGCGTAAAAATAATATAGAATCAACTAAAGTTAGTAATGCCGCATACTTCTCAGCCTTTGACTAAGTGAAGCTGAGCCAAACTCAAAAACACGCGGCAATTCCGTCTTTAGTTCAATCTGTATAATTAGGAGAAAGTCCCGCCTGTAACAGAACGGGACTTTTGATGACATGAATTAGGTATGAGATTGTATGTACTTCACAACTTCACCTACAGTTGTAATTTTCTCTGCATCTTCATCAGAGATTTCCATATCAAACTCATCTTCCAATTCCATTACCAATTCAACTACATCGAGAGAATCAGCGCCTAAATCATCTTTAAAAGATGCTTCAAGTGTAACTTCGGCTTCGTCGGCTCCCAAACGGTCAACGACAATGCGTTTTACGCGCTCCAATACATCGGACATCCGGCTCACCTCCTCTTAGGTATTATACGAAAATTACAATTAAAATGCCATAGAAGAGAGTTTTCATTGACAACTCTTCATCGGGGCATGCGGATTGGCAACATGCTACTACATATACATGCCGCCATCCACATGCAAAGTCTGGCCCGTCATATATGAGGAAGCATCCGAGGCCAAGAACAGCACCACGTCAGCAATTTCCTCAGGCCGTCCAAGACGGGCCAGCGGTATACCGCTAAGCATATTGTCACGCAAATCATCAGCCAGTACCTGTGTCATCTCAGTATCGATGAATCCAGGAGCCACACAGTTCACTGTAATACCTCTCGACGCAAGCTCCCGAGCAGAGGATTTGGTAAGACCAATTACCCCTGCTTTAGCAGCAACGTAGTTGGCTTGTCCTGCGTTGCCAAGTACACCGACCACGGAGGAGATATTGATAATTCGGCCAGAACGCTGCTTCATCATTGGACGTGTTGCCGCCTTAAGACAATTAAACACACCCTTCAGATTCGTTTCGATCACCTGATCGAATTCCTCTTCCTTCATGCGCATGATTAAATTATCTCTTGTTATGCCGGCATTATTCACCAGGATGTCAATCTTGCCCCAAGCGCCAATCACATCCTTGATCAACTGATCTGCTTCGTCAGCGCGACCGACATTAGCCTGAACTGTAATAGCCTCTACACCTTTGGCACGAATCTGCTCTGCTACCTCAGTCGCAGCCGCTTCACTACCAGCATAGTTTACTGCCACATTAGCGCCTGCTTCAGCCAGCGCCAGCGCGATACTACGGCCAATTCCGCGCGACGCTCCCGTAACGAGCGCCGTTTTTCCACTCAATGGCTTAGACATCATAGTCCCCCCTTGCAAGTATATAACCCGTTAAGGCAATGATTATACTTTTAACGGGCCTCCAAGGCTTCCGTTACAGAAGCAAACGACTCCAGGCTACTTATATTATACAGCTTAACCGTTTTGTCGATTTTTTTAACCAGTCCAGTCAAAACACTTCCCGGTCCAAACTCAACAAAGGTGTCAACACCTTGTTCTAGTAGCCATGTTACACTGTCTTCCCACAGTACCGGAGAATAGACCTGATCCACCAACAGTTGGCGGATTTCGCTCCCCTCACGTACAGGTTTAGCTGTTACATTGGCAACAACTGGAATCTGAGCTTTGGAGAAATTTACAGCCCCCAACTTGCCGGAGAGCTTGGTCGCTGCTTCCTTCATCAATGACGAGTGGAAAGGACCGCTAACCTCCAGAGTAATAGCGCGCTTGCCTCCTGCTTCCTTCACACGTTCAGCGACAGCAGCTACGCCCTCCTTCGTACCAGATACAACAATTTGTCCGGGACAATTGATGTTGGCTAGTTCGACCAGTTGACCAGACTCCGTAATATCACGGCACAATGCTGCCAATGCTTCACGATCAGCTCCCAACACAGCAGCCATCCCGCCTTGCCCATCAGGAATGGCCTGCTCCATGAACTCGCCACGTGTACGAACGATCTCAACCGCATCCTCAAATGCGAGGACACCGGAAGCGACTAGCGCGCTGTATTCTCCTAGACTGTGTCCAGCCACATAATCGGGATGAACGCCCATTTTTTCCTTGAACGCTTCATACAACGCAATGCTCGCCGTTAACAGTGCAGGCTGCGTATTGGATGTTTGCTTCAAAGCTGTGTCCGGCCCTTCAAAAATCAGTGCGCTTAGTGCGAACCCTAACCGTTCGTCCGCTTGGCGAAATACTTCTGTTGCAGCTGGAACTGCTTCATAAGCATCTTTAGCCATACCTACAGCTTGTGAACCCTGACCGGGAAATATAAATGCCGTTTTGCCCATCGTGTATGCACCTCTCTGTATCCAATGCTTGTCCTGTAAAACACTACACAAATTCAATATTATATCGAAAATTCCAACTAATTACCAGACAAGAACCGACGCTCCCCAGGTCAAGCCACCGCCAAAGCCCACCATTAATACACGGTCGCCTTCCTTCATGCGGCCTTCCTCAGCTGCTTCCACAAGAGCGAGAGGGATTGATGCTGCAGATGTATTCGCATATTTATGAACATTAACAACTACCTTTTCCTCTGGTAAATCCAGACGTTGCATCGCCGATTGGATGATGCGAATATTGGCTTGATGCGGAACGAACAGATCAATATCATCTTTGGACAGCCCTGCTTTTTCCAACACATCAACCGTTGCCGTTCCCATAACACGAACCGCGAACTTGAACACTTCGCGTCCGTTCATGTAAATATAGTGCTGTTTATTTTCCAGTGTGTCTGCACTCGCAGGCAAACGCGAGCCTCCGGCTTCCAACTTGAGTAAGCTGCCTCCGGCACCTTCAGCCCCGAGATCAAAGGATTGGAATCCTCTACCTTCAGGCACTTCGCCAATCACTACAGCTCCTGCACCATCTCCGAATAGAACACAGGTATTGCGGTCGGTATAATCTGTAATCCGAGAAAGACAGTCTGCCCCAATGATTAATGCATTATTATAAATACCTGTCTTAATGAAGCTCGTTGCCGTAGCCAGTCCGTATACAAAACCCGAGCATGCCGCAGACAAATCGAAAGCTGCTGCGCCTTTGGCTCCCAATTTGTCCTGAAGAATGCAGGCAGTTGACGGAAACGCCATATCCGGTGTAACCGTAGCTACAATAATTAAATCCAGATCCTGTGCCGTCATACCCGCGGACTCCAACGCCTTAATTGCTGCTTCATAAGCTAAATCAGATGTAGCCTGTTCTGGAGCCGCAATATGGCGCTCCTGAATCCCTGTACGACTGACAATCCATTCATCACTCGTTTCTACGATTGCTTCCAAATCTTTATTGGTCAGAATTTTCTCAGGTACGTATTTCCCTGTTCCGATAACACCAACCGGCCGTAATTTATTCATATCGTCACTCACTTCCTGCTGATTTCCTTGGATATACTTTCTACCAACCGGTTTTGCAAGGCCGTACGAGCCTGCCTTACCGCGTTTTTGACGGCAACGCCGTCAGACGAACCGTGACTTTTCAGGACGAGTCCACTCAAACCCAGCAAAGGAGCCCCGCCATGCTCTTTGTAATCCAATTTACCTTTCAGACTGCGAAGCTCAGGCATAATCAAGGCTGCTGCAAGCTTGGTCTTCAAGGATTTGGTGAATTGCTCTTTTAAGAGAGAAAATATGGCTCCGGCTGTACCCTCCAGTGATTTTAGCATGATATTTCCAGCAAATCCATCACACACCAGTACATCGCAATTTCCGGTTAACACATCTCTCGATTCAACATTACCCACAAAATTGACAGGTAACTGCTCAATAAGTGGAAATGCCAACTTCGTCAGTTCATTGCCCTTCCCAGCTTCAGTCCCCACATTCAGCAGACCCACCCTTGGAGAAGTCACACCGTGAACTTTCTGACGATACAAGCTCCCCATCAGTGCATACTGGGCAAGATGCTCAGGCTTGGCATCCATATTGGCTCCTAAGTCAAGCGCCAGAATACCCTGATCATCAATCGTTGGTATCATCGGCGCGAGAGCCGGACGTTCAATGCCTTCCATTCTTCCAACCACCAGCAACCCTGTGGTCATTAGCGCGCCTGTATTACCTGCGGATATCATGGCATCCGCTTCGCCTTCTCTGACCATTCGACCAGCCACGACCATCGAAGCATCCTTTTTACGGCGCACTGCCTTTACAGGCTCGTCCTGTGCATCTATCGTTTCGGATGCATGGCGAATGCTGAGGTTCGTCGGCAACGCCCTACCGTTCAGAACCGATTCAATTCGTTCCCGGTCACCAACCAGCGTAATGTCCGTATCCTTCCATTCCGCCGCCGCAGATAGCGCGCCCTCTACTGTCGCCTCAGGAGCATTATCTCCCCCCATGGCATCAATGGCGATCCGCATGCTGACTTCCTCCTTCGCTATACTCTTCCTCCGTGGAGCGATAAATGACAAAGTTGCCTTGGAACACCATTTCTTCTCCTACGTAGGCAAAGACTTCCACTTTAGCCTTCCCTTTTTGTTCTGGATTGGAACGTACATATGCCTTGGCAATGCACTTCTCACCTAAATGAACCGGGCGGACAAAGCGTATATCCGCTGACGCGGTCAATGCTATCTCATCATTAATCACAGCAACGGCCAATGAATTGGCCTGGGCAAATACATAATGCCCCCGCGCAATGCCAGTACGCGAAAAAATATGTTCCTCTTTAATTTCAAAAATCGAAATACCGCTTCGATCCAACTGTAGATCAACGATATCCCCGATCACTTCATGCAAAGGCAAGGAACGAACCTGGTCGTAGGAGCGCTCAGCCATCAGCTTTAGCCGTTCCCGCAATTCCGGGATTCCCAGCTCCATCCGGTCCAGCCGAATAGTCTGAATACTTACCTTCAGCTGTCTTGTCAATTCCTGATCCGTTACGAACGGATTATCATCAATTAATTGAGTCAGCCGCTGCTGTCTCTGTCTCTTCGGCAAACGTTCGATGTCAATGAGGCCTCCTTTCTCTACAATAAACTGTCGTTCAGACGACAGTTTGGGTTACTTTACTTCACTTTCTAACGGCGGACTTCAAGCCGATTTGTCTTCTTGTATGTATAAAGGAACCCCTTCGGCCCTTCTTTCTTAGAACCTGGTACTAAAACAGTATATAGCATGCTGACGTAAAAAGGAAGCATGCAGACAAAAAAAGTAGCGCCTCACTGAAGTGAAGCGCTACTCTTTCTGCGAAGATTCCAAAGAATCCGCTTATCGGACATTATTGAGAGATGATCTCTCTAGCTTTGTACGTTCCGCAAACTTTGCACACATGGTGAGCAAGTTTCAATTCGCCGCATTCGGAGCATTTCACCATACCTGGTACTGCCAGTTTAAAGTGAGTACGACGTTTGTCGCGACGAGTTTTGGATGTTCTCCGTTGAGGTACTGCCATTCTTCCCACCTCCTTAACCAGATCAACCCCGCATAACGGGTATGACTTCTTATCTCATTCAAGACTGAAAGTAAATGCTAGAAGCAATTATCTTACAGCCGGTGAATCAAGCCTGCAACATCCACGCATCGGTTCAGTAACTCTCCGGCACAAGCGGATGATGATTTTTCAGAATTGAACTCAATTCTCATTTAAAAAAATCCTTAAGCCCTGCCAGACGCGGATCAATCTTTTCCGTATTGCCATCGCTACTGTCATCGGAGCCAATACTCCAGTTTTGTCCGGTCTTTGGTGCGATTCCCTGACAATCCTCACTGCACAAAGGCGCAAACGGCACATGCAGTACAAACAGTTCTTCACAATACGGTGCAATGTCGAAGGAGTCCTCCGTCACTGCGATAAAATCGCCATCTTCATCCTCCTCTTCAACACTCGAAGAGGCTTGCTTGAACCGTTCACGGAATTCAATCTTTAAATCCTCGTGCATCGGGCTTAAACAGCGTGAGCACAGCATGTCCAGACCTGCGGTCAACGTGCCTTCCACGCTCATCAAACCTTGACCCAGACTAACGGCGACCAAGTCGGTCTCCAGCGGGGAAACGGCCGTAACATCAGCACGATCATCCACCAATTCACTCACATTAAGAGATTCACGGATAGGAAAAGGACCGTCACTTGTTGCTACTTTGCGAAAAAATAGTTGCATCACTATCACTCCAAACAAACAAAAATTATTATACCGACTGATCGAGTCGTTTGTCAACACCTTTCACTTTACACCACTCACAAATCCACCGGTTTTCCAATGGTTCGACAAGTTTTATGCAGAAGCAAAAATGCATTGTGCTAAACATGTACTGATGAGTATTCGTACCCCCGCCACTCTTCGTGTACAATAATGCGAGTATAAAGCTTTTTCGTCCAGGTCTCAATGGTCTTGTTCATGCCGACGATGAAAAATCAGTATAGCTGCCCTGAAAACAATCATTGACGGGTACTTAACCATTATTATCAAAAGAGTTACCCAATAAGCTACTTTAAGAAAGGAGCCGACTACAGTCTTGAAAACACTCGGTATGATTGTAGAGTACAATCCCCTGCATAACGGACATATCCATCACTGGGAGGAATCTCTTCGCATCACTGGTGCACAACGCACAGTGGCTGTGATGAGTGGTCCTTTCCTTCAGCGGGGTGAACCCGCGATTACAGACAAATGGTCCCGCACCGAAATGGCACTCGCCATGGGTGTGGACCTAGTTCTGGAGCTGCCTGTGGCCTATGCCGTCCAGCCCGCAGAATGGTTTGCCCGCGGAGCGGTCGCCCTGCTCCATGCGACGGGCATCGTCGACGCGCTCTGCTTCGGCAGCGAGAGCGGAGACATCGCCCCGCTGCGCGCGCTGGCTCGCGTGCTGGCGGCAGAGCCGGCCGAGCTCAAGGCCGGCATCGCGCAGCGCCTAAGCAGCGGCACGAGCTATCCCGCTGCCTACGCGGGAGCCGCAGCCGCGCTCGCGGCCGAAGGAGCGGACGGCGCTGCGCTCGCTGCCCTCATGCAGCAGCCCAACAATACGTTGGGGCTGCATTATTTGATTGCGCTGGAACGGCTGGGCAGCACAATCAAGCCCTTCACGGTAACCCGCACGGGATCGGGCTACCACGAAGCCGTGGCCCCTGCGGACGGAATCATCGCCAGCGCCACGGCCATCCGCCGTCTGCTGCTGGACGGCGGGCCGGAGGCCGCGTCGCCGTACATACCTGCGGCGACACTGGAGATTTTGCGGCGCGAGTGGCAAGCTGAACGCGCGCCGCTGCACTGGGAAACGTTCAGCCAGCCGTTGCTGAACGCCCTAATCACACGTAGCCCGCAGCAGCTGGCGGAGCTGCACGAGGTCACAGAAGGGCTGGAGCATCGTCTGCGGCAATCACTGTACACGCTGCCCCAGCCTTCTGTGGAGGCCCTGCTCACCGCGATCAAGACAAGGCGGTATACTCGTACGAAGCTTCAGCGGATGTGTGCACATATTTTGCTGAATCATGCCAAAGCCGATATGACTCCGGCTGAGCTGGCGAAAGGTCCGGGCTATATCCGCGTGCTCGGCTTTAACAGGGCTGGACGCGAGCTGCTGGCACGTATGAAGCAGACAGCCACCCTTCCGGTATGGGTCAAGCTTTCTGCCGGATCACATCCCCACCTGGACTGGGATACAGCCGCAGCCGCCATACACGCAGCCGGGATGCCACGTCCCGCCATCCGCGGCATGTATGCTGATTACTTGCGACCGCCCATTATGGTTTGATGGGCAGCTTTTCCATATAATTCAGCGCATCGTCAAGCCTGCGAACCGAAACAAGCTTCATCCGGCTTCCCATTTGCTCAGCTTTGGCCTTGGCCTCTTTATAATTATCCGCAGGGACGAAAAACAATTCCGCACCCTGACGGTCAGCAGCAACTATTTTATACTTTGCACCACCAATCGCTCCAACCTGACCGTCCTTATCAATAGTACCCGTACCGGCTACACGATATCCCTTACTCAGATCACCTGGTGTCAGTTGGTTATAGATTTCCATGGTAAACATCAAACCTGCCGAAGGACCGCCAACATCCGTAGATGTAAAATGAATCGTTTTACGTTCGTCCTTCGGCTCTACCTTCTGTACCGTGGCAATACTGACGCCAAATCCAGAACGTTGCTTACCCGTCTCACTGTCCGTGATGGTCGTTAAGGGAGCTTGCACGGTCAGCAACTTTCCATCGCGCTTTAGCTTCACTTTAGCCATTTTTCCCGATTTTTCATCCTCTAAAGCCTTCCGAATGGAACGATTATCGGTCACCCGCACGCCGTTCAGCTCCAATATTTCATCTCCAGGCTCAAACACGCTGTTCGATCCCGGGACCTTAAATACATACACATAATCCGGCACAATGCGATAGGGAACATGGGCACGGGTGTAGGCAGCCTCCATCGCGGAAGATTGGGAATCCCCCATATACCATACCTGCTCTGCCGCATATTCGTCTTCACTTCTTCCATGCAGACGATCCTCTTTGCGCTGGATCTCCGAATTGCGGTCCAGCTTGGACAGGCCCAACATAATAACATTGGCATAACGCGCCGATACCGTCGTCATCATAAAGGTCCCCCGTTCGATGCTGTCACCCTCCCGGACTTTAACCATCGGTTTGATCTCGTTAGCCCCACCTGGTCCATAGATCAGATAAGGGGTTGGCATATAGACCAGCACATAGACCATTGCAGCCAGCATTAAGACATAACCGGTTGAAAAAAAAACTCTTTTCCGGTTTAATCGTTTCATTGCTTCTCCCCCTCTTGCAGCCTAACTTCTCCTATCTTATCCAAGTGCCTCTGCGCCACCTGTTCTCAAGCCTTCCGAAAAAGCATACATTGTTTACGACAACGTATACGAACAACCTATCCCAAGACAACGAACGTGAATAAACACTGGAGACAGCATCCCACTCTCCTTAGTATATTTATGAGAGGTGAATTCTTTGATGCAAAAGGAAGCCCATTCCGCTCCTTATTGGACAACCATACTACTTGGCCTCGGAGCCATTTTGCTTGTACTGGCTGTTGTCGCCTCACCAGAAGAAGTATTTCAAGCCTCTACTCAAGGCCTTAAGCTATGGTGGAGTATTATTTTCCCAGCCATGCTGCCTTTTTTGATGCTGTCCGAAATGCTCATCGCCTTTGGTCTAGTACATGGACTAGGTATCCTGCTGGAGCCGTTTATGCGATCCTGGTTTCGTCTACCCGGGCGAAGCGGCTGGGTGTTGGCCCTCGGCCTGACCGCGGGATTCCCAGCTGCAGCGGAAGCGGTGCGCCAATGGGCACAACAGGAGGATATGACTGCGTTTCAGCTTCGACGTCTAACCTCTATCGCTCATTTCTGCAATCCGATTACCATCCTGCTCGTCATCGGGACAGGGCTACTGCACAATGCTACCGCAGGCGTGATGTTACTTGCAGTCCACTGGATTTCCGGGCTGCTGGCAGGCTGGATCACCGCAAGACTACCTGTATCGTCCAAAGAATTGCAAAAACGGGAAACGCCAGCTGCCCTACGGCGCACCTCAGTTTCCCGTACTTCTCCCTCCCTGATCCGATCCGCATGGGAAGCTACCCGCTCTGCCAGAGAACGGGACGGCCGCAGTTTCGGAAAACTGTTGGGCGAAACCGTATCCCATGCTGTACAGACGCTGATGGTGACAGGTGGATTCATTATTTTCTTTTCCGTACTGATTCGACTGCTGTCCATATACACAGGCCAAGGATCGCTTTCTTTCATATGGCCTGCCTGGATGGAAATCCATTTGGGTTCCTATGAAATCAGCCGTCTGCCCTACGATCTCCGTACACAAGCAGCCCTGATCAGTGCTGTGTTGGGCTGGGGCGGCCTGTGCGGCTGGCTTCAGATTACCGCCGTCACCAGACCTTCCGACAAGGGCATCACCTTCACCTTGTCACGAGTGCTCCATGGGATCATTGCTTTTGGACTTACCTTAGCGACATGGGTCCCGCTTAACCGCTTCGTCAGCAATACAACTCCCGCTTATGTCAGTCGCAGTTCTGTGTCTTCTTTTGTGGAAAGCGTAAATGAATCCGCCACGCATCCTGCCATGACCGGAGCCAGCGGCTTACTAACACAAATAGAAGGAACATCTATGTACCCCTGGCAACTAACCGTACTGTCCATTGCGCTACTGGGTACAATTATAGTTACCCTGCTGGCCTTTTCCTTTATGACTTCATGGTGGAGCCGCCGCGATTCGCGTTGACCTTCGCACGCAGCGCGTCTTCCACCTCGGGTGCCACCAGATCTACAACCTTGCCATCAAAATGCGCAATTTCCTTCACCATACTGGAACTCAGATATGAATAAGCCGGATTGGTCATCATAAAGATCGTTTCCGCATCCGGGTTCAGCTTATGATTTGTAGAGGCTAATTGCAGCTCATATTCAAAATCAGTCACCGACCGGATTCCTCTGACAATAACCTGGGCCCCTTTTTGACGTACATAATTAGCTGTCAGATCACGGAAGCTGTCCACTTCAACGTTCGGGATATCGCGAGTTACCGTTCGCAGCAGCTCCATTCGTTCCTCAAGTGAAAACAGCGGGTTTTTACTAATATTGTTAAGAACCGCGACAATCAATAGATCAAACTGTCTGGCTGCTCTTTGAATAATATCCTGGTGCCCCATCGTCACGGGATCAAAGGTTCCCGGATATACGGCAATACGTGGTTTGTGCTCAATCATGATGGTCCTCCCCGTCTGATTCGCTGATGCCGAATTTGACCACTCCGGCTTCCGTATGTTCTACGACATCCGACAAAGCATCGGCTGCAAAATGATAAATAGATAACGCCGTTTCACCATAGACTGCTTTTCTGACCTGTTCGAACGGTCCGAAGCTTTCCGGATATTCATGTCCCGATTCATACTCCAGCACAATGATTGCATCTGAACGAAGCAAGTTCAACTCAGCCATACGGCTCATTAATTCATCTCCGTGTTTGAGACGATAGGGTGGATCGAGAAAAACAGCATCAAAAAGAGCTCCACGTTTTGCCAGCACCTTGAGTGCTCGTCCGGCATCATTGCGGAACACTTCAGCCTGTCCTTCCAGCCCAGTTTTTCGTAAATTTTCTTTAATGACATCAATGCTTTTGGATTCCATATCAATAAAAACAGCCTTGTCCATTCCCCGGCTAAGCGCCTCTATACCCAGGCCACCACTACCAGCAAACAGATCAAGTGCGACTCCCCCATCAAAATAAGGACCTATCATGCTAAATAGCGCTTCCTTGACCTTATCCGTGGTCGGCCGCGTCCCTGTGCCGGGAACTGCCTTTAACGGCCTTCCTTTGGCACTACCCGATACCACTCTCACGCTGAAACTCACCTATTTTCTATATGTGTTCATAACCATATAAGATTATGACGCTATCGTACCACATGCACCGTCGTTTGAAAAACTTAGGATGAGGCAGGTATAAAAAACCATTCCCTGGGCATCCTTAGGATATCGGCATTCAACCAATGTCGTAGACAACCGCGGAGAAGACTTACGTTTCCCCATAAGCTCTTCGTCCGGTTTCTCCTCTCCCATTCGGGCGCTCTTTAATGGAGCGCCTGATTTTTTTTACATAAAAAGAAGCTGCTTAATAGCAGCTCCAGGCTGTCGAGAAACCCCCTGTTTTTTTGCAGGGGGTTTAAAACTGTCTTAGTGGTCTAAAAACTAGGGTCCTCAGATCGTTTTAAATCGATTTTTGTTTTAAAAGATGCGTCTCCCCATATAAAAATAGAAGTGTCGAAAAGTCCTCTAGACTTTCTCGACACTCTGAAGCTGCTTAATAGCAGCTCTATGTATCATTTTTCTATTTCGGCATTTTGTTTATTTCAGAAGTTCCTCGGGTGTATCCCCTTGATAAACATACACATAACTCGCCACTGATACAGCAAATGTTGCAAACATAGACAACGATGTGGCTAATCCATATACCATTTTCCTCATCATTCCACTCACCTCCTTCCTCGGATCAATGTTAGACTTTGGACCAAAAAAGCAACAGCCACTACAGAGGAACCGATTACAAAATTAGTACATACAAGCAAGGAGGATAACAGTCGCAAGAGGGGATAAAAACGTACTGGAATGCGCGACTGCTTTTCAATTCTGGACGGGGCAAAACATAAAACGAGAATGAGAGCTATTCCGGTAAACAGGTTTGTCCACCAACTATTTAAGGCAATGCAGGATATGTAAGTAAAAGCTGCTGAGGTCACCAACACACATGCCATGCCCGTTTTCAAATGAATGCCTCCTGATATTTGGCGCAGTAGGGCGAAAGCGACAAGAATCGATACAGCTTCTACCATCCGTCCCGTGAAGATTGAGGCGAATAGTGTTAACACGATGATCATGGACGCATTCAGAATGAGAGCAAGTGCGTATTTAAGTACTGCGACAGAGGCTGGATGATCAGGCACAGTACGTTTAATCTGGTTAGCAAGTTTGAAAGCCATCGCTTCAATCATCCCGGTATTCCTTTCCGATTGCATAATAGATGAAAAATCCCGAAACCAGTGCAAAAAATATCATACTTAACCATACCTCGTTATAGTAGAGCACAATAGAAGTTGAAATGAGGGACAGGATAATCAGTGTGATGACAATGCCATATTCCTCTTTGAACTTAAGCTTCTTGAAATTAGGGGAAAAGCCGATCCCTTTTCGATACAACATCAATGAAATAAGCAGACCTACTGCCGCGCTTACCACTTGTAGCAGATAGCCCTTCAAGGACCCATCCTGCAGCTCAGAAACCGGAAGGTTGCCGAACATAACTTTTAAGAATACCGACTGAACAACGGCATATGCAAAATAACCTGTAACCGTCATAATACCGGACCACACAATCGGAATCTTCACGACCGTAGCGAGTAAAAAAATAAAAAGTAGCATATTTACGACAGGCACCAAATACGAAAGGGAAAACTCCTCTCGGAGCATATAACTTTGCATATTCATAATCAGGTTAACAAAAATGGCCTGCCAAAGATAAGGGGTCATTTTAACTTTAAAAATACTCAAAATCAGCGCAAAAACAGCTACTCCCTCAAGCGTGGAGAAAAGCAAAAAGCCGATTGGCTTCAAAAGCATGCGTGCATCTCCTTTACAATTCCAACCAACCTCATCGGTGTATTCAAAAACTTGGATGTACATCGAATATAAAGGGCTAAGAGCTACTTTTCAAGAGGTCTTTTCAATTATTTCATAGATTTATTCAAGCACTTCAACCAAATGTTATCGGATGCTGCTTCAAGTTGTAGCTTAGGCAACACTTTCTTTGACCGAATCTCCCTGCTTGCGCACAGGCTTCATACGTGATATAAGCTTTTTCCCCCAACGGATGCCGGGCTGTTCAATCCACGAGTAGGTAAACCAAGATAGTCCGATGGTGACTAGCAACGTCATGATAAACATAAGTGTGAGGCTGACTAGGGGAGCAAAAGGTATTTTAACCTGTACGATTAGTTCCAGAGCCAGCATATGCGTCAAATACATGCTGTAGCTAAGGCGGCCGATCCATGACCATAACCGATTAAGCAGCCATATTGGCTGCCAGTGATACAAAGCATACGCTCCCAGTAGCAACCCGAAACCTATGAGATAATCGGTCATGCCTCCAAAAAATGCAAATAGCACAGAAACAAGTAACATACCTCCACTGACTCGGTCTATACTTTTCCAATGCCGCTCGTCTTTCCAAATGAAAAACAACAATATACCTAGCCCAAAGACAGGCAATTGATTCGGAAACCATAAATACAGATAGTGACCCCATAAAGAGTGATTACTAATCCATGGATATTGAGCAAATACCGTATTTAGCCCAAAGCTTACCACAAGCGCCATCACAACAAACCAGGTCGCATGGCGGACTGATCGGATCAGCTTAAATAATAGGGGGATAAACAGATATAAAACATACATTCCACCGCAATGGACCATTCTACACCAATAATGCTGTTGATCCAGTACGGATTCAGACCATTCAAAAACAGGACATGAGCAGCGATATTGGCGGCAGTGACTCCCTCCTGATCTCCAAGCCAAAATCTTGGACCTGTCCCGTTCACAACCAAATAGATTCCTAACATCACGTAATACAAAGGAGCAATCCGAAAAAAACGACGCAACAGGTAAGCTGAAATTCTTTCCCTCTTGTCACCCGAACGTTTGCTCAAGGACAGAAATAGTGTAAAAGCGCTGGCCATATAAAATAAAGCGACTCCTTTAGCTCCTATACTCAAGCCTTTTTGCAACCATCCGTTTAATCCGTCTACATGCTGGCTGACATGCACAAGTAAAACTCCAATAATAGCCAGCGCTCTCAGCGTATCTACAAATTGCAGCTTGTCATCTCCCATTTTCCCCGTGGCTTCGGGCATCGTATCCCTCCATAACAGTCTCAAATGATACATTTCGTATCTATAATACACAAAATGTATCACCAAAGTAAATATCTCCGTTATGCAAAAAAACACCCTCCGACCGCAAAGAAATGCGGCCAAAAGATGTTCATTTTGGTCATGCTATATTCAGCTGTACCCTACAATTGGCAGTGACTTTATTTGTTTAAATGAAAAGGAACGGTCGTTACGATCACGTCTTTATAATTAATCAAATAAGCTCTCATCAGTAAGCTGGTCTGATTGTGTAGAATATTTTCCCACCAGTGCTTGGTGATGAATTGTGGAATGAGAACAGTGATATGGTCCTCGTCTGCTTTTTTCCACTCTACTGTATCGATGAACTTGCGAAGCGGATTAATAATGCTGCGATAACGGGATTTCAGTACCACCAAACGTATACCGACATCCCACTCTTCCCATTTCTGTTCCATTTTGCGAATCGCTTCATCATCTACACCCACATATACGGCAACCACATTGTCCGACAAGGTTTTGGCATAGCTGATCGTATTCATAACGACTCGCGTAATACCTGCCACCGGAATAATAATCGTATTGCCTTTCACCATAGGTTTATCCTTGGTAATATCAATGCGCAGTTGTTCAGCCGTATTTTTGTAATGCCTATTGATCTTCATAAAGAAATACAGAACCAAAGGCAGGAAGATAAAGATTACCCACACCTGGCTAAACTTGGTGAAGATAAAGATAAGCGTAATCGACAGCGTGGTCAGCATCCCAACCGTATTAATAGCAAGTTTAACGATCCAGCCTGGCGGTTTGAGCTTGATCCAGCGAATCATCATACCAAGCTGTGAAAGGGTAAACGGAATAAATACCCCTACCGCATAAAGCGGAATCAGATTTTCTGTGTTACCGCCAAATACGATGACCAGCAATGCCGAGAAGATACTCAGAAACAGGATACCATTAGAGTATCCGAGCCGATCTCCACGGACCATGAACATGTGCGGCATGTATTTGTCCTTCGCCAGCATAAAAGCAAGCAACGGAAAGGCCGAATAGGCTGTATTCGCCGCCAAAAACAAGATGAGCGCCGTTACGCCTTGAATGATGTAATACATCACACCGCGCCCGAAAGTGGCGTTCGCAATTTGCGAGATGACCGTTTCATGCGGATTAGGACGAACACCGTACCAATAAGCCAGCAAACTAATTCCGATAAACATACACCCGAGAATCAAACCCATCATCATTAGTGTAGTTGCTGCATTTTTGGCAGCAGGCTTGCGGAAGTTCGGAATGGCATTCGAGACAGCTTCTACCCCAGTTAACGCCGAGCAACCCGAGCTGAACGCCTTCAGTAACAGGAACAGACTGACGTTGGATACCGTAGCTCCAAATTGCGGTGCTGCAGCATGAGCTCCCCCTGCCACGTAATGAATGATACCGCTTATAATCAAAACAAAAATGGCAACAACAAATAAGTAAATCGGTACAGCCAGCACCGAGGCAGATTCTGTCACCCCGCGCAAGTTCATAATAGTCAAAAAGATAATCATAATCAGAGCAATGGCGATCCGATGATCATGTAACGATGGGAACGCCGATGTAATGGCATCTGTACCTGCTGATGAGCTAACTGCTACCGTCAGAATATAATCGACCAGCAGAGATCCGCCTGCAATCAGACTCGGACTTTTCCCCAAATTGTCCTGTGCAACAATGTATGCTCCCCCGCCACCAGGATAGGAAAATATGGTCTGTCTATAGGACAGGATCAGAATGATCAGCAATCCCAATACCGCAATGGATATAGGAATGGAATACCATAGGGCAGCGAAGCCGGCTGTAATTAAAACCAGCAGAATTTGCTCCGTTCCGTAAGCTACAGAGGACAAGGCATCTGAGGACAGAATGGCCAGTGCCTTGAGCTTATTCAGTTTCTCATCTTCAAGGGCCGTCGACTTTCGCGGACGACCGATTAATAATCTTTTGACTTTACTCAGCATTTCGTTGACTCCTTCTTTGGATGAGGGTTTTGCAAAAGAACTATGGATCTTATGTTTATTTTTATTATGTCACCTGAACATCAGATTGATGAAACAAATGAACTATTATTTTATACTCCCTCATCCTGAAAAAAACAATAAGGAATGCTCCCTAAAATGAGCATTCCCGAGTAAGAAAGAGTATTTCGATAAAATACCCTTATGTATACAGTAATTTGAACCTTTCAGGCGTAATTCCCTCAGCTCGGCGAAAAGTTGCCACAAAATGACTGGCATCTCGGAATCCTACTCGCTCCGAAATCTCCTTTACTGTTAATTGCGGATATTCCGTCATCATTTCCTTGGCCTTCCGCAGCCGAATTACAATCAGATAAGCATAAGAAGTCACACCAAACGCTTGCTTAAATAATGTATTTAAATGACGGGAGCTGACATTCATCATAACTGCCATATCACCTAGGCCCACATCTGGACTGGCATAATTTTGCTCCATAAAGGCTAGTACAGGGGTTAAACGTTCAACATTATGGGATAGGGAAGGCATCGAGCTATGTTGTCCATGTTTACGCAATAGAGTCAGAAAACGATACATATTGGCCGAAGCATCTAATCCAGACAAATCACGTTCACTAACCATGGAATGGAGCATAGTTTCCCCAAAGCTGTGTAGCTCGCTATCCGGGTCCCAATGATACCCACGCGTATGCTTCAATCCCAGTGCAGTCAATACAGCAGCGGCGATGGGGCCGTCAAATGTAATGTATAACGTTCGCCATACCTTGGTCGCCCGTCTGTATGCATGGGATTCCCCGGGCAGCAGCAGAACCCCGGACTGCTCTCCCAGACGGAAACTCCCCCCTTTAAATGAAAACATCCCTTCACCAGACACCGTCTGAATCCAGTGAAAGCACGGATAACCCTCTGGACGGGACACATCTTCCTGCCTGCTGTTAAATCCGATACTTTCAATAAAAAGGGGTAAAGAATGCTCGCGCGTAGTCAGGAAAAATCTTAAATGATGGGGAGTTAAAATCATAAAAAGCACCTCCGGCGTATGCGGGTATGTATTTCACATGTAGATCCATATTGTTATATATACGTTCATTTTATTATATTTAAAAGCAGTTATTTGTATTATAAGATAGGATTATTCTTATATACAGAGGTGATTGGCATGATAAGCAGTAAACTTCCTAAAGTATTTTACGGTGGAGATTATAATCCTGAGCAATGGGATGAGGCCACGCATCAGGAAGATTTGCGGATGTTCAGGCAGGCAGGGATTGATATCGCCACGGTCAACGTATTCTCATGGGCCAAAATTCAATCCGACGAAATCACATATTATTTTGAATGGCTGGATCAATTGATTGACAGTCTTTATGAAAGCGATATCTTCGTTTGTTTAGCTACTAGCACGGCAGCGCATCCAGCCTGGATGGCTACGCGTTATCCCGACATTCTGCGGGTCGATGCTGACGGGCGTAAGCGGAAATTCGGCGGACGCCACAACTCTTGTCCGAATAGCCCAACTTACCGAAAATATGCGGAGCAGATGGCTGACCGACTTGCAGAACGATACAAAAACCATCCTGCGATCCTCGTGTGGCACGTGTCCAATGAGTACGGAGGGGATTGCTATTGTGATAACTGTGCGGCCGCATTTCGGGTGTGGCTCAAGCAAAAATACGGATCACTGGAAGAACTAAACCGGGTGTGGAATACTTCCTTCTGGGGTCACACCTTCTATGATTGGGATGAAATTGTACCACCAAATAATCTGAGCGAGCATTGGGGAGAAAATCACTCGACCTTTCAGGGCATATCCCTCGATTATGCACGCTTTAATTCAGACAGTATGCTTGATTGTTATCTGCTGGAGTATAACGCGATTAAAAAACATGTTCCCGATGCCGTGATAACGACCAATCTGATGGGCTTTTTTAAACAACTGGACTATTTTAAATGGGCTAAGCACATGGATATTGTATCTTGGGACAGCTATCCCGGGGCCAATACTCCGATAAGCTATACGGCGATGGCGCACGATCTGATGCGCGGCTTGAAGGATGGGAAACCCTTTATGCTGATGGAGCAAACACCGAGCCAGCAGAACTGGCAGGCGTATAATTCGCTTAAACGGCCTGGCGTTATGCGGTTATGGAGTTATCAGGCAGTCGCGCATGGCGCGGACACGGTCATGTTCTTCCAGCTTCGCCGCTCGATCGGCGCCTGTGAGAAATTCCACGGGGCCGTCATTGAACATGCCGGGCATGAGAACACACGTGTATTTCGCGAGGTGGCACAGCTTGGCAGTGAGCTTGGCGCATTAGGCAACACGCTACTTGACGCGACCGTTAATGCCAAAGTAGCCATTTTATTCGATTGGGATAATTGGTGGGCTTTGGAAAAATCAAGCGGCCCTTCTGTCGCCTTGAAATATGTGGATCAGGTGCATAAGTATTATGCTCCCCTCTTCCGGCGGAATGTACAGGTAGACCTGGTTTCTGTTGATGCAGATTTCCAGAAATATGATCTCATTATCGCGCCTGTACTCTACATGGTCAAGCCGGGTACCGCCGAGAAGCTGGAACAATTCACAGAGCATGGTGGCACCTTCGTAACGACCTTTTTCAGTGGCATTGTAAATGAAAATGATCTGGTCACAACCGGAGGATATCCTGGTAAACTGCGTAACTTGCTTGGGATCTGGGTGGAAGAAATAGACGCGCTTCTGCCGGAATCACACAATCGCATTGTATTGAAAGAAAAGGTGGGCGTATTACAAGGTGAATATAAATGCGGTCTGCTCTGCGACTTGTTGCATAGCGAAGGCGCTGAAGTGCTAGCCGAATACGGCGATGATTTCTATCAGGGCATGCCAGTGCTGACACGCAATCGTTTCGGTCAAGGTGAGGCATGGTACGTTGCTTCAGATCCTGAAGAGACTTTCCTTGATGGCCTGCTGGGCTACATTTGTGAGCAAAAAGGGATTCCATCCCTGCTGCGCGCTCCTGCGGGTGTAGAAGCCACTGTACGGATCAAAGATGGAAAATCGTATCTATTCGTTCTGAATCATAACGCCCAGACGCAGCAATATCATCTGGATGATCAGAAAGGGAATGAGCTGATCAGCGGTAAATATCTGGAAGGAGATATTTCTATTGAAGGCTACGGCTTTCAAGTACTGGAGCTATCATAATCACTCAGATTTGAATCATGCAGTTCAGTTTGTTGCATGATTCAAATCTAGGTATCAAAGGAGTTCATCATGAAACGACTGCTATGGATCGGCAGCTTGTCTTATTTTTTAATCGGCCTGGCACACGTGGTTGTAGGCTCCCTAATGCCTGTGTTGTTAGAGCATTACGGTAGAAACTATACGGACGGCGGAAGCCTAATCTTCGCTCAATTTTCCGGTTTTCTGGCTGGAGTCCTGCTGTCGCCGTGGCTTGCCCGGCGTTTCGGCAAACGCCGAAGTCTAGTATTCGCCCTGCTCCTGCTGTGCGCGGCTGAAGTGCTGTACTCATTGCTGCTGCCTTGGGGTTGGCTATATGCCGTCGGGGCAGCAGCCGGGTTTGGCTTCGGCATGGTAGAAACACTTATTGGCACTATTATTATCAGCGGTATTACTCAAGGAACGGGCGCGGCGATGAGCCGTCTGGAAGTCTTTTTTGGGATCGGCGCTTTGGCTATGCCCGCTATCGCCAGCCAGCTCATTGCTCTCGGTTGGTGGCGATTGGCCTTTCCCATCATTTCCATGTTTGCAGCCGTGACCGTCATAGCTTGGCTGCGTGGGTCATTCGGCACGCTGGACGCTGTATTAGACCAACAGGAACACCGAGGTGACAACCATGCGCGTTCCACCAACTCACCCAAATCCCCCACGGTGGAGGCTTCTAAAGGTAGCCCTATAGGCAATTGGAAGCTACTTGCACTATTTATCGTCTTTTTCTTTATCTATGTAGGAACAGAGATGAGCCTGGCTAATTTCCTGCCCTCCATGTTCATCGAACGTTTGGGTCTCACACAAGCCGAAGCAGCACTTAGTGTCACCTGCTTCTGGTTAGCAATGGCTACCGGCCGGTTATTCACAGGCTACATCGCCGATCGATACGGCTACGGTGTCTTTGTCGCCCTGAGCTCGCTGGCAGCGACCTTGCTGCTATGCGTGTTCCCGCTGATCAAAGGCACTGCCGGCGCCTTTATCCTTATTGTACTGCTGGGGCTGGGCATGTCCGGGATCTTCTCCATCGCACTTGTTTTTGCCAGCAAAATGATGCCAGGCACCGAAGAATCCACCACCAGCCTGCTTATAGGTGCAGGTGGAGTTGGAGGAGCTCTGCTGCCTTTATGGCTCGGAAATAGCATGGATCGTGGTGGAGCAGTCTCATCGGCGTGGTTGCTGGCAGGCTTCGCCTGCATCCTGTGTCTGCTTGGGGGCATCTTGTACGCCCTATATGTGCGCAAAAAGCGGCTTCAAACCGCTTCATCATGATACACGTCTCTACTGGCGCCTTTGTCTGTTCCTTGGTTATCATCCAAGTGCACATTCAAAGGTGCTTTTTTACATACTAGACGAATGTACCTTGTACAGTAGCCTGTTTTTAGTCAAAATAGATCGTTTCCTATGGATCACAGGACAGATATCCATGCCTCCTCTAGATGAATGGAGTAGTATACAACAAACCATATGGAGGTGTTTGTATTGGGTCATGCTGAATTAAAACGAAAAAAAGGCCGTAAAAAAAATGTTTTTGTCCGTGCCTGGTTTGATAAGTTAGAAAAAAAGTTTGAGGAGAAGCCCCCAAAGAGAAAAGGCCGCTCGAAACGGAAAGGGTTTGGAAAAGATATCATCGTCAAAAAACAACTTGTAAGTGTGAATATTAATCATGGCGCTTTAGGGCCTGAAGGGGATTCTGGAACCATAGGTGATTTAGCGCAGTTCGGTTATATTTATAATGTGAAGCCCCAAGTTGTTCCGATTGAAGGGGATGTCATTTTGGATACAAACGGTATACTTACACCTGGAATTGCTCATGTTCCAGGAACTACACAGATTGCTGTATCCGATGCTGGAAAATATGAAGTTCACTTTTCGGTGTCCGGTGTGGAACCTAACCAATTCGCCCTCTTTATTAATGGCGCACTGGCTGAGGGAACTGTATACGGCTCAGGAGCCGGGACACAACAGAACACAGGGCAAGCCATCCTCGCTCTGGCATGCGGTGACGTCCTTACTTTGCGAAACCATAGCTCTACTACTGCTGTTACCCTGCAAACACAAGCCGGAGGAACTCAAGCCAGCATAAACGCTTCTGTCCTCATTAGAAAATTGGGATAGGCTTGAACTCCCGCAAAGTCTCCGTGTACTAAAAAGGGTTTATCCATACAGCGAGGATAAACCCTGAATATTTTTAAAAGGCCATAATGATCCCTTTGTCATTGGCGTACATTGAACTAATCCCTCTGGTGGACACAATATGAATATCTTTAAATTGATAGCGTTTCTTCAGCGCATTCATTAATTTTTCCGCCAGCCCAGGATTATTGCAGTGAGTAATGACGATGCTTTCTCCTTCGGTAGCCCGGCCACTTTTTTCAATAGTATCTGCCAGCTTTTCGATAATTTGATTCTGACCGCGTGCTTGAGTAAAAAATGCGATATTCCCGTCACCATCCGAGCCTAAAATAGGCCTGATATGCAAGAGTGAAAGTATCTTTCCAGTGATTTTATTCATTCGTCCGTTCTTAACCAAATTATCCAGATTTTCTAAAACAAAGTAGGTTTTCATCTTGCTTATAAAGCTCTCCAAGGAAGAAATAATTTCGCTTTTATGATATCCCTCGTCAATCAACTTGCGTAGTTTTAGAGCTAACAAGAGCTGTCCAGCCGAAGCGCTTTTCGAATCAAACACATGAACATCCGCCCCTTCTTCTTCCGCCATATCTTTTCCTACCAATGCACTGGAATACGAACTGGACAGGTTGCTGGATAATGTAATGGCAAAAGAAGTATGCGCACCTTGAAAGGCTTCCTTATACAGCATAGGTGACGGTGATGCGGATCCAATTTTGGTTGTACAGGCTTTCATTTCTTCCATAAACTGAGGCAAGTCCAATGTGTCATCATCTACAAAGCATTTATCTCCCAGCGTCATATTCAACGGAATCGTAGTAACTTGCATCTCTTCTCTAAGCTCTCTCGTTAAATCACAGCAGCTATCCGCTATTATTTTATATCTCACCCGGTACACCCTCACATTATGTTATTTTTCAATAGAACGCGCATTCATAATACTCAAAGAAAGCTCAATTAACCGTATAAATTCCTTCACATTCTTCTCACCCAAACCTACTACAAGCGCTTCAAAATAACCTTCAATTCTCTCTTGCTTCTGTTTGATCAAGGATTCACCATCTACTGTGAGCCTTACACACATTCGTCGTCTGTCATGCTCAGACATTTCCATAGTCACATAGCCTTTTTTCCTTAATCCCGTAAGCGCTGCCGTAATTCTTGATCTGGATACATGCAGATGATCGCTGAGCAAGGAAGGATTAATTTCATCATCTCGATGCTGAACTAAATATTGAAGCACATGGTTTTCCCCCTGAACAAGCTCCGTCAGGCTACTGAATAATTCCATGCCATAAATCCGGTTAACGGATTCTCTCAATTCGTCCCTTAGTTCATAATCTTTCATAGTGAACCTCCGCAACACACATAATACATACAGTTAACTATTAATACTATGTACTATAATGAATTGCCCACGATAATAACAATGAAATATTTGTGAATTTTAATACAAGGGTTAATGAGCTCAGCGTCGAATAAGAAAAAATACGCTTGATCACCTCTTGCCAGTTTACGGTAAAGGAGTTGTTTATATAACATGAAACGGTTTACTCTTCACCAAAACCGTCGAAAGATCATAGAGTCATGCTTCAACACACCCTTGAATTTCCAGTTATATCTGCCCCAAGATGCTATTACAAATTCAAAGATCTATGAACCGGGATGTTGAAGATATATAAGCACTATAAGAAAAGGCCAACCACTAAATACGGGTTGACCTCATCATTTAAAGAATGTCTTACGTTTCTAAGAGAACATAAACTGACTTTACAGCACCGTTTTAACCGTATCTTGGACTTGCTTCAGCAGTCCTTTATAGCCATCTTCATCAAGGTAACCAATACTTCCAAGCAGTAAGTGACCGACGGATTCAATTCCAACGAAATCAAAAATTCCCGTATCTGATGTGATCTTCAATCCTGCGGTCATACCGATTTCATCGTAGATCGCGTTGGGAGTGCCATGTGTATTTACGATAAAACCTTTTTTACCTCTAAGCAGCTTATTAATCCCTTCTGCACCAGCCGTATATGCAAAGCCGTATGCAAATACACGGTCAACGTAACCTTTCAGGATAGCCGGAAGACCTGTCCACCAGATGGGAGAAATAAAAGTAATCGTATCCGATTGTGAGATGTATTCCTGCTCGACTTTGATATCAGCTGGGGTTTGCCCTGCTCTCATAGCGGCAGTATCCTCAGGTTTTAATACAGGTTGAAAATCAAGGGCATATAGATCGCGTACAACGACTTCGTCACCTTTTTCTTTCAAGGTATTTACAACCGTTTCGAGTATCGCATGATTAAAGCTTTCTGCGTTAGAGTGAGCATAGATGATAAGATGTTTCATTTTAATAACCTCCCGATGTTTTATTGTTATTTTGATATTAATATAGATATCTATACATTTACTTAAAAAAATTTATAATCTGTTTTTGACATGCTCCAGCAAATATTCCAGCTGTTCTTTTTCTTCATCTTTAAGACCACCATAGATCGTTTCTTGTAATCTGTTGGAGATCATCTCAAATATAGGCTCTATCTCTCTTCCCTTATCGGTCAGAAATATCAGGGTAACTCGACTATCCTCCCTTTCTTTTTTTCTTTCGACATATCCCAACTTCACTAGCTTGTCGATCAAAACAGTGACAGTGGGTTGCTGCCGAGAAATTTTTTGCGTCAATTCCTTAATGGAAAGCCCATCCTTTTGATAAAGGAACATTAGAATTCCACCATGAGTAGGAACAATCCCTTCAATTCCATTCGCTTCAAGCTCAGACACAATCAATTTATTGATCAAGTCTCTAATGGTTCCTATCAGTGCAGCTGCATTATTTTTTAACATACAAGCATTATTACATAGACATATATATATATCAAGTATTGGTGTCAGTCTGATCTGGTTTTAGTATATGAATGATTTCAAAGAACTAGGATTAAGTCTGTTATAATGAAATCTAAATTACCCAAGAAAAGAAAACTTTAAAGCAAATATGACTTAATCTAAAATGGTTCATGATGGACTACTATCGCAGACGCATAAAAAAGCCAAAATACCAAAGTTCCTTACCTCACTTTGAGTATTTTGGCTTACAGTGTTTATTTATGAAATGAAGTGGTGTTCAAAGTATGATATGTTTTAGTTGAGCGTTTGAAGTACCTCAGGTGTAAAGGTTTGAAGATCATGAATTCGGCCTTCACGTATTTTCGTAGCCCAAGTAGGATCTCCCAGAAGCGCACGCCCAACAGCTACCAAGTCAAATTCATTGTTGTCCAGCCGTTCCAGAAGTTCATTAATATCTTGGTGCCCTGCCCCTTTCCCTTCCGTATAACTTACAAAATCCTCATCCAGACCTACAGAACCAACCGTAATCGTGGTTTTTCCAGTCAGCTTCTTCACCCATCCGGCAAAGCTCAAATCGGAGCCTTCAAATTCAGGTACCCAAAAGCGACGTGTCGAGCAATGGAAGATGTCCACGCCCGCTTGTACTAACACATTCAGTAGCTGCCCCAGTTTATCCGGTGTATCGAACGGCTTTGCGTTGTAATCATTCATTTTCCATTGGGATAGACGCATGGCAATAGGGTAGTCAGGGCCAACCTCAGCACGAATAGCTTCCACAAGCTCAATGGCGAATTGTGCACGTTTTATGATATCGCCACCATAGCGATCCGTACGTTGGTTCGTTCTCTCCCAAAAGAATTGATCAACCAGATAACCGTGTGCTCCGTGAATTTCAACGCCGTCAAAGCCCAGTCGTTTTGCATTCGCCGCTGCATCGACATAGGCGCCAATGACCTTGGCGATTTCTTCTTCTGTCATCGGCTCGGTCACTTTATTACCATCCAGATCCAGCCCCGATGGACCAATCGATAGTGCTTCCGGATTCGGCTGAGATCCCAAAGGACGAGCCATTCCCATATGCCAAAGCTGTGGGAAAATTTTACTACCAGCTTCATGAACCTGTCTGACCACTTCAGCCCAACCGTTTAAAGCCGCTTCCCCATAAAAATTAGGTATCCTCGGCTCACTTGTTCCAGCCGGATGGTCAATCACTGCGCCTTCAGTAATAATAAGACCTACATTATTCTCTGCGCGACGGCGATAATAAGCGGCTACATCCGGTCCTGGCACACCATTGGGTGAAAAAGCGCGGCCCATTGCCGGCATTACAATACGAGACTGTAAGGTCAGATTATGAATGGTATAAGGTTGAAATAAAGCTTCTGTTGAATGGACATTTTGCGGTTGATTACTCAAGGCTTGTACCTCCTCATTTTCTTTTATCGTTTTAAAAGGATTATATAGAAGGCTCGTGCATCATCAAACGGGGTGCAAGTAAAATGTTAGCAATGTTTAATTTATCATTCAACCGACAAAATGTTCTTTCTGTTGCTTAACCAAAAGGGTTATGAAATTGTTGTATATCTAAATTCACTTGTTGATAAAACAACACATGTTTATAATGGGGAAATCATTTGATTTACCTGAAAGGAGTGTCTTGAGATGCCTGGTGTAACTTCACCCAACCCAAATGATCCGCGCGTCATTCGAACACGTAGATTAATTCTCGACGCATTCGTTGACCAATTAAATAAGAAAGACTTCTACACGATTACGATCAATGACATTACCCAAAAAGCCACCATTAACCGTGCCACGTTCTATGCACATTTTCAAGATAAATATGCACTGCTTGAAACCCTTTTGTCAGACGCATTTTTGGAGTATGTTATCAAAAGGATTGATGCTGAGGCACGTTTGTCGGAGGAGACCATTCAGAAACTTATTCTTTCGTTATGTGACTATCACGACTCAAGTAACCAATGCGTTCATAAATATAATTCAGTGGCACCGATCCTGGAAGAACATATTAAGAATCAATTAGAGCACTTCATACTTCAACTCATAACAAGAGAAGCCAATAATACAGACCAAAGAACGTTAGAACTTGCCGCGAACATATTAAGCTGGTCCATTTATGGTGTTACCTTTCGTTGGAATGCGGAAGGAAAAAAAGAGTCTCCTATAGCTTTAGCCGAAAGAGCTGTGCCATTAATCTTCAATGGGGTTGTCTTATCTCTAGTCTCACAAATCTCTTAGTAGAAAATGCAAATAAAAAGGGCCGTTCCTAGTATTCTTCGATCATTTCCTGGGACAGCCCTTAAAGTATTTAGTAAAATAATTGTACCTTTTATTTAAAGAATTTTCTTAAACATCTCGATAACTTGTTCTTTGCTAGGTATGAACGGATTGCCCGGAGCGCAAGCATCCTTCATTGAGTTCTCGGCAAGCAGTTCCAAATCCACTTCATTTACACCCAGTTCAGAAAGTTTGGAAGGAATCCCAACTTCCTTCGACAGGTCTTTGATTCTTTGGATTACATAGTCTGCGCATTCCTTATCCGTTTTCCCCTTATCTTCAAAACCGATGACCTTAGCGATGGCACGAAATTTCTCTGGTACATGCTTGGCGTTCTCCTCCTCCACAATTGGCAGCAGCATGGCATTGCAAACACCATGAGGCAAATCGTATACGCCGCCAAGCTGATGCGCCATTGCATGAACGTAACCCAATCCAGCATTATTAAATGCAAGTCCTCCCAAGAAAATAGCGTATACCATTTGCTCTCGTGCTTCTATATCATGACCGTTGCTTACCGTACGAGCCAAATGATTAAAAATAATCTCTACTGCTGCCAACGCAGTCGCATCCGTTACAGGATAGGAGCCTGGCGTAACCAAAGCTTCAATAGCGTGAGTCAAAGCATCTAGTCCTGTAGCTGCCGTTAATGCGGCGGGTTTATCTACCATCAGTTCAGGGTCGTTGACCGAAATCGTAGCTACACTATTCTTATCCACCATAACCATCTTGACCTTGCGCTCTTCGTCCGTAATGACATAATTAATCGTGATTTCAGCCGATGTTCCTGCTGTGGTATTAATAGCCACAATAGGAAGCGATTTATGCGTGGATTTATGAACGCCCTCATACTCGGTTATATGTCCCCCATTGGTAGCAATAATGCCGATTCCCTTAGCCGTATCCTGTGGTGATCCTCCGCCAATCGAAATTAAAAAGTCACATCCGTTTTCTTGCAGAAACTGAACACCATCATGTACATTTTTACAGGTCGGATTTGGTTTTACTTCATCGTATACCGCATAGTTCAATCCAATATCATCCAGCAAAGATGTAACCTTGCCTGCAATGCCATTCTTCATCAAAAATTTATCCGTAACGACTAGAGCTTTGTTTAAATTCAGTTCTTTTATATACGGCCCAACTTCATGTAAACACCCTGTTCCCATAAGATTGATAGATGGTACAAAAAATACATGTGCACTCATAAAAAATCGGCCTCCTAAGAATTCACTTCTTAATGCCTCGCTAAATAGGGAATCAATCTATAAAGTGAAATATTTCACACATATAATTTTATCTTTACTTTGTTTTGATGTCAATAATAAAACACAGATATTATTTTGTTTTATGTTTGTTTGTTTTGTTTTATTAAATGAACCCAATATTTAGTACACAACTAATCGGATGCAGTCTCGTACAACTTAGATGAACATATTCACAATGAGGTGATAACAGCATGACAATCAACAAGAAAGTATTGCTAGCTCTGCTAGCGGTATCACTGCTCCAGGCAAACCCGTCGTATGCAAAGTCGGTACGGACGACTCCGGTGACAATCGTTTATGTAGATGACCGCCCGCTTCAGCTTGCCGTCCAGCCGCTGCTGCTAGACGGGACAACGCTCATCCCCATGCGCCAGTTGTTTGAGGCGCAAGGAGCCAGGCTTTCCTGGGATGGATCCGGCAAAACCGTAACGGCAACCAAAAACGACACGGTGCTGACCTATCGCATCGGGGAACTCGCTGCCACCTTAAACGGCGATACGCTGTCCCTGAATGTTCCAGGACGGATTGTTGAGGGCAACACGATGATTCCACTGCGTTTTGTAAGCGAAGCACTTGGGAGCACAGTAAAGTGGGAGGCCTTGACCCGGACCATCCGAATTGCCTCCAGGGACGATTTTTTCACAACGGTTCTTTTCGGGGTCAACCTGCGCAGCAAACCGGATTCATCGATAGCTTCCTCTTCCCTACGGCTTATTCCAGCCGACGAAAAGGTTCATGTCATTCGCGAGGTCAATGCTCTCTGGCTGGAAGTGCGCACTAAAGACAACCTGACCGGATACATATCGGCTAAACCCAAATACAGCGATTATACCAGCCCATCCCTGGTGGAACGACAAGGAGATGAACTGATCGCCTACGGAGAGAAATTCCTTGGTACTCCTTATGAATTCGGAGCAGCAAGCGGCCAGACATCGACCTTTGATTGTTCTTCATTTGTGGAGGAAGTGTTCCGGCATACGCTCTCTATCGACCTCCCCCGTGTCTCTTACGATCAGGCTAAAAAAGGCCGGAAGGTCGGGCTGAACGAGCTGCGCAAAGGCGATCTGCTGTTCTTCAGCGCACGCGGCCTGGAGATCGGCCATGTGGCGATCTATGCAGGGAACAACACATTGCTGCATACCTTCTCCAAAGAACGCGGCGTTCATTTTGACACGTTTGATGATAAATGGCAGAAACGTTTCGTCACAGCGTGCAGGCTGTTTTAGGACGAATCAGATAGCCAATAACAGGAGGATTCCAGTACCACATTCAATATCTTCTGATTGCCTTTTGCCGGACGCCTCCCTTGCGGTTTGCGTTCAGGCGGCAAAAGGTCTAGGTTCATTGTTAAATGGAGGTCTCACGTTTAAAGGCTACGAACGCATAAAAGATTGGATTGAGATGTTAATCGTTTTAAAATACTAAGTAGAGTCTGTTGATTATAGACAGGAGGAATCGTTATGCAATTTGAGACAAATCGGCTCATCATTCGTGATATTGGCAGATCCGATTGGGAAAGTATACATACCTACACGTCATTGCCTGAAGTTACTAGATATACGGCCTGGGGACCAAATACAGAAGAAGATACAAAGGCATATATAGAACAAGTTCTAGCTTCACAGCAGGAACAGCCACGACAAGACTATGAACTAGCCGTTTGTCTGAAAGACAATGGAACCCTGATCGGCGGTGTTGGTATTCATGTCAAAGATACTAATGCAGAAATGGGTTACGTTTTGAATCCAGATTATCAAGGGAAGGGTTATGTAGCAGAGGCAGCACGAGCGTTACTAGACTTTGGATTTAGCACACTTGCTGTCCACCGTATTTATGCAACATGTCGTCCAGAAAACAAGGCTTCTGAGAAGGTTATGCAACAGATCGGAATGCAACGTGAAGGTTTGATGCGTGAACACTGGTACTACAAAGGCAAGTTTCATGATTCATATTTGTACTCTATTCTTGCTGAGGAATATAACAGGCCATAAAAGGTATTTTTTTATATCTAAATATATTTTTATATTTTTTCAACAGACAATTACTCCTTAAGAAACATGTTGCTGCGATAAAATGATAGTTAAACCATTTTGACTATTTAGTTTGAAAATATATATAGTTGGAAATAGGTGTTGTTAAGAATCTGTCTGAGCCATTCTGTGAGGAGTTTTAACGACAAATAGGTTTGAGGGACTTTTCTGAACGATATAATTTTTAATTAAGGAGGGAACAACATGGAAGCTTTTGCAGAATATTTAGCGCATATTGATAACCCCCAACATCGGGCTCGAACGCAAGAGGTTTTGGCTTGGGTAACCAAGAAGTTTCCAAATTTAATGGCAAAAATTGCGTGGAGTCAGCCTATGTTTACGGATCACGGCACATTTATTATTGGCTTTAGCGTAGCCAAACATCATTTGGCCGTTGCCCCTGAAAAGGCAGGGATTAATCATTTTTCTGAGTTAATTGTGCAGGCTGGCTATGATCACACCAAGCAGTTGGTACGTATCCAGTGGGATAGTCCAGTTGATTTCTCATTACTTGAGAAAATGATCGAGTTTAATATTTTGGATAAGGCAGACTGTTCAACCTTTTGGCGGGAATAAAAAAAGGTTCCTTTTCTCGTAAAACTATACATCGAGCATCACAAATAAGTATGTTTCTTCTCGCCCCTCTACCATCCTTCCAAATCTCATCATGCTAATGACCCTTAAAGTAACACTATGCTATAATGTGGAAAGTATGGATTGTTACATGCACAGGAGGATTGGAGCAAAATGATTGGGAAATTTTTAATTTTCTCTCTACTATGGAGTTTGCTCGGCAACCCGTTTTTGGCAATGCTCGTACTCCTAATCGTGATCTATATATTGGATCGCAGCTTTGTCGGTGTATTGCCCAGCATCAGCAAACCATGGAAAAGAAGACGCAATGCCGCTCGATTGCGCCAACAGATTACGCTAAACGCCAACGATGTGGCTGCCAAGTTCGATTTGGCTCGTATCTGGATCGAAAGCAAGAAATATCCTCAGGCTTTGGAGCTGTTATTGGAAATTCAATCCCGTTATGAAGAATCAGCAGACTATTGGAACGCACGGGGAACGGCTGAAGTACACACAAACCATCTGGAGGATGGAGAACAGGATTTACTGAAAGCACTGGATATTAACCCGCGGGTGCAATACGGTGAGCCTTATTTGCATTTAGCCGCTGCTTTCAAAGAACGCGACGTAAATAAGTCACTTCATTATCTGCAGCAATTTCAGGAAATTCAGTTTTCCTCCAGTGAGAGCTATTATCTGACAGGCCTGATGTACCGTATGCTGGGACGCAAGGATGAAGCCACTGTAGCCTTTAACCAGTCCATTGCCGTCTATCGCTCTCTGCCCAAATACCGTAAACGAAGTGAGCGCAAGTGGGCTGTACGCAGCTTATTCCGTAAATTAGTCGGCTAAACAGCTATATTTATTTTCTTAACGACCTTTCTCTTCTTTTGAGAAAGGTCGTTTTTACGTTTGTCTACCATGTACTTCCACGGACCTGAATCTGCTCCCTTTCGCATCCTGAATTTGGGACATTTTTTTGTAATCAGTTGTTGACATGCCACAAATCAGGTCATATAATCCGCTTATGAACTAATTAGTTTATAAATAAACTTCAAAGTACAAAAAGACAGAAAGGATGATCATCTTGTTAAAACCCAGTCTCTACATATCTGCTATATTCATTCTTCTGTTCACCTCAGCTTGCTCATCTACAGGATCGAGTAATAATGAAGCAGCAGAACAACAAAAGCAAAAGGTGGAAGCGATGGTTGTTAAAAAAGAACCGCTGTCTGCTTCTTTTGACCTTTCAGGCACACTACAGCCCTATGAGGATACCTCCGTATCTTTTGAGTTATCCGGACTGATTCGCGACACAGTAGTCAATGTGGGAGACTCCGTATCCCAGGGGCAGATCTTGACGATGCTTGATTCATCCAGCTACCAGCTACAACTGGAGCAGGCTAGTACAGCTATTCTTGAAGCACAGGCAGGTATCAAAAATGCTACAGCTGCCATTTCAAGTGCAGATGCCTCCATTCAATCCGCCGACGCGCAAAAGGCAGCAGCTCAAGCTGGAGTTAACAAAGTGAACAAGGGTGCCCGTGAGCAGGAAAGGGCACAGGTCCGTACCAAAGTGCAAAGAGCACAGTCCGCTTTGACTAAAGCACAGGCTACCGCTGAACGCACCAAGCTTTTATATGATCAGGGAGCTGCAACCAAAAACGATTATGAAAATGCGCAGCTCGCTTTGACCAATGCCACCAAGGACCTGGAGGATACACAAGAAGCCCTCTCCTTAATCCAGGAGGGGGCAACATTGGAAGATCGGCAATCGGCAGAATCCAGCCTACAGCAAGCCCAAGCTGGGAAAGAAGCTGCTATCGCTGCGAAGGAACAGGCTGGAGCCTCCCGAGATAACTCAACTGCGGCATATCAGCAAGCGGTCATTGCCAAAAAGCAAGCCGAACTTTCCCTCTCCAAGACAGCTTTAAAAGCCCCCATTTCCGGCGTTATTCTGGAGAAAAAAGCAACGGTGGGACAATTGGCGAGCGCTGGACAGCCGGTATATCGTATCGGACAAATCGATAAGCTCAAGGTGCTGCTCCCTGTTCCCGATCATGAAATCACGAACTGGAAGCAAGGTCAGACAGTCCAGCTTCAACTGTACGATGAGAACAGAGAAGGAACGGTCAGTAAAATTTATCCGGCCACCAACACCAATACGGGCAGTATCAACGTGGAAGTGATTGTTCCTAACACCCAGCATGATTGGGCTCCGGGACAAGTCATAAAGGCAGGCCGCCAACTGACTCAGAGTGAGCAAATTTTGCTCCCAGCCAAAGCTGTCATTAATAACGGTACAGATACTTTTGTCTATAAAGTGGTGAACAACAAAGCGGTCAAGACGGTCGTGAATGTCGGTCAGATGTCCAACAATAAGCTTGAAATTACCAAGGGGCTGAATGTCGGGGATCGTATCGTTACCACCGGAGTAAACCTGATCTACGATGGGCTGCTCGTTCAGATCATGGGGGGAACGAGCAAATGATTGCATATTTTATCAAAAAGAAAAAACTGACCCTCTTTATTTTTATCATGGCGATTGTTGCCGGGCTATATAGTGTCTCTCAACTTCCCCGGCAGGAAACGCCGGATATTATCAAGAAAACCGCTGTGGTCACGACCCTCTACCCTGGAGCTACCCCCCAAAAGGTAGAACAAACGGTCACGAAGCCTCTGGAACAAAAAATGAAAGAAATCAATCATATTAAAAAGATTTCTTCTACATCCGAAAATGGACTTTCGACGATTATCATTGAGACAGAAGGCAACGCCAATGCCGCAGAAGTCTGGGATACATTACGCAAAAAAATGAACGATGCCCAATCTTTTCTGCCCACAGATGCTCAAAAGCCTGTCGTTAACGATGATTTGAATAAAGTATTTATCCATTCCTACGCCATCACGGGGGACTCTGTGGAGCAATTGTATCAACTAAATGATATGGTGATATCATGGAAGGATCAATTAAAAACCATTCCCGGTGTATCGGAAGTAACAATCAAGGGATTACCGGATCAAGAGGTTCAGATTCAGATTGATGCTCAAAAGCTCCAACAGTACCATATCAGTTGGGAACAGCTCATGAGTGCAGTGCAGAAGGAAAATGAGCAATATCCGATAGGCAATCTGGATTACAATGAACGTACCTATCGCTTGAATGTAAAGCAATCCAAGGATGCTCAGGATTTGAGTAAAGTCATTATTTCCAGAACAGACAGCGGTGCTCCTGTGTATCTCAGTGATGTGGGCACCGTATTGCTTACACATAACACCAGCAGCTATATGGCCTTTTTTAACGGTAAACCAGCTATTACGCTGACGATTAACGGTAATACCGGCTCTGACGTAGACACGATTTATAGCAAAGTAAATATAGAAATGCAGTTGTTAAAACCAGATCTGCCTAATACGTTTCAACTGAATACGTTATTTTCACAGACCGAGCGGATTGATCATATTTTTCATGGCTTGACCCGTGAATTGCTGTTTGCCATTGCGGCGGTTGTGATCGTATGTACATTGGGCTTGAATCTGATTACATCCTCTTTTGTGGCACTGGCTATTCCTATTTCAATCGCCATAGGTCTCATTATTCTCCCTATGCTCGGAATAACATTGAATCAGGTTACGGTCATTGGCTTAATTATTGTAATGGGGATTCTAGTCGATGATGCTGTGGTGGTTAATGATAATATTGAACGCAGAATGATGACCTTGGGCGAGAGTCCCAAGATAGCAGCATTAAATGGAACGAAAGAAGTTTCCATTTCCATTTTGACCGCAACCCTGGCAACTGTAGCCTCCTTTGCCCCGCTGTTCTTTTTATCAGGCGATGCAGGCTCCCTTATCAAACCACTACCGTTTGCTGTTATCTTTACGTTATTGGCTTCCATGCTTATGTCCTTTACCGTCATCCCAATCTTTAGAGAATGGTATGGACAACGAAATCAAAAAACGCCCAACTCCACCATGAAGCCGTCGGGACTGCTGGGAAAACAAATTGATGCTCTTCGTAACGTATATACCAGCAAGCTGATTCCGAGAGTCATTAAGCAACCTGGATTATATGCTGCATTAGGATTATTGATCAGTACCACGCTGTACGGCATACTTGCTCTGATTCCGATCGACCTGTTCCCCAGAACCAACGATCCGGAATTAAGCATTAATGTGCGTATGCCTACAGGTACTTCTATAGAAGAAACCAAGCGGGTCACCGAGGATATTGCCAAATGGGTGAAGCAGCAACCTCATGTGGAGACGATCAGTTATGCGGCTGGCGGCGACGCTCCCCGGTTGTTTCAAGATATGACCGCTGACGCCAAAACAGGCACAACCGTGGGTCAAATTGCTATTATTGGGGAAGAAGGTGCATTTGATCCCGATGAAATGGCAGACAAATGGCCCTCCATCTTAAAGGATCGTTATCCGGGTCAATCTATTTCCTTGAAAATAGCCAAAGTAGGGGTGCCTCTCGGTAAGCCGATCTCCATTCGGATTTTAGGCAATGATGTAGATCAGTTGCGTTCGTTGTCACAGCAGTTAAAAGAAGGCATTATGGCTACCAGAGGAACACAGGACATACAAGATAATATGGAAAATGAAGGATATACGTTAGATTTCCAAATCAACAAACAAGCGATGGATCAATATCAGGTAAGCAATAATGATCTGACACGTACACTCTTGTTAATGGGTAATGGCGTGAGCTTTAGCCGATTTGATACGGGGAAAGATTTGATCAATATTAAGCTGAAGCTAAGCCAAACCGATCAAAATCCTGAAATTTTGTTTCAGCAATTGAATGTGACCAATGCCAATGGTATTCAAATCCCTTTATCTCAATTGGCTGAGTTGAAACCATCCTTTGCAACACAAAAAATTAACCATTATAATTTAAAACGTTCGATTACTGTTGAAGCTGAAGTTCACGGGCGTACAGCTTCCGAAGTCATGAAGGATGTCAAGCTTAAATTGCAGGATATTAAATTTCCTCCAGGCTACACTTGGGAAATTGGGGGCGAGATTTCAGGACAAGATGACATTTTATCAGAAATAGGATGGTTATATGTTGTCGTCATACTATTAATCTTCATGCTGATCTTTTTGCAATTTTATTCTTTCTCGACTCCACTCATCATATTGACTACCGTGTATATGGCAGCAGCAGGCGGATTTCTTGGCTTGTTCATTCTAAATACGCCGGTTAGTTTTATGGGCGTGTTGGGCTTAATGACCTTGGCAGGTATTGTCGTACGTAACGGCATTGTGCTGATTGAGTTTATTGAGGATGCAAGACGTGAAGGGATCGAACTGAAGGAGGCTGTTGTTGCAGCGACCAAAGCGCGTTTCCGCCCCATATTGCTTACTTCACTGACAGCCATTGTCGGTCTGATTCCGATTGCGCTTATTGGGGAACTTATGTTTAGACCTCTGGCGTATACCATTATGTTTGGATTGATGTACTCGACCATTCTTACGATGTTTGTGGTTCCGTCCCTGTATATGGTTATTGCCCGCTGGAAATTAAAGAGACAGAGCAAAAAATTGGGGGTACAATGAAAAAAATAACGAGTGAAGATATTATCTATGCCGCCCTTTCCCTGTTTTCTGAAAAAGGGTACGATGCCACCTCGGTGGATGAAATTGCCCGCGAAAGCGGGATGGTGAAGGCTTCCTTTTATAAATACTTTCAAAGTAAAGAAGAGTTGCTGCTGGGGACAATCGTCCTGATTGAAAAGCTTCTTGATGCAGATATTAAAGAACTTTATTTGAAGCACCAGCTACCTTCCCGTGAAAAGTTGAGACAACTGTATTTGATTGCGCTGGGCCGGATTTATAAGAATAAAGTTCATTTGCTGGTATACTCCGTCCCTTTAATCGGTTCTAAGGAAGAAAAAATCGCACAAGCCATTGATCGTGTTGAACTTTATTTGTCTAACGTGATGGTTGATTTCTTAATTGATGCTTATGGACAATCCATAAAAAACTATGCGTATGATATTGAGTTTGTCGTCAAAAGCATGATTGTCAATTCCCTCCGATTGAGCGATTCAGAGCTGTCCTGGACGGAGCAGCAAACACTGGCTGAATTTATGCTCAGCATTACGGATATGCTGGCACAAGGAATGCTGAGCCCTGATGTTCAACATCAAATCATGTGGGGCCGCGATTCCGTATTCCATGAAGATTCTGATCAAATCTGGACCAAGGGAAAACAAATCTCCTATGCACTGCAACGTATGGATACGGTTCTGAAACAAACTAAATTAAATGAAGCTCCCCGGAATGAATATGTGCAAATCCTAAGCAGATTAAAGGGTGAACTCTCGGAAGAAAACGTGGAAATAGCTCACGTGAAAGCCCTCCTTCTATTTTTGGGTCAGCTGCCCGAGTTACTGGAAGACTGCACCAAGCTGAAGGCTATATTGGAAGTTTAGCACGCCGAAATGCAGAAAAAGAGGTTCATGATGGTCAGTTGCTACTGCCATCATGAACCTCTTTCTTTAATATACTTTGTCCGATCCAAAGCATCCTCTCACGCTCACCGTAACGGCGCATAACCAAGCCGATTCAGCTCTTCCGCAATCACGCGATAACCACGACTGTTCGGATGCACCCGATCTAACGAAAGCAGTGCCCGTTCATAGCCCTCAAATGCGGGATAAATGTTCGCCACCCGGTAATTTGGTCCGCCCAATGTATAGAGAAACGAGTTATACTGGCGCACATATACTCCCGCCTCCCTCACCCCTGGAAAAGGATTATATAATCCCACCATTCGGATGATAAATGGCTCACGCTGACCGGACTTTATCTGATACAGGGCATGTACAATTTGGCGCACATGTTCTTTTGTGTGATTCAACGCTTGCGGAATGGAAGAACCCGACAAGCCGGAACCTCCAGCAAGGGCGCTGATGTATGGGCGCAGATCATTTCCGCCGATCGTTACGGTTATAAGTTCAGCCCGGCTGAGCGCCGACCGAAAAAGCGGATTGTTGCGGACCATTGACAGCAACTCCTGCGATGTCAGCCCATTGATTCCCAGATTCTCGTAACTGACTGGCGTACGGAGATGTCTTTCTGTCATTCGCCGATAGATAGGTACAAATCCGCCGCTCAGCAACGTCCCTGCACCTGTTGTTAAAGAATCTCCAATCGCTGTGTAATGGTACGCCAATGAAACTCACCTCCCTCTTTCTACATAACATATCTTATGTAGAAAAAGGGACGCGGGACCCGGAGATTCGCTTATTCTTCGTCTATTTCATATACACAATGGAATTGCCCACCCTCTGGCAAATCCTCTGATCCATAGACGGCAAAGCCCACGTTGCGGAAGAAATCTGCCCCCTCCGCATCCGTGTCCACAGTAAGCCGTTTCGGATTACGCTCCTGAATGAGCGTAAGCAGCATACCTCTGGCATATCCTCTATGACGGTTTTCAGGCAACACGGCCAGATGACGAATTACGGTTGTCCCATCCTCCTGCTCCTCAAAGCCGACAATACCTACAATAAGTCCTTCATCTTCTACACCGAACAGCTTCCAGTCATCCGAGGCTTGATAGGTACGTAAAGCTGCTTCTCCGCGTTCAGGGTGATCCAGCACAGCGTAGGTTAACAGCTCCAGAACCTCCTCACGATCTGAATCTGTTTTTATATTTTTAAACATTGTTTGTCGTCTCTCCTTAATATCCTGAAATTAGGATTACACTCTAATTCTCCATAATAAGCAACGGCCAGTTATCAAGCCATTGCTTCTCAAATACACGCTGACGAAAAGCCGTTGTGTGACGAAACAAAGGGCTTTGCCGTACCCGCATATCCAGTAAATCTTCCAATCCATGCGGACAAATGACCTCTATTTGATCCTTGTCATTCATTCTAACCGCCACAGCCGTTGCCGTCTCTGGCCAGCGGCTCATCGCATCCTCTACCGAGGAATACGGAGCCTCACCGTTGCGAATATGCATCCGAGCCTGATTTTTGACAGACCAGTTACGTCCAGCCTGCTTACGGTTCAAGGACAATTCTAGATACTCATCTCGTTCCTCTAGCGTATTTTTCGGGTCAAAATAAATAACATCAATATCGTTTAAAGGTGTAGCAGTTGTATAGCCATGGAGCTTGTCCCAAACCCGGTTACGTACATAGCCTGCGGCAATACATCCTTGTGGCAACTTCAGCTCTCGCACATAGCGCAAGTCTTGCAGTACCTGCGGATCATTCATATATTGTATGATTCGTAGCGCATTTTCTTCCGACTTCATCCTGCACTCAACTCCCTTTTTATGATGACAGTTGCTGCACCGATTTTCCTCCCTGAGCCGCGATCCGTGCTGTACGCTGCACCAGACGGCGGCGTGCGACCAGAAGGAATGGAATACCAATCACAACCGACAGGGCAACCGGAACAAAAACGGCAAGCGGCGCCGTTTGACCATAGATATCCAGCAACCAGCCACCAAATAAAGGAGCCAGCACGCTTCCCAAATTATTAAAGCCGATTGTACCGAAGTAGGTCCCTTTATATTGAGCATCTGCAATTTGGTCAATCAATACGTCCAGCATCGTGAACAATAACACTTCACCAACCGTAAACAGCACCATATCCAGTATAAACATCCAGCCTGAGTTTAGCATACCGCACAGCAACAGGCTGACCGCAATACATATATTCCCTGCAATCAAGGAATTCACCGGGGAAAATCGGCTTGCCAGTCGCACCAGCGGATATTGAAATGCCAATACACAAACCGCGTTGACCGTCAGCATGTATGTAAACCATCGGGTTCCTTCTGCGAAGGATAAGGACAAGAATTGAGGCATTGTGGAATTGGAATGCGCATAGCCCATCACACAAAATACCGTTCCCAGCAAAATTGGCATAAACACCGGGTCACGGCTGGCTGTACGGAATGCCTCACCCATTCGCAGTGGAGCCTCTCCCGCTGTTGTACCTATATGCAGATCCGATGCATACCGGGCAAATTGGATCAACAACAGTACCCCGTACAATGCGTACACACCAGCAGCTACCATAAACGGCGTACCCGTGGATGCAGATCCTAGCATTAAACCAAGCAACGGCCCTGCCACCACCCCAACATTAATGGCCGCATATCTCATATTGTAGATAAGCAGTCTTTTCTCCTTCAGGGTTACATCTGATAACAGCGCCCGTGAGGTTGGCTCGAACAAGGATCTGCACAGGCCATTCAGAGCATTAATGACAAAAAAGGCCCAGGCCGCTTCCGCCAACGCAAAAGCAACGAATACAAGCGCCCAGCTCGCAATGGACACCAGCATCACCTTACGCCGTCCGATTCGATCTGAAATATATCCACCGTAAAAACTGGCAAAAATGCCGACCAACGAGCTGACCGATACGATCACCCCCGTATGAAAGGGGGACACCCCTAAACGGGTGGTAAGGTAAATAGACAAAAACGGGATACTCATGGATGTCGCCATCCGCCCAAAAATAGTACCGACAATAATCGTCCAGGCCAGCGGGTGAATAGAACGCAACTGTTCTTTCATATATGTCTCTTACGTCCTCCTTCCGTATGCAAGTCTAACAAGGGGGAAACCTGGCTAGCACTGGTGAATATAACGTTCCAGTTCTGAACACGTTGCTTGATAGACAGATTGGAGCGCAGACAACTTCGCTTTCGCATTCTCGAGTCGGTTCTCCCGTGCAAGCTGTTCAATATCGGACAGCAACGAGGACAAACGTCCGACACCCAGACTCACGCTGCCTGATTTCAACTCATGAGCAGCCTCTACTACTTTTGTAACTTCGCCCGCAGCAGCCAGTTCATTTAACTTATTGATTTTGGCAGGTGTATCACTCGTATACATTTCGACCAATGACTCCAGTAGTCCCGTGCTGCCATCCTCGTCCAGCAGCATAATTTCACGTATAACTTCCTCATCCAAAATCGGCTCGGTTTCCGGCTTTGGAAGCCATTTTACAAGCTTTTCAGAGAGCTTTTCAATCGTTACTGGCTTCATCAAGTAATCGTTCACTCCAACCTCCTGGCTCCGTGCCTGATCCTCCTCGGATACATTTCCGGTCAAAGAAATGATCGGTACAGGGGGTTGCTGGTTTTCTGCTTCCCGCTGGCGGATCGCTTTTGCCGCATCATGACCATTCAGCAGAGGCATATGATGATCCATTAGAATACAAGCGTAGGATCGTTCGGAGGCCGCTCTTACAGCAGCTTGTCCATCCTCAGCAAAATCAATATGCTGGAATCCCAGGTGGTTAAGCTGTAATTGCACCACCTGCCGATTCACCCGATTATCCTCAGCTACCAAAATAGTTTGAGAATGACTATGCTCACGCAGCAACTCGCTAAATGCCTTCAAATCACCATTTTCATGCTTCTCCATTTCGTCTGCTTGCTCCGATCCTTTCATGAGGGGAATTTCAAACCAGAACGTAGAGCCTTGGCCTTCTTTACTGACGACCCCAATTTTTCCCTGCATGAGTTCCACAAATGAACTGCATATCCATAGCCCTAAACCCGTTCCTCCATATTGGGAGGCGCTGCCTTCACCGGCTTGTACATAAGGCTGAAACAGCTTATTCTGATCCTCCGGTGAAATACCAATACCCGAATCCTGCACCTCAAACCGAACACGTTGGGAATCTTTTGTTTCCTCCACCAATTTTGTTCGAATGATGAGCAATCCTTCACTGGTAAATTTATTCGCATTGTTCAACAGATTGAGCAAGATCTGCATGATCCTTGCCGAATCTCCCTCCAAATGCTCTGCCACACCGGAATCGGTCTCTATACTCAAACGGTTACCCATCTGATAGATTTGTGGCTCCAACAACTGAGCAACGTGGCTCATAATCGCCTGAACTCTGACGTTTCCGATCTCCAGTTCCATCTGTCCTGCTTCCACTTTAGATATATCGAGCAGATTATTAATCATGTTCAACAACAGAGAGGCTGACTCACGTATGACATCGATGGCCTGCCGTTGATCTGGGGAAAGTTTGGATGAACCTAACATTTCAATCATTCCAAGTATTCCGTTCATTGGCGTTCTAAATTCATGACTAACCACAGCCAGAAAAGTGCTCTTTAGGTCATTAGCCCGTACCGCTTCTTCCTTCGTCCGTGTTAATTCCGCATTGCTTTTGGCAAGTTGACGCTGCAGATTGACCAGCTCGTTGTTCATTGATGAAAATTCATTCAGCAACTTTTCTTCCTCGGCCTTGCTTTTCACAATCTCATCCGTTAATTGTTCGACCGTTTTCCGCAGGACAGCCATTTCTGCTGTCGGTTCCTTCATATTAAAAGGCCCCCTTTACAAAATGACTACAGGTTCACATAACTAACCTTATTTCCTGAGCGAAAGTAAGTCCCCTGCAACCTCCAGCGCTTCCTCTGCACCTGGTGCGTATCCGTCCGCCCCTACTTCCTGCCACAAGTGGGAATCGAGATTAAAAGGCAAGCCTCCGACCATAATTTTCACATGGCTAGTCGTTGGGTCTTGCCGAATGAGAGCAATCAACTCTTTCACTAGATGGACATGGTAAGCCATGGTAGCTGAGATAGCCACCACATCCGCCTCGTAACTCACAATGGCCTGAAGCAGACTCCGATTAGGTACATTGGCGCCTAAATAATACGTATCCCAACCATCCATTTCAAATATATCAGCCAGCATACGCAGACCAATTTCATGCTGCTCGCTGCCTACACACGCCGCCACGAGGCAGCGTTCCTTATTTCCATTTCCCATCCATTGGGGGTACAGGCTGGAAATAATAAATTGAGTCACAGCAGTGCAAAAATGCTCTTGACCAACGGTGATTTTGCCTTCATGCCATAGACGACCTATTTCATATTGCGAAATTTGAAAAATATATTTATACGTATGTTGAATAGAGATACCCTCATCCAGCAAACGGACGATCCAATCCAAAGCCTGTCTGCGATTACCTGAGAGTAAATGTTCCAAATATTGAGCCACGTCAGCAGCATAGGGATTATCATCTGTAATAAAAGAGGCATACTCCTCTTTCTTCCCTATTTGCTGTATCCCCAAATCCAGATGCTCCAGCACCATAGCTTTATCTGTATGATCGAAGTGCTCTACCAACGTCTCCTGGATTAATCTGAAATTGATGCTCAAGTCTTCTTGGGTTATGCCGAAACCCTCCAGAAGCTTTTTTAACCAAGAAACATACTGTGTAAATAAAATAGGGCTGTTCATGATTACACTTTCAGCTAAATAGTTCAAACTATATATAGAATCCTGTTTTGTCTTTATTTTACCGTTATCCCCAAAACGCTGCAAAAGATCGGGCTGTAATTCGTATTGCTTATGGGTAACTAATTCAGCCAAAGCTCCTGCTTGCATCAATAGCGATTCACCTGCGGTATATTGCTGTATACTCATGTACAGCTCCTTCCCCGACAAGGTTTTGTATTCGAAACAGGTACTAGGAATTTGTTCCGGACGTGACTATTAGATAATTATACCTGATTTACGCCTCTACATTAACCCTACTCCCCCAAAATACGACAAAAAAATAAAATACCGAGAAGTCGGTATTTTATCTAAAGCAGATTTAACCTGCACACGCACAATTTATGATCCGTTACTCTTCTGTCCCTCAGCCGTGAGTCCAAGCTTTTTTAACAGATGAATAGCCTGCTCCTTCTCTTCCACAGATAAGCCATCTACGGTCTCCATAATGACACGATGATGCTGCGGGAATATTTGCTCAAAGAAATGGCGTCCATCATCAGTCAATTCTGCATAAATCACACGCCGATCATCTTGTGATGCACGACGGGTAAGCAAGTTTTTTTTCTGAAGTTTATCTACCACGTACGTAATATTCCCACTAGAGATTAGTACCTTTTCTCCAATCTTCTGCAAAGGCTGTGGTCCCCGATAATACAGCAGATCAAGCACTCCAAATTCTGTTGTATTTAAACCATGACTATGAATGTCCCGATTCGTACGGGACGTGACCGAATTATAAGCACGAGCCAGAACAACGAACAAATTAAGCGCTAAGTCCTGATCATCTGGTTTTACAGACATATTAACAGCCTCCGTTACTCATATCTTTATTCCAAGATATCTTAATTGTGCACTTTTGTCAAGTTTAAGCGTTCCTTCCCCTGCTCCTACGGCCTATAAATGGAGGAATTACCGTCTATTATGTGAAGGTTACAGTTCATTATGTAAAAAAAGCCCGCTCTCAGTCAGTCTTAATGCACTGATCCAGAGAGCAGGACGATTATGTTGTAATCCCTAACTTCTTACGTAAAAACATGTAGGCAACACGGCCGCATAATACTCCCAGAACGTTCAATATGATGTCATCTACATCCATTGTACCTGCGCCCAGCAGCATTTGGGACACCTCTAGAATGACCAGTGCGATCACTATCGTTAACAACAGACTGCCTATACTTCGCATGGACACCCAAATGATAGGCACAAGAATACCGAAGGGAATGAATACGCCAATATTGCCGAGCAAATTAACACCCCATACCCGAAAAGGAAACGACTCCATTGCCCGCCAGTATTGCCTGATCGTATCAAACGGAACAATATTATACGAATACGGGGGTCCTGGCCGTAATGTACGACCAAAACCGAGAAACATCCAATATAATAGAAGCCCTGTATATAAAATCAATAACATCAACGCCACATGATGAAGCAGGCGGGTCCTAAACATTACTTGTTACGGACGTCGATCTGTCCATTGGCCCGTGCGATAATAACTTGGTCCGCCATATTAATGAACAGTCCGTTATCGACTACACCCGGAATTTGATTCAAGCGGCTTTCCAACTCCTGCGGATTCTCAATCGTACCATAGCGACAATCAGCAATATAATTACCGTTATCCGTAAGGAAGCGCTCGCCGTCTTTCATACGCCACTCCGCTTTACAGCCCGTCTGCCGCAAAGCCTCCAACGTCCATTCACTGGCAAAGGGTACGACCTCAACGGGTAAAGGAAATGCACCCAGTACCTTCACATCCTTGGACTCATCGACAATAATAATTAATCGGTCGCTATTGCTTTCCACAATTTTCTCTCTCAGTAAGGCTCCGCCTCCACCTTTCACCAGCACCAGCTGCTCGTTCACCTCGTCTGCACCGTCGATGGTAACGTCAAGCCTTCCAATCTGATCAAACGGAATGATGGGAATTCCCAGCTCCCTGGCCTGATCCTCCGAAGCTTGGGATGTAGCTACAGCCTGTATATGTAATCCTTGCGCTACACGCTCACCAATTTTTTGAATAGCCCAAAAGGCTGTCGAGCCTGTACCAAGTCCTACTTTCATGCCGTCCTGAATCGCCTCAACTGCTTTTTCGGCTGCTTTTTGCTTCAAATTCATTATCATCTCTCCCGCTATATAGGCTAGTATTGATCATCATCCATTTTATAAGAGAACGCTTTATAATAACAGAGACAGCTTTTTACCATAACACAGGCTGTTTTCATCGTGTTCATACTCCCCAAATCGTTCAATAGGTTCGTATCCCCGCTTGGTATAGAGAGCAATCGCTTCAGGTTGAGCCGCTCCGGTCTCCAGTTTAATCCTTACAACTCCCCGTTTGCTGGCTTCCTCTTCCAAAAAAGATAATAGGCTCACCGCAATTCCTTGTCTGCGATAAGAGGAATCGACATAAAATCTTTTGAGCTCCATTTCTTCCGCATCTATAGGCCTAAGCCCTCCACAAGCCACCGGTTTTTCGTCCACATACACAACAGCGAAAACCATTTCTTTAACTTTCGGATTGGTAAAATCGACCAAGTAAATTTCGTCGGCAGGATACCTTTCCAGCAAGTCCTCATCCAGCCTTTGAATCAACTCATGCAAATCCTCGTGATGACTCTCAACCTTTAAAATCGTAAGCTTGGACATTCTTCTTATCCCTCTTCTCTTTGCATAGATATAAGGACTCATTTCGCAAACAATTTACAAAAACCGCGATAAATCAAGCATTTCCAACGTTAAATATGAAAAATGTCCCAAATTGATAAGTGCATTTGACTCTATTATAAAGTATGATGGTTTCTGTTGAATAGTTGCTTATGGACTGTAATGAAGTCGAATTTCAAGTAGAAGTATAAATTGGAATATACTGAATCACAGACAGCGTTTACCTATTAAAAATTAATTTTTTATTGTGTAAGGTATTCATTTCAAGGGCTTTTCGTACGACATATATATAGGGATATCATACTTGTCTGCAAAAGGACTTAAGACCTATTACATAAAATTCAAGGGTCTATTATCTCGATTATTATGTTTGTAAGGGGAACTTGATTATCTCATTCGATAAGCGGTTCAACACCATATACAAAAATACAACCAGGGAGTGGAACATTTTGAAAAAGTGGAGTAGCTTATCATTCTTCACCAAAAACTTATTATTATCCTTCTTCAACATCGTATTGATTGGGCTAGTCCTTATTGTGTCTAGCTATTTGATCCAACGTACGATTTTGATAGACCAATTGCATGGGCAAGTGGAAAAAATCACATTGAAGTGGGCCCAGGGCATTAATTCCGATGAAGTAACCCAAGCGGTTCAAGAGAAAAACTATGATGGACCCGTTCAAACCAAACTCCGCACGTACCTAGATAACATCATGGCGACCAATCCGAATATCTCTCATGCCTATATATTCGGGACGGAGCTCGAAAATGGCAATCTAACTTCTATTGTGGCGATGCCAACGGATCTCAGAGAAGCATTTGAAAAAGATAAGCTGCTCGTTGGCTCTATGTACGAGCAACCCAATGTCGTGGCAGTCGGCGTAACCGGTATGCTGGACAGTGGCAAACCAACATTTACCAGCTTCTACGATGATTCTTTTGGTACATGGACGACTTTGATGACTCCGATTAAAGATTCAAGTGGCAAAATCTTTGCATATTTTGCAGTCGATGCAGATGCTGGCGCCGTACCTGCCGGCTTAACCAAGCTGCTCATTAGCGGCGCTACCATTTTAGTGATTTTCCTACTAATCTGCCTGGCGCTTCAATATTGGGTTGTGAAGCGCACGCTGTCCCCGATTAAGCAACTGATGTACGGTATCAGTGAAGTAAGCAGAGGAAATCTGGATGTTCAAATTCATGCAGGTCATGATGATTTGGGGCTCGTAAATCAGAATTTCAACGATATGGTAAGTCATATTAACAGCATTATGACCAAAGTGAAGCAGACAACTGATGAAGTTAATGAATCTGCCAAGGAACTACTCGCAATCTGCGAACAAAACGGAATCAACTCCAACATCATCAATCAAAACATCAGTGAAATTACGGAGAATATCCGTTCGCAGGAAAAAGCAACAGGCGATAGTGCACGTGCCATGGCTGAAATGGCTTCGGTAATTCAAAATATTGCCACGAGTTCTTCCAATGTTGCGGAAGAAGCCAATTCGGTAGAAAAACGTTCTAACGAAGGCAATGAGATTGTAAGCAAGGTATCATCTCAAATGCACTTGATTACCGATACAGTCACCAATACTTCCCGTATCATCAAGTTGCTGGACAGTCGTTCGCAGGAAATTGGCAATATCATCAGTACCATTTCAGGCATCTCCAGTCAAACCAACCTGCTCGCTTTGAACGCTTCTATTGAAGCTGCGCGCGTTGGTGAAGAAGGTAAAGGCTTTGCCGTTGTTGCCAGTGAAGTACGTAAGCTGGCAGAACAATCTGCGGATGCAACCAAACAAATCACGTCCCTGATTGAAGAAATTCAAAGTGAAATCGGACAAGCTGTGAAGTCGATGGAGCAAGGAAACGTTGAAGTTCAAAACGGAATCGTCGTTGCCGGACAAGCAGGCGTGCTGTTCAATGATATTCTTCAAGCAACTAAAAATGTAGCATGGCAAATCCAAGAAGTTTCCAGCGCTACTGAGCAAATATCTGCGGGTACACAGGAAATGACCGCGACAGCAGACGATCTTTCTTCCACTGTAACCAAAACAGCCAATAACAGTGTTCACATTGTGCAAACGGTGGAGGAGCAAAAAGCTTCTTTGGATTCGATCATTGATTCATCCCATAAATTGACGTCCATGTCTGAAGAGCTTCAAGAAATTACATCTTATTTCAAAATTGCAGACACCAACCGTACCAAATCATAATAACCATTTATCCGCTCCAACATTTATAAGTAAATCATTCGGTAATGCCTCCCTCCTGTTCATGCATTTGAAGGGATCGGAGGCATTTACTGAGTTTACCATTTATATTAAGACATCATACATTCAGGAGGTTAGCGTAATGGCTTCATTACTACAAAACAGCACACAGACAACCCCATCCCCATTCCTAGTTCCCTTGGATTGTGCACGTATACAACGCACGCATACATCCTCTACTTATCAAGTAGAGTTAGAAGCGTCCATCTCGGAACAATTAAATCAGCAAAAAACTGCGGAAGACAAACAAGCGTTGCTCCTATCAGCATATACTGCATGGGTATATCGCCTATCCGCAGAAGAAGAAGTTTCTTTTTCTACATTTGTGCCACAAACCGGTCTGCTTACAGCTTCGCTGACAGTTGAAAAGGAAACGACTTTTCATGAACTAGCAGACTTATTTCAGGAGATGCTCCGTGAGCCTAATGCATACCTTGCAGAACCACAAGCCGATACTTCATTTTCGGCAAATCTGCCTACGGACAGCGGAGTAGAATCCCGTATTATGGACTGGGCTGTTAGTGAACACAATGGCACTTATCAAATACAGATCCGATATGATCAATCACTCTTGCTGGAAACAACGGTTGTCCGATACGCAGAATACTTTGAAACTCTTTTGCGCGGCGCGCTAACCAACAGCCATGCACTTGTGAACTCCATTGATATATTATCAGATGCAGATCGAGCTGCTCACGAAGCTTTAAATAATACAGTCGTGAAATATCCTGAGCATCAAACTATTCATGGAATGTTTGAGGAGGCTGCTTCACAATACCCTGATCGTCCGGCTATTGCTTCCCACACTGGAGAGTACACGTACCGTGAGTTGAACGAACGTGCTAACCAAGTCGCACGTGTCTTGTTATCTAAAGGTCTTACCAAAGGTGAATTCGTGACTATCTTCATGGAACGAAGCTTGGAGACCGTTATTTCCCTTCTGGGTATCCTGAAAGCCGGGGGAGTGTATGTGCCTGTTGATCCCGCCCACCCCGCCGACCGGAGCAGCTACATTGTCGAAGACACGCGTTCTCCTTTTGTCTTAACAACTTCCGCACTCATGGAACAAGCGACTGAACTGTGCGGTTCCATTGAGACGGTAAAAGAAATTTTAGCAATTAACGGACCACTGGCAGGCTATGCTGCAAGCAATCCAAACGTTAATGTAAGTCCGGATGATCTAGCTTATGTCATCTATACATCCGGCTCTACAGGCAAACCGAAAGGTGCCCTGATCGCTCACCGCGGTGTCGTTAACCTAGGAGCTGTCGTGCAACGCGATTGCGACATTACACCTCAGGATGTATTGACCCAATTTGCAACCTACAGCTTCGATGCATCCGTTTGGGATACAATTGGAGCCTTGTTTTACGGTGCAAAATTGTACTTGCTGTCTGCCGAAGAACGTGTATCTGTTGAAGAATTCGCTGAAGCCATTGCACGTACAGGCACGACGATTATTACCATTTTGCCGACCGTATTCTTTAATCAGCTATCTACGTACTTGTCAGACGAAGGTTATCGCAAACTCGCTAAGGTACGGATCGTTACCGTGGCAGGCGAAGCGCTGTACGGCTCACAAGTTCGAGCGTTCCAAAGCAAATTCGGTACAGATACCGACATCGTAAACGTATACGGACCGACCGAATGCACCGTAGCGACGACGACCCATCGAGTCCGTGGTGCCGTGCCTGAGCATGTCGTCAATATTCCGATCGGCAAGCCGATTTACAATTACAAAGTGTATATCGTTAACGATGATAACAAGCTTTGCCCTGTCAATATTCCGGGCGAAGTATGCATTGCTACGCCTGCGTTGGCCCATGGCTATCTCCATCAGCCAGAACGTACAGCCCAATCGTTCGTGGACAATCCTTTTGTTCCGGGTGAAAAAATGTACCGCTCGGGTGATATCGCCAAGCTGCTGCCAGACGGTACGATTGAATACGTAAGCCGCAAGGATTCACAGCTCAAAATTCGGGGGAATCGGATTGAAATTGGAGAAATTGAAGACCATTTTTCCAAACATCCAGGTGTTCAGGACGTCGCTGTAGTAGCCGTCAAAGATCACACAGATCAGAACATGTTAGTTGGCTATTTTACCACTTCGGATGGACAATCCATTCCACAAGACGTTATTCAGTCTTATATTGGGGGCAAGCTGCCTTCTTATTTTGTACCAAGCCATGTCGTTCATCTAGAAGCCATGCCAATTTCACCAACTGGCAAGATCGATCGCAAAAAGCTGGCCCTGCGACCACTTCCCGAAGCGTCTGATCTTTCATTTGGCGGGGAACCTCTCCGAGAAGGAACCGAAACACTCATTGCCGAAGCATGGACTCAAGTGCTTGGTAAAAATAACATTGGCGCTACCGATGATTTCTTCCTGATCGGGGGCGATTCGCTTCGTGTCATTCATGTGCTGGCTATTCTAAAACCGCGCTATGGCGCGTTGCGCATCGGAGATTTTTTCCGCTACAAAACCGTTCGCGAGCTTGCTGAATATGTGGAACAATTAGGTACGGAACAAACGCCACAACGCAAGCCACTCGCGATTTCTCAAGAAAAAATGGACTTGAATGAGCATCCTATTGAGTTGTCTGGTGCTTCTGACTTAGCTGAAGTCCGCGACTTGCGCGTGATTTTGTTGACCGGTGCTACAGGCTATCTGGGCTCGCACATTCTGTATGACCTACTTCAACGGACAGAAGCCAAAGTATACGCGATGGTACGCCCTTCTCAGGACGGTCCATCCGGTATCGAGCGTATTCAGTCCGTATTGACGGGATATTTTGGACAAGATATCTCCAGCTTGATCGAAGGACGGGTAAAAGCTGTCTATGGGGATCTGGAGCAAGCTGATCTGGGTCTCTCTTCCGTCGACCGCCATATGCTGGAGCACCAAATCGACGGCATCATTCACAGCGCCGCTGACGTTCGCCATTTTGGTGATTCGGTAGCCTTCGATCGCACGAATGTAACCGGAACACTGGAACTGCTGAAAATCGCTCAAGCCAAGCCAGGAGTATCCTTCCATCATGTCTCTACTATGGGAATACCGGAGGATCTTGCTAACGAAGGAAAATGGGAGTCGGTATTGGAGCTTTCTGCCTTCCCAGAAGAACTGAACGTGGACAACCTGTACACGAACAGTAAACTCTCGGCGGAGAAGCTGTTGTTCCAAGCAGCTCAAGCGGGTACGCCTGTCTCGATCTATCGCGCAGGCAATTTGACAGCCCATTCGGCCAACGGACGCTTCCAGCGAAATATCGACAGCAATGCTTATTATCGTATGATGAAGGCGATGCTGCTGCTGGGCAAAGCGCCACAAGCCGATTGGCATACGGACTTCACACCGATTGATTACGCCAGCCGTGCTATCGTAGAGCTGTCCGTTCATCAAAAAAGCGCAAACCGCATTTTCCATATCTGCAATCCGAACCCACTGCCATATGATGAACTGATCGCTATGGTAAACCAACTCGGTTACGCAGTAGAAACTCTGCCTTTTGACGATTACAGCGCTTGGCTGCTGAATCCGTCTTCCGGCATTCAGGAGGATGCCCTTCACCTTGCTATGGGACAACTGGAAGGTGACGGAGCCAAGGATTCAGCTTACCGTTACGGATGCTCTGTAACCGCAGCTCTGCTGGAACAAGCTGGCGTTCAATGCCCGGTAACCGACCTTAACTTTATTCGGAACATGATCCAGCATGCCGTCGAGATCGGTTACTTCCCGACCTCTTCATCGGTATCTGTAAAAGCAACACAGAGGTAACAAAGTTGTGATATTTCCCCCGCATGTTTTCGGTATGATAGACTAGATTTTGCTAGTTTCATATTTAGTATAAACCTCTATACTTTCAGAATTTTTTTGCATGCGGGGGATGTCATTCAATGAAACACACTTTTTTTAAAAGAACGTTGCTAATCATAAGTTTGTTGGCTATTTTAGGGATTTTGGTGTATGAAGCACGTAGCATATACCACACCCCTACAGTTAAAGGGACTCATCGTACACGTACAGCTCATGCAGATCGACTGGTACGCCATTTATTCTCACTGACGCCTACACCAGATAAAGTATATTACCAAAACAAAGTAATTGTCCTGATGTATCATGAGGTGACCAAGACTCCACCTGATCCCGGCGCTCTCAAGCTTAGTAATTTAACGAGGCAGTTGGACGAAATGAAAGCTAACGGCTTCCACTGGATCACGATGAAAGAGTATACGGACTTTATTTTACATAAAGCCAAGGTTCCTGATAATGCAGTACTTATGACATTCGACGACGGATATGAGTCCTTTTATACGGACACTTTTCCTGTGTTGAAAAAGTACCAGGTACCGGCAACCAATTTTCTTATCACGTCCACGATCAGCAATCCCAAACATATTGGAATTCCTAAGCTGACATGGGATCAAATTCATCAGATGCATGCCGAGGGTATTGATTTTTACAACCATACCAATGACCAGCATGCTTACGGATACTCCAACACAGCGCGCACCAAACAAAAGCCACTTCTGATGGGTCCGGTGTATTCGAAAAAGCTGGGGCGAATGGAAACCGAGAATGAATTCAAACAGCGGGTTTATACCGACTTGGGCATGGCTGACAAGAAGCTGTTTAAGCATCTACACAATGATCAGAATGTACTTGCCTTCCCTTATGGTGGGTATACCAAGGAGACGCTGGAAGTTTGCCGTTCCTTGGGAATTGACGTTACGTTCACGGTGAAACGGGGGATTAACTCGCCCGGGCAAACAAACGGCTATCGCGTCAATGCAGGTGGAATACATAATATTCCAGAAGTGTTGGTGCAATACATGAAGGAAGGTGCTCCCCTTCGCCCACTTCCTTTTGCCCAAGGTCCCAACAAGGTATCCTAAACGTTGGCTAGCTTAATAAAGGAAAACAAAAGAACCTTTAAAACCATTTATGTTGTGGTTTTAAAGGTTCTTTTGCTGTATAAGATATAGATTAGGGCCAGATACGAATTGCCGCGATAACAGCCAGATGTACCGGGTAAAAGCTACGCCACAACCAGCGCGGTACCTTATTATAAAATCCGCTTTCTCCAGTTGCAAAACATACGATCAGAATGCTGGACAGCAGACTAAAGTGTTGGAGATTCGCGTGATGCACTATATCATACACTACGTTCAAAATAAAATGGGCTGCAATCATCATATATGAACGGGTGTATCGATAAATGAGAACCAACAGCAGTCCATAGGCTCCGTAATCCATCTGGCTGAGCTCCATAACCAGAGCTGAAAGGACGTACAGAACCATTACAGCCGTCCAGTGCTTCAAGCGGGATGCAGCAGCCAGCGCGAACAATGAGGCCAATAGCGTCCAGATTACGTTCGGTCTAAGCACATCAAACGCTAGCATATAGGGAACTTGAGATATCAGAGCCAGTCCGAGTAGACGGAGCATATAGCTCCGTATGTCTCGGGTATGAGTATATCCCAAATACAGCGCGTACGCGTAGATTGGAAAAGCAAGCCTGCCGGCAATTCTCCAAGCTGGATCCGTCGGAAAAAACACAAGTCCGACATGGTCAATCAGCATCGTCAGCATGGCCAACCAGTACATACAAGGCCCCCTTATTCAATGTTTTACGTTTTTTCTTCTGTCAAGCTCAGAATGGCATTCATGATATCCGTTTTCGTAACCCGTCCTACCAACCCCCGAATTGGAGTTGAGGAGCTACATTGCTCGTCCAAAACTGGAAGACAATTGACCTGATGCCGAATCAGTCTCAATATCGCTTCCAGTAAAGTGTCTTCTGGAGCAAGCGTCGTCATTTGGGCCCGGCGCGTCATGGCCATGGTCACCGGGACGGTGTGAAGATCGGTATGCCCCAGCATGACCTTCAGCAAATCCTTGCGGGTAACAATCCCAATGAACTCCTGCTCCTCCCCTGTGACCATCAGCGTGCCTGTATTTTGCTGAAACAACATCAGCACCGCATCATAGGCGGTCGTGTCACCGGAAATCAAAATCGGATCGCTAAGTATATCTGCCACAGTCAGCTTTTTGAGCATGTTGCCGATATGACTATCATATTTAGGATAACGTCCTGGCAGGTAGCCTACCTTCGGCTTGGCATCCACCAGCCCGAGCATAACGAGCAGAGCAAGGTCAGAACGGAGAGTCGGACGCGTCAGTCCCAGTGTTTCAGCAATTTTATCCCCCGTAACAGGTGCCAGACGCCGGACAATTTCAACAATTTCCCGCTGTCTTTCAGACAGTTGAATAGTGATTACCTCCTTATGGAGTGGGGTAGTATACATTATAGACGAGCATGGATCGGTAAATTTCAGCTTCTTCCGACAATTCATCAAATTTTAATCATACACAGCTTGTTTTCGAATTTAAAATGTGTCACAATTAAGAATGTAATACATACTAATTATAAGTTTAACGTGTGCAATATGCTACATTTAAATGAACTATTGTACATCGCATGTGATATGTATTATGTATTATATAAACCTGAGGAGGAAATCAAATGAAATTTTTCTTGGATACTGGTAACATTGAAGAAATCAAACGTATTGAACGTTTGGGTCTGGTTGATGGTGTAACAACGAACCCTTCACTGATCGCTAAAGAAGGTCGAGTGTTCAAGGAAGTCATTCAGGAGATTTGCAGTATCGTTGAAGGTCCCGTAAGTGCTGAGGTTATTGGTCTGAAGGCTGAAGATATGCTCAAAGAAGCTTATGATATCGCCAAGTGGGCACCCAACGTGGTTATCAAGCTTCCGATGACCGAAGACGGCTTGTACGCTTGTAACGAGCTGACCAAGAACGGAATCAAAACGAATGTAACACTGATTTTCTCCGCGGCTCAAGGTTTGATGGCAGCCAAAGCTGGCGCTACTTTTATCAGCCCGTTCGTAGGACGTCTGGATGATATTGCTGTTGATGGTATGAAGCTGATTCGTGAGCTGAGACAAATTTTGGACATTCATGGTCTGAAATCCGAAATCATCGCTGCATCCATCCGTAATATTAAGCATGTAGAAGATGCTGCTCTGTCTGGTGCACATATTGCCACCATTCCAGGTTCCTTGCTCCCTTCTCTGTGGAAACACCCGCTGACAGACAGCGGTATCGAACGCTTCCTGAAGGACTGGGAAACTGTACCTAAAGCTTAATTTTCCAGTCATGGCAAAACGATACTATATCAACCCAAACAGCCCGTATTTTACGGGCTGTTTTTTTTGTTTTGCTTTAGTGATGGCAGAACCCAAAAGCTGAACAACTTTCTTTGACAAAATAACTTGTTGTTCATATAATTGTTATAACAACTAATTAATTTCGAAGTAATTTATGTACGGGAAACAGAAAGGAGTATCTATGAATAACTTGCCTTCCGAGTGTTCCATTGGGATGTTACTCGGGATTACTCACCGCAAAATGAGTCAGCAGCTCTTGCAGCGCCTCAAACCTTATGATATATCCCCAGAACAATGGTCGGTTCTGTACCAAATCTATCAGGCTGAGGGTTTAAATCAGAAAGAAATTGCAGCTAAGGCCGTGAAGGACCAGCCTACCACGACTCGAATTATTGATTTGTTGGACAAGAAGGGCTGGGTACGGCGTGTCAATAGCCCACAGGATCGTCGGGCCTATTTGCTTCATTTGACTGAAGCAGGCCGACAGCTTGTGGAGGAGACTCTTCCTGTCGAACGTGATGCCAATCACGATTTTGTAAAAGGAATTTCCTCGGCCGATCTGAAGCAATTCCGCCAGACTCTTTTACAAATTCACGCCAACATGACCGAATCAGAGAAACAAGGAGAGAACGATTAATATGCAACAAGGCAAGCAACCTCTTTGGACCAAGGAATTTATCGTTCTTACGGTTTCCAATTTATTTTTATTCCTGGAATTACAGATGATCCTATCTTCCATTCCTTCTTATGTGAAAAATACATTCCACGCTAGTTCCGTTCAGGTGAGTCTCGTTACCACCTTATTCGCTTTAAGTGCGATTGCAGCACGACTCTTTTCAGCCCGTATGCTGGAAAAAGGACACCGCAGTACCCTGATCTTCGTGGGCCTACTGTTTGCATTGGCAGGAACGCTGGGGTACAGTGTTTCACCTACGATTACAGTGCTTCTGCTCATGCGGATGTTATTTGGGATCGGCTTCGGTATGAGTAGTACAGCCTTTCCAACGATGGCCTCTGATGTCATCCCGCCCAAACGTCTCGGTGAAGGAATGGGTTTCTTTAGTCTGTCCACCAGTCTAGCGATGTCGATTGGGCCAACCATCGGCATTTCGATGCTGCAATACGGGAGTTTCAACCTGCTTGCCTATACGACAGCAGCTGTAATTGTTGTGATATTCCCGTTGGCTTACTGGCTGATTCGTACACTACCTAAGGGGCACATCGAACCACCTATGGTTCCTTTGGAAGAAGGGCGAAAACCGGCATTTAACCGTAAATTGTGGATTCCCGCCTTGTTGAACATGCTGATGTCTATCACATATGGTGGGTTACTCGGCTTTATGGCGCTTTACGGGGATGAAGCAAATCTGGCGCACCCTGCCTACTTTTTCCTGTTTAATGCAGTATCCGTGCTGATCGTGCGTCCCTTCTCGGGCCGTATTTATGACAAAAAGGGGGCAAAAGCACTGCTCATCCCCGGCTCCCTGTTTTTAATTGGCGGTCTGATCCTGCTATCCTACGCGCACAGTGATGTCTTCATGTATATGTCTGCTCTTTGCTACGGTATCGGGTTTGGTGTCATGCAGCCGACCCTGCAAACTTGGATGATTCAGGTCGTGTCTCCTAAACAGAGGGGTATGGCAAACGGAATGTTTCTCAATTCCCTCGATTTTGGGGTTGCAGCCGGAGCGCTTATACTTGGCATTATCGCCAAAGCAAGTGATTATGCGTGGATGTACCGCCTCTCCTCGCTGTTTATTGTACTGTTCTTACTGATCTATGTCATACAAATCGTCGCAAGCCGTAAGCCTAAGACACATGCCCCTCTAGAAGGGTAAGTCTATGATATACAAATGAATATTAGTTTATACTTGCTCAGTTTTCAAAAACACCCGTTGCCATAATTTCATGGACAACGGGTGTTATTTCTTATTTCACAGGAGCTTTGCGTCTTAGCTTGGGAGAAAGAGGCTTTTCTCGGGACACATCGGTTAGCCCCTTATCCACATTCATAGGGTCAGTGGATTTGTCATCTGTGGGTTCATCCTGCTTGGGTCTGACCGCAAACAGCATCAGCATAGCTGCAATGCCTCCCACTGCGGCCATCACGCCAAAAAGCAGACCATGTCCACTGCGACCCAGCAGCAGTGAAACAACCGGAGGGCCTAACGATACCCCGACAAAGCGCATGCTGCTATACAACGAAGTAATGGTTCCGCGCTCCTCTTTTTCAATTCCCTTCGTAATGAGGGAATCCAAACAAGGAAGTGCGAGGCCAATCCCGCCGCCCCCTAACGTAAACAATCCGATCACCGCATAAATATTTTGGAAAAATCCGAGAATGGCAAAGCTGATCGTCAATACGGCCAAACCACTGAAACCGATCCACTTCATGCGCTTTTTGTGCTTGCCGATGATCTTGCCTCCTACATAAGAGCACAGACAGAGGGAAATCAGCGGAATGGCTAACACAAAACCTTTCCATACTCCATGGAGGTTGTAACGACTTTCCAGTATGTCAGATAAGTAAAACAGGACGCCAAAAATGACAAACATACAAATACCGCCCATAGCAAAAATAGCATAGAGCCAGCGTCCTTTTTCGGCAAGCACCTGCTTCACATTACCCACAAACTCTCGAAACATAATCGGTTGCTTCTTACGCTTAGGCACATGGATCAGCCAAAGCACTAAAATAAGCGAAATCAGACAGAGCCCCGGAATCACCGCCAATGGCAAAAACCATAGAACAGCTCCTAACGCGGCACCGAGTATCGGACTTAACACTTTACCAAATGTGTTGTAGGTCTCAACTACCCCTAGGTTTTTGCTGGCCTCATCCTCGTTTTCGTACAGATCACCCACAAGTGGAATGACTATAGGAAAAGCCCCTGCCGCTCCCGCACCCTGAAGTAGACGGCCTGCAATAATGGTCCAGTAAGCTGCCAAGTCGTGAAGCAGCCATGCTCCCACAGCAGAAATCCCCCCTCCAATCACAGTCAGAATCAGACAGGGAACAATCACCGCCTTACGGCCAAATCGGTCGGAAAGATAGCCCGCAATCGGTATCAGTAAAATGGCCACCACCGCATATACTGTAATCAACATGCTAATCTGAAAAGAGCTTACATGTAGCTTACGTCCGATTTCCGGTAAGACTGGAATCAGCATGGAATTACCCAGCGTCATCATCAGCGGGATGGAACCTAACGCAAGCAGATTCCCTTTATTTTGTTGCATCCCGTTACCACCTTTGCAAAGTAATAACACAGCTGTTCTGATTCGTTCAACAGATGTTATTGTGTTTACATTGGTGGCAATTTATGCGGCTACACTTTAAATCCACCGACCCTTGCATTCAGAAGTTGCGACATATCCGCCAGTGTATGAATGGAAGACGCAATTTCCTCCATGGAAGCCAGTTGCTCTTCAGCCGCCGCACTGACACTCTGGGTTCCCCCTGCCGACTGCTCTGCTACTTCACGAATACGTTCTACTGCTTCCACCATTCGCTCGGATCCGCCGGACATTTGTTCTACAGACCGATTTACACTATGAATCTGTTCGCTGACCTGTTGAATGGAACTCCCAATCTGACGAAACGCGGTTTCTGCGGATTGCATGACCTTTACTCCAGACTGCACTTCAACCGTACCTGTCTGCATACTGGAAGCGACATTTCCAACATGCTCCTGAATATTTTGCACAAATTGTGTAATTTCTGCTGCTGAAACGGATACCTGCTCGGCCAATCTTCTTACCTCAGAGGCTACAACAGCAAATCCTTTCCCCTGCTCTCCGGCTCTTGCCGCTTCAATCGACGCGTTGAGCGCTAGCATTCCTGTCTGTTTGGCTATTCCGGTAATGACAGCTCCAATCATGCCAATCTGTTCGGCCTGTTCACTAAGTGAACGCACAGCACGTGCAGAGCTGTCTACACTTTCGCTTACCTTTTCCATCTGACGCATAGCCTGACCTATAGATTGTTCTCCTGCTTCTGCATCTTTAGCGGCTGTATCAGATAACTCGTACACCTGCTGGCTCGTAGCTGCAATATGCTCCAGTTCGTGGGCTAGCTCTTTCACGGTATCTGTAGTTTGTGTAATATCATCGACCTGATGCTCCATACCAGCCGCTAGCTCTTCCATTACACCGGAAGTATGACGATTGGCCTGATTCATTTCCTCTGTACTTACGCTAACCCGCTCTGCGGTTACGGTTAATGTACGCGCCGTATCTTGAGCATCCACTATAATACTGCGGAATCCCTCAATAAGCTTGTTGTAGGAGCTTGCAATCATACCGATTTCGTCTTTGGACGTAATATCCAGTCGGCTACGCAAATCTCCCCCACCTTCAGACATTTCCAACAACTGCTCATTCATATGGTGTAATGGACGAATGGAACGAATCAGCACGATGGATTGAAAAATACTGTAAATGATAACTAGAAGTCCTACAACACTCGTAATCAAGGATGTATTCGTCATCGTTTGGTGCGCTTGCTGTACTTTCACCGTCACCATATCCTCTTGAGCTTTGACAAAGGCTACTACCTTGGTATCAAGTTGCTTGCGCAACACCCGTTCGTTTTCAAAATCATCGAGCAAATCAGAAAATGGCGGGAAAGCATCATCTCTTGTACTCTGATACCCCGCTGTAGTCAGTAAGCGATGAACTTGATTCATATAGGTATTAATTCCCGTCTTGAGATCAGTCATCTTTTTCTTAGAATCCTCATTACCTGTACTAAGCAGAGCTTCTGTCTCCTGTAGCAACTTTGCAACTTCACTCTGCTTGTTTCCGATCTCTCGCCCGTACTGTTCGTCACGAGTTAGCAAATATGCCCGCTCATCATTAGATATACCGTTTAACAAAAATTGAAGAGACTTCGAGTTATACGCAATAGCCTCTTCACGATTCATAATGTCCTTGTACTCATTCTCACTATGTACGCTTAAAATGTAATTGGTCAGCAGCATGGCTGCAATCACACTCGGAATCAGTATCGCGCTAAGAATCATTTTGGCCTTAATGGTTAAATTCATGAATCGGTCCCCCAGTTATTTCTGAATAAAATGTCCAACTTACTATATATCGTTTTATTTGACTGTTTTTTTGAATGAAACAGAAAAAGTGTATAGATTTTTAAATATATTTGTGTCTATTCAGTGAACATATATATTTTTTTTAATATCAAAAAACAAAAAAATTCAAAATTAGGTAAATGAACTGTTTTCAGTTTGTACCCTTCGAATTTCAGACTATTTAAATGATATACTATGTATTGGTATGCCATAAGCCTCAAGGAGGATCTGCATGAAAAGTCTGGAACTCAATCCACTTATTCACGTGCTTAACGAGTTGGAAACCCGCAGCTGCCTTATTGAGCAGCAGGGTAACATGATCATGAATTATTATCGTGAACCTCAAATTGCTAACGAACTCTATAAAATAAATTCCTGTACTAAAAGCGTGATTTCTGCATTAGTTAGTATCGCTATGGACCAGCAACGGGGACCGAAACCGGAGACGCCGATCCTCGAATTCTTTCCCCAGTTGGCCACAGATAGTGATTCTCGAAAGCGTGATATGACGATTGAACATCTGCTGACGATGTCTGCAGGCTTTAACTGGACGGAATTTGGCGGGCAAAATTCTTTTCCTACCATGAGCAAAACGTCAGACTGGGTGCAATTTGTGCTTTCACAGCCATTATCGGATGTGCCAGGGACGCGAATGGAATACAGTTCTGGCTGTTCTCAACTTTTGGCCACCATACTACGTAATGTTTCTGGACAAACAGTTGCTGAATTTGCCGAGCAGCAATTATTCCAACCGCTCGGTATCGAAAGCTACCGTTGGGAGACCGATCCTCAGGGCACGCATACGGGTGGATTCGGACTGCATCTCAGGCCGATGGACATGCTCAAATTCGGGCGGCTTTATCTGAACGAAGGAGGCTGGGAAGGACTGCAGATCATCCAAACAGAGACAGTTCGATATTCAACCCGTCCGTTTCTTCCTGCTGCCAAACCACAAAAGGCATTTTACGGCTGGCACTGGTGGACTTCTTCCTTTTCAGATGAAACAGAGACAGGAACTGAAAGGGACTATTTTTACGCTCTCGGCTTCGGTGGGCAATACATTGTTGTCGTCCCGTCGTATGACATGGTTGTTGTCGTTACCGCTGATAAATTCAAAAAGAAACGGGCTTCTGTGGATATTTTCCGGCAGTATATTGTACCGCTGCTACTCCAGTAGAATGGATAAGGAATAGATACCGAGCTAAAAGTTGCAACTGGCTCTAGCAAAAATCTGCATCAAAAAGGGCCTGCCTGTTGGATCAGGCAAGCCCTTTTTTTGCATATAATCGCTACATTATGACATACTTCATCCACTTTCTAGAGCCTTATCTAGCCCAAGTGAATCGTAAGCTCTTGCTGTCCGCTGGAAGCTGGTGTAATGATTACACCCTGTTCTCCCGACTGGCTGCTGCCTTCCTCCACTTGAACAGCCTCGTGGATACCGCGCAGAACTATCGACCATGGTTTAACAGCACCTTCTGCCTTCACCGTAATAACAGAATCCTTGCGGCTGGCAGTAACCGTTAGCTCTTCTTCACCTGACGTATTCACGATAACCGTTCGAGCTTGTTGCCCCTCTGCAAGCTCAAACAAATGAAGTGCCACTTGATCTGCATAATCATAATCCGGACGACTGTCCTCATGACCAATTGTTAACAGTGTGTTCGGCTTCACGAGCACAGGCAAGGTTGCAAAATCATGATGCTCGTTAACCCAACGACCACCTGACACTCTCTCATTCGTAAGTAAATTCGTCCACTGACCCTCTGGTACATAATACTGTACACTGCCTTCTTTATTAAAGATCGGAGCTACCAAAATGGAATCTCCTAGCATGTATTGTCGATCGAGCGTTGCACAGGTTGGGTCCTGCGGGAATTCCAACACCATAGCCCGCATCATCGGCAGTCCCTTCACCGAGGATTCCACAGCAGAAGCATACAGGTGTGGCATCAGCGAGCATTTGAGTTTGGTAAAGCTGCGTACCACGTCGACTGACTCTTCGTCAAACAGCCAAGGAACACGGTACGACACGTTTCCGTGTAGTCGGCTATGGGAGGATAAAAGTCCAAACTGCACCCACCGTTTGTATAAGTCCGGCGCAGCCGTTAGTTCAAAGCCGCTAATATCATGGCTCCAAAAGCCAAACCCACTCAAGCCAAGTGATAATCCGCCCCGCAATGATTCTGCCATCGACTCATACGTCGACGAGCAGTCTCCGCCCCAGTGAACTGGGAACTGTTGCCCCCCGGCCGTAGCAGAACGTGCAAATAACGCTGCTTCATTTTTACCCAGCTTTTCCTCCAGCACTTCAAACACTGCCTTGTTATACAAATGCGTATAATAATTATGCATTTTCATTGGGTCAGAGCCATCATGATAAACTACATGTGTTGGAATACGCTCACCAAAGTCGGTTTTGAAACAGTCCACGCCCTGATCGATCAGCACCTTCAGCTTATCCTGGTACCATGCGACAGCAGCCGGATTCGTGAAGTCAACCAGCCCCATCCCTGCCTGCCACAGGTCCCATTGCCAAACGCTGCCATCAGCTGTTTTGACCAAGTAGCCATTCTCCATGCCTTCATCGAACAAAATGGACTTTTCTGCAATATACGGGTTGATCCATGCGCAGATTTTGAGGCCCTTAGCCTTCAATCTCCGTAGCATGCCTTCTGGATCTGGGAACATATCTTGATCCCACTGGAAATCACACCATTGGTATTCCTTCATCCAGAAGCAGTCAAAATGGAATACCGAGAGTGGTAGATCCCGCTCAGCCATCCCGTCCACAAAATGGTTCACGGTCGCTTCATCATAATCTGTTGTGAACGAAGTGGTCAGCCACAAACCAAAGGTCCAGGCTGGTGGTAATGCAGGCTTACCCGTCAGTTTGGTGTAATTGTCCAGTACCTCTTTAGGGTTAGCTCCACCAATAATAAAATACTCTAACGATTCGCCGGAGACGCTAAACTGAACCTTTGATACATTTTCCGATGCAATCTCATAGGATACCTTTTCCGGATGGTTGACGAACACACCATACCCTTTATTCGAAAGATAAAATGGAATGTTTTTATAGGCCTGCTCACTGCTAGTCCCGCCATCTTCATTCCAGATATCGACCACTTGGCCATTTTTTACGAACGGGGTGAAACGCTCTCCGAGTCCGTATACGTACTCACCGATGCCCAGCTCCAGCTGTTCTCGGAAAAAAGGCTGATCCTGCGGGTCTGTAATATAGCCTGGTCCCCGATGTCCGCTGCCTGTGACTTTACGATCCTCGACATAAAAGCCTACATCCCAGCTCTTCCCACGACCGACTCGCACACTCAGATCGCCGCTTTTCAGTACCGCTGCGTCCTCATCCACTGTAATATCTACCTCTGTTGGCAAGGTGTGAATTTCAAAATTCGGCCCCTGATGCACCCGTCCCTTATGGTGGTTCAGACGCACCTGAATGACATTCGGCATAGGCGAGCTGTAGGTCGCTTTCAGCAACGCTCCGTTCAGTGTATCTCCTTTGTGCTCGATCCGGTGGGTCGCTGCATATACCGTCATGGAAGCATCGTCCGTCACAATATCACGGATATCAGCAGGATTTTGTATTTCATAGCCCTTGCGAACCATCCAATAGCCATCAGTAAATTTCATCTGTTACTTCCTCCGCTTCAATCTTTATTTCTTGATCCCAAATCGCTTGTTGGATTTTTTCGAAATCCTTACTATAATAATATTGATTTATGTAAGGGTTTACTTCGTTTATTTTGACGTATTGTATCAATATTTTGATGTTTTCTATATAAATCAGTTTGCAGAAGAGGAGTCGTTGAAATGCAAAGGGAAATGTTGCGGGAAAACCGCATTCACGGCAATCCCATGTACCCAGTCAGCGTATATCCGAGCGTAGAGCAGTTGAACGGAAATAGTATACTGGAGTCTCATTGGCATGAAGAGATGGAGTTTATCGTAGTGGAGCAGGGAAGCGCCATTTTTCAGACGGATATGGTCTATACGGAGGTGAACCAAGGTGAAGCTCTTTTTGTCAACAGCGGCGAGCTTCACGCCGGTTATTTACAAAAAAGCCCTCGCTGCATATTTTCTGCGGTGGTGTTTCATCCAGACATGCTGCACAGCCGCACGCAGGATACGGTACAGACGCAGTTTATTGACCCATTTATCAGTAAAAAGCTTGTCCCTCCCCCTCACATTCGAGGCGTGCAGCCCTGGGAGCAAGAGGTGCTGGTTGCGTTGCGACACATTATCACCAGCCATGAGCAGAATGCGTCTGCCCGTGAATTGGCGACCAAGGCGCAGCTCTATAGCATAATTGCCTGCCTGTTTCCACACATGACCCCTGCTAACGGAGAGGATGTGATTATGGCGGGTCAACGCAACAAAGTTGAACGGATCAAAAAAGCGCTGGCGTATATCAACAGTCATGCTCATGAACCTATACGTTTACGGGAGATCGCAGATGAGATTGGAATGAGTGAGGGGCATTTTTGCCGTTTTTTTAAGCAGATGGTTCAGAAAAGCCCGGTAGAATATATCAACTATCATCGGATTCAGAAGGCTTGCAGGTTGCTGGAGCAAAGTGACCGCAAAGTGGTTGATATTGCGCTGGATGTTGGTTTTGACAATTTAAGCTATTTTATTGCGACCTTTAAAAAATGGAACGGCCTGACCCCTTCGCAGTACCGTAAGCAGCACGAAGCAGATCAGGCGCTTGCTGTCCCTTATATAACAGACTAATATGCCATAGGGTAAATCATTTATTCTTTTTGGGCCTCAAAAGTACTAAAATTATTTTTCTTCCTCTTAATTTAGTAAATATGTAGCCAGCTACACCTCCTAAAACAGAGGGAATTAACCACCCTAACCCTACATTATATAATGGAAGAAGATGAGTGAAAAAGTCATTAATTACATTAATTTTTATTCCAGCAGCATTCAAGCCATCAAATAAACTAACGATAAAGGTTAATATCAAACTGCCTTGATATACTTCTGGCTTTCCTTTAAATACGGGATGTAAAAAAGTTAAAAATATAAGAGAAATAGCAATAGGATATATTGCCATTAATACTGGCGTTGAAACCTTAATAAGCTGTGTTAAACCTATGTTGGCTACAAGAGCACTAAATATAGATAACATGAGAGCAACTCTTTTATAAGAGATTTTTGGAAATAATCCATGAAAAAAGGAAGAACAGGAAGTGATAAGCCCCACACTTGTCGTTAAACACGCTACTGTAATCATTAAGCCTAATAGAATAGAACCATAAGATCCAAAATAATAGGAGGAAACCTTAGCTAACACCTCAGCGCCATTTCCCAAAACACCCAATTTTTCAACGCTAGAAGCTCCCATGTATGAAAGAGACGTATAGATAAAAGCTAAGAGTATAACCGCAATTGCTATCGCTTTGGCACAAATGATCATCAACTCTTTTTTTGTAGTGACTCCTCTATCCTTAATTGCATTCACAATGATAATTCCAAAAATAAAGGCTACAAGAGCGTCCAATGTTAAATAACCCTCTTGAAAGCCTTTGAAAAAGACATTCGATGTATAACCTTCCGCAGGTTCTTGGAATTTTCCTATTGGGTGAATAATAGCTACAATCACAAGTAATCCAATGAATGTCAATTTAATGGGTGTTAGGAACTTTCCGATAACATCAATAATTTTTGTAGGATTAAGCGATAACAAGCATGCAACTCCAAAAAAAAGAATAGTAAATACAACAAGTGCGACAGGATGATCTGCATTGTTAGAAAAAAAAGGCTTTACTCCAATTTCAAATGACACACTACCGGTTCTAGGAATTGCATATAAAGGCCCGATGGCCAGATAAAGAATTGTTGTAAAGACAAGGCCGAATACAGGATGTACACGACTCGCTAAAGTTTGCAAATTGCTTTTGCCCGAAAAAACAAAGGCTGTGACGGCTAGTAATGGTAAGCCAACTCCGGTAACCAAGAAACCCGCATTGGCTACCCATACATTCTTTCCAGCCATTTGCCCAAGCATAGGTGGAAAGATTAGATTCCCTGCACCAAAAAATAAGGCAAATAGCATTGAGCCTATAATGATAATAAAGGACGAAGAAACACTTTTCGACATAATAAATCCTCCAACTACGAACTCACAACATTTTGTTTTATTCGTTTTCTTTTTAATTTATAAAATATATGTTAATAGAGCCTAGTGATAACCCGTGCCTTTAGGATGAGCGGGTTTCGTCTTAACTCATCGTTACACAATACTCTATATACGATCAGTATTTCAAGTAACTTTGTACTTGCAGAATGAAATTAGTGAGCTTAATGAACTATAAGAGAATTTTACACTTAGGACTTATTTCTTACAAGATGTAGATATAGTACTATTCTTCTTCAACATATTTAAAATAGTTTGAGCTCCCATTTAATCCATATCAGGATCTGCTGTTTTATGCGAATTCTCAACTGATTGAAATAAGCACAGGAAATCTTGGGAAAATGCCCTATGGAAGCGAGTGAATAATCCTTACAATTAATAGTACAGACAATACATATTGACGTTGGCAACACATTGAGCGGCTACAATTTGAAGGGGTGCTTAAACATGATGATGAATTTGGCAAAACGCAACTATTGGTCTCTGAGTATTTTTAACTTCGCTTATCTGTTTACATGGTCTGCCGCCATGTCTTTTTTTGTCATTTGGCTGGGACAAAGCCTGGGAATTTCAGAAACCTACACGGGATTTCTATATGCGGCTAACTCAATCGTGGCCTTGATTATGCAACCCCTGTTCGGTTACTTATCCGACAAGCTGGGTCTGAGAAAACATCTGCTGTACATACTCTTTACAATTCTTTTGCTCGTCGGACCCTTTTTTATCTATGTGTACGGTCCATTACTTCAAACGCAGTTCGTCATTGGTGCCATTGTTGGTGCGCTATTTATCGGCCTGGTATTTAATGCAGGTAACGGGGTCGTCGATTCGTATATGGACAAAGTTTCGCGTAAATATGGCTTTGAATACGGGCGGGTTCGTATGTGGGGTTCACTTGGGTGGGCGGCGGCTACTTTTGTTGCAGGACGGGTCATCAATATCAATGTAAATCTGACCTTCTGGATTGCCTCGGTATCTGCCGTTGTTGCCATGATCTGCATCTTCCTGACCAAAGTCGAAATGTCCGGACAGGAGCAGCAGAAAACAGAGTCGTTGAAGCTAATCGATGTGCTGCATCTCGTACGTACCAAAAAGTTCTGGTTTCTTATGCTATTCATGGTTGGCGTGACCCAAATCTATGAGGTATATGACCAACAGTTTGCCACATACTTCGTATCACAGTTCAGTTCCAAAGCGGAAGGAAATCAATTCCTCGGCGATTTGAGCGCTGTGCAGGTTTTCCTAGAATTTGTGTTCCTTTTCGTTACCCCTTGGTTTGTGAACAAAACGACCGCCAAATGGGCATTAATTATTGCCGGGTCGATCATGTCTTTGCGTATTATCGGCTCTTCGTTGCCATTCGGTTCCATATGGGTAGCTGCAATGAAGATGATTCACTCCCTGGAGAAACCGCTTATTCTGGTTGCCATCTTCAAATACATTACCGTTAACTTTGACCAGCGCTTGTCCTCCACCATGTACCTGCTGTATTTATTTATGGGCTCCCTGGTGGTTTCCATTTTCTCGCCCATTGTGGGACATATGTATGAAGTATTGAATTTCCCGATAACTTATGTAATTCTAGGTTCCATTGCAGGCCTGTTCACCATCATATCCTGCTTTACACTGACAGCAGACAAGAAGAATGGGGAGCGGTATCTGGAGGAACGTCGTAAACAGGATCTGAAAAGAGCAGCCAAAAAAGCTGAAGCCGTTCATTCGTAATCTAATGGTTTGAGCTTAACAAAACAGCGGCAGTCTAAGACTTTTTTTCTCGTCCAACGCTGCCGCTCTTAACTCCACTTGATTTGAAGCTTATTTAAATCTTGAATACCGACACCGTTTGATTCATCTCTTCCGCTCTCTTGGCAAGCATGTTAGCACCTGCAGACACTTCCTGCATGGATGCGGTAGTTTCCTCGACTACGCTTGCGACTGTTTGAGTAGAATCTGCAGCACGTTCGGAGATTTCAGCAATTTTCTTCATCGATTCAACCATAGAAACGGTTCCTTCATTTACGGATCTTGCTTCTAAAGCCGCCGTGTCCACCTCACTACCCACTTCTTCAACGGCACCCACAATCTCAGAAAAAACGTTACCTACACCTTCGACAAGCATCATGCCTTCATTCAGAGATTGAACACCTTCATTCATTGAAACCACAACTTCATCTGTTCTTAAGGTGATTTCGTTGACCAGCGAAGAAATTTTGCCCGTTGCTTCACTTGCTTGTGCCGATAAATTGCGTACTTCATAAGCGACAACCGCAAATCCTTTTCCCTGCTCTCCCGCTCTTGCAGCTTCTATACTCGCATTTAGTGAAAGCAAGTTGGTTCGGGCTGCTATATCACTGATCATAGCTGTGATCTGTTTAATCTCCGCCGACTTTTCGCCTAGAATATTTACCACTTCAGCGGATTGAGTTACCTTGGTATGCACATCTCTTATTTGGAAGACAGTCGAAGACATTTGGGTTTTCCCGTTGTTTGCTTTTTCTTGTGCTTGGGTTGTGAGATTAGCCACATGAACAAAGCGATTGGTTATGTTGTCTACACTTTTAGAAACGTCTACCGTGTAATTCAGCGTTTCAGCTATATCTGCAAGCTGTGTCTGAGATCCCTCTGCGACTTGTGTGGCACTTATAGCTATCTGCTCGGTAGCGATGCTTGTCTGTTCCGCACTGGCCGTTAACTGTTCAGCCGTAGAGGCAACCAGTAAGGAATTATCCACAACTTCCTTTAAAAGGTTGCGCAGTGAATCGCACATTTCATTAAAATCGGATGCCAGTTCCCCGACCTCATCTTTTGACCGGACTCTAAGGGGCTCCACTTGCAGGTCCCCCCTCGTTACCAGCTTTATCTGTTCCGCAATCTTTAATATGGGCTTAGTGAACGATTGAGCCAGTAAAAAAGAACCGATAATTCCTAGGATCGTACATATGATAGTCAGAGAAATCATCAAAATTCTACCTGAATGGTAAGATTGACTCGATTGATTAGCGGCATCAGTAGCGTACTGCTCATTAAGTAACTTCAGTTTATTTACATTGTCTAATGCTGCCTTATAAATAGAAGAATTTCCATGAATGATCATGTAGGCCATCACTTTGTCGTTTTCTTCCATAGCAGCGGAAACCACCTTTAGATGGCGAAGATACATTGCCCACTGACCATAAAAATTGGTGAACAGTTCTTTTTCCTCTACTGTCGAGGCTAAACTTTGATATTCATTTACACTCTTATCCATTGAAGCTGTAGCTTTGGTTAATTCTTCTTGATAAGTGCTGCGAACAGCCGCATCCTCTTCAAGTATCAATCGAACGGTGAGTCTATCAATTTCTGTAATCTGCTTATCCATACCTTGAAGAAGAATAACCGCGGGTAAAGACCTGTTATTTACCTTATCAGAAGCCTCACCCATTTCCGACATCTTAATGACGCCTATAACACTTGAAAGGGACAGTACGATAACCAGTATGAGCGCTGCACTAATTATTTTTTTCTTTAACGTTAATTTAAACATCTTTATCTTCCTCCCGTAACTGGTCTCGTATCATCACTGCTGAGCTTTCCAGTATATGCGTATTTGGCGCAACAGCTCAGCCTTATCTATCTTTCCACTGAGGTAGCTTTGGATAGATGCTCCTGTGATGGCCGCATGATCAGGTGGAAGGGTTGCCATAAACGGCAGTGTCTTTCCGGTCGAGATATACGACTTGATCGATCGTCCCAAAGGATCGGCAGGCTCTAAATCAATATTTTTGAACGCAGGTACCGTATTAGCCTTGTTTACCAGAAAATCTTGTCCGGACTTGTCGTATACCAGCCAGTTCAGAAACTTCTTTGCTTCCTCTTGCTCCTGAGGTGTGGTAGCTGTGGAGTCAATGAAAATATACTTTGTTACACCGACTGTAATTTTAGCATTGTTAGGGTCATCCGTATTATCGCTTAACGGAAGAGGCAAAAAACCGTATTCCTCATTTGCTGTATCATTGCTCTTTATCCCAGCCCAAGCCCAGTTTCCCATAAACCAAAGCCCCACTTTTCCCTCTCCTAATGCTTTGGCTCCATCGTCATACGTGCTGTCCAAAGGCGAATTCTTATTGATGCTGTTATCCTTGAGCAAGTCTAAAGTTTGTACCCATCCAGACATTACATTATTTTGGGACATGTCTATGTTATCCTGCATACCCTTAACAAACTCCGGAAACCCCCCAGGTTGAACAGAATAAGACAGAGCTAAAAGATGAGAGCCGAGAGACCAGTCCATTGGTGAAAGCATGACCGGTGCTACTCCCGTCTTCTGAATCTTAGCCATTAATGAGTTCAGGTTGCTTCTACTTTTCACCGAAGAAGGATCAAAAGAACCCCCTGTTGCCTTGTCCAATACTTTCTTGTTATAGATTAATCCGTAGCCTTCCACTGCAAATGGGAATCCCAGCACAGCATCGTTTTTCTTAACTGCATCAAGTCCATTTTCTATCGTATCGGCTACCCACTTCTCTTTACTTAAATCAACGGCTTTATCCAGGAATGTCTGCGTGTCGCCCGGGTCAAGCATCGACATCGTTGCTGGACTTCCTGAGCCGTACATCGACATCAGCTTTTGATATGCAGACGACCCCTCAGGAGCGGTTATAATCTCTAAAGATACTTCAGGGTGCTCTTGATTGTATTGTTTTGCTACTTCTTCTAATTGGGTTTTGATTTCTGATTTGGAATTCAAAAGTGTAATCTTGGTCGTCTGCTGTGATACTGGTGAAGCTGAACAACCTATAAACATCATTAAACATACTAGAGAAATCGCAACTTTTAGCTGTTTTCTCATTAACTTTCCCCCTAAGGATTTACTTTGATAAATTTTATGAATAATATTCAATGTTATCGACATAATTCTCCAGGAAGATTAGTAATTTTTAGTTGGTAAATATCGGAAGGTAATTAAATAGTACAAACTGGTTGTTACGTTAAGTTAACGGACAGGACAGCGCAACGTTTTTTTATCCAGTTGCGTCTTCATATGGGGGAAAGTTACTGCGCAACAAATTTAACCGAAAAAGGAGTAATCATTTATGAAAAAAGCATTCTTTGCGGCTTTTCTTGCAATTTTTTTATTTATTTCATCGTCCACTACTTATGCAGCACAAAATCAGATCAAAGTTGACGGTGTGACTATTACATCCGATGTGAAGCCCGAAATGAAGAATAAACGCGCCATGGTACCTCTACGTGTTATGAGCGAAAGTTTGGGGGCTAGTGTCGAATGGTCCGATTCCGAGGTTATTCTCGCTAAAAGCGAGATGAAAGTAAAATTAGCAGTAAACAGAAGCATAGCGGAGAAAAATGGTAAAAAGATGCTGCTTGATGTAAAACCATATACGAAAAATAATCGCATATATGTTCCACTTCGTTTTATTGCAGAGGCGTTTGGCTGCAATGTTAATTACAGCAACTTTGCAGTGACTGTTGATACTAAACCATTGTTCATAAACGGTGTACAAGTAAAAGCACTTCAACAGGAATACCATATGTTTATGGGCGGGGTAGTTCAGCAAGTTCATGGCAATGCATATAATGAAACCATTTATAATATTTTCGCAAAAAACATAGGTGAAAAGGTCGAAGCACCTGCAAACTACTCTTGGAGCTTCACTATTGACACACCTGGATCTTATTATAAAAATGCACAATATGATTTTTTAGGCCAAAAAGGGAAAAGCTTAGTTCGTTTTGATATTTATTCTTTAATTAGTCCTGTTCCATCTGAACTTTCAACAGAATATCCAGAGATTTTGATTCATGACGTATCGAAAGATGAGTGGTATTTGTTTAACGATACCGCAAGAAAATCCATTAATCAGTTAATGGATACCGCTGAGAAGAACGGTTTTCTGAAGATTATAAGTAACACAGTTGTATAATGTGATTTTTCTTATTACACTTTTTCGTCTCCAAAAGATAAAAGGCGAATTCCCAGCTGAACATAAACAGCACAGGAATTCGTCTTTTTAATCGTATATAGGATGAACTCTTCATTTTACATAGAAATCGGAATGACGTTATTTTCCCATCTGTAGCATTTCTGACTCATAGGACTGAAAAGCATTTTCCATACCCATCACTACATCTTTAATCTTCATGTATCCTTTGGTATACGGCTCCGAATCGCGAATTTCTTCCCACATATAGTGATATTGCTTCATGTCCTCCGTTTCGCATACGACGAAATCAGTGTAGTCCTTTCCAGGCAGTGCTTCTGCATCAAAAAAACGAATCTGAACATGTTCGCTATATTTTTGAATGGTAGCCTGCAAGGCCCCCGCATGTTTTCGACGTTCCTCCCGAGGTAGAGCCAGCCAGGAAGGGTAGAACTCCAATAATACAATCATCATATAACGCATATGCCTTATCTCCTTTTTTGGTGAAGCTTGAATGATTTATCGTTATTGTACGCTGATTGTCTACAACGTCGCATTAACATAGGTTAATGCGGATCACTACGCAGCAAACGACTAAGTGATACGGGGGAGACGCCTATGTACGAAGCTATATGATATTGGGCAACTCGTTTGTCCAATCCGGGGTATTTGAGAAGAAAAGCATGATAACGCTCCTTAGCGGAAAGATACAATAATTCGCGCTCCCGTTCCTCTTTTCGAATATAAAGTCTTTCTACACTTTTACGGACGAATCTTTCCCACATATGGCTTGTATCCATAAGCTCCTTCAACACGTGATATGGAATTTCAATGACAATCGAATCTTCCATGGCCTCAATCGAAAAAGTGGATAGTTTTCCTTGGATCATAGCCCCATAAGAGGTTACGTAATCATCTTCTGGCGAAAAACCAACATTATATTCTCTGCCATCTGCTAATGTATAAAATAAACGAAATAATCCCTCTGAACAAAAATAGGCATGTTTCACAGGCTCACCCGTTTCAATGAGAACCGTTCCCTGCTGAATATGCTTCACACAGGTTTGCTCTACAAACCTGTTCCAATCCTGCTCTATAATCGAGGCATGATGAGCCATTTTTTCTAATGAACGATAATAGGGATGCATCTGCTCACTGCTCCTTGACTTTTATAAAGGAATCGAGGATATTTTTTTGACTTCGTGTATGAAAAACAGGGGTTATCCCTCAGGTCTGGGCAGACCTGTAGGACAACCCCCAGCGACGTGTTCTATCAGACTTCCGCAGCATCCTCTTCCACAAAAAGAGATACCTTGCGGATGCCATCCGCTCCGATCACGACAAGCCCCTGATCCGACAGACGAATTTCAGGGATAACGACCAGTGCGAGCAGTGACAGTGTCATCAGCGCGTTGTTCAGCATGCAGCCGGATTGCTGAAGCGCCCGGCTGATACTTTCGGACTGCGCGGCTACCTCTGCAAACGGAGCTGGGGACATCAGCCCGGCGATAGGCAGCGGGAAGCGCGTCTCACCCGAGGCGGATACGACCACCACGCCGCCACGCAGGGCAACAGCCTGCTTCGCCGCCTGGGTCATGAGCTCGTCATCATTACCAATGACGAGCAGGTTGTGGCTATCATGCGCGACGGTCATGGCAATCGCAGCCGGCTCGGTGAAGCCGACACCTGTCACAAGTGCCACCGTGTGACTGCCACTGGCATGATGGCGCTCGAAAACGGCTATTTTGCACAAATCCTGTGCAGGATCTGCCGTGACTTCTCCATTACGGACCGGAACGGTCATTCGCACTTCCTTCGTGTCCACGTGGTTTTCCGTAACACGAATCACCCGTACAGGTACATTCCCCTCCTGTACTGGAGCCGTAATGCGAAAATCTGCAGCACTCAGCTCTCGTCCCAGATGGACCGTGTCCATCACTTCCGCAGGATAAACGAAGCCGTCCCAATCGGCGACCATTTGACCGTGCTCGGCCACCAGCTGGCCCGCTGCGATGGTAGCCGTCACATTCACTTCGGCCAATCGGCCATCAAGCAAAATAATGTCGGCAATCGCACCCGGAATGATCGATCCGATGTCCCGTGCCACGCCGAAGCGCTCTGCCGTATTCAGCGTGGCCATCTGAAACGCGGTTACGGGCTTGACGCCCTGTGCAATGGCATGACGCACGACGAAGTCCATCTGCCCTTCATGGAGCAAGGATTCTGCGCTGCGGTCATCCGTTACCAGCATCATGCGGCGCGTGTCGAGACCCATTTCCGTGCTGGCTCGGATCGTCTCGGCCACATCATGCCATGCGGAGCCTTGCCGCATCTTGGCATACATGCCGAGCCGGATACGCTCGGCTACATCCTCGGGCGTGACACACTCGTGGTCGCCCGTAATTCCCGCGGCTGCATAGACCGGCAGCCGCCAATCATCGGAGGCCCATGTAAAATGGCCATCCGCCACCTTGCCCGCGCGCAGCGTGGCCTGAATTTCCCCGATCATCACATCGTCTCCATAGACGACACCAGGGAAATTCATGACTTCGCCCAGCCCGATCATATCCGGGCCCCAGCTTAACGCCTCTGCGACTTCCGCCGGGCCGAAGGAGGCACCCGTCGTTTCCAGCTCCGGACCTGTGGACGGGACGCAAGAAGCCACCTGCATGTAAGCAGCCAGCGGTGTCGTACGTGCTTCGTCCAGCATCAGACGAAGCCCTTTTAGACCCAGTACATTGGAAATTTCATGCGGGTCAAAAAAACCACCCGTCACTCCCAGCGGCAGTACAGCCTTAGCGAACTCCGTTACGGTCAGCTGCGTGCTTTCGATGTGACAATGTCCATCCAGTAACCCCGGTGCCATATAGCGGCCTTCCGCTTCAATGATTATGGTGTCTTCTCCAATCGTATGACTGACGTCCCTACCGACGTAAGTGATACGAGAACCTTGCACAGCAATAGACATGCCCGGCAGCAACTCGCCCGATACCACATTGACCAGTGTTCCTCCGCGGATCACCAGCGATGCCTTGCGCTCTCCTCTAGCTGTAGCTACCAACTCGGGTACACAGTCCGCCAGCGACGGGCGTTGAAATACACTCTTCATGTCCATTACGTTTGTAACCTCCGTTTATGCTTCTTACCTGTTTTGCTTATTTGCTTATGTTACTGGAATACGCTCCATAATGCCAGCCAGCTCTACATCTATTCAGGCATCACATGGGTTTCTAAGGCATTTGTCCCCGGCTGATTGCCAATGTCCTCTCTATAGAACACGATCACTTTCTTCCACTTTGAGGGTATACGTATCCGAATCCCGTAAACTCACGAATGGCGTAATCTCCCCTATGCTATAAATATGCAGCAGATGCATCGCTCGCGTACAGGCGGTGTAGAACAGCTTACGCTCACTCTCACGCTGGTATTGTTTCGCTGATCCGTCATAAATCAGAACCGCATCGAATTCCACGCCTTTTGCCAGGTAGGCCGGAATGATATGAATCCCCTTTTCAAAAGCAGGAGTTGTTTTCTTAATTAGTTTTGGCTTCACTGACAGCTGTCCTTCCAGCGCTTCGTAGGCTGCCGCGCTTTCGTCAGCATTTTTACAGATCACTGCGATGGATTCATAGCCTTCTGCCAACAATTCTGTGACATTCCCAACTATCAATTGATGCAACTTTTCAAGCGAACGCACCTCGGTTACAAGAGGCTTCTCACCTTTACGGTTAAACGGTACAATGTGCTCTCCCCCAGCGACCATCCCCCGGGTAAATTCCACAATCTCCTGTGTTGAGCGATAGCTGCGTGTCAGGGAAATCATCTCGGTCTGATCTGCACCATACAAGTCATACAATGGCTCTGCATCCTGAAGCACCGAGGCATGGGCATAGATCGCCTGATTAAAATCACCCAGTGCCGTCATTTTAGCCTGTGGAAATAAACGCTTGAAGAACGCCAGCTGGAATGGGGAATAGTCCTGTGCCTCATCAATAAACACGTGACGGATGTTGCTATTGGAACGAAAGCCCAGCATCAGCTCACGCAAATATAAAAAGGGTGTCACATCCTCATACGCTAACTCCCCAGCCCGAATTCGTTCCAGAGTTTGTCGACTAATTTCACCCCAGCTGACGGGCAGCTCTGCATGATTCGCCAGTTGGCTCAACAATGCCTCATTCATAAACAGCTCGCTGTAGAGCCGGGTCGTATCTACGAAGCGAAGCGCCTTAATCCATTTGCGCAGGGGCTTTAAGCGGCCACTGACCACCATACGCGCCAATATTTCTCTTTCACGCGTAAAATCGTCGAAGGTATCGCCCTTATTCTTGGATTTACGGCGCATGCGGTTATAGGCACGCTGATAATCCTCCGGCTCCATCAGATCCATTTGTTGATCCACCCATGGGGCGGAGCATTCTTCCTTACCAAAGCGGGCCAGCTCTTTGAGCATCCAATCCCGTAGCAGTTCCAATCGATTCGCCAGCCGAACCGTAGAGTCGAATTCATAAAACTTGCGTGCCATTTGCTCTACTGAAACCACCTCACGTCCCTGAAAACGGATGGGTTTAAAACGCATTCCCTCCTGTTCCAAATACGTCTTGTAGCTTGTAATCACATGTAAGAACGTCTTGGACGACTTAAAGCGGATACCCTCCATCCTAGCTTCATACCCAGGCTGTAACGATGCTGAAAGCACATATTCCAGCTGTTCAAATGGATCTTCTAACTGAAACTCCCGGCCCAAACGCCGCTCCAAATATTCCTGAAACGTGGCCTGAAGCATATTTTCCTCACCTAATTCAGGCAATACTGTCGATACATAACTGTTAAACATCGGGTTAGGCGAAAATAGCACGACCTGATCCGCTCGTAAGCGATCCCGGTACTTATACAGCAAATACGCTACTCTCTGAAGCGCAGCAGAGGTTTTGCCGCTTCCTGCCGCCCCCTGAACAATGAGCATCCGGCTTCGATCATCACGGATGATGCGATTCTGCTCCCTTTGGATGGTAGCGACAATACTTTTCATTTGAGCATCCGAGCTGCGGCTCAATACTGCTTGAAGAAGTTCGTCTCCAATCGTCACCCCTGTATCGAACATAAAACGGATCTGTCCATCACGAATCGAGAATTGGCGCTTAAGCGTGAGTTCCCCTTCCATCTCCCCGGCCGGGGTCTTATATGAGGCAGGCCCCGGCATGTTATCGTAATAAAGATTGGAAATAGGCGCGCGCCAGTCGTAGATCAGAAATTCCTCATCTTGATTATCCAGCAGGGAGGCAATCCCCAGATAAACACGTTCCGCAGTCTGTCCTTCCTCAGCAAAATCAATTCGTGCAAAATACGGTGAATCAAGCAACTTTTTCAAACGACCTAACGCCTCTGTGGAATGCTTGTGTCTTCGTTCCCGCTCAGACAAAATCTCAGACTGCTGACGCAAACTGGTGGACGTCTCGCCCACATCGTCCGCCTCACTGAAATTGATCGTTACCTCATCCCAGAAGTCTTTACGCATATCGACGACATCTCCGCGCACAGAACCAACCTCTGTCTCTAGCTTCCGAATACGCCCGCTAATCACTGCGGTCACATCTTCTACTCTTCGTTGTTCTTCATTCCATTGCTGTTCAGTAGTCACTGGCATCGCTCCTGTTCCGTTTCCTCCTGCTCATGCAGGGCTCCCTTGCGTACAAACTATGCTCTATTATGGACCCGGGCATACTCGCGGCATCCCCCTGATCCGGGAAAATTGACTAATCCTTTGAAGCATGCTATAATGTAACAAGAAGTGTAATTAACAACTTATGCATATGGTTTCACCATTAAACAGAGCATCCTCTATTGTAGCAAGTTCAGTCCCTGTTCGCAACCAGCGGGCTTTTTTTGTGTGTTCTGGCAACCATCTATTAACCTGTTCTTACATACTTGAATTCATTACATAAAAAAGCGACCGTCCATCTGATTGATGAATGCGGTCGCTTTTCTTTAGGAAATTCGCCTATCTGCTCTCTTCTACAGGATGAATATGATCGGCCAGTCTGCTCAACCTCTCCAGCTGATGACCATAATCGTACATCGCCGCAGCGACGATGGACAGCCGCAGCATTCCTTCCTGACAATGGTCAAAACGTGTAATCGCATGCTTCATAAATTCACCGTTGGCTTGCTGAAACAATTCACTTTCGTCCTCATTCGGCTTTAGCTTATCTTCGAATTTCAGTAGAGCATGCTCGTGAAAACGAATCAGCAGCTCCAGATGACTGTCAAAAAAAGCATCCGTTCCCTTTGGCCGTAAAGACTGGAAATAGTGTCTTTCCACTGCATCCAGTACCTCATATCCTTTGTGCAAACTTCCGAGCATTTGTTTGTATACTACCATTTGTCTCGTTTGACTAAACTTGGAGCGCTTGAGCTTCTTCTGCTCTTCCTCGAACAAATGATATTTGTCCGACAGCGATTTAATGGCTCCCTCCAGATTTCCTTTTTCCTCTTTGAAGACAGACTCCTTAATCTCATCGGAAATGGCAGTACGCAGCAGCAAGGACATGCTGTTAAATACATTTTGAATCTGATTAATAAACTGCCTTTTCGGTTTCGGGGGAAAAACACTAACATTGATGACAAAAGCAGACACAATCCCAATCAAAGTGAGCGCAAAGCGGGTCACCGCAAATTTCCAGTCCCCTGAGGCTTCCATTACAGAAACAACGGTCACGAGTGTCAATCCAACCGTATCAGCCATATTTATTTTCAGACATATCATAAGTACCAATACACATACCAGTCCAACTGCAATCGGCTCATTCGAAAATACCATTCCGCCCAGCAACGCCATGATTGCACCGAGTGTGCTTGTTTGGAGTTGATCCAGAAAATAACGCCACGACCTATATATCGACGGTTGCATGGCAAAAATAGCGGCTATCGCTGCCCCCACAGGCGAATGGGTGTTCAAAAGCGTGCTCAGAAAAAGGGCGAGCGTCACTGCGATTCCCGTTTTTAACACCCGTGCTCCAAAAGCCAAAGCCATCCCTCCTGCTTACCTTTCAAATTTATTCATACCGAATTACTATAATGAAAATTCAATGTAAAGTCCATGCTTTATTATTACCCAAAACAATCGGAGATCAGGAATATTTATGAAATGTACAGTTCCTGCTAGAATACATATCAACAGTATTAACTTATTTGCAACACGTCACAGGAGGAACTCATCGTGCCATGGATTAGCAAAATGTTAGAAGAGCCCCGAAAGTGGCCGCGTAATATCCGATTGTTTTTTATGGCCAATCTGTTGTACCAGATGGGCACGGGAATGTTTTCTGTACTGTATAACCTGTATATCCAAGGGCTTGGCTTTGATGATGATATGAACGGCCGGGTGGTCAGCATGCAGGCGCTGGCGACGGCGTTGCTGTTCATTCCGGTCGGATTTTTGGGGGATCGGACGAGCCGCAAAAATATGCTGGTCATCGGCGCATTATTCAGCGGCCTGGCCTTTCTCGCCCGCACCTTTACAGATTCCAGCGGAAGCATGTTGGTATTTGCCGTAATCTCAGGTGTATTCGCCGCCTTTATTCAGGTGCTGGCTGTGCCTTTTTTAGCGGAAAGCATAAGTAAAGCCCAACGCTTAAAAATATTCAGCTATTACTCAGCTCTTGTACTGGCAGCCCAGGTTCTGGGTAGCTTCGGGGGTGGCGTACTCGCAGATGGGCTACAGACGTGGGGAATCACACCGCTATCCAGTCTGCGGGTTGCTCTGTTCCTTGGAGGAATGGCAACATTGACTGCTTTTATTCCTCTATTGTTCATCACAAAAACTACGGCAACCGTAGAAGCACCAGCTCCTGCCGAATCTTCACCTCAAACAGAAACAGAACAAGTACATACACCGCACAGTACATCCGATATCCCTGCCTTGGAGACGCCTGCTGCTGCTTCTGATCGCCGGGTTATTGGACAATTTGTTCTTGCCCAGTTTTTTCTTGGGTTAGGTTCAGGTCTGGTCATCCCGTATCTTAATTTGTATTTTACGAACCGCTTCTCCGTATCGCTCAGCGCAATGAGTTTACTGATTGCACTCGGCCAGCTTATGACCATCCTCTCCATGTTGATCGGGCCTACCCTCGGCAGCCGGATTGGACTGGTCAGAGCTGTAGTTGGCTTCCAACTGCTTTCGCTACCCTTCCTTCTCATTACAGGCTTTACGAACGTGCTATGGATCGCTTCCATCAGCTTTCTATTCAGGCAAGCGCTAATGAATGCAGCCAATCCGCTGCAAACCGCCATTCTCGTCGAACGTGTGTCAGATAAAAATCGCGGCATTGCCAACTCCATTCTCCAAACGACCTGGATGCTAGGCACCGCAGGTATGGGACCTGTACAAGCCTATTTGGTTACAACATATGGAAACTACTGGGGCTATGCCATCACATTTAGCATGACAGGTATTTTCTATATTTTGTCCTCCCTCGTCTATTACAGAATGTTCCGAGAAAAGCGCCCGTCCGCGGGCCAGCTTTTACAAAACCCGGCAAGCCCGTAAACAAAATCATGACACAATAAAAGCCGGAGCCTCCAAGCGGACTCCCCTGGAACGTCATAGGATAAATGAGAATGGCGGAGGAGGAATGAAGGCATGCTTCGAGTTGCATTATTTACGGACACGTATACGCCTGACGTGAATGGCGCTGCTCTGACCCTGGAACGATGGATTGGCTATCTGGAGACACATGGAGTATCTACGCTCGTCTTCGCACCGGAGGCAGACCATCATCTGCCCTCTGGGCCGGGTGTAGAGCGATTTCGGAGTATTCCCTTTTTATTGTACCGGGAATGCAGACTTGCGATCCCCAACGCCAAACAGATCAACGAGCGTCTGTCAGCCTTTTCCCCGCATCTGATTCATGTCGCTACTCCATTTAACCTTGGCCTGTATGGAACAAGCTACGCAGCCAAACACCATATTCCACTCGTCGCCTCATATCACACCCATTTTGATAAATACCTCGAATATTACAAGCTTCGCTGGCTTGAACCTGCGTTATGGAAATACATGCTCTGGTTTCACAGACATTGCGAAAGGGTATATGTCCCTTCTCAATCAACCATGGAATTGTTGCGCAATAAAGGAATGGGACAGCTCGAAATCTGGAGTAGAGGCATTGATACTGACCGATTCCAACCAAAGGTGGACCGTAATGCAGTTTGGAAGAAATGGGGCGTTCATGCAGATGCATTTGTTATTTTGTATGTAGGCAGGCTTGCACCGGAAAAGGGGATAGACACATTACTGGATTCCTATCTCCAGTTACCCGATGACGTCCGCGCAGCCTCTGTGCTGGTCATTGCAGGAGATGGTCCATTGTATAAGGTCAAAACTGCAGCGGATCTAGGGGTGCCGGAGCATGCAGTTCACTGGCTTGGTTTTGTGAAAGGGCCGGAATTAGCTGAACTCTACGCCGCAGCCGACGTATTTCTCTTCCCTTCCACCACGGAAACCTTCGGCAATGTTGTACTGGAGGCTATGGCGAGCGGTACACCTGTGGTCGGTGCCAATGAAGGCGGGGTAAAAGATAATCTAATCCATGGAAATACAGGGCTATTGTGTCCTGCTGGGGACTCCGCTGCCTTTGCCAAAGCTGTACAGCTGTTGTACGAGGATGCCTCACTTCGTGATGCTATGTCCAGAGCGGGTAGAGCCTACAGTCTGGAGCAGACATGGGACCGTATTTTTGAAAGGCTACTGGCCAGCTACATGGACGCAGCAACCCTACACCTCGACAGCCGTCCCATGACGCGAATGTAGCCTTCAAAAACAGGCAATTTCAGATAGCATGATAGTGGCGGGTTAAATAAATTCTGCTAATACCTTAATTGCTTCAGCAGCTTGTTATGTACCCCACTCAACAAAATCACTGCGGTCAAGGCGCCGATGAACGCAAGAAGCATATCCCATTGAGTATCCCATACATCTCCCTGTGTGCCTAAAAAGGCTTCTGCTGCCGTTCCGGTTGCCTTGGCTACAGCAAACTCAATCAGCTCATACACAGCGCTGATCGCAAGACACACACTAACCGTGAGGAAAGTAAGCCAGCTCCCGCTTCCCAAGGCCGTTTTACGCAACAGCACTTCTCTGACAATGAGTGCAGGTACAAAACCTTGTACAAAATGCCCAAGTCGATCATAATAATTGCGCTCCAGTCCGAACATATCCCGAATCCAGTTGAACAGTGGCATTTCGGCATAGGTATAATGTCCACCGACAATCAGGATCAATGCGTGCAGCCAGATTAGGGTGTATACCAGATTGGTAAACCGAAATCTACGGTACAAAGCCGCCAGCAGCACAGCTCCCAAAACTGCCGGGAGAACTTCCAGTACCCATGTAAAGTAATCCGCCGGGCGAATTAAAGACCAAATGAGGGCAAGCACCAGCAATACAAGTAAAACAAGCGGGTAGCGATCATTTTTAGACCATGCCGTTGCCTGATTCATCTTCATTCCTCCTCAGCCAAAGCTCTATCCTTCGTTCGTTACGATATGTTTGACACGCCCAACCTGTCCGTCTGTCAAACGCACTTTGATTCCATGCGGATGACGCGGGGAATTGGTCAAAATATCTTTCACCGTTCCTCGCGTCAACTTACCAGTAGACTGATCCTTTTTAAGCACAATATCCACCTGAAGACCAGCGCGGATATCGGATCGATTCTGTCCGTTCATTATAGCTATTCCTCCTTTGATTTTACATTTTTTGATGATATTCAGCCACTCAGCTGCAATCAAATCACCAGCGACGCCATTCGTCCTGGCGGTTGTTCCCCATCCAGACTACGCACATCGTGGATACATAGCTGACGAGCAAAATGACGAATAGCATCCCACTAAACTCCACAAAATGAGTACGTTGCAAGGAGTCTGCCCATATGGAAGATACCTGTGCATACAGTTGAGAGGGCGCAGAAACAATATCCCATGTGTTCCCTCGAAAGAAACGGCCAATGTAAATACCCAAGCTGCTCAACAAGAGTACCGCCAGCATAAACAGCCAACTAACAAGCCCACCACGTGCACGTTGTACCAACTGTCGTACGGATTCGAGCGATACAAAACCCATTGTCAGGCCAAGTACGGCTACCAGCAGCATTCCCAGTACATGATTCCAAAAGTACGGATTGCCCCAGAAACGTTGCTCCCCGAGAAATGGATATCTGGCGAATACATGCAGCAAATCTGTGATCAAGTAGGGTGTATTGGGATAAAAGAAAAGCCATGCCGCCCCCATAACCCAGAGTAAAAATGTCCTCGTTCCCCGCCTCCACGAGCTGTACATTACATCAAGCAGTAACGTCAACAGCATAGGAATCCAGGCCAACATCATATTCCACCAAATAAAAAGATAAGGGCGGCCCCCTGAGGGCAGTCGCACGTTAATGATCCACAATGTACTGATTACGGAGCATAAGGCCAGTGCTAAGAAAACATAGAGTTTTAGTGGATAATTTAACGATCTTAAACGGGCATACATATGTGTCTTTCCCTCCTTGTAACCGTCCTGCCTTCCTGACGTTCCAATTTACACCTGTTCTGGACAGTGTACACCACAATGGCTTCAAGCTCAATGGAAGCGCTCTACCTCTGCATCAATGAACACAAAAAAGCATCTGTTCTCCGGGAATGGACTTCATCCCTGAAAAATAGATGCTTACTGTGTTTTAAACTTCACTCACAGGTAAAGGCGTAGCTCCGGTAGTTTTAATATTCGGGCAGCATGAATTAGCGTAATATCGCTAACGGCTTATAAATTTCGTCACTAACCCCGTCCATTCGCCATCCGGCGTCCGGAATGCACAATTACCGCATTTGCTCCATAATGATGCGCATATTCCACAGATTGCACCAGCAGCTCTATCACACGTTGTCGCTTGCTTTCATCGTCAAACCCGAGCAGAACGGAATTCGTGCCGTAATCCGGATCTGGTGTATGAGGAAATGTATTGTGCACACTCGATATGCCATTGTTCCCCGCTCAATCATAGGTTCAAACGTCGTTAGCATTTCCCGGGTAATGTTATAGTTCAGCTCCACCCTGCTAAAGCCCAACTGACGGATTTCCTCTACAAGTTCTCGGCCGACCGTATGCTTTTTTTATATTCCAACAGTTAGAGGCTAAATAGATAGATTGATTTCTTACAAATGATCTGTTATCACTTAACTCCCAAGTTCTCTTTTGTTATGTATATTAACATTATGAAGACGCTCTACATATCATAAAACAAATTTATATTATAAAAAAAAGCTTATCCATCATCTACTTAAAGACGGATAAGCTTTTACTGTTGTCTAACCTTGTATCCAATTGACCAGCGAATGTACTGTCAATGTACCCGGCGCAGCTGTCACAAATGCTGATGAACCGTTGCGCATGGCCAAAAATTCCACTGTCTTCGGAATACCAGGAGCCAGATCCAGATGGTTGTCGCTGAAAATACCTTCCTGCTCTGCCGATAACCACACGTGTCTAGCAAGTACATCCGAACACAGCATGAATCTGCTGCCCCCGCTTCCCTGAATCTCTGTCACTTCAATTTTTGCCTGGGGTAAATCCATCTCTTTCGTGTCTGCAAAATAAATTTCACCAGAGGCCACCTGTTCACCATTCTGCGTTAGACGCGCGACCAGCATATGCTCCGCACGGTTCAGGCCACTCAGCCATTTGTCGATAGGCAGTATATGTACAATTCCTGCACCGCCTGCTGGTTGCTTTACCTTAACGTTCTCTTCATGAATTGCCTGGCTGCTACGAATATGCAAAAGAGTCAGCCGCAGCGTACCTGATATCGGCTCTAGTGTATCGTTGACCAGATGCAGGGCCTTATTCCCCTGTTCTGTATCTGTTGCACTCAACAGCACATCAGCAAAGCCGCGCTTAGCCGTATATTGGAGCGCCTTCCAACGACCAAAATAGTCCATACTCGACCAGGAGGCAACGGGCCAGCAGTCATTCATTTGCCAGTATAATGTTCCCATGCAATAGGGCTTGTGACGACGATGCGCCTCTATAGCTGCTTTCATTGCTTCTGCCTGTAAAATTTGGCTCATGTGAAGAAAACATGTAAAATCCTTTGGCTCTCGCATGTATCGCTCCATATATTCTTTAATCAGACGATTGCCCGCATCGTTCTTCTGATGTGCCAGCATCACCTCAGATTCCAGCTCCAAATCCTTCTCTTCCGCATAAGTACGAACAGACTTGTATTCAGGAAAGGACTGAAAACCATATTCACTCATAAAACGACCCACATGTACATGATAATTCTCAAACGGCTCAGACGCGTGCCATACACCCCAATAATGAATATCACCTACAGTTGAAGACCGATGGGCATGCTGGTTCCGATCTCTGGTCAGGTCAATCAGCGGGGAGGAGGGCCAATAGGCTGTCTGCGCAGACCAGGTGTGTACCGCCTCCGGTAGAATCCGATGAAAGAGTGTTTCATAATCATTCCATAGGCGTTCCCGTTGCTCAGGTGTGTAGTCCTTTTTCCAGCCCCAGCCTCCATTCTCTTCATAATGCGCCCATGCAGAATCGATCTCATTGTTGCCGCACCATAAGGCAATGCAGGGATGATGACGCAGCCGCTTAATATTGTCCTCGGCTTCCTGTGCCACATTGTCTATAAAATCCTCATCCCCCGGGTACATACTGCAGGCGAACATAAAATCTTGCCACACGAGCAAACCGTATTCATCACAAAGCTCATAAAATATGTCTTGTTCATAAATACCGCCACCCCACACCCGCAGCATATTCATATTCGAGGCGGCTGCACTGGCAATTTCATACCGATATCGTTCCATCGTAACTTCAGTGACAAAGCTGTCATTCGGAATATGGTTAGCCCCTTTTGCAAATACAGGAATTCCGTTCAGCTCAAAATAAAAGCTCTCTCCTGCTGCATCCCGTTCACGTACAAGACGGATGGAACGCAGTCCCGTTTTTACTGATTTTTCCGCGATTACAGCTCCTTGTTCTTGCTCCACCAATTCGGCCACAAACGTATATAAATGCGGCTCCCCCAGTCCACGGCACCACCACAGCTTCGGCTTCTTCATCTCCAGCTCCAGCTCGACCGTCTGCTTCCCCTTCAGCAGCCGTACCGGCTTGGACCACACCTTCCCGTCAGCGGAAATACGCAACTCGGCATCTCTAATCTCATCTGCATTTTCGATCTCTACCACTGCCATGAGTTTAGCCCCTACCGAATTCACCTCGTCCTGTCGAATAAACAAGTCTCTCACGATTAGACCGGACCACGCCTCGATCCGGACCTCTCTCCAGATACCGCTCGTCACAAGCCTCGGTCCCCAGTCCCAACCATAGTGGTAGGGAGCCTTACGTGCGAAAACGCTTACCTTTTTGTCGGACAAACCACCGATCTCGGACTGATCATTGGGGGCAGGGAGTCCATAATCTAAGTTTTCCAGCTTGGGTACATCTTCAGCAATCGGAGAACGAAAACTGATTTCCAGCCGATTTTCCCCTTGCTGAACAATTGCCTTCACATCCTGTCTCCATACCCGAAACATATTATTGGCTGACAAGACATATTGGCCATTCACTTTTACATTCGCGTATGTGTCCAGACCTTCCAACACCAACTCTACACATTGACATTGAAGCTGATCTGCATTTATCTCAAAATGGGCTTCATATATCCAATCCTGCTTATCAATCCACTGTACCTCCATCTCGTTCATACCAATAAACGGATCAGGAATTTTGCCATGTCGTAAAAGATCAGTATGCACACAACCCGGCACTTTCGCGCTGAGCCACTCATCACTTTGTGCTTCCCTAAACCTCCAGCCATCCAACCCTATCACATTAACCATCGTTACAAGCCTCCTATAAGCACGATTGGGAACATCTGGATTCGTCAGTAACATAACAAAAATAACATTAAGCTAACAAAATAGTCAATTGTTTTTTAGAACAAATGACAAAATACAAAATAAAAGTCGCCCTCTGCCCCTAAACAGGCTAAAAGCGACCTCCTTCGTCTTCACGGTGTATGGTGTCATAACACGTATCTGGACATTAACTATATGTGATTGTGCTGATGGGACGCTCACGGTCATCATTTTCCCGACGGATCCGGGGTGCATGAACTTCCCGTACGAATAGCTCAGCATGTAGCAACTTTTTCTCGACAGGCGAGTTCGGGTTCGTTATGCGCCATAACAACTGGTCCACTGCACGCATTCCCAGCAATTCCTTATCCACTCTCACCGTGGCATAAATCGGCATTTGTTCATTCGTATCGTCAAACCCGGTCACTCCGCAACGCCTCGGAACGTCAATCCCCTTTTCTTTCAGCACATCCACGACTTGCGCAGCAGTCACATCATTAGCACATACAAAAACCTCAGGCAGTTCGTCCTCGGACAACTTTTCCATTTCCTCAGCAAGCGCTTGCGCTCCCCTGTGAAGAAGAGCTTTAATCTGCCGCAATTCTACTCCGCTCATTTCCAGTGTGGAACGATATGCTTCCCAGCGTTCGTAGAAACTGTGAGCGTCATCAATATGACCCACAAACTGAAAGCGGGTATAGCCCCTACACAGCAAGTCCTTCATTAATTCACTCATGCATGTGCGATTATCTGTAAACACCGTATCACTTAAAAATGCAGAATCCCAATGATCTACCATGACGACCGGAATACCCATCCGATAAATGTTCAGCAACAATGAAGTTGAAATCGTCCCTACCGTGATAATCCCTTTAATCGACTCTGGATTCAGTAAAGAAAACATATCTTCAGTCGAGGGCTCCGTTAACGTGATCATATCCATACCCTTACGGTTCAGACGCTCGGAAATCCCTTCAAATACAGGCCCCCAGTATCTGGATTCCCTGTTCTGGTACCTAATATTCGGAAATAACACTAGCACGGTACCCGACCATTCTCTGGTATCTGTGTCCCGAGGCTCTACCCCTGTCATTTTGGGATGACTGCGAAAATAGCCCATCTGGGCGGCAAGCTTGACCAGAACCGCCCTTGTCTCTTCACTTACACCGGGTTTGCCTGACAGTGCACGCGAAACAGCGAACTTTGAAACACCCGCCGCATCCGCAATTTCTTGCAACGTTACTTTTCCACGCATCTTCTCACCCAACCCTATTCGGAATCTTTTTCTACCTTAATCTTTCTAATACACGGGTGTACCTATAAACTGGTACCATCGTAGCATACTTTGTTTTAGATCATCAAATGATAGATTTGTACAAATCCACACCCTCCACCAAAATATGTTTGCTTAATAAAAAAACAAACCGCATAACAAGCAATTATAAATTACTTGACGTGAGGTTCTTTATTTCCTACAATTTACTATTGAAAGCACTTACATTGTGTAAATCATACTTATTAAGGGGGATTTGCAAATGTTCAAGAACAGGTCGGTACGACAGAGTTCCATTCTACTCCTGTCTTTGCTGCTGCTCGTTACAACGGGCTGCGCGAATGGAACAGACGGTAAGGCAGAAAAGGAAGATCCTAATGACACCAGTCCCATTACTCTTACTTTCTTTGGCGGTGATTCTAGCTCTAACTGGAACAACATGAAGGATGCTGTCGGGCAGGAAATTATCAAGAAAACGGGTGTTACGCTAAATGCCGAACATGCTGTCAATGGTCGAGGCGAGGAAAAATTTGCTTTAATGGCAGCAAGCGGAGAGTATCCAGATCTCGTGTACCCCAAATCAGACATTGGCAAGTTGGTCGATGCCGGAGCACTCATTGACTTAACCGACCTCATTGACAAATACGGCCCTAACATTAAAAAAGTGTATGGAGACTATTTTAATCGTATTAAATATAGTAGTGAAGATCCAGCCATCTATACGATCCCGACCAATTTGGGTGTGGATCACATCGCGTTTGATGCACAAGCCGGCTTCGAAATTCAGCATCAGGCACTTAAGAAGCTCGGATACCCTAAAATCCGCACCGTTCAAGATTTTGAAAAAGCACTTAAAGATTATGTCGCCAAATACCCTACCACCAATGGCCAGCGAACCATCCCCCTATCACTTGATGCCGAAGACTGGAAAATTCAAATTACAGTGACTAACCCGGCTGTTACTGCTACAGGTGGACCCGACGATGGCGAATATTATATTGATCCTAAAACACACAAAGCCATTCTTCACTACAAGCGCCCAGAAGAACGCGAATATTTCCGTTGGTTGAACCATATGTACAATGAAGGACTGTTGGATAAGGATACTTTTGTGCAAAAAAGTGATCAGTACAAGTCCAAAATCGCCGCAGGCCGTGTCATCGGACTCATTGATCAGGAATGGAACTATCAAGATGCCGAAAATGCGCTCAAGGCAGCAGGTAAGGATGAATTCACTTACGCCCATTTTCCAGTCACTTTAAATGAGAAATACGAGGACCATTCCCTCCAGCCCATTGGCTTCGATACTGCATCCGGGATCGGAATTACAACCTCATGCGAAAATCCGGTGCGAGCTATCAAGTTTCTGGATTTTCTGGCCTCCGACGAAGGACAAATTTTACGTAATTGGGGAATTGAAGGCCAGCATTACAACGTAGAGAACGGCAAACGAGTCATTCCGGCGGATGTGCAACAACGTAAAAACACTGATAACGCTTCTTTTAGCAGAGAGTCAGGAATCGGTTTGTACTGGATATGGGGGCCTCATTATGGCGATAGCGTGAAGGACCCTTCTGGCAACTATTACACAACCAATTATCCAGAGATGATTACCGAAAATTATAGTCAAGCCGAAAAAGAGTCCCTTCAGGCATACAAAGCCCAGACGTGGAAAGACCTGTTTCCGAACGAAAAGGATTTTCCGGTAAAAGAGTGGGGTGCTGCCTACAACATGCCTGTTCCGACCGATACGAATTACAATGTTATTTATCAAAAGTCGCAGGACATTGTACGCAAACGGATTCCTGAAGCTGTACTCGCCAAGCCAGATCAGTTCGACGCTGTGTATGACCGCATGCTCCAAGAGCTGGATCAGGCAGGTGTGCCAAAGGCTGAAGAAATCTATACTGGCCTAATCCAAAATCGGCTGAAACTGTGGTACGGTGAAAAATAAGGTTTGCTTGCTTTTTAATGAAATATTATAGGGCTGACAGACCATGCTGTTCAGCCCTTCTACATTAACTTTTACATTAAATATTCTGTTTGGTTTCTTTCTCTTTCCAATAATTAACATTTCCTGAAACACGATGGACGTAAAACAATAAAATGATTGGAATCAACGCAATCCCGCCACACATCACCCAAGATATTTGAATCGGCGTTTGATCGGAAGACAAATCCGTAAAATTTCGACTGATGATCCCTGTCACGATTAAACCTACGCACATGCCTAATTGTGAAATCGCAGAATCCAGAGATAGTAATGTGGAACGATACTCATTCGTGATTCTTTTGTTGAGAAAAATTTGTTTGGCAACCGGGTACATCCCGCGCCCAATCTCATAGATTAAAAAGGTAAGCAATACAGGATAAAATGTGTTGAACGCCCCGGCTAAAATGAGCCAGACCCCTATCATGCCGCAAGCATACACGAGTATATGTACATCACTGTATCGTGCGCCTAGCTTTCGAACTAGATAACTTCCCAAAGTCATACATAGTGAATACCCTGCCTTGATAAACCCCATAATCCAAATTCCTTGTTCGGAAAGGCCAACCAGACGTGGCTGTTGAAATGTATTCCCCGCTGAGTTCGAAAAGCTGATAAATAAACCAATCATAAACACAATCCAGATAGACTTATCTTCAAAACCGATACGGACACTTTCTCCGATAATCGTTTTAATGCGAGTAGTAGACGTCTTTCGATGAGCAACATTCTCCTCATCCATATAAAAGGAGCATAGAAAAATGCATACAATAATAGATAAAATGCTAGCCGCCCATGGAAGTGAATAGTTAAAAGTTGCGAGGAAGGCCCCCAACAGACCACAAATAAATCCCGAAATGTACTGTATACTGTTAGAGGTTGTAAAAAGAACTTCCATGGGCTTATCACTGTTTTCCACAACCCAGGATTCTAACGAACCTGATTGTAAACATATAGCCAGACCCCCAAAGACTTGCGCAAACACAAGTACCCCGATATGATGTGTCCAAACGAACAACACACTGTAGACTAGAAAACAACAAAGTCCCAAAATAACGGAGATTTTTCTTCCATACTTATCTGCAATCGCCCCTGTGGGTATCTCAAACAAAAAAATACTTACAAAAAATACAACCAGTAAGAAGTTCGCACTTTGCAGAGAAAGTCCTTTAGCTAATAGAAATAGGATGAGCGTAGTCCCCGTGATTTCACTCATAAAAAATTGAAGAAAGCTGACGGAGTAAAATAGCTTATGAGGTTGCACTTTCAGGATTCCGTCGCTTGCTCTGCAGCCTCATATTCACTTCGCAAAATCCCCATCTGAATAATGTCATAGTATTGCCCTTCCCTGAATAGCTTTTCCCGCAGCCGCCCTTCTTCCTTGAAGCCGCAGGCCAGATAGCAACGGTGTGCACGTTCATTGAACGCATAGACCTCCAACTCCAGCCGATGCAGGTTCAGCGTATGAAATGCGAATTTTTGTAGCAACCGGATCGCTTCCCGTCCGTAACCTTTGCCCAGATCACCGTCACGCCCGATCACAACACCAAGGGTGGCGTGCCGATTCACCCAGTTGATTTTGAATAAATCCAGTTGTCCGATATAGTCCAGTGTGTCTTTATGCGCAATGACAAAACCTTTGATATCGGGGTTGCCGTCAATCATCATTTTTACAAAGGATTCGCTATTCACCTGTGAATGCGGGTAGATAAACACGTCGCTTAAACCACGTGTGATTTCCGGGTCATTGACCCATTTTCGGATATCTGGTATATCTTCTTGACGGTATTCTCTCAATACAATTCGTTTTCCAATGATATGCGGCATCGTAATCTTCCCTCCAAATTATGTATTTGTTTTGGCAATACTAACTCCCCGCCAACACCTTTATGCTTCCATTACTCTTACAAACTCCAGAAAACGTGTACCTTTATAATGAAGCTCCCCACGATCCCCGATCACAATCATACCAAAATCCGTATCCTTCACCTCCAGCTCCATACGCTCACCCCCGTCAAACTCAAAGGTGATATAATAATATGTCGAAGCTGAAAAATCGCCTGATCCCCCACGCACTCTCGTCCGTTTATCCACAACCTTACATGAACGTTGTACCCGTTCGGCTGCTTGATTGGACAGGCCTGCTCCTATCGTTTTGACAATTCCCATAATGATTACAAAAGCAATGAGTCCAAATACGATAAAAAAGATCATATTAAACGATTGAAATTCCATAAAATCACTTCCCATTCACTTCATCCTTTCTACAGTAAAATGTAAATTTTCCATTCTATTGCCCATTGACAAATGGTACATCTTCACCCTCAAAAACTCCAATACTTTTTTAACATACTTACGAAAAAAAAGTTCTTTCGCTCTTTTCCGCACCCCGCTTGGACTTATACCCGATCTGGGTCCTCTGATCCCCTCTAGACCGATTGACAAAACTATATATAGATATAAAATAGAAAATGTACTCTAAATATAGTGTAAAAAACGTATTTATGCCCGATATCTTGAAGATACAGGTATGAAAATACATGTAAATATAGAGTCAAAATCTTAAATGGCGCAGCCAGCAAGGGATTCCATCTATAATAGATCCCAGGCAATGCGTTTTCTTTTTTCGTTAATTGTTTAAGGAGGTTGCATACCATGCTGATTGCATATGATTCGAAGACCGGCAATGTAAAAAGATTTATAAACAAGCTCAAGCTTCCAGCGGTTCAGATTGAGGAGCAAATGACTATAGAAGAACCTTACGTACTTATTACATATACAACTGGGTTTGGGCAGATACCTGAGAGGGTATCTTCCTTTTTGAAAAAGAATGCTCAAAACCTTGTTGGTGTAGCTGCAAGCGGCAACCGTAACTGGGGTGAGAAATTTGCCAAAAGTGCGGATTTGATTGCCGATCATTATAATGTCCCCGTGATTAGTAAATTTGAATTATCTGGAACGTTCGGAGATGTAGAGCGTTTTAAACAGGAGGTGAGCCGAGTTGCGGCATATTGAATTGAACAACATGTTGATGAAACGCGATACAGACGGCTTTTTCCAATTGGAAAAAGACCAAGAGGCTGTAGCAGAGTTTATGAAGGAAGTTCAGGAACGGAGTTTGAAGTTTGCTGACACAGCCGCTCAAGTGCTGTATATGATTGAGAATGATTATTACGAAAATTTCTATAACAGCTACACGGCTGACGAAATTAATGATATTTTCCATATCACTCATAGCTATAATTTTAAATTTCCTTCCTATATGGCAGCATCCAAGTTTTACACCGACTATGCAATGAAGAGTAACGACCGGAAAGTCTATCTGGAACATTACCCTGACCGGGTTGCTGCTGTCGCGCTGCATTTAGGACGCGGTAACGCCGATACGGCACGCCTGTTGTCCCGCTCGATGATGGAGCAACGCCTCCAGCCAGCTACACCAACCTTCCTGAATGCAGGCAAAAGCCGCCGTGGGGAATTGGTATCCTGCTTCCTGCTCGAAATGGACGACTCCCTGAACTCAATCAACTATGTGCTGAACACCTGCATGCAGTTGTCCAAAATCGGGGGCGGTGTTGCGGTCAACCTGTCGAAACTGCGGGCACGCGGCGAAGCGATTAAAGGCGTAGAAGGCGCAGCAAAAGGCATTATGCCTGTGCTGAAGCTGATGGAAGACGGCTTCTCCTATGCGGATCAAATGGGGCAACGTAAAGGCTCTGGGGCAGCCTATTACAACATTTTCGGATGGGACGTGCTTGAGTTCCTGGATAGCAAAAAGATCAATGCTGACGAAAGAGTACGTCTCAAGACACTTTCTATTGGATTGCTGGTGCCAAACCGCTTTTACAAGCTGGCTCAAGATAACGAACCGCTGCATGTATTTGCTCCTTACAGTGTGTTCAAAACCTATGGAACGCATCTGGACGACATGGATTTGGATGAAATGTACGACACGTTACTCGCTGACGATCGGGTGAAGAAAAAAATAGCGATGAGCGCACGTGACATGCTGACGAAAATTGCCATGATTCAGTTGGAGTCTGGTTATCCATATATCATGAACAAAAGTAACGCGAACCAGGCACATGCTCTTAAAAACGTGGGTCAAGTCAAGATGTCGAACCTATGCACGGAAATCTTCCAGTTGCAGGAAACTTCCGAAATTACAGATTACGGCCAACAGGATACCATCCGCCGGGACGTGAGCTGTAATCTAGCTTCTCTGAACATTGTAAATGTGATGGAACATGGCAAAATCCGCGAATCCGTTCACGAGGGTATGATTGCTCTCACCTCGGTCAGCGATATGACCCAAGTCGCTAATGCACCGGGTGTTGCGAAAGCAAACCGTGAAATGCACTCCGTCGGACTGGGTGTTATGAATCTGCACGGCTATCTTGCCAAGAACAAAATTGCGTATGAAAGCAATGAAGCAAAGGACTTTGTCCGTACCTTCTTCATGACGATGAACTATCATTCCATCGAAAAAAGTATGGAAATCGCTAAAGCAGCTGGACAAAGCTTTTATGGATTTGAGGAATCGGATTATGCGACAGGCGTATATTTTGACCGATACCTGAACACAGATTATCGTCCAACAACTGCACGTGTACAAGAGTTGTTCAAAGACATCTATGTTCCGACTTCAGCGGACTGGGACAAATTAAAAGCAGATGTGATGAAAAATGGTCTGTACCACGCCTATCGTATGGCGATTGCGCCGACTGCTAGCATTTCGTACATTCAAAATGCAACATCCAGCGTCATGCCGATTGTTGAGCAGATTGAAACCCGTACCTATGCCAATTCGACGACCTACTATCCAATGCCTTATTTGCAAAAGGATAACGTGTTCTTCTATAAATCTGCTTATCAAATGGACCAGTTCAAAGTGCTTGATCTGATTGCAGAAATCCAGCCGCACGTGGACCAAGGAATTTCGACCGTGCTTCATGTGAACAGTGACGTGACTACGCGTCAGTTAGCACGTTGCTATCTGTACGCTGCACACAAAGGACTTAAATCGTTATACTACACACGCACCAAAAAGCTGTCTGTGGAAGAATGCCTCACCTGCTCCATCTAAAGCATAAAGGGTAACAAGCTGTAGTATAAAAATTAGATTTTGAATAGATATAGATGCTTTGCATTAGAAGCTGTATCCAGCGTGTGGTTCAGACCTTTACGGGACTGGACAGACCCTCGCGGATACAGCTTCCGTATGTCAAGCATACGATGATTCGCCTGCACTATTTCAATGTGTGTTTTCAGGGAATCTCGCAAGCTGAAGGGAGAATGCTAACAATGACAGGTATACAAGCTGTAAACTGGAATCGCTCGGACGATGATTTTACACTGATGTTCTGGAACCAGAACATTATGCAATTTTGGACGGATGATGAAATCCCGTTGTCTGACGATAAAATGTCCTGGGTAACCCTCAGTGATATCGAAAAAGAAGCCTACATGAAGGTGCTGGGCGGCTTGACGCTACTGGATACCATTCAAGGCGGCGTGGGTATGCCGCAAATTATGGAGCATGTGGACGGACTACAGCGCAAAGCCGTACTAAGCTTTATGGCGATGATGGAACAAATTCATGCCAAGTCATACAGTAGCATCTTTACAACGCTAGCTTCCACGGAAGAAATTGACGGTGTATTCCGCTGGGTGGAAGAAAATCCCCATCTCCAAACCAAGGCAGAAACCATTCGTCAGTATTATATGAATATCCACACACCGAAAGACCTGTATCTCGCGATGGCAGCGTCGGTGCTGTTAGAAAGCTATTTATTTTATAGCGGCTTCTTCTACCCTCTTTATCTGGCGGGCCAGGGCAAGTTGACATGCAGTGGAGAAATTATCGATTTGATCCTACGGGACGAAAGTATTCACGGTGTGTACGTAGGTGTACTGGCACAGGAGATTTATGCAGAATTGGATGAGGAAGAACAACGTGATCTTTACCAGACGCTGGTAGGCTTGTTGCGCTACTTGCACAATAACGAGGAACAATACACCGAGCAAATTTACACTCCTATTGGACTCGTAGACGATGTGAAAGTCTTTTTGCGCTACAACGCCAACAAGGCCATGATGAACTTGGGCTTTGATCCACTGTTTGAAGAAGAAGAAGTTAATCCCATTGTATTCAACGGCATCAGCACCCACACTAAGCAGCATGATTTCTTTTCTAAAAAAGGAAACGGCTATGTGCGGGCGATGAATGTAGAGCCGCTGACAGATGATGATTTTAATTTTGGCGTATAAGTACAAATACGTGAAATTAATTTAGCAAGGTGATACTATGAAGAGCCATCCGCATGCGGATGGCTCAGACTGTAAACAAAGTAGATAATTTACATATTTTAGGATTTTGCAAAATCCTCATTTACTTGCGTTCGCTTATATAAAACTGGTATTGCCGCTGCTATAAGGATTATACCCATAAAAGCGGGTGCGGCATGACCAAGTGATACATAGATTTGACCTCCAATGATAGGCCCCATCATTCTTGCTAAAGCCTGAATAGATTGACTACCTCCTTGAATCCTTCCTTGTTCATTAGAATTGACAGACTTGGAGAGCATCCCATTAAATGAAGGCCCAAAGATCGAATCACCAAAACCAAATATAAACATTCCAGCGATAAAAAGAGGATAGAATGAGAACAAAGCAGATAGCGCAATAAGACTATAGCCTATAATCTCCGAAACCATTCCAAGAATGGCTATCTGTTTATCACTAAGTTTTCTCAAAAGCTTTGGCATGATGAAACCTTGAGAGATAATGTCTTGGACACCCATAATTGAGAACATAAGTCCGATTAGTGCAGGCTTCCAACTAAAAGTATCCATTGTAAATTGTGAAAAAACGGCCTGTAAAGATCCGTTGGGTATCCAAAGTAAGAACGCCGAGATAAGTAGCCTGTTTAAGTTTTTCATGGAAAAAAGCAGGTTTGCAAGCTGTATGAATGGATTAAGTCTTACAAAAGTAATTTCTTTCAGTCTATGTTTCTTGTCAAGGCTCTCAGGCATAAAAAAGAATCCATATATAACATTCACTAAAGTTATAATTGCTCCAAAATACATGGGTACAGAATAACCAAACTTGGCAAGTAATCCGCCTACAGTTGGGCCAATGACGGTGCCTACACCTACAACCGCACTCACCCATCCAAAGTATTTAGTTCTCTGTTCTGTAGGAATGATGTCTGCAAAATAGGCGAAGATCGTGCTTATGCTCCCACCTGTTATACCCTCTATTATGCGTCCCGCAAATAGTACCCATGGAGCTCCTCCTATGCCAAAAACCAAGTAACCGATTGCGGAACCCAAAAGACATACTAAGAGCAATGGACGACGGCCATATTTGTCACTCAGAGCTCCAAGCACGGGGGCCGCAAAAAACACGCAGAAGGCATAAACAGAAGTCAGCAGCGTGACAACGATAGCTTGTTCTCCCGGATTGCTTATATAAGGCTGTACTAAGAAAGGGACAACAGGTGCTATGATACTGAAGCCTATTCCGCAAAGAAACACAGAGATAAGACCGAATATTAAAGCGTGTTTATCTACGGTTTGTTCTGTGTTCTGTTCATTGTGTGATCTAAATTTGAACATTAAATTCTCCCCTCAAAGGCTATGTTTTTATTTCCTTGGAAGCAAAAACATCGTATCACAATTTTGCTTCCTCGGCAACAAAATAATAGCAAAAAAAAGGCAGCCTGTTCTCAATAGAGCCCGGCTGCCTGTGATTTGATTTTCATTATTCAGATTTATTCCGACTTAATATCTATACCCTGTTTCTTTATTTCCGCATCCAAATGCCTATTATACTTTTCCACGAAGCTAAGCATACTATCAAATTGTTCCTCGGTTACCTGTTCAAACACGGCTTTATCTCGCTCTTGAAACTCTTTATGCAAGTCCTCATGGATTTTATAGATTACTTTCCCTTGCTCCGTAAGCCGAAAATAGATTTCTTTCTTGTTATCCGGCTTCTGGTAGCTTTCGATAATGCCTTTTTTTATGAGCTTCTTAGTTATTTTACTTATGGCACCGCTAGTCATATAAAGGGACTCCGCAAGTTTTGTCACGTTGGAATCTACATTTCTTTCAATGTATTCGATGCAATGGACTTCAGAAGACTTATAACCCTTAAGACTGTCTTCCATCTTATCCTTATTAAGCCACACCATCTTGTTATATAAGTCCCTGAACCCCATCATGACCTGTTCTTCTTTGTTCATGGCCTGTCCTCCCACCCGTTGGTGCATTAACAACATAATATAATATATTTTTGTTTCTATTTCAACAAGCGTCTAAGCATTCAGTAAATAAACCTAATCTACTAAACGGCAAGCAGGGTAAAAAAGATATCACTCCCCATGCTGTATGTATATTTATTCTTCAGACGAGGACATACACGCAAAAAAACGGCCAGATCGCTAAAGTAGCGGAATCGAGCCGTTTTCCATTTCTTAAGACCGAGCCTCTGTGAACATTTGAAAGGTGACACCAAACTTGTCTGTTACATTCCCATAAGCTGGACTAAAATGGGTTTCCTGCAAAGGCATTCCCACCTGTCCTCCTTGCTGTAGAGCATCAAACATTTTTTGAGCTTGCTCCACACTATCGGTTGTAATACAGATGCTCACCTGATTCCCACTGCTAAACGGTGATCCGGGAAAGGTATCAGAAAACATGAGCTCTGTCTCACCCACTTTAAGGGTAGCATGTCCCACACGTTCCTTGACCTCTGCGGGAATGGGAAAATCGGGGTTTTCCGGCATTTCCCCAAAGGTTTGAATAAAAAGCAGTTGAGCATCCAATGCCTCTTTATAAAATTCGATTGCTTCTTTTGCATTTCCATCCATCGTGATGTAAGGAATCAAACGTTTGGACATCTTCAACACAGCTCCTTTAATTCGAGGTGATTAACCCAGCATTTCTCCTGTATTATATACAAAACTTGTCAAGAAAAACAAATCTGTATTCTTAGCTTTCATGCACTTGAACGCCAAGCTGCTTTAGCTCCTTTATCGCTTCCGTAACGTTACGCTGTGGATGAAGCGCAGAGATCATCTGGGCAGTGATCGGAACGCCGTTGAAAATCTGGCTTACCACCCCTAGAGAAATCGGCAACTCATAGTAACTTTCAGCCCAATCCTGATATTCCTCCGGTGTAACTATAATTTTCCCCAGCAAAAAGGATGAGCCATCGTCATATCCCTCAGGAAAGTTCGCGTTGCCCATACGCCACTCCTCATCTCCCGCTTCCCTCCACATACAAAAGGTAACGTCCTCTTTCTCCAACGCTTCATCTTCCAAAAGCTCCATCATATCATCAGGCACACCGTCGTACATGCCCGGCCAGACCTCATATTCGTCTCTCGCATGAGGACTTACAGGGGATTCGTGGTCAAAACCCTTCAACAGCACACCTCCACACGTCCATAGCATATGAATCGTATCTCCAGCGCCGTTGTTCACCTCACCTAGGCACACATCACCAGACCATTCAGACTGCATACGATACGTGCGTAACCAATCTTCTGGAGACAATATAATGTCCAGCGCTGACAGTAGCAGCATTCTGTCTTTTAAGCCATTCGGCGTTACCTGTGCATCAAGCATCATATTCTTCATCATACCTCCACCTTGTCCATGCGTACTAAAATTCCATTTGTCTCTGCTTTTGTCCAAGCTTTGCTTGTTCAACTATCTGCCGAATGAAAGGTCCCTTGGCTTCGGTATACGCTGCACGGTCATGTTTGAATTGATGCGCCAAATCTTTTTTTAAAGTCTCATACGCTCGCAGGCTCTCAGGATGCGCTTTCAAGTAATTTCTGAACAATAAATGGCTTTCCCAATGTTCTCCTTTATACTTGTAAATATGCAAATGATGAGTCCCAGCTCCCCATTCTCCACGGCGAAAGAAAGCTCGCTCTGGAAAATCAGGCTTATGTACATATTCATATTCAATACCTAGTAAACGCTGTCGCTGTTCGGATTGAATAATAGCCAAATCTTCTACTCCAACCATAATGTCGATAATAGCCTTGGCTCCCAGACCAGGAACGGATGTACTGCCAATATGCTCTACGCCGACACATACATCTCTGAGAGCCTCTACAATTTTCCTTTTCTCTCGCATATACTCTTCAGCCCACTGCGGGTCATACCCGGATATTTCCACCTGCGAGGACATACATGAACACACCTCCACTAGCTTTCTAAAAAATGCCTTCTAATCGTGCTTGGCACAAATCAGAAGGCATTCTCTTGTTCAAATTAAAAATCATTTAGCAATTCCAGCCCTATCATTCGGCTTCTCAATCACGATCAGACAGGTGCTGTCTGGCAAAGGAACCCGCTGGCCCTGCTCATCCATGAACTCAACACGACTGGACAGCGCTTCGGCATAGCCCTCCTGCAAATAGTGGCGACTCACCCGGATAATCGCTTGTGAACCAAGTGTGTTACGAATACATTCTTCATACTGTGACGGAGTAAAATAACCAAACTGCTCCTGCACTTCATGCACATAGGCTTCCGCTCCCCATGTATAGGTATATAGGAATTCCATTGCATCATTTACCGGCAAAACAGCCTCATGCTCACCTATACGCTCTATTTCTATGGGACGACCCGCAAAATCCTGCGCATACCGCATCAGCCATTCCATTCCGTCCGGCTCCAAAAATCGAATGCGTCTACGCTGCTCTACGGGTTCGGTCATAATACCGTCTCGAATGATAATGCGTCCGCCGGGTGCAAGTACACGATAAGCGCTTTGCAAAGCAGCTTCCACTGTTTGTGAGTTGAACCTTTTTCCATCTCGTTCGATGTAGGAATACAGCTCGTGAAGAATCGAAGAGAAAATAACCGTGTCCATGCTTTCTGTTTCCACAAATTCTTCCAGTCGGAGCGCATCACCTTTGATGACATCCCAACGACGGTGCTCCAATTGCTTTTTACGTTTAAGAGCCTCAATCACATTCACAGAAATATCAAGACCCAACGGCTTCGAGTCCGGTCTTTCCTGCTCGATCAGGTCCAGCAGTACGCCCCCGCCAGGTCCGATATCCAGTATGCGGGTTCCAGTCATATAATCCAAAATGACCCTTTTGTAATCTACCGTCTGGTTCATATCTGTAAGATACGTTTCCTCATTGTGAAAGCGATCATAAGCATCACGCCGTAACCCAAACAGATCGAACAGCAGCAGGACTGCTTTGTCATACAGAGGTGTTTTTTCTGCCTCAATACAAAAATCGATTAGTTTTTCAGCAGCTGATGAAAATACAAAATTAAAAAATACAGTACTTGGCAGCTCCTCTTTATGCTCTACAGTTACATTCAAATGAGGATTATGCTTCCGTTTTCCTTTTGAGATATCCTGCCAGGACAGTGCGTTTAAATATTTTTCTATCATTCGTTTTTTATATACGTTAATTTTCTTGACACCACGATAGTCATAATACATCGTATTCATGAGCGATTCGAAACTGATATGGCGAACGGTTGCAGGCTGTTCCTGCCCTGTGCCATCCCTCAATGTGAGTAAAAATACCTTTACCAGTTCTTGAAGTGAAAAATCCTGCAAAGCTGATTCTACATACCAAAGTGTCCGATTCTCCAACGGAGCCAGAGCCTTCTCTACATTCAAGTCCCGCTCTAGTTCTGTGTAAGCCTGCTCGAACGGCTCCCCTTCATGAATGGAAACCGACCGTAATCTTTCCAGTCGCTCCTTTACACTCCAGACTACAGGTGCGTTATCCCATGCAATCCAACCGATTAGCTCCTCCACTTCCCCGCGTACTTGGTCCCATAATGCAGGTTCTACCCCGGCGATAATACACTCATTCAGAGCCCGTAAAACAAGCTCCAGTTCCTCAGGGCTCAGCCAGCCCTTACGAGTAATTTCAAGCAGCAGTCGATTTTCCGCAAAAGGAATTTCTCCCCGTATATATTGCCCAATCAATCCATGCGTCTCAATCAGAATTCGGGTCATGCTATTGCGCGGGTAAGCAGGGGACTCCGCTTGGGCCTGTCTGACATACAGTTGAGAGGAGCCGATATTATGTACAAATAAATTAATGCCCTCATGCTGCCAACGTAGCCGTTCGCGGACTGTGCCTCCTTTGGCTGTCTCAGACCATACCAAAACATCCTCCAGTAGCTCTTTAACCCAGAATGACAATGGAAGTCCGTCCAAAATAAGCAACGTACGCTCCACGTAATCCAGTACAGGATTGGCATCCTTTAACTCACCTATGGATCGAATGCGTTCCAGATTAACAATACGCTCCTCAGCCGAAACAAGCAGCTTTAACCAAGTCGGTGTATCCCAGGCCAGATCACTTTCTTTCCTGTAATTAGCAATGGCTTTTAACGATTGCAGCATTTTTCTCACCTCGTGTAATTCGGATTCGGTATGCACAGGAGACTTTGGATAGGATATTTGGATAAAACCTTGTATATAGTACACTTTACCATACATTTGTAGCTTCCATCTCGTGGAAAATATTAAACATTTGTATCAATTAATCGCTTGACATATTCTAGGCTTCACATAACCTGATTTAAAGTTCCCATAGTTTCCGAGACGTCTCTCCCTCCCAAAAGCAAAAAGATACCTTCCAGCCTAAGGCCGAAGATATCTCATTGATATTGTTAGACGCAGCAAAATCATTTCTCTGCGATGTTTTATAAAGTTATAGCGTCGCTATGTGACGCGTCAATCGTCTAGCATATATTCTGCTTAGTTATTAACGGAGACGCCATCTGGCACTGGAATACCAAAATTAGGTGTTCCATCTTCCTTCCAGTTGAACGGCTGAACACGTGTATGACGATTCGGGTCATACAGCGGGTCGCCTGTAATTTCCTTGTAATTCCGGGCGTGATATACGATTACATCGCTACCGTCAGCAGCAACCGTAAAACTGTTATGACCTGGCCCGAATTGTCCTGTTTCCTCATTGGTGCAGAATACCGGCTCAGGTGATTTCGTCCATGATTTCGGATCAAGTAAATCCGCATTCTCATCTGCTGTCAACAGACCCATGCAATAATTGTGGTCTGTGGCGCTAGCTGAATAACTGATAAAGATCCGCCCGTTCCGTTTCAGAACCGCTGCTCCTTCATTCACCTTAAAACCGATGATTTCCCAATCATATTCAGGAGTGGAGATCATGACCTGCTCACCGCGCAGCGTCCATGGATTGCTCATTTCAGAAATATACAGATTGGAATTACCGACGATGTCAGGGTCCTTCTGAGCCCACACATAATACAAAACCCCATTATGCTGGAAGGTTGTCGCATCGAGAGCGAACGTCTCCCAACGGGTTTTGATCTGTCCTTTTTCCACCCATTTCCCTTCCAAAGGATTAGCTGATTCATTTTCCAGCACGAACATTCGGTGGTCGAACAGGCCTTCCTTCGTTTCCGTTGTACGAGCTGCTGCAAAATAAATGTACCATTTGTCGTTAATATAATGAATTTCCGGTGCCCAAATGTTCGCACTTAACGGGCCCGTTTCATATTTGTGCCACACTGCGACAGGCTCTGCTGTACTCAAGCCTTGAATAGTACTTGCTCGTCGAACCTCAATGCGGTCATACTCTGGCACAGATCCGGTGAAATAATAGTATCCGTCACTATGCTTGTAAATCCAAGGGTCTGCCCGTTGCTCAATGACCGGATTATTAATGGGTACAGATTGATTCATGGTTATTCTCTCCTCTATGTGTAGTATGTAGTTCAAACAAATTAATCGCTGATACGTTTTCCCCAAATGGAAATTCCTTTTTCATTCATACCCGTGAAAATTAAAGTATGGCGACCAAGCTCCCAATCCCATGAAGGAAGCAATAACAATTCTTCCTTTGTTCCTCCGGATGTATTGCTCCAATCCATTGTTAGAGTACGCTTGCCATCAAAACTCCAGTGACCTTCAAGAGAACCGCTGGTTGCCCGCCCTCCATCTTCCAGACGGAGCGGTTCAGCTTCCACCTGGCCGTCTACTTCCTGCCTTATCACGATGCGCTCCCAGTTGCCGGATAATAGCCTTTTGGGTATATCCTGCTCCTTTTCGCCCGCATAGCGCTCCGGAGAGACGACCGGCCAGCCCTCTGCCGTCCACAATATTTTGCGTACATGCAGGTACGGCCAGCTCTTGTCCGTTTCTCCCCGCGCATGATGTACAATATAATAATCCGCACCGTCCTTCAGCACAGAATTATGACCTGGTGCAACCCAGCCTTCTCCTTCGCTGAAACGATAACCGCCTAGTACCTTGGTCCCAACCTCATATTGAGGCAAATAACTGGTATCCGCCATGTCATGTCCATTCATATCTACGTACGGACCTGTGATGAAATCCGAGCGGGCTACGCGAACATTGTAGTCCTCAAACAAAGAATCATACGAGACGAACAAGTAGTATTTACGGAACATTGGATTGTACACAATGTAAGGCCCTTCTACAGCACCGTCCTCAGTTGCCCGATCTCTGGCAGCGATATTTTTACCATAGCCAGATTCTTTGAGCTTTCCAGTCTGGGGATCAAGCGGTGTAATATAGATACCGCCGAAAAAAGAGCCGTATACCATCCATGGATTTCCCTCTGCATCCAGCACCGGATTGGCATCAATCGCATTCAGCTTGTCATGCTCTCCTGTTTTAACGACCAGCCCCTCATCCTTCCAAGGGCCTTCCGGGGAGCTGGATGTCTGCAATCCAATCGCAGACCGTGTGCTGCCAAAGGTAGAAGCGGAGTAATACATCCGATAGGTATCACCCACCTTGATGATGTCCGGTGCCCACAGATTGGTTGCCGATGACCACGCCTCTGCTTCCTTTGGAATGCCGGGGAGTGCATACTGAACCCAGTTCCAGTGAATCAGATCAGTCGATTTGCGTACCATGACACCAGGTCTCAATTCTCCACCTGTCTTTACATCCGTTGAGTAGACATAAAAGCCTTGATCTGTTTTGATAATCGCCGGGTCATGTGCATTGTTAATGGTCCAGCACTGTTCATCATTAATCGTACTCTGATCATACAAGTGATCGGGAGGCGGAGCCTGCGGATACACAGGGTCCGGAGTGTTATCCCCACAGCCGGATAGACCCAGCATGAGCAGCATCACCATAACTGTTATTCTCCTCCTTCCTTTATCCATTACATATTGTGACTGCCTTACAACATTCATCCGTCCCCTCCAAGTGTCAATTAACCTTTGACACCCGAAATGGCAACCGATTCAATAATTTGTTTCTGGAAGATCAAGAATATAATCAGTACAGGTAACAAGGCTATAATCGATGCTGCCATAATAAGCGGATAGTCCGTCTGAATGGCGTAAGTCGCATTAAAATTCGCGATAACCAGCTGCAATGTCTGCGTTTCTGGTGAGTTCAAGTAAATAATCGGTGCCAAATAATCGTTCCAAATCCCCATGAACCATAAAATAAGCTGTGCCGCAACTGCCGGCTTAATGAGCGGGAACGTAATCGACGAATAGAGTCGGAAATAAGAACTTCCGTCAATTTTCGCAGCTTCGATAATGGCATCCGGTACGCTAAGCAAGTACTGCCGTAGGAAAAAGATCATAACTACATTTCCGAACAAACCTGGAACGATCAGAGGCAGAAGTGTATCGACCCAGCCAAGTTTGGAAAACATCATAAACTGTGGAATCATAACCGTTGGGTATGGAATCATCATAGATGCGATGAGTGCCAAAAACAGTTTGTTTTTATGAGGGAATCTCAGCTTTGCAAATGCAAAAGCGGCCACACTGGATGTGAAGGTACCTACAACGGTAACACTTACAGCCACAATCACGCTGTTCTTGATCCCGCTTAACAAAGGTCCTGCTTCCCAAATTTCCTTATACTTGCCAAACTGGAACACCTCTGGTATCCATACTGGTGGAAGAGCAAAGACATCCTGCTTTTCTTTCACCGAAGTGGACAGCATCCAAAGCAGCGGCGCGATCATCACAATCGCTCCAATCGCTAGTACAATAAAGATAATGATATTGGTAACTTTCGTTTTTTGACTATGGGACATAATCAGACTCACTCCTTTCCGCGAAAATCAATCCCCATCAAAGGACGATTTTTCATTCATTTTAAATTGAATCAAAGTTACGATAAAAATGAAGATGCCGAGAATCATAGCCATCGCGGAGGCATATCCCATTTGCAGGTTTTTAAATGCCTTATCCCAAATATAAAAGACGATTGAGGCGGATGAGTATTCCGGACCCCCTGTAGGTGTCATAATGTTCATTTCAGTAAAGATTTGCGAACCACCAATGATATTAGTTACCACCAGGAAGAAGGTTACTGGTTTCACCATTGGCCATGTAATATTACGGAACATCTGGAATCCGCTAGCCCCATCTAGCTCTGCTGCTTCATAATAAGAGCGAGATACGCTTTGCAGGGCTGCCAAATATAGCAGCATCGTATATCCGAGACCCTTCCAGACAGTCATGAGAATCAAGGCCGGTTTGACCGTATCTTTATCCATCAGCCAGTTAGGACCCTTAATACCGAATATTTCGAGGAATTGGTTCACCAAACCATAGTCTCCGTTGTATGCCCAGTTCCACATAATAGAAACGGCAGCCAACGAAGAAATAACCGGGATATAGTAAATCACACGAAATGTTGTCGTACCTGGAATCTTGCGATTCAAACCTAGTGCCAGCAGTAAAGCTAGTACAAGACCGATCGGAATACCCAGCATTAAGAAAAGAGTATTGTACATCGATTTATAAAAGAGCTCATCGCTAAATAAATCTTTAAAATTGTCGAGGCCAATAAAGTTCATTTGTCCCAATCCGTCCCAGTCTGTAAAAGAGCCGTATAACGAATAGACAAACGGGAATAACGTAAAGATTAGCAGACCGAGAATAGGTGGAAGAATAAATAAGTATCCATATACCTTCTCTTTGCGGTAGAGATTAGATTTGGTTATCACAGGGCTCACCTCTGTTTCTAATTTGGAATGAAGATGATGTTAGCAGCATGATATTTAGCCACTAACATCATCCCTTTTTCCTCTATTTACGCATTATTTCTGTGATTTTTTCTCTTGCTCCACCGCTTTATCTAGCAGTTTCTGCATCTTCGGTTGTTCTTGTTTCACATAATCTGCCGCCGTAATTTTACCATCCAACACAGGTTGAATATCTGTGAAGAAAATATCGTACCATTCTGCATTATACGTATAGTTGCCTGGTAATGAGCGTCCATAGTCATTCACGATATCAATAAACTCTTGTTTATTGTTAGGCTTGGTTTTCGTATCTTTGGACCATTCATCAGCCATGTCCAACAGATTTGGAATTTGTACCTTGGCATCTACGAGCTGCTTCATTCCTTCTTTAGAAGTTGTCAGATAGTTAACCAGTTCAACAGCTTCATCCGGGTATTTTGTTTTAGAGGAAACGCCGATACCCAGAGAACCAATCCATGTTGCCGATTTGCCAGTCGATCCGGCTGGGAACGGCAGCAAATCATATTCAAATGGCAGTTTTTCAAATGTACTCATATCCCAAGGACCTACCGGGAAGAATGCCATTTCGCCCTTCATCCAACGTTGGTATGTGTCCAATGTTTGTGATTGTTCAATCCCAGGTGTGATTTTATATTTGTTTTGCATGTCAGCAAAGTACTGAAGCGCTTCTGCAAATTTCGGATCATCAACCGTTACTTTCGTTTTGCTCTCATCCAGCCAATCCGCCCCATTACTCCATACAAAGGCTTGCAATGCCCACTGAACGTTAAAACCTGTACCGTATTGATCCGGCTTGCCGTCACCATTTGTATCTTTGGTTAACTCTTGGTTGACCTTGATGAACTCATCCCATGTATACGGTTTGTCTTTATCAGGCAATGGAACGCCCGCTTTTTCGAACATCGTTTTGTTGTAGCCAAGTGCGAATGGACCCAAGTCCTTCGGCATACCGTAAATATCTCCTTGACCGGCCATTTTGCCGTCATAGCGATACAAATCTATACCGTATTTCCATATGTTATCCAGTTTAATATCCTTGTTCTTCTCAATGTAAGGAGTGAGATTCTTCAACACCCCACTGTTTACATAAGCTTTCACATCTCCAGGGGCAAAATAAAAGATATCTGGGAGGTTGTTTCCTGTAATCGCAGCTCTAAGCTTTGTAGCATATTGATCTGCTGCCGTCACGACCATTTTAACCTTTACGCCAGGATGTTCCTCTTCAAATTTCTTGATTACTTCCTTATAAGCCTTTTGTTCATCTGTTCCACCACGGAACATGAATGTCAGTTCCTTACTTCCATCACCACTGGAACTTCCCCCACTACAACCAGCCAGTGCAGCCACCATTAACAACAGAACAACCATTGTTATTGCAAAACCTTTTTTCTTTATCAACGCGACCCCTCCTAAATTTAAATGAAACCGCATACAATCGGTGCTAAAATAATTTCATACCACTCGGCCTAATCTTTAACTGTGCGGTACACAACCCGTTGTTGATTGCCGCTGTGATTATCATCCCTCTCATGTACCGTATAATTAACATTTTTCTTTATCAATAATGAATTCGTTTACAAACAAAATATAGCATGCCTTTCCTCGGTTCGTCAATGTATTTTTCAATCTTTTTAAATAGTTATAAAACATAGGTTAGAATACCATGGAAAGCGAAATTAAATCGTATTTAAGTTTATTTACATCAAAAAAACTATAAATAAATCTTAAATACGATTTATTTATGAAGTAATCCCTAATTTGGAGTTCAATTCGCTCCCCTCTTGGTTTAGTAAAAAAAATTTACAAAAAAGCAGTTTACTTCTTTTTGATTTTATTTTAACATAAATCAAAGTAAATATATAAGCGCTTACATTACAATTTTTATAGATAAGGATGGTCTATAGCTATGATTTATATTAAGAACTTAATGTCAGGGTTAGATATCTTTAAAGCACTAGGTTCAGAAATCCGCATTCAAATTCTCGAGTTACTTGCTTACCAGGGACAAAGTATGAATGACATTGCCAATAAACTTAATTTGAGTAACGGTACAATTACAATGCATATTCGAAAATTGGAAGAATGCGGTCTTGTGGAGATCAATACCGTGAGTGGCAAGCACGGTACCCGAAAAATGTGTTATTTGAACAAGGATAAGCTGATGGTAGATTTGCGCAGCAGAGAACAAAAAAATGTGTATGAGGTTGAGATTCGCGTAGGCCATTACAGTAACTATCAAGCGTTCCCCACTTGTGGATTGGTGACCCGAGACAGCATTATCGGCGATTTTGATGATCCACGCTATTTTGCAGATCCCGGGCGGCTGGAGTCGGAAATGATCTGGATGGCCGAAGGCTTTTTGGAATACCGCATCCCCAACTATTTGAAAGCGAATCAATCCTTTAAAGAAATTCAATTCTCCGCAGAACTAGGCTCAGAAGCACCCTGCTATTGTGAGGAATATCCCTCCGACATTTGTTTTCACATTAACGGTATTTCTATTGGGCACTGGACCAGCGCCGGAGATTTTGGAGAAGTGCCGGGGGTTCTCAATCCAGATTGGTGGCCACCGCATTTAAATCAATATGGTATGCTCAAATTAATTCGCATCAATCAGCAAGGCAGCTTCATTGACGGGTGCCGCATTTCCGAAGTCACAATTGACGATATTAACCTTAACTATAAAAGCGACATTACACTCCGCTTATCCGTAACCGATCAATCGGAAAACAAAGGTGGGCTTACTATTTTCGGCAAAAGATTTGGGAATTTCAGTCAGGATCTGCTTGTGCGTGTGCTTTATGATGTGCACGGAGAGGACAACGCCAACTCCTGACACGCCACATGTAAAAATAGGCCGAAGCCTGTATTCATTGAATACATGTCCTCGGCCTAAATATCCTGATCCTCACTTAAAGAGATATAGATCAATAAATAAAAAATGACTGCTATCCCAAACACCAACCAGCAAAAGGACAGCAAATGAAGCCTTGGTACTGCATGTACTCCCCATCTCCAAATATCCGTAAGGAGCACCAGTGGCTGCAATAATATGTCCCAGCTATTCCAGCGGGCAAATCTACCAATATATACGCCTATGCTGGCCAGCCACAACAACACAAAAACTACAGCCCATGCAAGCCCACCTGAACAAATCCTCCTCAGCATATGGTGGATCACCAATACACAAAGGGATGTAAGAAAAAGTCCAAGCCCTGCTGCTGAAAAAGACGTAAATAAGATTAACCAAAATTGTGTGTTCAACCAAAAACGTGTATCAGGATTCACATCGTAAAAACGAAACGCATGAAGTAACTCAGTCACCAAATAAAGAGCATTCGGCAGAAAAAACAACCATACAATTGAGGAGAAAAATAAAAGAATACTTCTCACTTTTGTACTTCGCAGTCGGGATAAAGCCATCATTCCCAGAGTGATAAAGACCGGAACCCAGGCCAGGAATATATCCCAATACAGAAATTGATACATCCTCGTTCCACTTGTGGACTGTAAATACATAATGAGTCCGAAACAGCCCAACGTAGCTACAAGCAGCACTCCCAACAAACTGGGCAGCTTGTAACCCTTCCTTCTTAACAGCAAGTTTCCATCTACCTCCTGCCTGAGCATGCGTATATACGTCTTTTTAAGCCCTATTTTTTAGCGCTTTCATACTTAGAGAGGGCCTTTGTCTATTTACTCCACGTTTCGTATGTCCTCGGATACATGGGTTGTTATCGTCAAGGCATCAAAGGTAACAGCACAGCCCTCCCCCACCGGAGATTGAGCAACAACTCCGACTTTGAGCTGGTTAGGAACATTCATACCAAAATATCTCGCCAGCTTCCAATGCTGACCGTCTGATGAATAATGAAATGCAAAGCAATTTCCAGCTCGTGCCACTCGTAAATACGGATTGGACACGTCCATCGCCCCAGAGACACAATCATCGGATGTATCCCGAGTGACCACACTAAGAATAGATGGAGTGCTTTCAAAATATTCAAAACACAGCTTAGCCCAGTGGGTATCATCCGCCATCATCATCAAGCATCCTGAATCATAAGGCTGCTTCATATCAACACGAACCCTCGTCCATATTGTAAAATCACCTTGAAGCGTTGTATGCAAAAAGGGTGCGGACGATTTTACCGCTGCGCCAGACGGATCTCTAAAGAAATCCGCCTGTGAAGGTGCAGAAATTTGCAAAGACTTGGAATCATCGAATCCCCATACAGCCGGCTCATTCATCCAACTCCAATCCGCCGGCAAAACTTTACCGCTAAAGCGTTCAAATACGTTCATATGGATACCATTCCTCTCTGGCAATATAGTCATATAACACATTGAAATCTGGGGCACAATCCCCTTGATACCACTATATACGTTATTTTCCAGTCGTCAATAATGATGATCTGTCTTTAAGGTTTATAAAAAAAGACTTGCCATCCTGAAATGTTGTGCTTATAATTACACCTAACTTGATACGGTAACAAATTTCAATGACGAGAACGAGTAAGCTATACAGCGGATTTGCAGAGAGTTGGGGCAGGTGAAAGCCAACATTCCGAGGGTAGCCGAACGCCATCTCTGAGAAGCGGGCTGAACCTGAAGTAAGCTCTGCCGCCTTTCCAGCGTTAACCGGAACACGTATTGATGGATACGTGAACAGAGTGTCATTTCGTATGGAATGAAACTAGGGTGGTAACACGGGTATAAAACTCGTCCCTTTACAGGGGCGGGTTTTTTTGTTTTTCAAAAAGGAGGAAATCATCATGACAAATGTATCGACAGCAGTATCTATAACCGATTTTTTGACTCCAGCTGTACGGGAAATGCCACCTTCAGGCATCCGTAAGTTTTTTGAATATAGTACAGGCAGAAAAGATATTGTATCGCTTGGTGTCGGTGAACCTGACTTTGTAACCCCTCAACATGTCAGAAAGGCCTGTATCACAGCACTGGAAAATGGTAAAACATCATACACACCGAATGCTGGACTTCCCGAGCTTCGTGAGGAGATTGCCGGGTATCTGGAGAGCAGCTTCAGCACATCCTACAACCCGACAGATGAAATCATGGTAACCATTGGAAGCAGTGAAGCACTGGATTTGGCACTACGCGCCCTGATCACCACACACGATGAAATACTTATTCCGGCTCCATGTTATATTTCGTATTCGCCCATCACGTTTCTGAACGGAGGACATACCGTAACGGTTGAAACCTCTGCGGATCAGCAGTTCAAGCTAACAGCTGAGGCACTCCAAGCCAAGCTGACTCCACGTTCCAAAGTGCTTATTCTCTGTTATCCGAATAATCCGACTGGTGGGGTGATGACCTATGAGGATTGGTTGCCGATTGCCCGCCTGGTTGAGGAGCATAATCTTGTCGTTATATCAGACGAAATATATGCTGAACTGACCTATGGACAGAAGCATGTAAGCTTCGCTTCTCTGCCGGGAATGAAAGAGCGTACCCTGCTCATTAGCGGCTTTTCCAAAGCATTTGCGATGACAGGCTGGAGGGTCGGCTATGTGTGTGGCCCAAGAGAGTTGATTTCAGCTATGCTGAAGATTCATCAATATACCGCCATGTGCGCTCCTATTATCGGGCAAATTGCCGCTATTGAATCCCTCCGTAACGGGCTGGAGGAAAAAGATCGTATGATGGAATCTTACAATCTGCGTAGAAAATGGTTCGTTGAAGGCCTATGTCAGACAGGACTGCCATGTCACGAACCAAACGGTGCCTTCTATGCTTTTCCTTCCATTATGCACACAGGGTTAAGTTCAGAGCAGTTTGCCAAGCGGTTGCTGGAAGAAGAAGGAGTCATTACTGTACCCGGTTCCGCATTTGGCCCAGGCGGCGAGGGCTTTATCCGCTGCTCGTACGCGTCATCGCGAGAACAGCTGGAAATGGCTTTGGAACGCATCAGCGCATTCTTGAAACGTCTATAAATACGATTTTCCTATCACGAAATGAACATGAGTACTGGATGAACACTATTGTAGTAGCTTCTGAATAAGCTTTTTCTGGTGTGCTGGCAAGCCTTCCGGCCATTCCCCTACACGGCAATAACAAATGTCGGAGATTTCGGCGCTTGGTCGGAAAGTACCCGGGAGTCCGGACATTCTAATCTTTAGGATGTCCGATATTCAGAACATTTTGCACAAAATCAGTCTTGGCCTCCGTGTACGCTTCACGATCATGCTGATTTTCCATCGCCAGCCGCCTTTTTAATACATCATATTGCTGAATCAGCTCAGGCTGTTCACGAAGTCGGTTCCGAAACAACAGCTGCCGATCCCAATGCTCATCAGATTTCAGTATGAGATGCAGATGTCCCTTTCTTTGATCCTGTTCCACTTTAACCAAAAATCTTCTCCATTCCCGACCGTCCAATTCAGGCGGAACATAGTTCCAGCCTGCTGGTTGTAAAGCAGACACGATCTGTTCCAGTTGATCCCAAGATTCTAATTTTGCCATTATGTCAATAATGGGCTTAGCAGAAAGATTGGGAATTGCCGTGCTTCCTATATGTTCGATTTCCGTCACCTTAAACGGCAGTAATAACTCCCGCAATTGATAAATGATCTTTAAGCCCTGTTCTGACCAGGCAGGATCAGGATTCACTATTTTTACAGGCTCCGTAGCCCACACCGGCCAATGTTCCTGGTTTTGCTCCTCATGCATTCATGATCCCCCCTAATTTCTACTCATGTATTCTCTCATTCAACTGTATCTTTTTGAATATCGTTAACACCATCTTGTAACTTACGGCTGTATAACTGAGCATTTTCCGCATCAAAACAAACAAAAACAATCTCATTCAAAGCCGCATGTTCACGTACAAAACGTGTCACTTCCTGTATAGCAATATCCGCCACCTTTTCTTTCGGGAAACGGTAGATGCCTGTGCTGATATTCGGAAAGACAATGCTTCGTGCATTCAGTTTTAAAGCTAATTGGAGTGCATGTATCCATTGATCCGCCTCCTCTTCTAAAAATCAACTCGTTTATATAGTCATCTTATAGTCTCTACAGGCAATTTCTACTATATCGTCATAGGTTTTCAGCATATAGTGCTTTAGATTTTTCCCCCGCGCGCTTGCTATTGTAGCTAATAATGGCGTATCTGTAAGCTCATCAAAGCTGCTGCCCTGCGTATATTCCCGTTCAGACATGTGCAAAGCGACGTCTAATTCAATCATGTTGAAGTAGTAGACTTCTGTAAATATCAGTTCATAGGGCACAAAATCATCTGCTGCTTCCGTTGCCAGCCCCCCATTAATTTCTCCCTTTAAAACCAGCTCCTTCTTCGGATAATTCATATGCACATGGTCCAAATAGACCGCATCACGTCCATACAATTCTCCAATTGAAGTTTGAACGGCCTTTATCTGTGGCATCCAGTGTTCTCCCTTCCTAAGTTATTTTCCATCTAGCAACATGAGTGCAGTCGCAACCGCATGATCCACAAAAGAACGCTCTGGGCGTGACTTCATCATCACGGTAATCCCGATTAACAAAGAGACCATCGTATGGGCCAGAGCTCGTGCGTCCATGCTAGCCTCCAGCTCTCCTGATCTTATACCACGCTCGAGAGTTTCCTGAAAGACGGCAGAAAGATACATCTGATGTTCTCTGGTTAAAATCTCAAATTTCTCATCATGAGGGGCTAATTCTACCATCGTATTAATACAAAAGCATCCTCTATTAGGCCCATCCTCGTACTCTTCTGCCACGACTTCTCCAAAAAAATTGTAAAACGCTTCTTTTACAGAAGAATTGCTTTGTAGTCTAGAGCGTACATAAGCAGCGTGGGATTGCGTATATTTGCGCAGCGCAGCTTCGAATAATTGCTTCTTGTCTCCAAAGGCAGCGTAAATGCTAGGGCGCTGAATTCCCATTTTGGAGGTTAAATCACTTAATGATGTAGCCTCGAATCCCTTTTCCCAAAAAATTCGCATCGCTGCATCCAACGCTTGATCTTCATCAAATTCCCGTGGTCGAACCATAAGCAGCTCCTTCTTTTCATATCGTTCAGTATATTAAGATTGTATGATCACGATAAGAAACTGTCAAATATGTACATGATGAACTCTTGACATTTCATATATACACGAGTTATATTGACCTAAATTCATTACATACCAATCGGTATATTATACTCAACGGTATGTAAATTACAGAAAGCGACGTGGTATGTGAAAATGAAGACGTCAGAAGAAAAAGCGATACGCCTCCCTCATCAAACGGTAGCAAATGCTGCCGAAACAGCCCCCATTCCCTCCCTATCCCGATCTGTGGCACTCTTGTTTGCCATAGCCTGCGGGCTGGCTGTCGCTAACATTTACTATGCACAGCCATTGCTGGATGCGCTGGCAAACGAATTTGGCATTACGCACTCATCGGTAGGCATGGTCATTACTATCACGCAAATTTGTTATGCGTTGGGATTATTGCTGCTCGTCCCGCTTGGCGATCTTTTGAATCGACGGCGACTGATTACAGGGCAAATGCTGCTATCCGTGCTGGCACTAATTGTGGTTAGCTTTGCTCCTACCCGTACAATACTGCTTATAGGAATGGCAATGGTTGGTCTGCTGGCTGTAGTCACTCAAACACTCGTGGCTTTCGCCTCTACCTTGGCTAATCCGACTGAACGTGGGCGTATCGTAGGTCTGGTGACCAGTGGAGTCGTTATCGGCATTCTGCTGGCACGAACCGTGGCCGGTGTATTAACTGATCTGGCAGGCTGGCGTTCAGTTTACCTTGTTTCTGCTATACTTACGCTGTTTATGGCTGGAACTCTGTTGCGGGTGTTGCCAAAGAACGAACCCACAAGTGCGACACTTTCCTATCCGCAGCTGCTCCGATCGGTTATCGTGCTATTCTTGCAAGAACGAATTCTGCGTATTCGTGCTGTCCTTGCATTGCTCATTTTTACGGCGTTCAGCATATTGTGGACTTCGCTTGTGTTACCTCTCAGTGCACCCCCATTGTCTCTTTCACATACTGCTATCGGGGCCTTTGGACTGGCTGGAGTCGCCGGGGCATTAGCAGCAGCACGAGCAGGGCGTCTTGCCGATCAGGGCTTGGGACAACGGACGACGGGTATCGCACTAGTTGTGTTGCTGCTGTCCTGGTTACCTATCCGCTACACCGAGCATTCTCTGTTCGCTTTAGTTCTTGGCGTCATTCTTTTGGACTTGGCGGTACAGGCTGTACATGTCACCAACCAAAGCTTGATTTTCAATGTGCGCCCTGAGGCACGGAGCCGACTTACTGCAGGCTACATGATATTTTATTCCATTGGTAGCGCCACCGGTGCCATTGCTTCCACTCATATGTACATCTATGCCGGATGGAACGGGGTGTGTCTATTAGGAGCTGGTGTCAGTGCTCTGGCTCTCATCTTTTGGGCTTTAACTCGACGTTCAACTTGATGGGGAGACTGCTATTGATTGAATCAGAAAAAACCGCCGGGTCCACGACAATGACCGGCGGTTCTCTTCTGTCATGACAAAATCATCACTTGATTGCAATATAAATCAAAACAGGTTCATCAGGACTGCCATACACTTCAAAATCACCTGTGTATGTCCGCTCCCCTTGTCCCGTGGCAGCCCACTGCCAGATCGTCTGCCATACACGGAAGATAGAAGAGGGTTCCTGAGTTGCCTGAAAAATGGCGTAGCGTGCAGCCGGAATGACAAGTTCCTGAAGGTCATCAGGAGTCTGGAAATCCTTATCCGCTTCCTTTCCGATAAAAAACGTATACTCGCCCAAAGCTCCATTTTCATAGTCAGTATAGTAACCATAGACAGAAGCATGTCCTGCTTTTTCCTTTATCCGACCAGGCACGTCCTCACTCCAAAAACGTTCCCACATGTTTGGAATGATCCCGTGAGATGTTTGTTCCTTCTGATTATTTGTACGTGCTTTCAACCCAATTAAATGGATTTCACCTCGGTACTCCTCCCGAATGGGTCCATCAAGTTGAAGCTCTGTATCCTCTGGGGACCGCCATCGTTTTAAATACGGTAGGTAATTGCGCAGCATCGAAGTCGCTTCTTCTGCCTGCATCCCTTCCTCTACTAGGATAGGCACACACTGCTGAATCATTCCCTCCATAGTCAATTCAGGCTGTACAAATTCGCCTTCCTTGTAACAATACTTGCAATACTCATCCGTTTTATGATGTTGTGCATCCGTTCCATATTGGTCCTCATGCTCTAGCGGCATCCCGCAACTTTGACAAGCTTTATCCATCCTCGTAAATCCCCTTTCGCTAACTGATATTAGGTATGCCACCAGTATAACGAAACAAACCTGACAACTATGGGTCAGGTTTGTTTTACTTTAATCTAAGATTTCCTTTATGATTCCCGAACTTCTTCATAATTAGATGCAATACGCAGCGCCATCTTATGAATCTTGTCCCGCAAATGGGCTGGTTCTTTGACAACCACATCCGGTCCCAAGCTTAAAATAAATCCGTACGCCCATGCATCCTCGGGGAACGGGACCGAAACCGTATAGATCCCTTCCTCCTGCTCGGTCAATGCTTCTACACCAAACCAGTCCTCCGCCAAATGCCTTGAGTTACGGTTAAATTGCAGCGTAAATGGTTGTACAGCTCTGGATACCTCCATCCGCTCCTCATTCCACGGCAGCACTTCATAAGAAAGATCCCTGCGAGCAAAAACGGTCTTTGTAACCACAGGGTCACTCATGCGCGAAAGTTTGAATAGACGAAACTGCTCCCTATCGGGACAATATGCATATACAAACCATTGTTGTCCTTTCAGAACGAGCGTATGCGGTTCAACATTCCGTTCTGTTATGGCTCCCCCCGCATTTCGATAGGTAAAGGCGACAGTACGTGCTTGGCTCATTGCTTCTTTCACCTTTATCAATTTACCTTCCTGCGCAGCCCGATTTCCCCATCCCGAATGATCGACGATAAACTGTGTGGTATGGACACTAAATTGCTCTTTCCCAGATTCCGGTATAATACTTTCAAATTTATGAAGTAACCGCGACACATTCGGGCCGCCCAGCGACGAGGACAAACTCTGCAAACCCATCACGATATCCTTTATATCATGATCCGTCAGCATACTGCGATCCAGGCGGTATCCTTCCATAAGACCGATTCCCCCGTTGGCTCCCTGATAAGTGACCACCGGAATACCTGCCATACTAATCGCTTCAATATCTCTATAGATCGTCCGGATCGAAACCTCATATAAATCAGCCAGTTCCTTCGCTTGTATTCTATTTTTCTTTAGCAGCAAAATGACGATAGAAAGCAATCGGTCAATTTTCATTTTTTCAAAACCTTTCGTCATTAATAAAAATAAGCCATGAACTCCTCATCATATCCCTGACCGTGATATTCCAAAGCATTCTTTTCTATACCATAGGTTTCAAATCCCAATTTCTTATACAGCTCAACAGCAGCTTGATTGGTAGTCACCACACTCAGGTTGATTTGCTTCAAACCTTCCACTTTTCTACCTTGGCTGATCACTTCCAATAAAAGTTTTTTAGCGATCCCCTGGCCTCGATAGGTCGATGGTACATAAACTCCCCAAATTGCTCCCTTATGCTACGTCTTTATTTTCTGCTCTCTTCTAAACCCGGTCATGCCAACCAGCTGATGATCCTTTGTAAATGCACCAAGTATGTAATGATCTCGTTTATTTTGTATCTGCTTCACCACATCAGATAGCGGAACTAGTGCGGCTTCCTCATAGGAGGTTCCAAAAGCTTCGGGGTTCATTTGTAGGGCTTCCAGTCTCAAATTCCAATAAGCCTCAGCGTCTGCTGGTTGTATGTTCCTGATTAAAACCATGGCTTCCCGTCCCTCCAAATGTTTTCCTTCATCTTACTCTATCTCTTATCTAAAATGAATCTGTTATTCTTCGATTAAAATAACCTCAGGTGCTCTATCCAGCCGGATAGAATGCCTGAGGTTTGGTTTCAATAACTCCTTACATATTATGACTCGTAGCGCTTCAGCACAATGACCGCATTATGACCACCGAAGCCGAAAGAATTAGATAGCCCAATATTTAGTGGAGCCTTGCGCGCTTCGTGAGGCACATAATCCAGATCGCAAACCGGGTCCGGATTGTCCAGATGCATCGTTGGTGGAATGATGCCTTCCCGTAGGCTTTGCACAAGCGCAATCGCTTCGACCCCGCCCGCAGCTCCCAGCATATGACCCAGCATGGACTTATTCGCAGTAACCGGAATCTGATAGGCATAATCACCAAACAGCTTATGGATTGCAAGGGTCTCAGCGGCATCCCCGACAGACGTACTCGTTGCGTGGGCGCTAATCACGTCCACTTCTTCAGGGGAGATGTGGGCCGAATGAAGGGCTGCTTTCATCGCCAAGTAAGCTCCGGTTCCTTCGGGATGCGGTGCAACCATGTGATAAGCATCCGAACTGGCTCCATAACCGATGACCTCACCATAGATTTCCGCACCACGGCGGATAGCGTGTTCCAGTGACTCCAGTACCAGAATACCTGCACCTTCGCTCATGACAAAGCCGTCTCGATCCTGATCAAAAGGTCGACTTGCTATAGAAGGCTCCTCGTTACGTGTGGACAAGGCAGTCGCATTAGCGAAGCTTGCCAAGGCCAATCTAGTCACCGCCGCTTCAGCTCCACCAGCAAAAATAACATCCGCATCTCCTGTTCGAATCGTCCGAAATGCCTCTCCGATTGCTGTATTCCCAATAGAGCAAGCCGTCACGGGTGAAAGCGTAGGTCCCATCGCTCCAAACGCGATACTAATTTGAGCAGCAGCCATATTCGAGATCATCATGGGTACCAGCGTCGGGCTAACTCTACCCGGTCCACGTTGTAGCAGAACATCTACATTGTCCACCAACGTATCCAAACCGCCGACTCCCGATCCCACATAGACACCTACACGCTCCAAATCGGTGTGATCCAGTTCCAGACCGGAATCCTTAAGCGCTTGTTCTGCCGCATATAATGCAAACTGAGTAAACCGATCCATTCGTCTAGCATCTTTACGTCCCCATTGCTTTTCTGCATCAAAATCCTGTACCAGTCCAGCAATTTGTGCTTTCAAATCGGACACATCGAATGTATCAATTTTACGTATACCTGAATTGCCTTCCAGCAAATTCTTCCACAACGTGTCCACTTCATTACCTAGTGGGGAAACGACACCCATACCTGTTATCACTACTCTTTGCATAAGCTATTCATTCCTCCTGCTCGGTGAGTTACTTATAATCCTCATTTTACCCTTGTCTTATCCTATTACAAGTGTTTGTTTATCCTGGTATAATGAACACTACTATAGTAAACGCCTTATTTGCTCACTTCGGATATACCCATTGAATGGAGAGAAAATACCTATGAAAACGGAAGCACGTCTGGAAGCACTATCTGTTTTTCTAAAAACAAAAAGGGCCCGCCTACACCCACATATGGTCGGTCTCCCCCAAGGATCACGTCGCAGAACACCAGGCTTGCGCAGAGAAGAAGTCGCTCAGCTGGCAGGTGTCAGTACGACCTGGTATACCTGGCTGGAGCAAGGACGAGATATTAAGGTGTCCGCCTCTGTGTTGGATGCTATTGCTGCCGCATTGCAGTTGAACACAGACGAGCGCAAATATTTGTATGATTTGGCGATCGAGGCCGGGTCTCACAGCCTTCCTGTTCCTGCAGAGCAGGCCGTTATTTCCCCCTCTCTGCAAAAGATCGTACAAGAGCTACACTACTGCCCTGCTATTATTTCAGATCGGCGTTGTCATATTGTCGGCTGGAACGCCGCTGCTGCTCATGTTTTTATGGATTTTGCCGAGCTACCACATGAGCAACGCAATATGATTGAACTGCTATTCACCAAAAAGGAGTTTAAAAGTCTAGCCGTGAATTGGGAACACTTTGTAAAGGGGTTCCTTGCAATTTTCCGCGCTTATTACGGACAATACGTAACAGACCCCTGGTATGCACAATTTATACAAAATATGAGTCAGACCTACCCAGAGTTTAACGAGCTTTGGAATCAGAGTGAAGTAAGCTCCGCGCCGGAGGTGCTCATTGAATTTCGTCATGCCAAGGCTGGCAAAATGCTATTTGACCTGACTTCTCTTCAGGTACAGGGCAGTGTTGATCTCCGTTGCAGCATCTACACCCCTAATGCGCAGACCTCTACGGAAAGTAAACTCCAAAAGTTAATGGAAGGCAGCTAAAGGATTTCATCCCTCCTGTTATGAAGATATCTTTTTCCGTCCATACTACATCTACGATCTGTGCTAAATAGATGCCACATATGTGACAGAACCAAGAGCTTCAACTGTGCTACTACCAGGAGGGAGGGAATCATCATGAAAGCCAAATCGACAAGTTCCCCGCACATACCTAATCAAGCGCCACTGCCTGTTCCGGTGCAATTTGATCGAAGCTGGCAGGATGAGCTGGACCAGCGGCTGCGCAAAGGTGGCCCTTGGGGAGATTGGAATCTGTATCAGCTGGCCATTGAGGCTGAAAAAGTCAAACTGGTGCCGAGCTTTGATGAGCTTCAATGTCTACAGCATTTGCAAGACCTCACTCCACTACCCCATCAGCTGGATACCGCTCGAAAGGTACTGTTTCAAATGTCCGGACGTGCCATTCTTGCCGATGAAGTCGGCCTAGGCAAAACAATCGAAGCTGGTATGATCCTAAAGGAATATCTGGTTCGCGGGCTGGCTTCCAAAGTGCTTATTCTTGTACCCGCATCTCTGGTCCTACAATGGGTGCGTGAGCTGAACAGCAAATTCGGTATTCCCGCTGTCGCCCAGAAAAAAGCGTATTCTTGGTCTTCCGAGGTCGTCGTGGCCTCTATGGATACCGCCAAGCGGGAGCCCCATAGTAACATCCTACTAGATACCGATTATGACCTGCTCATTATAGACGAGGCTCATAAGCTGAAAAATAAAAAGACATCCAACTACCAGTTCATTATGAAGCTGCGCAAAAAATATTGTTTGCTCCTGACAGCAACACCTGTACAAAACGATCTGTCTGAGCTGTTTAACCTGATTACACTGCTCAAGCCTGGTCAATTGGGAAGACATGGCGATTTTTCAGCCAACTTTGTTGTAGATAAACGTCTGCCCAAAAATGAAGATCAGCTCAAGGATGAGCTATCTAAAGTCATGATCCGCAATCGTCGCGGAGAAGGCCCGGTTCAATTCACCAAACGAAATGTTTCCAACATTCACTTGGAACTTTCGCCGGAAGAGCAAGCGCTGTACGATGGGGTGACTTCTTTTGTCAAAGAGCAATACCAGGCGAATGGCGGAAATTTAAGTAGCATGCTGTCTCTCGTCACCCTTCAACGGGAAGTGTGCAGCAGCCGGGACGCTGTGTTCGTGACGCTGGTCAATTTGTCTAAAAAAATGGCCCCAGACTCTCCCCTACGCGATCGTGTCTGGGATTTGGTTGCACATATTAAAGCGATCAAGGCCAATTCCAAAGCAGAAAAAGCGCTCGAGCTTATCCGTCAGATGAACGAAAAAGTGATCATTTTTACAGAATACCGGGCCACACAGGAGTATTTGCTGAATTATTTCCGTGACCGTGGCCTATCTGCTGTTCCTTACCGAGGCGGTATGAACCGTGGACGCAAGGATTGGATGATGGATCTGTTCCGTGGGCGCATTCAGGTCATGATTGCCACCGAAGCGGGTGGTGAAGGCATTAACCTGCAATTTTGTCACCATATGATTAACTTCGATTTACCGTGGAATCCCATGCGCGTGGAGCAGCGGATCGGACGGGTACATCGGCTTGGACAGACGCATGATGTTAATATTTTCAACTTGTCCACAACCGGAACGATTGAGGAGCATATCCTGCATCTGCTGCATGAAAAGATAAATATGTTTGAGATGGTCATTGGCGGATTGGACGTTATTCTTGAGAAGTTTGAGAAAAAAGAATCTATTGAAAAAAGTCTGTATAAGATCATGCTCGAATCCAGTAGCGATGATGAAATTCGCAAAAAAATGCAAAAGCTGGGCCACTCGCTGGATTCCATCAAGCAGGAAATGGAACAACTGCGCACAGACCAGCCAAACACCGAGGATTTATTAGGCCTAGCAGGCAATACGGTTCCTCCGGGCAAAGCTCGACGCAGTGTGAAGGGAGGTCGCTAGTTTGACCATGAATGCACAGCAAGTCCAGCGTTTTGTACACACCTATCTGGAAGCTACCGGATGCAGTGTCATTGAGAGGTCGCCTCATCATGTAACCGTCAAGCTTTCTCCAGAAGCGGATAAAGCCTTAACAAACCGCCCCTACTATTGGGGATACGTAGAGCGTACTGGCGTTCCAGCGCAGACGATGTCCTTCACTTTCATCTTTGATGGGGAAGCCTATCGCACAGAACAGGAACGTTTAGCGGATCATACGCCACCAACTCCAGCATCAGGCAACGCAGCACAGGATCAGGTCATGGGACGTTATTTCGGTCATGTACCAACATTACCACAATTGGGACCTGGACGTATTTTGCAGGAGGAGCTTCGATATGGAAGCCGTCGGCTGCATCAAATTTTTGAAGCCGCACGAGATGGAGGGAAATATGTTTATTTGTTTGAACAGCCTGATGCCCGTCAGCTGTCTGCTCGCTCTCCCGTAGTCTATGAAGCTTGGCTCAGCATCTGCTATAAGATTGAATTCGCCTGCGATTTGAAGCGTGAGGAACTTCAGTGGCTAGGTATTTCGCTTAAAAGCGGCACCATTGTAACCGATTTTGGCGCCATGCTCGAAACTCGGCAGCTCAGCCCGCTGCTGGCGGGTAATATGCATGTGCAGCCTGCCGAGTTATCTGTCCCTGAAGCTTCTAGCTCGCTTGAAAGCTATCTCACCGAACAGCTCCGTCAGCAAGATTATGATTGGGCTGAGCAGGCGAAGGAACGATTGCGCGAGGAATTGGAGGTTATTGACCACTACTATGATGATCTAATCAATGAGCAGAAAGAGGAAGAGGATAAAAAAGAAGCCTTATCAGAGCAGCATCAAGCCCGCCGTAAAGAAATGGTATGGCAGTATGAGCCCAAGGTACTCGTATCCGCCATTAACTGCGGGATATTTCATCTGCGGTAACCGATATCTCTTGCTCCTTCGCAGGAGAGTTGCAGAGGTATCGTCAGCTTGTAACATCTTGCTTCAGCCTACACCAGTTTCCGCTGCTGTAACCACAAGTTTGGTTAAACATGTCTCCTATGTATCGACAGCAAAAAGCGAACCTGGATACGACATTTGCGCCGACAAGGTGCAGCAGTCTTTTTATCGGACAGGCTGTATGCTGTATAAAAAGAATGCCTCCGTCGGGCAATCAAGCCGACAGAAAGGTGGATTTCATTGAAGAAGAATCATTCCGGGCACTATAGCATAGGTATGATCGCAGCTGTTCTGATCGGCCTGTCCGCAGTCTGTCCGTTCGCTTCCATTGATGCGGCTCCCTCAGTCGCACAAGGCAACAATTTAAACTTGGTGTCTCTCTACAACGAAAGCTCGCGGGTTGCTCCATTGAACTCCACGAGTCCTGCTACTCCTTCCCCGGGTGACGTTTCAGCAAGTTTTCCTACTGAGGAGCAAGGCGTGCCCGCAGACGTAAAACAGACTGCAGACAACATGGTACAATCCCTATCGTCGCAGCCCCCTTTTGTCTCGTGGAAAGATGCTGAGCTTAGCTATCATCCGCTCGGACCTGGAACCCATAGTTGGCTTGTTCAAGTAAACCGTGCAGGAGAATACATCGGCTACCTGATTATCGGATCAGACTCAAACGGCGCATATCAACTCAACGAATACGGGAATGGTCCAGGCGGGCCTTATAGTATGGATGTACTTCGTCAATCCTTAGTGTCGCTCACAGATACTGATCTTTCATCTATCGACAAGCTGCAAATCACACCCATGTATGAGGAACCGCTACTAGCCTACTGGCTGGTGCGTTCCTCTACAGGCAGCGAAATATGTATTGATGCTGTAACTGGCGATCCGTTACCTGTAGAAGTGGCAGATGGGAGTTGGAAACATAAGCTCCAAAACAACGTATTCTCTTCATCTGTACCCTTTTTGAAAACACAGGCGCAAGCAGTTACGGTCTCGTCTGCTCCTTTCGATCCCTATGACGATCTGGGTTGGCTTCAACCCAAGCAAAAACTTTCTGTCCGTAACACAGCCCAATTTATGGATACACTGAGTATTTCACCACGTATTATATTTTCTGCCACAGGTATCAATTTTGCCTTTGGAGGTCCCTTATCCATTAGTGGGTATCAGTCCTGGATATCCCCAGATCATCCGTCCCAACCCAATTTATATGCGTTAACCTACCATCATGGACTTTCCCGATTTGTACCACTAAAACAGTTATTGTCAGCTGGCGAATTTTATCGTTTGGACTCCTAGTTATTAAGAAACACGAAAAGATCGGAATGATCCCTACAACATAAAAAGAGACCTCAAATGGCATACCCTATGCCTCTTGTGGTCTCTTTGGCGAGTTTAATGTCGCTCCCTTCGCCCTCTGCGTGTGGATTTCATCCACATTTTCAGAGCGAGAGGCAACATGCCAAACCATTTGGTCCCCCACGGCTCTCTGGCTTGTTTTTGACTGCGCCGAACATCACGCGGCGTTTCCATATAGCGAACAATCCGCTGCGTAATATACGTCACCAGTTCGTCACTCTTCGCCATCCTCCATGACCTCCTCCAATCTGCGCCTATTGTTTCCAATTACGTTGCTTGGAAATATCGGATTCACACGTTAGGTGCAGATAAAACTAGCTTGCTCATTTTCCAAAAGGTCTAACCCCTGTGGGAATAACTATGCATGGTTTCCCTTAAATGGAACATACTATCTTCAACATAACAGTTACCCCAAGGCTAATTGCCATATTTGAAGGCAGCTACGCTGCTTTAGGTTTGATGCCTGTTATGCATGGTTTTTCAGTAAATAATCAATTCGTCCACTGGGGGAATAGAATGTGAGGAAAAAAAAGTTAAACAAAATATGGCTGACATGCTTGGGGTTCAGTCTATGCATCCTTTGCAGTGCTGTATTCGCCCCATTTACCTATATAGCTGCTAAGCCCGACGAGAAAAGTAACGAACCGAATAAGTATATAGATAGTCCATCCAACGTACATTCGTCCTATCACGCTTTTGCTAAGCCCGTTGTCCTGATTGATGTAGGCCATGGCGGTGTGGATGGTGGAACAAGTCACAAAGGAATTTTGGAAAAAGATATCAATCTTGCCATTGCTCAAAAGCTGTACTTGATTTTACGCTCTCAGGGATATCCTGCTGTCCTGAATCGGGACAAGGACTACGCACTGAGTGACGACAACCGTTGGCTGCAGTCCAAATCCCGGCACCTTAAAGACCTCGCCCAACGTAAAAGCCTAACAGAACAACTGCCCACCGCTTTGGTTGTAAGCCTGCATGTCAATTGGAGCAAACGTACCGAAAAACGGGGACCCATTGTACTGTATCAGGATGAAGGCAGCAGCTATCTGTTAGCTGAACGGATTCAGCATTCATTAAACCGCTTATTTTGCATGAATAGAAAAACAGTGTACGGAAAACCCTTTTATCTTTTGAATAAAATCCGGCAACCCGCTGTAATTGTGGAAACCGGGTTTATCAGTAACGAACAGGACAGAGCTATGCTTTCCGAGGATCGTGGTCAAAAAAGCATTGCCGAAGCTATTGCCGCAGGTATTATTGCGCATCTGACGGCATGGTAGTGTTGATGGCTGGGTCTCCCGTCCATCCCCATACAGCTCGTACCAAATCGCTAATACCCACAAATTTGGCGTGCTCCTTTAGCTTGGGAACCGACGAATGAAGAGCGGAGGATGTGTACATACCAGACACGCCGACGTGCCCAATCGTTACGCAGGTGTTGTGCTTATCCAGCCATTCAACCACTTTTGTAAGTTGCCGATTCACATGGGGAAGGTTATGGACATCATCCAGAAAAACATCATTTCGTACTGGTGGCATTCCCTTTTTAGCGGCAAGCTCAGGGATCACTGACCGATAATTAGTACGGCTATCGACAAAAAATAGTCCATGCTCCTTACAAACATCAAGAACAATGGACATAATGCGCTTATCCGAAGTGACCTTGGAACCCATGTGGTTGTTCACCCCTATCGCAAAAGGAACATCCTTAATGGCTGCTGTCACCTTCGCATGTACTTCTTCATCCGTCATATTAGCCTTAATTGCCCCAGGCCCAAGCCATTCGGGCTTCCCACGCTTTGGCTCCATTGGAAGATGGACGATGACATCATGACCGCGCTTATGCGCTTCCATAGCGTCCTGCTTGGTTGTAGGCAGGAAGGGCATCACAGCAACGGTAATCTTAACGGGTAAATTTAAAATTTGCTCAGTTCCTTTCATATGGTTTCCCAGATCGTCAATAATGACAGCAACCATCTTTTGCGGATCGTCCTGTTTGTCTATTGCTTCTGCAACACCAGTACTACAGACCATGAATAACATGCATACCGAAATACAGAGTACTACGGTTCTTCGCATTTTGGAGCTTGAATGGAATACAGGTACATAAGCTGGCTCTTTCCGAGCGCGAGATTCCTTTAAAGCCTTTTTTATTATATTTCTCATGTGCAGCTTCCGTCGTGTACTCATTGCAGGTCAGCCTCCTTCTCTGTCCCTTCATTGTGTGAGTAACGTCGTCTAAATATGTATAAGGCAGATCCATGGAATAATCCCTGATCTGCCTTATCGTGCGTAGAAACGTATAATAAAGCCGCTTACCAGTTCTTATCAATAAATTCATCACGACCTGATTGGGCCCGATCTTCCTTATAGTGCTTCACGTTTTTCTTGTGGTAATCCTGATGATAATCCTCTGCAGGATAAAAAATCGAAGCAGGAAGAATCTCCGTTACAATTGGCTTATCAAAGCGTCCACTTTGTGCCAACTGCTCCTTGGACTGTTGTGCAAGCTCACGTTGCTGCTCTGTATGATAAAAAATTGCGGGTTTATACTGTGTACCCCGGTCCTGAAATTGACCTTCCCCGTCGGTAGGATCTGTTTGCGGCCAATATAATTCGAGCAGCTTTTCATAAGGAAACAGCTCAGGTTCAAAAGTAATCTGCACCACCTCGTAGTGACCTGTAGTTCCTGTTTTAACCTGCTCGTAGGTCGGATCGGCAATCGTCCCTCCAGTGTATCCTGACACAATGCCATGAATGCCCGGCTGTTCTTCAAACGGAGTCACCATACACCAGAAGCATCCACCTGCAAAAGTCGCTTTCTCCATCTTACATCCAACCTTTCAATAACTTCATCATAAAGTGCGTTATTTTCTATCATATCTTAAAAGATAACCTTATAAAAGAATTGTTTATGAACTTGAGGAATTCGCAAAAATTCCACCTAAAAGAAATCAAGTAATTTGTCAGAATCCTTTATGGAAATCCATAGTTTTCGGGAAGACAAGAAACGTGTTCAGCTTAAACTATGAGCAAATCCCCAGAAATATAAGAAAAAGGCCTCTAAAACTGCTACGAGAGCAATTTTATAGACCTTTTCTAATAGATGCGGTCGAGAGGACTCGAACCTCCACGGGGGGTTAGCCCACACGGACCTGAACCGTGCGCGTCTGCCAATTCCGCCACGACCGCATATAAGTTGTCGTTTATCCTCGAAAGATCAATCTTTCTTAGCGACAAGATAGATCATACCATGCTCATATCGAGATGTCAAACCTTTTATGTTTGTTAATTTCCTCTTGATAAAAAAGGAATAATAAACTAAAATAAGAACATAAGTTCTTGGGAACGAAGGTTCCTTTTCTTCATTCGGTTATGAATTATCATCACATTTTCCTAAGGCGGTGAATGGTAATGATCTCTTTAGATACTACTCAGCATGAATGGTCTCTTGTGAAAAGTTATCTGCTCCTTACCTTTATTCAAAAAGTATTTGAGCGGGACAGCCTAATTCTTGAAGAAAGCGGTATGCTGAAAACCCCTGATCTTTATGTCGAAATGGTTAACGTAGGTGTAGATCGTACCGGGATCCTGCTGTCTGAAATAAAACATGAATTTAATAAATATCACATTCAAGTTCTGGACATACAACAAAACCACTCCGGCGTTCACGCCACCTATATAAGTAAAGGCAATAAAGAGCAGTTCAGTATGGCAATGCCAGCATTCCGCAAAGAAATGTATGAGCGGATGCGAGCATATCTCGGGCTCTCAACCTCTATGCCCCATACAGCTGCCCTTCCTTTACTAGAGAAACATCGCCCCGAATTACCAAACAATTCAACATCCAAACCTCTACGCAACGTTGAACGAAGTTTGGTTACATCCTCTTTGGCTTATAAGCGTAAAACGTCTCGCCCTGCTGCTTTTGCCGCAAGCAGAAGAGCATAATCCCCGCACAACCAACACGCAAAAGAAAAAAGCTTCCGCAGACACCAACTGTGCTCGGAAGCTCCTTTCCATATTCATCATATATCCAAATCGATCTATAACCGCTATGACGAAGTATAAGCTCATCAATTAATGATTCGCCTTATTGCAACGCCTTCTGTACACGCGTTACCCCTTGGCTTAGAGCATGTCCTCCACCTACTGCTGCGGCTACAGCAATGGTCTCCATAATTTCCTGATCACTGGCTCCTTTGGACCGCGCCTCGTCCACGTGATAAAACGTGCATACTTCATTGTTGGCAAATAAGCCAATGCCTAGCGCAATCAGTTGCTTGGTTTTCTCATCTAGACTGCCGGCTTGAAAGCACTCTCCGGTAAAGCGATGATATGCATGAACTACCTCGGGCAACTGATCTTCCAAATGGCTGATTTGATCCTTGTATGCATGTACTTTTTCGTCCATAACCGTCATTGACACAGCACGTCCTCTCTGTTGAATTTTCCTTCATTACTGTGTCCGATTTAGAGTTTCTGTATGCCTAATGAATCACCCAGTTATTTTTATCCAACACCCATTTGAGAACCCATTCCTAATCCAGATCTATCGGATTGTGACGCGGCTCGCTGAACGACTGGTATGTATAGCTGCGATCCAATTTGACCACACGTCGATTCTGGCGACGAATAAGCACCTGTTCCTCATCCCATGCCAGTACAATGCCCACAACATCGTTGGACTCCAATCCATCGCGTACGACACGCACCTTTTCACCGGAGAGTCGATAAGCATCCAATTCTTCGTCCATAATCATCCTTGTCCCCTCCTTATTCACTTTTTTAACATAACGATCATGGTTCTATATACATGAAAAAAGTTTAAAAAGAGACCTAAACGAATCATTTAGGTCTCTTCTCTCTTACTACTTATATGGATTGCCAACAGAGCGACAAATTATCCCGACTGATTCACACTGTGATCATGTTCTTTTGTATCATTCTTCTCATACCAGAAGTCCAGCACTTGTGCAGACAACACTCGCTGATCTACATACTCCACTTGGTGAGCAGTAAATTCTTCTTTCCAAGAGAAGGACAATTCTTCGCATAGGTTAACCAACGTCAACAACTCAGACCAGGCCACATAGCGTTTATACCAAAAAAACTGAGGATGTTCAATCATATAGGGATACAAATCGTCGAATTCCGTATGCTTACAATCCAAGGCACGCTCAAAGTGTACTTTAGCCGCTGCCAGTTTTTCCAGAAAAAACTGTTCGGTCAATTGTTCTTTCCCCATGTTGCTGCCTCCTCTCCAAAACCTTATCTATATTATAAGCGAAATTGAAGCTCATGCAAAGGTTATTATTAGAAATAAGGATCAGGAGTTTTGAATTGTTACTATTCAGCAAACTCAATCTTGCCGTCAGCTAACGACGAAATTTTGACCAATGACTCTACACGAATACCCTGCTCACGGATGGTTCTCGCTCCGGCCTGAAAGCTTTTTTCCACCGCGACACCAAATCCAACCAACTCCGCTCCGGAGCGTTGAATGATTTTAACCATACCTCGCGCCGCATCACCATTAGCAATAATATCATCAATGAACAGAACACGGTCATATTTGTGAATAAATTGACGAGACAGCATAATATCCGTAACAATACCTTTAGTAAACGAAGGTACGCGTTCACACAGCGCATCTGGATCAGCTAATAGGGTCTTTTTACGACGAGCAAATACCAACGGTACACCCAATTCCAATGCTGTCGCAAACCCGATGGCAATGCCTGAGGACTCCACGGTTACTACTCTGGTAATCTTCTCTTCTCGGAAACGTGCTGCGAACTCTCGTCCCATTGCCATTGTCAGTTCTGGATCAACCTGGTGATTAAGCAAACCATCCAGCTTCAGCACCTGATCTGATGCAATCACGCCTTCATTTAAAATTCGTTTCTTTAATACTTCCATTACATGACCTCCCACGGCAATCCTATGCGGTAAAAGTACCATACTTCACCCGCCGCTTTCAAGCTATAGCTGCTTTCCATGCGGTCATGTGACATTTTTTTTACGCTTGTTCCAGAACCATGCGGTGATTCCTCCCGCAACGATTAAAAGAATAACGACAAGCCCTACCTGATGCGTCACCTTCTCCATTAGCTTCGCCACCTGCTCCCAATGCATGCCCACCGCATGTCCAATCCCCAAAAATGTACCGCACCACAGCAAAGCTCCTGCTGATGCATAACTGATATAGCGGAAAACGCCTAAACGGGTTGTACCTGCCAGATATGAGGATACATGTCTCAAGCCGGGGACAAAATATCCGAACAGGATTCCCCAGGTACCATAGCGCCCAAACCAATTTTCAGAAGAGGCAATCCTAGAAGGCGTAAGCCTCACCCATTTTCCGTACCGATGCAAAAGTGGTTTGCCCAACAGACGCCCCAATGTGTAGCTAAGCATCATACCCGTCATACTACCGAAAAATGTGACTGCCAGTGCAGCAATGAAGTTGTAGTGCCCTTGAGACACGAGCCCGCCGAAGGCGATCATTAGCACTTCGTCGGGTATCGGCATACCCGCTACTCCAAGTGCAAGCAAGCCGAACATTGCCAAATATCCGTATTCAAGTATCCATGCAAGGATTTGACCCATAAATTACGCTCCCGTCAAGCTATTCATTAATTCACTTTAATTATTTTCAGTCTCATCCAGTCATGTCCTATTTCAGTTGAACATAGTTTGTATTATATGCTCGCTGCAGCGTTATTCAAGCAGGCAAGGAGGGACTGGGGATGAAACGTAATATTCATGTTTTTCAAATTGCTTTTACATACATCGGTACAATCGTCGGTGCCGGATTTGCTACCGGACAAGAAATTCTGCAATTTTTTACGCAGTATGGTCGTTGGGCTACACTCACTATTATGCTATCCACAATCATATTTGTATGGTTGGGTACGAAAATGATGCTGATCGCTCATGATATTTCAGCCAAATCCTACGAGGACCTGAACAAACATCTTTTTGGTGCCAATGCCGGGAAATGGATTAGCTGGTTCACACTCATCGTGTTGATTGGCGTAAACAGCGTCATGCTGGCAGGAGCCGGCTCTGTTTTTGTAGAGCACCTTCACCTGCATTACCAAACCGGACTGCTTATTACACTGATTGGTACTTATTTGCTGCTAAGTAAAGGCATTAAGGCCATCTTGCACATGAACACCGTGGTTGTCCCTCTGATGATCATCATGTCTCTTCTGCTCGTTCACAGCACGCTCTCCATGCCCAATCCTCAGAGTTTTATTACGAATACGACAGATCACAGTACATTTCGAACCTTGCTCTCTCCACTGCTGTACACGTCCTTCAACCTAACTATGGCCCAAGCCGTACTTGTACCACTTGGCAGTCAAACCTTTTCCCGAAGAACCATCCGCTGGGGCGGAGTTTTGGGCGGAGTTGGTGTCGGGTTTATGCTGATGGCTGCACACTTTGCCATGTCAGCACATATGCCGGGTATTCAGCAATTTGAAATCCCTATGGGAAGCATTGCTTACCGTCTGGGTGCCTTTGTCGAAATCATATACATTCTACTCATTTTCATGGAAATCTTCAGTACCTTTGTAGCCGACATTTATGGAGTCAGTCTGCAAATTCGTCAACATGTCCAAATTTCGCCCAAGCTCATCACACTATTCATTATGCTCACCTGTTTTTTAATCAGTCAGTTCGGCTTCAGTTCACTGTTATCTGTCCTTTATCCTATTTTCGGAATGCTCAGTCTGATGTGGGTTAGCAAACTGATCATAGCAGGACGCAGGAGACCTTTCCGTTCCTCACGTCCTCGCTCCAGCTTTCGGCATTCCGATTCCAAACCAGGTGGTACTCGTCATGGTTAATGTGGGAATTTCAAATACATTTTCTTCAACTCGTTAACCGCCCGACTTAAAGAATAGCTTGATTTAGCTTTATCGCAGGCAGATCTAGCCAGCTCATAACGATAGGCAGGGTCAGCAATGACCTTCTCTAATGCGTCTGCCAGTGCCCTCGGATTGTCGGGTGGCACGAGCAGACCATTTACCCCATCTTCAATCTGCTCCGGTATTCCTCCCACTTCTGTACCTACCAATGCCAGACAACTTAACGCTGCTTCCGCAAATACCGAACCAAAGGCCTCCGCCCGAGAAGGCAAGACAAATACATCAAAGAAAGGCATAAACTCTTCTGGATGAAGGGTATATCCATAAAAAATCGTCTCATGGTATATATCGAGCTGTCGCGCCATCTCTTCCAGCTCAGGGCGAACCGGGCCGTCTCCAATAATATGAAGCACAAAATCCAGGTTTCTTTTTTTAAGTTCAGCACAGGCCCGCAATAAAATATCCAGTCCTTTCGCCGGAACAAGGCGACAAACGGTTATGAGCTGTGTCACTTCATTTTCGTGCGGAATGGGTTTGAAGCGCTTCTCATCATATCCATTCGGAATGACTGCGATGTCTTGCGGATTCTGAACGTAAGGAGTTAAGTAATGCTGAAAAGAATGAGATACCGCTATCAGGCGATCCGCCTTCTGCTCCATTTCCCCATACAGTGACACCAAGAATTGGTGTTCAGGCCCGTTCTCCTCTATTTTCCCGTTTAGAATTAACTCCTTCTCATAGGAAGAGTGAATCGTCTGTACGAGCGGAATGTCAGGAAAAACAGTTTTCATGGCGATTCCCGCAATCGGATGATGGGCATGAATGAGGTCATAGGGCTTCTGAATACGAAGCCGGGTCCACCACAAATAGTCACGGTACGTCTGAATATATTTTTGAACGATTGGATATTGTTCATATCTCGTCCAGTCAAAGGTATCAAAAGTTACTTCGTCCCTACCCTTGTTACGAATCCGTTTAGGGATTGAAAATAGCTCCATTTCCCAACGGGGGGATGTAAATCGCTCTTGCAGATATGGAATCATGGATGAAACGCCTCCCGGTTGCTCGGGTGGGAAAAAGAGAGCCTGTAGCAATTTCATGACGTGCTTCCCCTTTCAAGCAATTAAACTGCCCGGATCACAGATTGTATGTATAGGTTTCCGGATTTTCTGAAAGATGATATATTGAGAATAAATGTTAGTCACAAAAGAAAATTATAACATTTTAAATAGGATAAATCCTGTCTATTGTATCGGAACGATATCAACCGTTCAATAGATTGACTATTTTGGCAAATGGAGTCGGTGATGTTGACGTTGTTGTCCTTATCGGGAACCTTGGGTTTCCCATCTCTGGCCGGGGCTGTAAGTGCAGCCTGCGGTTTGTATATTATACTCATGATGGCACTGATGTGCGTGATCATATATAGCAGACAACGAAAAAAAGCCTATATCCTTTTTTCGGTTGCCGCTATTATTATTATGACATATGAAGCCATGAATCTCTATTCAGCAGGTGGAGGCAAGATGCAACTCCAAGGAATCGTGTGGAAAAATGTGCTGGAGGCGTCTGCCTTCGTGCTCATCAATGCCGCCGTATTTCAACTCTACCGGAAGCTGAAACGCTTGCAGACATGGACCTTGCTGCTGCTGGGTGCGTTATTGATATTGCCGGTTATTGCCTGGACTGCAGGTTTGTTGCCCGCTTGGATCAGCGCAGCGAAACTGGTTGGGTTCACTCTGTTTTATCGAGTACTGGTACTTATACTGAGCCTTGTGTTCATCACCCCACGAATCGGACAGCCAAAGAAGTATGTAGCGGGCTTATTCATGTATTTGCTCTGGCTTGGCTATTTGTGGCTGCGAAATGACATCCCTGAAGAAGCTGGAAGATCAAACACAGTCCTATATATGTCATTTTTACCATTGCTGTACTACACTACGTTATTCCTCATCCTGTTTGAACGGATTGTGGAACTGCTCCAAAGGATTTACCGTTCTTCCATCACCGATGGCCTGACTGGGCTATATAACCGTAAATATTTTTCGGGACGACTACGGCGATATATGGATCAAGGAATCCGCGTGTCGGTCATTTTTTGCGATATTGACAATTTCAAAAAGTTGAATGATACGCAGGGCCATGCTCGTGCGGATGAAGTACTCAAACAGGTGGCACAGATTATGGAGGATGAACTGGATGAAATCGGACTGACCGGGCGATACGGTGGCGAGGAACTGGTCGCAATGGTTGTGGATCGACGTGCCAAGGTTGGACATGTCGCAGAACGTATCCGCCAGCGGGTCGCGGAAGAAAGCATTGTCACCATCAGTGTCGGACACAGTACAGTGAAGAAGGAAATGAACCCGGATGAACTGGTCAAGCAGGCCGATCAAGCGATGTACATATCCAAAACGACAGGTAAAAACAAGGTTACAGCTTATACAGCAGCCGAAGTGAAAAAGAGTCGGGCAGCACGCGCACAATAATTCGTAAACTGCGATTCAGTGTTGAACGTTGAGTTTGAATAATTCTCTGCTGGTTGTCTATATCATAAAATGACGCACAGGAATCTCATAAGAGCCTGTGCGTCATTTATATTTAATCTGCTCATCAAACTTCTGACGTTGCAGATGCTATATCCCGGCCGATCCATGCCAGTTCTTCACTAGTCAGCTCTCGATAGCTGCCCAGTGGAAGCTGTTCATCCAGCTTTAATGGCCCCATAGCTATTCTTTTTAAATAGGTCACCTTTTTACCAACCGCTTCGAACATACGCTTCACTTGATGAAACTTCCCCTCATGGATTACAAGCGAAATATAGGAAATGAATTCTCCATCTGCCTGGTGCGGATGTTCATGGCGAAGAATGGTCAACTGTGCAGGAAGGGTAACATACCCATCATCCAGTTCCACTCCTGCTGTAAATTGATGAATATCCTCCTCCGTGACATGACCCAATACGGCAGCCTCATATGTTTTAGGGACATGCCGCCGTGGAGAAAGTAGTTCGTGCGCTAGCTTACCATCGTTGGTCAACAACAATAGCCCTTCTGTATCTTTGTCTAAGCGTCCAACTGGAAAAGGCTCAAAGTGTCGTTCCTCCGCGCTCAGCAAATCCAGCACCGTCCGCTCCCTTGTATCTTCGGTTGCAGATATAACGCCCGGTGGCTTGTGCAGCATGATGTAAATATACTCCCGAAAAACAACACGTTCCCCGTTCACTTCAATCTGATCCTGGTATGGATGAACCTGTAAGCCGCTATCCTTGGTGATCCTCCCGTTTACCGTGATCATCCCTTGCTTCACCTGTCGCTTGATATCACTACGGGAGCCATATCCCATATGGGTCAAAACTTTATCCAAACGTTGCGTTTGTCTCCCTTTTCCACTCATACCGATGTCCACCTCCAACCTGTAGGGTATTCATTTTTGAGCATGCCGTCCTGCCATTTGCCCCACCCAGCCGAATAACCATCAATGCACACGAGAGTATAGCCTTTGGGCTGGACTTCGTTCCGCAGTGCCATTCTCTCAACGGGGATGGACAAGGTCTCCCCTTTTAAATACCGGATGGCCTCAGCATCTGAACTGGAGAGATTAATGCTTCTAGCCGCCTCTGAAGGGCGTAATGCCACCGCCAGCGGGTGTGAGGGCACAAAGCGACCATTCTTGTCGGTACCCATAAACCAGCCTGGTCGCACCACCTTAAGGCCGTCCAAACGATGTGATGCCAATGGCGACTGATAAATACGATCTCCATAGACCACCGTATAGCCTGTAAAGGACACCTCCAGCTGATCCTTCACAAATTGGTGATAGGACTCCAACACATCTTGTGGGGAGCGTGCAGCGGATTTTACATTCTCTTTGCCAGAACGAGACTTATTGCCACCCAAGCCGCGCGCGGACTTTCCTTTACCGGACTTCCCGTCCATTCCTTTTCCACTTCGTTTAGGCTCACCAGTCGCATGTCTTCCTTGACCGCTTGGCGTCAGTGCTTCCTTGACGGACAAAAACTGCTTCTTCCGTGGATACGCTGCATCTATGTTCAATGCCCTGTCATTCTTGCCCTCAAATGGAGTCAAATCCCCGGATTCAGTGTGATCTTCAGTCCCAGTGACACGACCACCTTGGTGTTGCAACACAGCGATAAAATGGCCTTCACCCTCTACGAGATGCGGCCAAAGGCGTGCTGTTCCCCGCAGTTCGGGGTGTGATGCCGAGACCTCTTCACTCATCCATTCCGGGTGGCCTGGTGCAAAACCTGCTTCCGATGGAACAGGGACTACGTCAAAATCGGGATGAGCCTCCAGAAATTCTGCGATCATTCCTTCATTTTCTTCTGGCGCAAAGGTGCAAGTCGAATAGACAATTCTCCCTCCTGTGCTCAGCATCGAGGCCGCTACACGCAAAATGTCCCGTTGCATGACTACACATTTATCCACCGAATGCGTTTCCCATTGTTTTGCCATATCCTCATCTTTGCGGAACATACCTTCTCCCGAGCAAGGTGCGTCAATTAGTATCTTGTCAAAAAAATGAGAAAAGGCATCGGCGATTCGATCCGGGCTTTCATTCAGTACCACGGCATTACGCACACCGTACAATTCCACATTTTTAGCCAACGCTTTGGTTCGGTCCGCGCTAATATCATTGGTCACCAATACGCCGCTTCCTTGTAGTTTGGCAGCTATTTGGGTCGATTTCCCGCCCGGTGCGGCGCACAAGTCCAATACAGCTTCATCTTGAGCTACATTGAGCAGTTCAACCGGAGACATTGCACTCGGTTCCTGTATATAGTACAGTCCCGCATGGTAGTAAGGATGTAACCCCGGCTTCGTACCGTGAGGAATGTAAAAACCCGTGGCACACCATGGAATCGGCCGCAGTTCGAACGGAGAACGTTCCTTAAAGTCCTCCACCGGAATTTTTAACGTATTGACGCGAATCCCGGCATGGGGCGTGTGGTCATAGGCGGTCATAAATGCTTCAAATTCGTCGCCGAGCAGTTGCTCCATGCGCTTTACAAATGCTGTGGGGAGCTGTACACCCATAATCGTAATCATCCTGTCCTTTTAAAATAAATTTTATTGTACCATATTCAACCTGTTATCCTGCAATATCGGTGTGATTTACAAACTTTCACTACAATCTGTAATGTTGTATAATAATGAGATTCATAGCTACATATTTTGAATTTTGATAGGAGAGATTGCATTGAACGCACAAAAATCCAACAAAAAAAAGCTTATACCTGTCATCGGCTTTTTTGTTGTGCTGGTCATTTTGCTTGGAGTACTGCTCGCTTTAAATTCAGGCACTAAAAACAAGCTGTATGGCGTTTCCACAGCCTCGTTAAATCCTGCTACTCAAGAGCTGCTAAATGACCCGAACTATCAGCAAATTATTAAGCCGGAAGATCTACAGAGTAAAATTGACAAAAAGGAAAACTTCTTCGTCTATCATTTCGCGTCCGACTGTGTGCATTGCCGCGCCACTACCCCTAAGCTCTTGCCTTTGAGCAAGCAGGAGAACATTACGATGCACGAATTTAATCTGCGTGAGTATGAGGATGGCTGGGACAAGTATAAGATTGAGTATACCCCTACGCTCATTTATTACGAAAAAGGCGTGGAAAAGGAACGTATGGTAGGCGGGTTGAAGGAAAGTCCTTCGGACAATGGGTATACACTCGACGATTTCAAAGCCTTCTTTGAGAAATATAAAAAGAACGTAACCTCCTAGTCAAACGTTCACACACCTGAAACGATAAAGCAGCCCGATCCTTATGAAACGGATCGGGCTGCTGGCTTATCATGCGCTTCAAACTCAAGGCGCATCCTTCGTTTCCGCCGAGACAGAGCCTGAGCCTCCAGCTGCCTGTCTTCGCCTAATTGAAGCTGCCAGCGCCTGCTGACGCTGCTCATGCTTTTCCCCACGCCGAGGACCTCTCTGCTGCGGGATGTTGACTGGAATGGACGACGATGCCTTCTCCACGGCCCGGCACAGCCCGGGCTCGACGATTTCTATCGTCAAATCCCGATAAATCGGCGGTTGGTGCTGAAGCTCTTCCGTGCCGGTCATAACTGCTTCAGCAAGCTGACGGGCGCAAACGCGCGCCTCGTCCACCAGCTTCGTCATATTAATGCCAAGCGCCTGCGAAGGAGCATGCTCCAGCCTGTGGACCGCACTATTCAGCATCATATGTCCACCACGATAGTTACCATTCCGGAAATGATACAGTCCTACAGCAACTTGAAGCAAACCTTTATATACAGGGTCACGGTCCAGCTTAAGCCACAGCTCTTCCAGTACCTCATGACATTCAAAGTAATCCCGATCCCGATTGAAGTATACCAAATAAGTCACGTACAGCGGTTCGTAGGAAAGGTTTTCCATTTAATACTCATCCCTGTCTTCTTCCTTGGTAGAGGCTTCTAGCATCTCTTTGACCTCATCGTGAAGCAGCTTGATTCCTTCCATGTCGTGCCGTTCCCACAGTTCATTAAATCTGCGCTGCGCATCAATCGTTTCACTGATCTTATGGTAGAAATACAGCCGGTGCATACCTGTTAGCACTTTAGAAACGATATTGGCTTCATCCTCGAACTTTTTCTGCGCTTCCAATATTTCAAGACGCATAGAAGACATCTCATTATCCAATACAAAGGCTGCCTCAGCTGCCTTTTTCAATCGTGTGCGCATATTATCAGGCAAGCTTTCACGATACTTATAGCTAAGAGAATGCTCTATGGTTGCCCAAAAATTCATAGCCAAAGTACGGATTTGAATTTCTGCTAGCACAATTTTCAGCCCCACTGCTGTTTGAACCGGATACTCCACAATCATATGAAAGCTGCGATAGCCGCTGTCTTTATAATTGGTGATATAGTCCTTTTCATACAGTACGGTCAAATCCTTACGTCTTCTGATATATTCGGCCACCCGCCGAATATCCTCTACAAATTGGCACATAATGCGAATGCCTGCAATATCCTCGATTCCCGTCTCCAGCTGATCAGAAGGAACCTGTAATCTCTTTGCCTTATCGAGGATGCTTGATATTTTTTTAACCCGTCCGGTTACGAATTCGATAGGAGCGTATTCCTCGCGCTTTTTCAGCTCCGCACGCATTGTTTTGAACTTGACCTTAAGCTCTTCCACCGCCTGATCGTATGGCAGTAAAAATGTTCCCCAGTCTCTTCCGTCCATCCCCGTACCTCCTGTCTCTTCCGACAACACTTTTTTATCTGTGATCTGCACCAACAGCCTCGGTAATGTGTCTAAAGCCGTCCTTTCGAAGCAGCTCACGCAGGCCAGCATGTATAGCCCTATTTACTTCCGGCCCTTCGTAGATCAATGCTGTATAAATTTCAATCAGGCTTGCGCCTGCTTTAATTTTGTCATAGGCATCACGACTCGTGAAGATGCCGCCTGATCCGATAATAGGCAGCTTACCTTCCGTCTGGCGGTACACCCGTCCGATGACCTCTGTGGAACGGTCACGCAGCGGCTTACCACTCAGCCCTCCTGTTTCACTCGCATTTCGGTGTGTCAGACCAGCTCTGGATATTGTTGTATTGGTCGCAATAATGCCGTCTACTCCACTGGCAGCAATCGCATCTGTCATATATTCCAATTCTTCATCCGATACATCTGGCGCAATTTTAACCAGTACAGACTTGGCATTGCCATACTTTTTCGCCTGAACTCCCATCTCTGCCCGAACCGCTTCCAATAGCGACTTCAGTTCATTACCATGCTGGAGCTTTCTTAAATCCGGCGTATTCGGCGAGCTAATATTCACTACAAAGAAGTCCGCATACGGATACAGTGCGGAAATACACTTTTCATAGTCTTTATGAGCATCCTCATTGGGCGTGATTTTATTTTTGCCGATATTAACTGCGACCGGAACAGGTCGATGTTTGAGTGCAGCTAGACGTTTGGCCATGCTCTCAGCACCCAGATTGTTAAAGCCCATCCGATTGACTAACGCCTCATCGGGAGGTAGTCGGAACAACCGGGGCCGATCATTGCCGGGCTGTCCCACAGGTGTCACCGTTCCCACTTCCATAAATCCAAACCCGATGGAAGAAAAACCAGTAACCGCTTCTGCATTTTTATCCAGTCCTGCAGCCAGTCCAATCAGGTTGGGAAAATGAATACCAAACAGATCAACGGCAAGATCCTCCGTTTCCTTGACTCCGTACATCCCTCGCAGTGTCGCTGCTCCACCAGGGAATGAGCCCGCATGTTTTAAGCCGTCAATGACTACATGATGGGCCGTCTCTGGACTCATTTTAAAAAAAACAGGTTTCGCAATCCTTCGATACAACACGATTCATCCACTCCGTTCTATGCCCTTGCACAATCCTAAAAAAACATCTCTACAAAATAGTTTAGCTTTTTCCATACCAAAAAGAAAGTAATTTGCGAGGTGTAGCTCCAGAACAATTCAGTTGTCATGGAGATGTCATTGAAAATGTATAATCAAACCATTTACAATGGACATAGTAAGACAAGACCTTAGCCCGTTAGAAAAGAGGGATTGCTGATATGAAGACCAAGCGCAAGCCGCCCAGTCTGCAAAAGAAAAAGGATGAGGTGAACAAGAAAGCGATTGTATGGACCGCCGTCAGCTTTGTTCTCCTCATCATTGTGATTATTCTGGTCATTGTTTTAGCACAAGCAGGAAATCGTTAAACACCAAGTAGCAATAGCATCAAAACGTTAATTTAGCCAGTGATAGGTTTTGCGGGGATTCGTCTGGTCATGCTGCGGCTCACTTGTAAATCGAGAACCAGGCACAAGCACTTGATCAGGCAATCCCCCGTTACCAATAACTACCTCCGTACCCGAAGGTACGAGTGCAAACAATTCCTCCACATCCTCTTTACCCATTCGGACGCAACCCAACGACTCATTTTTGCCAATGCTGTCCGGCTCGTTCGTGCCATGAATGGCATAATTCGTTGCAGACAGTTGCATTCCACGGCTGCCAAACTCACCGTTGGATTTGCCGTTCGGATTTACTACTTTATCGGTAATCACAAACTTCCCTTCTGGTGTTCTTTCTCCGCCCAAACCGATAGGATAATTTCGAATAAGTACATTGCCACTTACCAGGGCAAGCCTGTGCTTGGATTTGTCCACCACAATTCGCAGCGGTTGCCCCAGAAAAGGTCGTCCGTGCAATGACGATGCCAGTAATGGACTGCTTTCGGCCGACGAGTCAGCGTCTAAATCTACTGCCTTCCCTGTTCCCTGTCCTGGTGAAGCAAGTAAATTACGCATAGGTGTAAAAGCCTTCTTCATCCCGTCTGTCGTACCGTACATCGTATTAGCGGGAAAGTCTCGAGTCAGTTCATCAAGACTCTGGGGAAGACGTTGATGCTGTGAGCGAAAAGCACGCATGGAGCTATTCAATACAGCTAATTCCTCCTGTCCAGCAGCCCATTTTAGACCTGCTTTGCGAAGATTTTCACTGTCTGATGGCTTGCAAGCACACGCAGCGGCGTCGTAAGACTGAACAGCTAATCCACCGTTTCCTTTGTTCTGTACACTAAGTAATGGCTTCATACCCTCTCTCCAGAGCAGCCATGAGCCCCCTTGCTCCATACCCAACACTGTAGTCTTGGACGGCAGTCGGCTAGTCTTAGCCAACAAATCAGTAAGCCCCGTTCCAGCTCCACTCCCTTTTCGGGCTTGAGCCGTAAACACACCACCAACCACACCGATCTGGGCCATCTCCTTCGGATCAGCAGTGGCCACTTTCGTAACTTCAATATTATCAATTGCTACCTGCTCAGTTCCAGAGGGATCAGATGCATTTTCATTTGAAGGTCTCGGTGAATTGGCTGAAGGAACCCATATGAGCAGTAGTACCATTAACGCAGTTAACAGGTGGCGTGTTCGAGCCGTCCTTCGCTCCTTCTCCTTCGACATTTGAACCAGTTTATCCTGATATTCCATCCATACGTCTGCCGGAATCTGTTTATGCTCGAAGGCTTCGAACACTTCTCCTGCGCGATTAAAGCAATAATTTGCTTTGCCCTCTTGACCGCTGCTCTCATACTCTTTGCCGAGTAAATACCAGGCCATTTTATTATCAGGGTGTTTTTTTACATACGATTTAAGATGAGGCGAATGGTTCATCGGATCCTCCTGATCGTGTAATCTTGCATACTTCCTATTATGTATATCGGCAAAAATAGACTCGATGGACAGCACATAAAAAAACGTCTATCGACGTACTCTCACGGAAGCCAGACCGCGCTTGGCAGAAGTCTTTCTTGCGATTATAGGATAGTTCAGCTCCGCTGAACCATTCTATAATCTAAAAAAACAGCACCAACAGCTTACTTTCACCGTTATACGGCGAAGGGAGCTGTCAGTGCTGTGCCTATCGAAGAAGCCTACGCTTAACCTTCTTTATTGAACGGCTCGTCTGCTACTTTGATGGAATCTGTAGGGCAACCGTCACAAGCATCCTGCATATCATCAAACAAATCTTCTGAGATCGCCTTGATGCCTTGGTTTGCATCCCCTTCAAAGATCACTTCTGCCAAACCTTCATCATCATAATCATAAATGTCTGGTGCTGTAGCGCCACACGCTCCGCAAGCAATGCATGTATCTTTTTCTACCCAAGTGTATTTAGCCATAACTTTTCTCTTCCTCCTATACAGTCAAACAAACCAGCTTTTGCATTCTATTCACATATTAATACAAACCCAATATTATTACAAATTATTTTCCTTTATCCTTCATACAAAAAACACTTATAACGTAGCTTGTGATGCTTGCAATAATCTACCCAAAAGTTCACTCCGGAGTTGGTAGATTGTCTTTTTGCAGCGAAGTTCCGCGCAACTTGGAGTTGCGAAGAAGTACCGAAGGATCATCTCCCAGCATCCCAGCGGTCAAAATTGCATTTTCACCAAACTTATCGCGCAGTGCATCCATCGTCTTCAATAAGCTTTCCTTCTTAGGCTGATCCTGGTATTCAAATAGATCCATTTGAACGGCCGCTTCCTCCTTTGGAATGAGCTGCTGTAGCGTTATCCCCAGCAAGCGCACTGGCTTATCCTCTCCCCAATGGCGACGATACAAAGAACAAGCTTCCTTATATATGTCCTCTGCACTTTCCGTAGGAGTACTCCTGACCTGAGAACGCGTAAAGGTCTTCATATCCGGCGTCCGAATCGTCAGTTGTATACCTCCTGCCAGCATACCGTGTCGTCGAAGCCGCCGGGCTACCTGATCACTAATGTTAAGAAGTACCCGTTGGGCTTCTTCCAGCTTTACCACATCCATAGGCAGGGTAGTCGTGTGACCAATGGACTTGTTTGGCTCCCGTTCAGTGCTGACTGGAGAATGGTTAATCCCATTAGCGGCCAATTTTAACCACGAACCCGTCACACCAAATACGCCAACCAGCATATGCTCATCAGCCTTAGCTAGTTGTCCAATGGTGCGAATGTTCATTTGTAGAAGCTTATCTGCCGTTTTGCGGCCCACACCAAACAATTGACCACAAGGAAGGTTCCATAAAATGTTGGGTACATCACGCAAACGTAGAATAGATATCCCGCGTGGTTTTTTCAGATCAGAGGCCATTTTGGCCAGCAACTTGTTGGGAGCAACTCCAATTGAACAGGGCAGACCCAGTTCGTCCTCTACTCTGCGCTGGATTTCCTCAGCAATTTCCATAGGTGTTCCAAACTGTTTGGAGCCAGAAATATCCAGATAGCACTCATCGATTGAAGTTGCTTCCAGCATAGGCGTATATGAATAGGCAATACTCATAAATGCTTTGGAATAACGACGATACAAGTGAAAATCAGGCTGTATTACGATGAGCTGCGGACAGATCCGACGAGCCTGCTGAACGACCATCCCTGTTGAAATGCCCAATCGTCGAGCTTCATAAGAGCAGGTTACAATTACACCTTTGCGCAGCTCACTACTGCCTGCCACCGCGGTAGGCAGTCCCTTATATTTCTCCGGCTCCTCCGCTGCATGAACGGAACAATAAAATGCATTCATATCCACATGCAGAATAACTCGTCCACCAGCCGGATAATAAGCACTGACATCTTTCATGCTCAACCCTTCTTTTTAACTGTAAATTCACCCGTCATTGCGGGAATATGTGTTTTGATTTTATACTTGAAATACCCTTAAATGCTATTTCTATTTTACATAAAAAATAAAGGTTTTGCGGCTAAAAATGATAATTATATATTACAATTGAAGTCATAAGTTGATATAATCGACTAACATACGAACACGACAAACTAACGCTTTCCTGTTTTTAAGCGTTAAACAACTAAATTAATGTGCTTAAAAAAAGCAGAGCATCACCAATCTGAGCAATCCGCAAAGGAGGAGTCCCTCATGTCCACCGCTATTTCTATCTTTGACACAACGCTGCGAGACGGCACTCAAGGAGAAGGAATTAGCTTGTCTGCTGATGACAAATTGAAAATCGCCAAAAAACTCGATGATCTCGGTGTTCATTATATTGAAGGCGGGATTCCCGGAAGCAACAGCAAGGATATCGAATTTTTCAAACGGGTACAAGAGCTAGGCCTTCAGGCAAAGATTGTCGCCTTCGGCAGCACGCGCCGCAAAGATAGCATCGCAGCACAGGATGTCAATCTACAACGAATTCTGGAATCCGGCGCTCAGGCTGCTACACTTGTGGGTAAATCATGGGATTTTCATGTACACACCGCCCTACAGACGACACTGGAGGAAAATCTGTCTATGATTTACGACTCCATCGCCTTTTTAAAGCAAGGGGGCATGGAGGTTATTTTTGATGCCGAACATTTTTTTGACGGATATAAAAACAATCCCGAGTATGCAATGGCCGTTATGAAAAAAGCAGAAGAAGCAGGCGCGGATTGGCTCGTGATGTGCGATACAAACGGCGGTACCCTACCGCATGAGATTCAGGAAATTGTCACTATGCTGCAAAGCCAGATAACGAGGTCGCAGTTGGGTATTCATACACACAATGACTGCGAATTGGCAGTAGCGAACTCTCTAAGTGCTGTACAAGCAGGCGCAAGGCAGGTTCAGGGTACCATCAACGGCTACGGTGAACGGTGTGGTAACGCTAACCTGTGCTCCGTCATTCCTAATTTGCAGCTCAAGCTGGGCTACGACTGTCTAGATACTGAGAAGTTAAATCAACTCCACAATACAGCCCGCTTTGTGAGCGAAGTCGCCAACGTCAATATGCCTGTGAACCAGCCTTATGTAGGCAATGCAGCTTTTGCCCATAAGGGGGGCATTCACGTGTCAGCCATTCTGCGCGACTCGCGAACTTATGAGCACATCGCTCCTGAACTCGTGGGGAACAAGCAACGGGTCTTGGTCTCCGAACTGGCCGGGCAAAGCAACGTGGTATCCAAAGCACAAGAGCTGGGCATCACCCTTGACCCATCTAGTGATGAGGCACGTGGCGTAATTAGCCGCATCAAGGAACTGGAGCATCAGGGGTACCAGTTTGAAGGCGCGGATGCTTCGTTGGAACTGCTCATTCGTGAAGCAGGTGGTGAAGTGAAGGAAATGTTCTCTTTTGAATCCTTCAAAGTGCTGGTAGAGAAAACTGCCGGCCGCCCGGTCGTATCCGAGGCATTTTTGAAACTGAATGTCGCAGGGACGAGTGTCTATACCGCAGCTGAAGGCAACGGTCCTGTCAACGCGCTCGATAACGCACTCCGCAAGGCTCTTTCTCAATATTTCCCTGCCTTGCGGGACATGCATTTGGCTGACTACAAGGTACGTGTGCTTGACGAAAAGGATGCCACTGCCGCCAAGGTACGTGTGCTCATTGAGTCTAAAAATTACGAGGACGTCTGGAGTAACGTAGGTGTATCTGAAAATGTAATCGAAGCCAGCTGGGAAGCTCTCTTGGACAGCTTCCGTTACGCATTATTGGAAGCACCGACTCCAAAAAACGATCAGGCAGAGCTTACTCATCATGGATTAGTTAATCACTAATCAGGTGCTCGCACGAGCTTATAAGGTGTCTTTGGGGTCTAGTCTACTCGGCTCCCAAAGACACCTTCTTTTTTTCAAGAGTTTCTATTTTGCGTTCCAACTCCTGCTCACTGAGCATGCCGATTATGATTTCGCGGACCTGTCCATGATGATCAACCATTACATGGGTTGGAAAAGCTATCCCTCCAAATCGTTCAAACAATGCTCCTTGCTCATCAAGTAAAATGGGAAATTTGAGATCCAAAGAGTGGGAAAACTTTTGTACATCCTCCAATCGATCATAGCGAGTTACATTGATACCATACACATCCACATCATCTTTGTACTTACTATACAACTCATTCAGCATAGGCGCTTCTAATCGGCACGGATCGCACCACGAAGCCCAGAAGCTAATAACCAAAGCTTTATTGCGCGTGGCCCCTACATCGTAGGTCTTGCCGTTTAACCCCTTTAAAATCATAGAAGGAAGCCGTTGACCAGGCTTTATCTTTTTCATTACCTCTACCGCATCTGTTTCATCCTCTACCTCTTTCTCAGCTTTAAGTCTTTCTCTACCGTATTCCTCTTTTAATGGTTCATTTTCCATGGACAGGTTTGCTGCATAAATTGTGTTTTCAATAACTCCCCACGAAGCCCCAACCACAACCAACATAACCATCGCTCTGATGAAAAGAAATCTTTTCACAGTCTTATCACCTGTCTTTCGTCTAAATGACCCTTACCTTCTCCATAGGATGCCCATACTGTTCCCACCTCTAACCTTCTAAATCTGAACAGGACGCCAAAAAACAGCAAACCCACGAAATCGCGAACTTGCTGTTTTTATGTGTATATGAATGCTATGCCTTGTACTGAATCAGGCATGACTTAAATGCGCGTAGACATCTGCCAAATTGGTCACATTACGCTTCAGCATTTCCTGAACATACGCAACCCACAGCTTAGCCGTCATTTTCGCATCCTCTAACGCATGGTGCCGCCCTTCAATCGGAATGGATTGGTAGGTCAACAATTCATCCAAACTGTAGGTTTGATGTTGCTGTGGCTCAAGCCATTTGGCAAGCATCATCGTATCCAGAACACGGTGAGTCAATTGAACTTTAGATGTTTTCCATAACGCAGCATTCAAAAAGGCCTTGTCATGAGCGCTAGCATGTGCCACAAGTACTCGCCCACCTACAAAGGACATAAAGTCGTGCAATCCGTTCATAAGCGGTGGAGCTTCATCCGTCATTTCCCGGGTAATCCCAGTTAGCTCGGTAATATGCTCAGGAATCACAGTCCGTGGATTAACAAGCGTATAAAACTGCTCTTTTTCCATAATCATGTCCCCGACAACCCGAATCGCCCCGAACGATAAAATCTCATCTCCATGCTGTGCTGAAAATCCCGTTGTCTCCAGATCAAAAACTACCGTCTCCAAACGATCCAGCGGGGTCCGCAATACTTCAGAGCGCCGTTGCTCCCGGGTTAAGGAGCGAATAAAAGCCATCTGCTGAGCCGTAGGAGCCCCCATTACAGATGCGATCGCAGACGGCACTCCTCCTCTGCGGAGAGCGCTCCAGAAGCCACTTCCCTGCGCTGGTTCCTTCATGACCTTCTCCCTTCCATAAATCGCAACTGCCTTTGCAACGCACGATGCAGCCGTCGTACTGTCGAAAGCGCCTCGCGCAACTCATGCCAGCCTTTACTTTGTTTCAGCGGCTTTACAGCCAGGTAGCCATTGCTGACCAGCAATCCATCATTCTTCTTCACCGGAGTAGCCATTCGAAGCTGAAGCGCGATCCGAAAGGCTCGCTCGCAAGCATCGAGTAAAGGCAACGGCGCCGCTTCCAATGATGCGAGACGACTGAGCCTTTTGAGGGTGGAGGTTTCCTCTACACCATGTTGCAACGCCAAAAAACGGACTGCGTTCACCAGCGGAATGTACAACCCGTATTTCACATCAAAATCGCCCGCATGCTCACCGAAGCGCTCGGTAACAATCTGACCTAAAATATTAAGTGTCGCTTTATGCCTCACCGTGTTCCGAAGTACCGCTGAGGGTAAATCAGGATGTTTTCGGAACAACTCATAAAAACTTCGTTTCCAGTTTACAGATAATTGCTCATCTCCAGCGATATGCCTCATATCAGACGAGATAATCAGATAACGGATCGGCTCCCAAGCAAAATCGTCCGACCATTTCGTTAGCTGTTCTTGCCATCCAGACAATGTTTGGCGCCACAACGGCTCCGAGCACATTACTTTCCCCTCACATTTGGGATATCCCAAATACTCTAACATCGCAGACACTCTGCGACCAAACTCACTAAAATACAATTCTTTATTAACAGATATTGTGTTACTGATAATCATACCGTTATCCTGGTCACTCCACAGCGTCGATTCCGAGCGCCCCATGCTTCCGAAGGCTATAAATGCATAAGGGACGGGAGGAGGGCCGAAGCCATCCTCAACCATCCCTTTTTCACACATTTGTACAGCTCTGGCCGCGATGCGGTCATGCATTTCATTCGCCGTTCGTAACCAGTCTGATAACGGAGCGGAGGCTTGGGAAGCCAGCAGCCATTTTTGAGAGTCGACCCTGGCCTGCCTTAGCGATTCAGGCGTATCTGCTTGATCCATCGCTTCAGCGGAACTCACCCAAGAGGCCATATTTTGCAGTTCCATACTTCCATCTCCTCCGCTCATCCATACTGGTTCTTTAAATTTTACATATTAGTTCACAATTCCAGAACGCTTTTCAGCCTCGGCAACCAACTTCATTTGCTCAGGATAGCCGTACGTACCGTGTTCACTGATATCCAGTCCCATCGTTTCTTCCTCTTCCGTAACGCGGATACCCATAATCGCTTTCATCGCACCCAGAATAATGAAGGAAATGACGAACACGAAAGCCAAGGTGCCAATCAGTCCAAGCAGCTGTACTCCTAATTGGGTAAATCCACCACCATAGAACAGACCCGCTTGACCTACACCTGTTATTTTTACAAGCTCAGGAGTAGCGAAGAACCCTGTGGACACTGCGCCCCACATCCCTGCAACACCATGCACGGAGAAAGCATATACCGGGTCATCCACTCTTGCACGCTCGAACCATTGCGCTGTGAAGAAAGTGACGATCCCTGCAACTGCACCAATGACCAGTGCCGCCCAAGGGGCTACAAAGGCACAAGAACCAGTAATAGCAACCAAAGCCGCCAGCACACCGTTTAGCATAGCAGGAATATCTGCTTTTCCATATACCATCCAGGATACGAGCAAAGCGAAAACCCCACCTGCCGCAGCAGCAATATTGGTAGTCAAGGCCACATATCCAAAGAATCCGTCGTTCATAGCCGATACAGCACTACCTGGGTTAAACCCAAACCAACCAAACCAGAGAATAATAACACCCAAGATAGAGTACACCTGATTATGACCAGGGATAATGTTCGGCTTGCCATCTTTATTGAACTTGCCCAGACGCGGTTTGAGCAGCAGTGTAGCGACGAGTGCCGCCGTAGCGCCTGTCAAATGGACTACCGTCGAACCGGCATAATCCTGCATGCCTAACTTACCAAGCCATCCGCCGCCCCACACCCAGTGAGCTACAACCGGATAGATCACGATAGAGAACAAAATACCGAAGATAATGTATACACTTAATTTTGCACGCTCTGCCATTCCCCCACATGCGATAGAAAGTGATACCGCAGCGAAAGCAAAGTGGAACAAAAACATAATTGTAATCGGAACATCCAGACCTGAAAGAGCATCAAACGATGCAGCAGCATTCGTACCACTCATGAAGAAACCCGTCAGTCCCATAAATCCGTTGCCGCCATCATTACCAAATCCGAATCCAAATCCAAGTGCCCAGAAGGACAAAGCCGCAACACCTGTGGTGAGAATCGTTTTACCAGCGACATGGCCTGCATTCTTCATTCGTGTCGAGCCTGCCTCCAGCAATGCAAATCCCGCTTGCATAAAAAATACAAGTATAAATGCCAAGAACGTAAAGGCCGTGTTTAGCCCGGCTTGAAGTTGAATATTTGTCGGACCGTCAGCAGCAAACGCACCTACCGGAAAAGCTAATACTGTCAGCATGGCCAATAATACAACTAACCACTTTTTTCTCATGAAGCCCACTCCCTCGAATGTTAAGTTTCTTTACATTTCGTGAAATTCTTATTGTCATTATAATCAGAATACATGAAAGTTGACAAGATTTTTTTTATTATGTTAAAAAAATATGGTCCCAAACACATCATGTCACATTTACTAACTATAAAAGTAGCTTGTTTCTGTCCAAAAAAAGCATGACGTTTGACTGTATGGTTGGAAATCATGTAAAATATTCTTTATATACACTCCGTTTGCAAATGCTAATATTGAAGGTTGAACGAAGAGCGCGAGGTGAAGACAGATGGGGATATGAAGCTGTATCGAATTGGTGAGCTAGCCAAGGCGGCTGGTGTCAGCGAACGAACTATTGATTATTACACAAAGCTTGGTTTGATCACACCTGAAGAACGATCATTGAAAAATTATCGGCTTTATAATGATGAAACCTTAAACAGGCTTGAACGTATTAACCAAATGAAACAAGAGAAGTATAGCCTTGAGGAAATCAGACAGACACTGATTAAATGGAACTCGGTCGCGGGGGAAGAGCACGTCACTGACAAACTAACGAGTCTAGAGATGCACATGCAGCGTCTAGAACGTGAAGTCAATGAACTACAGCCTCTTTTGGGGCAGCTCAAGCCCGTTCAAGCGCGCAAGTTGCTTACTGGTCTACTACCACAAAGCGCCGCTTGTATCGAAGCTCTGAAGTATCTGCTGGAGCATAGTTCTATGATGTAGATGCCCAGGCTATGATGAACAATAATGGAGGGTTGCTTTATGATGGGTATGTATATATTGATTATTCTTGCGTTCGGATTATCCTTATGGGCGCAATTCCGTGTAAAAGGTACTTTTAATAAATGGTCTGATGTCCCAAATGAAAATGGGTTGACCGGTTATGATGCAGCTCGGCATATGCTGGATCGCAATGGTTTGCATGATGTGCCTATTGAACCAGTACCTGGTGCGTTATCTGACCATTATGATCCAATGCAAAGAGTCGTGCGGCTATCCGAGCCCGTTTATTATGAAAAATCGATTTCTGCAGTTGCCGTAGCTTGTCACGAGGTCGGTCATGCCATTCAGCATAAAGAGCATTATCCCATGCTAGCACTCCGTCATCGGATCTTTCCGATCGTAAACTTCGCTTCCGGGATTGCACCGTTTCTGCTGATTGCCGGTTTCTTATTCAGCTACACGAACCTGATTGGCTTGGGTATTATCTTTTTCTCGGCTACTGTTGCCTTTCAATTAATTACATTACCGGTTGAATTTAATGCTTCCAACCGCGCCCGGGAAATTATGGTTTCCGAAGGGTTTATCCGTAGTGATGAAGAACGGGGTATCGCCAAAGTATTAAATGCTGCTGCATTAACTTATGTGGCTGCAGCTCTCGTTTCCTTGCTGGAACTAATTCGCTTAATCGGTATCTTTAACAGCCGGGATTAATTGCTTGTGTCGCAAAAAAGGTTGTTCCTCCACCAAGTTAACGGTAGAGGAACAACCTTTTTTTCTTTATCTAAAACTAACAAGCTATACTCACTGCCCTAAATCTGCTTTTGCATTTCCATTCGGAGTAGCAACACTACCTTTAAGACCAAAATATTGCAACAAAAAAGTCCGGAATGACTTTGCAACTAATGGTAGCTTGTCATCTTTGCGATGAATCAAGCCTATAGTTCGCGTGACCTCTGGATCAACAATTGACACTCTTGCAGGTTGAAGCGGGTTGGTCTGAAACAACGCCATTTCAGGCAAAAGACTGACTCCCATACCAGCCGCAACTAATCCGCGAATCGTATCTGTCTCTTCACCTTCAAAAGCAATATCTGGCGTAAATCCTGCCTCCAGACAAGCCTGCCAGACAATCGGGCGTAACGAATATCCATCTCTGAACAGAATGAATTTTTCTCCTTTAAGCTGACTCAGCGTGATGTGTTTGGCCGTGGCTAAAGGATGATTGGGCGGGAGAACAGCAAACAACTCCTCGGTCAACACCACATCCCCCTCTACATGATCATGACGATCCGGAAAAGGAGATACAAAAGCCAAATCCACCTCACCCGCTAACACATCACGAATTAAACTCGGGTACATCCCCTGTTTAAATCTGAATTTAACATTGGGATACCGCTTTCGGAATTCAGCCACCACCGTAGGAATAAGATGAATCCCCAAACTGTGCGGAAAACCGATGCGGATTTCGCCCCCCTCAGGGTCCAAAAACTCATGAACCTCCAAAACAGCTCGCTCTAGATCTTTTATAATTGTCTCAACCCGTTTGCAAAATAACTGTCCCACTGGCGTTAGCTGCAAATTGCGACCCTTTTGCATAAAAAGATTAACTCCCAGCTCCTCTTCAAGCTGATGAATTTGCCGACTTACCGCAGATTGCGCCACATGTAGCTCCTCGGCTGCCTGAGTGACATGTTCTTTTTGCGCTACCTTCATGAAGTACTGCAACTGTCGTAATTCCACTCCGATATTCGCTCCAATCTGTTTTTCAACATCCGGAAGAAGACGTCAATCGAACATCATCCTCTTTCTTACCCTGCTAACTTACGGTAAAACTGTCTTTAGTGACGTTTGCGTTGGCCAGTCAATCTGATCATTAATCCATAAAGGAAAAACCCACTGAGTAATCCCCCGAAGTGAGCCGTCCAGTTAATGTTCGCTACAGCGAAAGAAAACAGGATGCCAAATCCAAGCAGCGTGTACAGCGTTTTGCGCGAGGCGTCATCCATCAGTGACCGCTGGAACAGGGCAACGTATAGGAATGCTCCATAGATGCCATAAATCGCTCCTGAGGCTCCTACAGAGACTGTCGTTTCCGCCATCATGTTGTAATGCGCGATGGACAGTATGTTCCCTACAATGCCCGTGACCAGATACAATAACACATAGCGGAAGGACCCCAGCAAACGCTCCAGCGGAGGAGCGAATACGAGTATGGCGAAGGAATTGAACAGAAGATGATCAAACCCTGCATGTAAAAACATGGCTGATACATATCGCCACAGCTGATCAGTGAATGGCGCTTCATTAATCAAAGCTCCATATCGGATCAGCGTCAAACTATTTTCCGATCCACCCTGTACGGTGAGTACAATAAACATCACAATATTAATGAGCAAAATCAGACAGGTCACTGGGTAAAACCGCAAATAACTTTTCCAGTTCTCATAACGTAAAAAAATCAAGGCAATCCTTCCTTCATGGGTGTCTCCACCTTATTCAAATTGGACAATGTCTTTTATAAAAGATTATAATAGATTTCGGCAACGATAACCAATGCTAAAAACCAAGGAGGCTATTACATATGGCACAAGAACGTACAGGAGCTGCTACTTTTAAAGGCAATCCTTTGACACTCTTAGGTCCTGAACTGAAGGTTGGAGACCAGGCACCTGATTTCAAATTACAGAAAAACCTGCTAGAAGCAGCTACGCTCCAAGACTTTGCGGGCAAAGTCAAATTGATCAGTGTTGTTCCTTCTTTGGATACAGGCGTGTGTGACGCACAGACTCGACGTTTTAACCAAGAAGCTGATTCCCTTGGGGATCAAGTCGTGGTGCTAACTGTCAGCGTCGATCTGCCTTTCGCTCAAGCTCGTTGGTGCGGTGCTGCCGGTATCGACCGCGTATTGACACTGTCCGACTATAAGGATCATTCCTTCGGCGAAGCTTATGGTGTGTTCATCAAGGAATTCCATTTGGATCATAGAGCTATTTTTGTAATTGATCAAAATGATAAAATCGCTTACGTAGAATACTTGAGCGAAATGTCCGAACATCCTGACTATGACCAAGCGATTGCAGCAGTGAAAAAACTCGTCTAAATCAGACTGAATATTAAAAAAGCGAGTGAAGGGTTGCCTTCCTCGCTTTTTTTGACGTTTATCTGCCACATCACTGCTCACACATCTACAATTACTGCACGACCTTATGAGCGGACAGCTTCTTGTCAATCACAGCGAACAGTTGCAAAATGATGCGGTAATTCGCGCCCAAGTCCCCTAGCGATCCCCGTGAAGCAGAATAAATATCTACCGCACTCCGAACTGGCGAGACGGACAATATGGAAACGGTAATGTCGATGGTTCTACCGAACGCCGTTCGCTTCTCTAACGTAATCTCACCTACGGATGCTACCTCATGGAGTACCTTGTAGCCAGGAATTTTTTTCAAAATAGATGATACTTCTTCCCAAGCCTTGTCTCTCGATAAGTTATAATAGCGTGTCTTCATTTGGGGGTCCTTGACCCGGTCGCTTGTACCTTCTTGGCTGCGCACAATCCCTACCAGAGTCCTCTTCAACGACAAGACATTTCCTCCTTCACGATAATCGTTGCCGAAATGCAGCACATCGGTTTTTTTGCTGCAAGCGCTTTATAAAAACGTTAAACAACAAAAAGTTAACCGACCATACCTGTGGTATGCGACCTTAGTACCTCATGTCTTAGTTTAACATTGTTGCATACAAAAAACACCCTGTTTCTGCACGAAGCATGAACAGAGTGTATTCGTTATCTTTGGAGTACCCGCCGATGCCGTCCGACCATAGCGTCTTCTGAACCTGCTTTAGCAGGTGGGTGACCGCAGAATAAACTTTTGAAGTCCCCTTGTCAGGTATTGACAGGGCTTTTCAGCTATTCATCCGTATAGATCTCCCTAGACATTGTCATTGGTTCAAAACAACAAATGATCGTAACGTGCATCGCAGGATGTGACCTTATTATAGCGCTTCTCACTCAGAAAGTAAATGCTAGGAGAAATATGTTTTATTTTTAGGGGTTATCACTTTTTTTGTCTTCAATGCTTGCCGTATCTTCATCTTTCTGCTTCATCTTTTCCATTTGATCCTGCATTTTGAGGAACGTTCCGTAAAAATTAAAGAAAGCGAACCAGGCAACCACGCTGCCAATGAAGAATAGGAAAAGCACAGGATATTTGACTCCGATAAATATAACAACAGCGCTGCCGAGCAGGGTGGAAAATACTCGGAATGGTCGAATCAGTGTCAGCAACACCGCATTTTTAATAATTTGTCCGGTAGACATATGATAATGAGCCACCATCGAAAAGAAGTTAAACATAGACACAAGCAAAATAATGATAAGAATAAGCATAATTACGCCGACGATTTGCAAGTTGCTGAGTTGTGTCATATATACGGTATAATCCACATACATGATAACAAATAGCAACGTATAAAAAATACCCCCGATCAAACTTTGCTTATAATTCTCTTTATACCCTTTAAAAAAGGTACGAAACACGCCTGTATCGGTATCTCCCATTACCCATTTGCGAACCACTGTGAACATAGCCGATGTGGCTGGAAATAAAGTAAGCGGTGCCAAAATAGCCATCGCCCAATTCATTTGTAAAGACTCATTAGCCAAATTCTGATTCATTACAAGTAGTTTCAGTATGAGGCAGAACACAAAAGGCGACGAACATAACACCCATAACAAATTTGTAGCCGCCAGTCGGGTAATCCACTCGGTCAGGCGGTAAATACCACCCATAGCTCCTTTAAACTCCAATGTCAGTCTCTCCCTCCGCAAGCCTTGGCAGTTCCAAGACTCATGTTGCTATGCCTATAAATTCCGGCTCTTGACTATATCATACCGTATTTCAGCCCTAATACGCCAGTGAAATCAATACGTGATCCATTAAAGCAGATCTCTAAAAGGTTCATACCTACTGATTAATCATAACAAAAAAGCCGAAGCTTCATCTGCTTCGACTTTTCATTATTTCATTTCTTATTCGGAAGAGGAATCTTCACGTCTTGCAGGGCGACGAGTTTCTCCATTGCTACTCGGGCGTGGTTTGCGATCTCCACTATAGCGGCTTCCGGAATCACGGTTGTAGCCACCGCCTTCTTTACCACGGTTGTAACCGCCATATCCACCTTTGCTTCCACTACCGCCGCTACCGCCAGAACGGTTGGAATTGTAACCACCGTTGCTGCGACCGCTATAGTTAGAAGGCTTGCGACCGCCAGAACGCACGTCTGGTTTACGACGTTTTGCACGGATTGGATCTTCTGGAGTCAGTTCAATCGATGCTTCTCTCTTCTCACCAGTCATCAGCTTCAGAGCTGCAGAGAGAAGTTGTACAGAATCATATTGCTCCAGCATTTGAATAGCCAAACCTTTATACTCGTTCAGCTCACCGCTTTCTACAGCCTCTAGGAGACGTTCAGCAATGATACGTTGTTTACCTTCCAGAGCTTCAGCCAACGTTGGAAGCGGCTTGCGTGGAATGCGGTGACGAGTTACACGTTCGATAAAGTGCAAATGGTCAATTTCACGAGGCGTTACGAAAGACCAAGCTTCCCCTTCTTTACCTGCACGTCCAGTACGTCCAATACGGTGAACATAACTTTCTGGATCTTGCGGAAGGTCAAAGTTCACAACGTGAGTTACGCCGGAAACGTCCAAACCACGGGCAGCTACGTCAGTCGCTACGAGCACGTCGATGCTTCCGTCACGGAATTTACGCATTACAGCATCACGTTGGTTTTGAGACAAATCACCGTGTAAACCGTCTGCGGAATATCCGCGTTTTTGCAGAGCTTCAGCCAGCTCGTCTACCCGACGCTTGGTACGACCAAATACGATAGCAAGTTCTGGGGATTCCATGTCGATCAAACGGCTCAATGCTTCGAATTTTTGACGCTCAGGAACTTCGATATAGGCCTGATCAATCAGTGGAGCACTAACTTGTTTAGGAATAACTGAAACATGCTCAGGATTTTTGAGGAATTGCTCAGCCAATCTTTTAATATTAGGAGGCATTGTAGCCGAGAAAAGCATCGTTTGACGCTCGTCTGGAACTTGCTTCAGAATGGATTGAATATCTTCCATGAAGCCCATATCCAACATTTCATCTGCTTCATCCAAAACAACTGTGTTTACATCTTCCAGCTTGATGGTTTTGCGATTAATATGGTCAAGCAAGCGTCCTGGCGTACCAATAATAATTTGAGGTTTCTTTTTCAAAGCACGAATCTGGCGTACGATATCTTGTCCACCATAGATTGGCAAAGTACGAAGACCTTTGAAACGGGAAAGTTTTTCGATTTCTTCAGCTACCTGGATAGCAAGCTCACGTGTTGGTGCCATGATCAGGGCTCTGATTTTTTCGTCGCTTCTAGAAATTTTGTTAATCAGCGGAATACCAAACGCAGCGGTTTTACCAGTACCTGTTTGGGCTTGGCCAATCATGTCTCTGCCTTGCAGTGCAATCGGGATGGATTGGGATTGAATTGGTGTTGCTTCTTCAAAGCCCAGTTCTGTAATCGCCTGAATTACTTTCGGTTCAAGATCAAATTCTGCAAATGTCGTCAAATTTATTCAAACTCCTTCATAATGGTGGATGTGGTGGACAATCCACAATGTTGTCTGTATTCTTAAGTAGCGATATTATTGTATAAGTTTTCCCCAATACAGTGACAGTTTATTTAGACCTATAACTGTATCTTTCTGTAATGAATTTGGGGAACCTATCCGATACATCTTAAACGAATTTATCCTTTTTAAAACAGTTTAAATTTTAAGTGTTTCTCTGGACATAGGTCCCTACTCAAGAATATCCACATCGCATTATAGCACAGAACAATTCATGAATACCAGCAAGTTGCTTCCCGTATAATTTAAATGAGGTGAAAATAAGTTGTTAAAAATAGTGTTAAACTGCTTAACTGTCATTCTTGGAGCCGCTGCCATTGCATGCGGTTTTAATCTGTTTCTCGTGCCACACCACTTGCTGAGCGGGGGAGTAGCCGGTCTTTCCATGTTAATCGGCTACTTCACAAAATTTGATATCAGCGCGATGTATTTTATTATCAATATTCCGATGCTTATTGCAGGCTGGTTTATTTTAGGCAAGCGTTTTATTAGCCTGAGCATTTTATCCGTTGTCGTTACAACGTGGATTTTGGCTTGGGTGCCGGTGCAATCTGTCGTGTCGGACCCCCTGCTAGCCTCCGTTTTTGGTGGGGTGATGATCGGCGTTGGAGCAGGAATTTCCTTTCGGGTAGGGGGTTCTACGGGCGGTTTTGACATTATCGGTTCCATCGTCACTCGTTATCGTGACTTCCCCGTAGGAACTGTACTTGTTGGCATGAATGGACTGGTTATTCTTGCAGCAGGATATTTGAACGATGATTGGAATATTGCACTTGCGTCGATGCTATCTATTTTTGTGACTGGCAAGGTATTGGATCAAATCTATGTCAGTCACACGAAGATTACCGTCTACATTATTACAGAACACACCGACAAGCTACTGGAGCGGATGTTAACCACACCACGCGGTGTTAGCAAAATAAAAATTGAAGGCGCATTTTCACATACCGAAAAGGACATGCTGATGACTGTCACGACACGCTACGAGCTAGTTGAATTAAAACGGATCATTAAAGAAGTGGATCCTTCAGCTTTTGTCAATATTGTGGAAACGGTTGGGGTGATGGGTTCATTTCGCCGAAGATAAGCACAAACCCAAGTGTCAAAATACAGTTTCTGTGGTACACTATATGTGCGCTGTTCCCATAGTATATAAAGACCAGCTTTACCTGCTATTTCACAGGCACTTTGCTTTTCCGAATCGTATTGAATGATTCTTTTGGAATGATTCCGAGCAGGAAAGGGTGATTTTTGTGGAAATGGAAACGGTAAAACTGTCCGACATTGTCTTAAGATGGTACCCAGAAATGCTCCCTTCTCTCAAAAAGGATGAGCTGAACTCGATGATTGTGCTTCGGGACGGGATGGCCATACTCAAGCCAACGGATGCGCTAGAAATTATTCAGTACAGTATTTGCGAGCATCAAGACAATAATTATCTTCAATAAATTTCTTTACCAAGTGCCGCTTCTTCCGGTTACATCTACAACCGCGAAGAGAGCGGCATTATTTATGCATTTTTATGGATTCAATGAACACAGGTTGGGTTAATCATGTAAGACTGTGCCTGATGATTCCAGTACTGGTTACAAGCGTGTTGTTTTTCGATACATAACTTTACGTATAATCAGGTAAGCGACATACATAAGGGAGAGAGTTAGGAAATGAATATGATTTGGGCAATTATGCTATTGGCGATGGGGATAGGCGGAAACGGCGATCAGTCAGCCAACGCTCCAAATATAAAAGATACGGTGACAACAACAATTGGTAGCGCCATGATCCAGGCTCAGCACAATAATATGAAGGTGGATGCCTCCAATCCCCCAGTTAAAATTGACCCACAACCGACGACTCCTGCTATCAAGGGCATCTATGTCACGGCTTATAGCGCAGGCGGTTCGCGTATGACTCAGCTGCTTGAACTGCTTGACAAGACAGAGCTCAATTCCATGGTTATTGATATTAAAGACGATGCAGGTTACATCACTTATCCAACGACCAATCCCGAGTTGCTCAAATTGGGCAAGCCGCAAAAATTCATTCGGGATATTTCCGGTTTGATGGACCGATTGAAAAAGCATAATGTTTACCCGATTGCTCGTATTGTCGTATTTAAAGATACGGTACTGGCTAACAAAAATCCCGAGATGTCTTTCCGTAACCCTGACGGCTCTGTCTGGAAAAACGGCAAAGGAGACGGGTTCGTCAATCCCTATAATAAAGAAGTATGGGATTATAATATCGCCATCGCTAAGGAAGCAGCCAAACTTGGTTTTAAGGAAATTCAATTTGACTATGTACGTTTCCCCGAAGGCTTTGAGAAAAGAGCAGACAAGCTGAAATATACCAAATCAGATCAATCCCGCTCGGATGCAGTCGCTGAATTTGTACAATATGCCCGTAAAGAGCTTGCTCCATTAGGTGTACGAGTATCGGTAGATATTTTCGGATATGCCGCATCCGTTCCTGCTGCGGAGGGGATCGGACAGGATTTCACTAAAATCTCCGAAAATGTGGATGTCATTTCGCCCATGGTTTATCCAAGTCACTACACCACAGGCTGGTTCGGTGTAAAAGACCCCGATAAGAATCCATACCAGACGATTAAAGGCTCCATGGCCGATACACACAAAAAGCTCGATCCGACGGGCAAGCTAAAGCCAATTATTCGTCCTTGGATCCAGGATTTTACCGCAAGTTGGTTGGGGAGCGGACATTATGCTAAGTATGGAAAAACTCAAGTAGAGGACCAAATTCGAGCGCTTAAGGATATGAAAGTGGATGAATATCTACTTTGGAATGCCACAAACCGCTATACTAGCGGAGTAACATACAAATAATTTATCTCTCCGGACTTTTTATTATTTTATATAAAATTTAGAAATTATATAATCATTTCGAAGGCTGTCCCGTTGTTTGGCGAACGGGTGCAGTCTTTTTTATTACTGTTCAAATGTATCGGTATCCCTTACAATAAATACTTACATGTTATGATACATACGAATAATCAATCCCTAGTAAATGAGGAAAATAAAAATGCAATTGACTCTAACAACGGGACAGAAATGGAAGCAACTTTTCTACATTTTGCTCCCTATCCTGATTACCCAGCTTGCACTATCTGCCATGACTTTTTTTGATACGAATATGTCGGGACACTTTTCCCCTGCCGATCTGGCTGGAGTAGCCATTGGAGTAAGCCTATGGGTTCCTGTACAAACAGGCCTTAACGGAATACTTATGGCTATCACGCCCATTGTATCTCAATTGGTAGGAGCACAGCGCAAAGATAAAGTCTCCTACTATGTCATTCAAGCACTTTGGCTCTCTCTCGCCCTGTCTATGGTCGTTTTGATTGCTGGCATCATTTTGGTCAAGCCTATTTTGAACGGTATGAATTTGGAATTGAGAGTTCATAATGTGGCCCTATACTACCTTTGTGCGATGGCTTTCGGGATTGTTCCTCTATTTGCCTACACTGTGCTCCGAAGCTTTATGGATGCATTGGGACAAACCCGCTTTACGATGTTCATCACGCTCATGTCATTACCCATCAATGTATTGTTAAACTATCTTCTTATTTACGGAAACTGGGGTTTTCCGCGTCTGGGGGGTGTAGGCTCCGGAGTGGCAACGGCAACCACCTACTGGATCATCATGCTGGTCGCCGGTATCACTACGCATCGTGGAAAAATATTTGCCGAATACCGAATCTTCAGCAAAATATACGGGATTGCCGCTGGTGCTTTGAAAGAGCTCATCAAGATTGGCGTACCGATTGGATTTGCTATATTTTTTGAGACTGCCGTCTTTTCAGCAGTCACTCTCTTCATGAGTAGCTATAATACAGCTACCATAGCCGCACATCAGGCCGCCATGAACTTTGCATCTACGCTGTATATGATTCCACTCAGCATTTGCATGGCACTTACGATTCTAGTTGGCTATGAAACAGGGGCTGCTCGTCCGCGGGATGCCAAAGCTTATAGTGTAATGGGGATTAGCAGCGCAGTAGGTCTATCACTGATTACAGCTATTGTACTGCTTATCTGGGGTGAACAAGTCGCTCGACTTTACTCCACCGATCCGCAGGTCATTCAATTGGCACAGCATTTTCTAATCTATGCGATTTTCTTTCAGATATCTGATGCTGTCGCTACACCTACACAAGGAGCGCTACGCGGGTATAAAGACGTCAATCCAGCCTTTTTGCTCACATTCCTCTCCTATTGGGTCATTGGGCTTCCTGTAGGATATATACTGGCACGCTGGACTTCATTGGGACCCTACGGCTACTGGATCGGTTTGATAACAGGATTGGCAGTAGGCGCTATTTTACTTCTTTGGCGTCTGGTGAGAGTACAACGTCGTTTCGCCCAAAAAAAACAACACGCAGAGGCTATTTAGCCTTTGCGTGTCTCGATTACATATGCTGCGCCTAAAGTTATTCGTTTTTTCTCCACAATAGCCACTTCATTCAGCTTGGGAGGATATAGAAAGTGTCTCTCCACATGTTGTTCAATCTCTTCAAATGCCTGTTCTTCATTTTCAGCAGCGAGAATGACGGTCAGCGCTCCTTCCGAACTGTCCACTTCGATTTTGAATAGGTACATATATGACTACCTCCTGATAGGACTCAAAGCTAAAAAAATAGCGGATGACTCGGGTCATCCGCATAATTTTGATCATTTCCAATATCAGAGCCGATCTATTTTACATAAAGGCTCTTATTATTGGGACAAACGCAAGGCCAGCTCATAAAGCTCCATATTGAAATCTTTTTTGGTATTTACAACCTTGTCAATATCTGTAGCTACCAACTTACCGTCGATCATTCCGCAAGCCTTGTCAGATATGCCCTCGATCAATTGGCGAACAGCAAAGTCACCCAAACGGCTCGCCAGGTTGCGGTCAAACGCTGTTGGTGTGCCTCCACGTTGGATGTGTCCAAGCACTGTAACACGAGGCTCATAATCCGGACAGTTTTCTTGGATAACTTGTGCTACTGTTTCGCCTTTGCCTACACCCTCAGCAACGATAATGATACTGTGGCGTTTACCATGCTTAAAGTTTTGTTTCATCCGGTCGGATACTTCGTTCAGGTCAAATTCTACCTCAGGCACCAAAATCGTTTCTGCGCCAGAAGCCAGACCCGCATGCAGAGCAATATCACCACAATGACGTCCCATAACTTCCACGATAGAAGAACGTTCATGGGATGACATCGTATCACGCAGCTTGTTGATTGCGTCCACTACGATACTAACCGCCGTATCAAAACCAATAGTGTAGTCCGTGAAGGAAATGTCGTTGTCAATCGTACCCGGAAGACACATCGTTTTAATGCCTTGCTTGGTCAGTTTGTTAGCTCCTTGGTAGGAACCGTCGCCACCAATCACGACTACGCCGTCAATTCCACGGTTACGCAAAATTTGAGCGCCTTTTTTCTGCCCTTCTTCAGTCGTAAATTCCAGGCATCTTGCAGATTGAAGTACAGTTCCCCCACGTTGGATGATATCTCCGACGCTTCTCAGATCCATTGGAAAAATATCGTCGTTCAAAAGGCCTTGATAACCACGTTGAATCCCGAATACTTCCAGTCCAAAATACAATCCGCTACGTACGACGGCGCGAACTGCCGCGTTCATCCCTTGTGAATCTCCACCACTTGTTAATACTGCAATTTTCTTAACTGCTGTCATGATTTATGACCTCCTCAAAATAATCATATAAGCCTTCTTATCCATCGACTGTTTAATAAGAAAAACAAACGCATGAGCGGACTATTTTTCATTAAACGTCTCGAAACAGCGCGAACGTCCTGCTGCTCGCTAACTTTAGGGTCGGATAAATATAAAGCCAGCAATCCCTCGATAATCATCCGGTGAAAGGAGCTGGCAGGGACATCTGCAATATCAGCCCGCGCCCGATTCACAACGTAGGCGATCCGGTCTAGCACCATGTCGGTATCTTCATAATAATTGCAAAAGTTAAGATCTCCGCCCTTCCGGTCTTCGTCTTGATCGATTAGATAATCTAGCAAAATATGAAGACTGCACACATGTGGAAAATACGATGCATGTATTGAGGCAGCCCCTGCATCTGTCAGATGCTGGTCGCTGGCAGCAAGAAACAGCATAAAGACCCCCAGAGTTGAACCGGTAGCCGCAGCAAACTCATTCCAGCGCAACTCTGGTGTACGGTCTTTATGAAGCGACCACCAATCCAAAAGCGCTTGTTCCCGCAGCTCGGGTTTAATATGCTTGTATACTTGCAAATCCGTGTATAATCGCGCCAAATCCTGAACGTAAGGCATGGCCGCCTCATAGCCCGGAAGCCTGCTTACACAAGACTGACAGGTTGTCACCAGCCTGGTCAAATAACCGCCATCCTCCTGCTCACGACGCAACTCATAATAATTCACTGGCCTAGCCGTCGGATTAACCGCATCCAGCATAGCCTGATGCAGTAGCCTGAAATCATCCGGGTCCATGGACGTACTGCGATCACACAGGTTGTCCAGATAATCACTAATGGTCTGATACGCTACGATCAGCGGAATTAGCGTCTGCCGGGCAGACATATTGGCAGCGGCATAAACCGCTCCACCCACGCAGTGAAATGTCTTATCCGCTATGCTCGCAAGCGCCTGGCTTCGCAGCTCAGGGTCCGGAATTTGTTCGGCCTTGCTCTTCCAGTTACTCAATTCTAGTTTCGTTTCAGGGAGAATGTGCTTGTACATTCGGCTCATTAGACCTATGGGGCCTCTCGGTACTTGATAACGTCCTTGCTCAACATAACTCAAATGACGGTGCCTCCACATTGTTGTCTACGTAATTATACCTATCCAAACCATATCCATTATAATATGATCGTCCTTTTAGCACAAATGAACAACCTCACTTTTTTCTTTAAAATTCAAGAATATGAGCTATTCTTACAAAAAGAATTTTATACCTGTAATGTTTTATTAGTCAAAAATAGGAGTTACACAAAATCTATCCTTATAAGACTTTAATCGCAAATAGTATAAATGGCCTACCTATCCCTTGTCCTCTGCGGGCTTCATGGCTTGGATTCCCTCTCCCATGCTTGCCTGCTTCCATTTCCCGAAAGCATAATAGAAAATGACTGCTACGGCAGAAATAGCAAAACCAACAGGAAAGCTCCACCATACAGCATCTAGACCATACTCATTGACAAATACATAGGCCAAAGGTATACGAATACCCCATAATGAAATAATGGTAATTAAAAGCGGTATCATGACGGAACCCGTTGATCGAACAACACCTGTAATGACATTGGTAACACCGAATATAACAAAAGACCACAAGGTGATCATATTAATCCGCATGCCCAATTCCAATGCGCCCCCCGTAGATGGAAGGAACATGAGTAAGGCCTGACGGTTAAACACGTAAATTAATACCACAGCTCCACCAGTCAACACAAAATTATACACAATCCCAATCCAGGTTGTCATGCGCACTCGATCCCAACGTCCGGCTCCGATATTTTGAGCGGCAAAGGAAGATACAGCTGCACCTAACGCCATTGCTGGCATCTGCACATAGCTCGACAAATTATTGGCTGCTGTATAAGCTGCTGCTGCCACTATCCCGTAGCCGTTTATAATATTTCCGTTGGAAGCGGCAGTCAATGCGGCTTCTCCCAGAAACTTCCCCACCCAGATCGAATTGATCGTTCCATTCAGGGATTGCAGAATGTTTCCGAACAGCATCGGCAAAGAGAACATAAACAGCGTTTTGGCAATAGGACCTTCAATCAGGGAAGGCTTACGACTAGCCTCTGCTGCACTCATTTTCTCAACTCCTTCAATTTGAAATGTATTCTGCCTAGTTTTATTACGTATAATACCCTATTCCTGCTCAATCTTCTCGTATCATAAACGTATTTACGCAAAAAAGCGCAGTCCCTAAATTAAAGGAACTGCGCTCTCAATTCATAGTTTAACCGTAATATATAAGACATCCGTAGAAACGGAACCATTCTTACAATTCAGTTACACTTACAGTTTGATTACGTTAGCTGCTTGGGGTCCACGGTTACCTTCAGTAATTTCGAATTCAACCGCTTGACCTTCTTCCAAAGTTTTAAAGCCGTCGCCTTGGATTGCGGAGAAATGTACGAATACGTCCTCGCCACCATCCATTTGAATGAAGCCATAACCTTTTTCTGCGTTAAACCATTTAACTGTACCTTTCAAGTGAACAACCTCCTAAAAATACCGCCATCTATGGCGAATATCCATATTATACTTCATGCTTTTTCACAATGCAATTGATGTTTTTCCGGGTTTTTCGGGCTGGAATGATTTGCTTTTGCGGCGGAAACTGCGGTATCATGAACCAAAACATCTATAAAATCGGAGACATGCATATGATGAAAAAACACGAAATATACAAAAAAGACAATTGGAACATGATGACTGTCGAGGTGCAGGGCCGTTACATCGTTCTACGGGAAATATCCGATGATTGGGGCGAGGAAGCCCACACGTTTTTAAGCCGTCCGGCACTAATGCATTGGGCTCAAAATCGGTTTCCCAAGCAGTCCTTTCAAGATAATGAGGAAGAGTGGCAGCGGATCATGAACGCTTTCAAACAGGTCTAGCCTATTCATGGTGTCCAACAGCTATCTCATCTTCATTATTCTGGCCTTCACGCTGGGCGGAGTGCTGATCATGAAGCGTGATACGATACCGACTCCTCTCAAAAAGTGGATGGCCCTCACTGCTGTAATCATGGTTTGCCTTGCCTTTTATCTCATTGTATACAGCTCATTAAATATAGGTTCCAACCCACAGTAAGGAAAATTATACTTTCGGGCGTAAGAGGTCATACTATGGCATAACAAGCCATGGTATAAGGAGGATCTGCCGTTACATGCATCCTGTAAAACCTCTTGCCCTGCTGCTTACGGTAAGCGTGGCGGTTTCTTCGTTTTGGCATCCGTCCCTTACTGCCGCAGCTCTACCCCACATTACGTTCGATCAGAGGAGGCTCTCCATGAGTGAAATTGTAAAACGCGCTGATGCGCCAGTGGAAAATACATGGAAACTGGAAGATTTGTTTCCCAACCGCAAAGCATGGGATCAAGAATACGAAGAAGTCAAACAACTAGCCAAAAAGGCTGAACAATTCCAAGGCAAGCTCAATTCAGCAGAGTCGATTGGCAGCTGCTTTAAATTGGAAGATGAATTGTCGCTTAAAACCGAGCGTGTATATGTGTACGCACATCTGCATCATGATGAGGATACAGCTGAACCTACATACCAGGGTCTTTCGCAAAAAGCCAAAAAATTAGGCGTTGAGGTTAGCGAGTCTCTTTCTTTCGTGACGCCTGAAATTTTGGCATTGCCGGATCATCAGCTCGATGCCTTCATTGAAGATCCAAAGCTTGCAGATTATCGGTTTACACTTCAAGAAATGAAGCGGGAAAAGGCACATATTCTGGGCAAGACAGAAGAAGCGTTGCTCGCTCAGGTTGGCAATCTGGCTCAAGCCCCGCAAACGATTTTTGGCATGCTCAACAATGCCGATCTGAAGTTTCCAAAAATTAAGGATGAAAACGGCAAAGAGGTTGAGCTGACTCATGGCAGCTATATTCAATTCCTCGAAAGTCCGCACCGCGAAGTTCGCGAACGTGCTTTTAAAGCGGTATATGACACATATGCCAAAAATAAAAATACAATTGCTTCTACACTAAGTGCCAATGTAAACAAAAATATTTTTTATTCTCGTGTTCGCAAATACCCTTCTGTACTGGAAATGTCACTGTACGGTGACAATATTCCGAAGGAAGTGTATACGAATCTCATTGATACCATTCATGAAAGCTTGCCCCTGCTCCATCGCTACATCAAGCTGCGTAAAAAGTTGTTAGGTGTGGATGAGCTCCATATGTATGATTTGTTCGCTCCACTTGTGGACGAATACAAGATGGACATTACGTATGAAGACGCCAAAAAGCAAACAAAGGAAGGTCTTAAGCCACTGGGCGCGGACTATCTGGCTTCGTTGCAAAAAGGCTATGATGAGCGCTGGATTGATGTATACGAAAACGAAAACAAACGTACTGGTGCATACAGTTGGGGAGCTTATGGTACTCACCCATATGTGCTGCTGAACCATAAAGATAACCTGAACAGCATGTTCACACTTGCTCATGAAATGGGGCATGCATTGCATTCGTACTATTCAGACAACGCATTGAAGTATAGAGATGCACAGTACACAATTTTCCTCGCTGAAGTGGCATCCACAACCAATGAAGCGTTGCTAATGGACTACCTGCTGAACAAATCAACCGATCCGAAAGAGAAAATGTACCTTCTCACCTACTATGCAGATCAATTCCGCACAACGGTATTCCGTCAAACCATGTTTGCGGAATTTGAGAAAATTGTACATGAACGCGCTGAACAGGGAGAATCGCTTACACCGCAGCTTTTATCAGAGATTTACTATGATCTGAATGTGAAATATCACGGGCCTGGTATGAAGGTAGACAAAGACATTGAAATGGAATGGGCACGGATCCCTCATTTTTATAACAGTTTTTACGTCTACAAGTATGCTACTGGCTTCTCGGCAGCAACCAGTTTCTCGAAACAGATTCTGGAAGAAGGCCAGCCAGCCGTTGACCGTTACTTAGGCTTCTTGAAGAGCGGTGGCAGTGATTATTCAATCAATATTTTGAAAAAAGCTGGCGTTGACATGTCCTCTCCGCAGCCGATCCGGGAAGCGATGAGCGTATTCGAAGAAGTCATTACAGAAATGGAAAAGCTAACTGAAGGAAAGTAAACCGTGCGCACTTAAAATCCAGCATTGAAATGATGCACGGATAAATCCCTTGTCCATGGCGGGCAAGGGATTTTATAATGTAACGGGAGGAGGTGGCATTTTGAAAACACAATGGTCTTTGATCGCAGCTCTTGTTATTGCTTTGTTAACAGCTGTATTTGCTGTTATTAATGTGAATTCGGTTCAAGTGAACCTTCTATTCAGTATGGTTAGCATTCCTTTGATTTTGCTTATTCTTGGTTGCACTCTTCTAGGTGGACTTATTGTCGGTTCTTTCGGTATTTTCCGCCAATATAGGCTTCAGAGAGAGATTAAACGTCTGACTACTCAGCTTCATACACTACAAGAAGAGCACACATCCACGTTGAAAGCAAACGCGGATGTGACCTATGACACGACTGGTTCTTCCAGCACAGGGTCTACATTCGACCAAGATATAGAGCAACCGTCCTCTAACCCTGATCGGTTGTCCAAATGAGGAGGAGCAACAAATGACGATTCAATTAAATGAAGATTATATGATGAACTTTTTAAATCAGCTACTGAACACACCCAGTCCCAGTGGGTATACACACCATGTGATGGAGCTTATTCGTAAAGAAGCGGAAAGCCTCGGGGTGCAAATCGAATGGAATGCAAAAGGCGGTGCCATCTTGACTCTGAAAGGTCAGGAAACGGACCATACGGTGGCGCTGAGCGCACATGTGGATACATTGGGCGCAATGGTGCGTTCCATTACAGCACAAGGCACCCTACGTCTGACATCCGTCGGCGGCTTCATGATGAACAGCATTGAGAACGAATACTGCCTTATTCATACCCGAAGCGGACAAACGTATACAGGCACTATTCTGTCCAGCCATCCATCCGTGCACGTCTATGATGATGCACGGAGCTTTGAGCGCAAAGAGAGCCATATGGAGGTACGGATTGACGAGCTAGTCGGGTCAAAAGAAGACGTACTTCAGCTCGGTATTACGGTGGGCGATTTTATTTCGTTCGATGCGCGTCCAGTCGTAACACCCAGTGGATTTATCAAGTCACGCCATCTGGATGATAAAGCTAGTGTAGCTGCACTGTTTGGTTTACTGGAATCTGCTGTACATGGAAACTGGAAGCCTCGACATACCGTTAAATTGCTCATTTCTAACTATGAGGAAGTGGGGCACGGAGCGGCTTACATACCCGAAGGAATCAGTGAGATGATAGCTGTCGACATGGGCTGTATGGGTGAAGATCTGAGCTGCAAGGAAACGGATGTTTCTATCTGTGCCAAGGATTCCTCCGGACCTTATGACTATACTATGACGACCCGTCTGATTGAGCTGGCCAAAGAGCTGAATATTCCGTATGCGGTAGATATTTATCCGCACTACGGTTCAGACGCTTCAGCTGCACTTAGAGCCGGTAATAACATCCGTGCTGCGTTGATCGGCCCTGGCGTACACGCCTCCCATGCCATGGAGCGCACGCACAAGCAGGCCGTGGTGAACACTGCACGTCTGCTTGCAGCTTACGTGACCGTTTAATTCGAACGATAAAAACCGACCTGTTCCCTTGGAGAATAGGTCGGTGAAGGCTTAGCGAAAGGAAATCACAGCTATGGATCTGAAAAAACTACGTTACTTTATCGCAGTAGCGGAAGAACTGCATTTTAACCGTGCTGCGAAAAAACTGAATATTACCCAACCTCCCTTGAGCCAACAAATTCAAAGCCTTGAAGAAGAACTTGGCGTGAAGCTTTTGGAACGAACCAAGAGGCAAGTTCGACTTACGTCAGCAGGAGCGATATTTTTAGAAGAATCCAGAAACGTGGTTGCACAATTGGAAAGATCCATCAAGATCACACAGCTTGCAAGTCAGGGGAAATTCGGACAATTATCCATCGCTTTTGTAGATTCAGCCTCTGGTAGTCTGATGGTTAATGCCTTGAAGAAATTCCGAGAGCGTTTTCCAGATGTGAAGCTTACGTTATTTGAAATGACATCTGTCCAACAACTGAAAGCTATACACGATGGCAAAGTTCATGTAGGCTTCCTGCGCTGTGCAGATCCATCTATACATATCAATTCTCGTCTTTACACCAATGAATCACTCATGGCCGTTCTTCCTCAAACACATCCGTTAGCCCACCATTCAACCTTGTCTTTACGTTCTTTAGCGGACGAATTTTTTATCCTGTCTCCGCCTCATATGGGAGCTTCTTTTCATAACCTCATACTGGACTTTTGCGGACAACACGGATTTCAGCCTCAAATCGTACAGGAAGCCGTTCAAATGTATACGATCGTTAACTGGTAGCGGCAGGTATAGGTATCTCCATTGTCCCCTCTTCCGTTTCTGTCTTTCAACGCAGTGATGTCGTATTTCGTTCCTTTCAAGAAGAGTCTCCGTCCATCCCACTTTATGCTGCATGGAAAACAGGTACACACGAAACTGTTCTGACTCATTTTCTGGAAGTGGTTGAAGAAACAGCTTGTAACGAAGAGTTAGACATGTAAATCTCCTTGATCGTATATCTTAACCTGTTTTTCTCGGATCACGTTCAACAATACCATTTAAAATGCTATCCAATTGTCTCATGACCTGCTCATCTAAACGGACACCCGCCGCTTTTACGTTCTCTTTAACCTGCTCGGGCTTGGAAGCACCGATAATAGCTGAGGACACTTGCGGGTTTTGTAAAACCCATGCGACTGCAAGCTGGGGTAGCGTCAGTCCGCATTCTTCTGCAATCGGCTGAATTTTCTTTACTGCCAAAAGGACTTCTTTACGTAACCATTGTCCAGCCAAACGTTCGAAAAATGGTGACCCTGCTGTCGTAGAAGCTCTTGATCCCTCGGGTAACGGCTTGTCTGCTGCATATTTACCAGAAAGAATACCTTGTGCCAGAGGTGACCAAACCACCTGCCCAATCCCTTCCTGCTCACAAGCGGGAATCACTTCAGCTTCAATGACACGCCACAGCATGGAATATTGGGGCTGACTTGCCACGAAAGGGACCTTTAATTCCTTAGCCAGAGCGGCTCCTTGCTTTATCTGCTCTGCTGTCCACTCGCTTACTCCTACATACAAAACCTTCCCTTGCCGCACCAAGTCGGATAAGGCCAAAAAAGTTTCTTCAAGCGATACGGTTGGATCAAAACGGTGTGCATAATATACATCAATATAATCCGTTTGCAGGCGTCGAAGAGAAGCATGACAGGCCTCCATGATATGTTTGCGAGACAGCCCTTTATCATTCTGTCCGGTACCTGTGGGATGAAAAACCTTAGTACATAATTCAATACTTTCACGGCGTATTCCCTTTAAAGAATGACCTAAAACCGTTTCCGCCATGGTATCCGAATACACATCAGCAGTATCAAACGTGGTAATCCCTGAGTCTAGTGCAGCGTTTACACAGGCTTGCGCTATAGTATCATCCACTTGAGCACCGTGGGTGATCCAGTTTCCCAATGCGATCTCACTTACCATTAATCCACTTTTTCCAAGTTTACGATATTCCATTTTCAATTCCTCCCTCCCATATGCAATCCATTATACCCACCGTAATTTAATATTAAAAATATATAATTCACGCACTTTTAATATGAAAAACATATTAATAATTCGATAAAAAAAGCAAGCCTCCACTCTGAATGGTGACTTGCTTCTGTATTATTAAGATTTACTTTGTTCAATCTGCTCGGCCAGCTCATTCAGGTAGGTCCAGCGTTCCATTTGATGCTCCAGATGCTGTTCGGCCTTCACTTGCTCAGCCATGAGCTCCTGTAGTCGTGCTGAATCACTGAAAGACTCTTCCATCTGTCGCTGAATGTCGGCCAACTTCTGTTCGGCTTGTTCAATCAGCTCATCAATTTGCTCATATTCCCGCTGTTCCTTAAAGGTGAATTTAAGCTTGGTTTTACTTGTCTCCTTGACTGAATCAGAAGGACCCGCAGACTTAGGCACGGAAGAGCGATTCGAGGAAGCCGTACTCGTAGAGACAGACGTATTCACAGAAGATTGAGCATTTTTACTGATCCATTCTGCATACTCGCTATAGTCCCCTACATGTACTCGTACCTGTCCATCCCCTTCAAACGCCAGTATTTTGTCCACTGTCCGATCCAGGAAATAGCGATCATGAGAAACAATAAAAACCACACCTGGGAATTCATCCAGATAATCTTCCAAAACGGAAAGGGTCTGAATATCCAGATCATTTGTTGGTTCATCCAGCAACAACACATTCGGTGCCGACATCAGAACACGAAGCAGATACAAGCGCCGTTTTTCGCCTCCAGACAGCCTGGAAATAACCGTCCATTGCGCGCTTGGTGCGAACAGGAAACGTTCCAGCATTTGTGCAGCTGTAATCGTCGAACCGTCTGCTGTACGAATCACTTCGGCTTCTTCCTTAATATATTCAATGACACGTAATGATTCGTTCATTTCCTGATGTTCCTGAGTAAAATAGCCAAGCTTCACCGTCGGTCCCAGCACAACGTTGCCGGAATCCGGTTCTATATGCTGCGCAATCATTTGGAGCAGAGTGGATTTCCCACTACCGTTAGGACCTAGGATACCAACACGATCACCAGGAACCGCAATGTAGCTCAAATCCTGTATCAGCTTACGAGAATCTACCGATTTGGACAGATGCTCGATCTCCAAGATCTTTTTACCCAGACGTGTGGAGGCGACGGACATATCTACAGATCCAGAACGAGCTTCCGGTTGCTGATCCCTAAGCTGCTCATATCGGTCAATACGCGCTTTCTGCTTGGTGGAACGAGCCTTTGCTCCACGGCGAATCCATGCCAGCTCATTACGCAACAAGTTCTTCCTTTTTTGTTCCGTAGACGCTTCCCGCTCCTCGCGTTCTGCCTTCAGCTCCAGAAAACGGGTATAGTTAGCCTCATAACGGAAAAGGCGACCATGATCCAGCTCCAACATGACATTTGCAACTCTATCCAGAAAATAGCGATCATGCGTGATCATTAACAACGCACCACGTCTTTTTTGCAAATACTGCTCCAACCATTCAACAGACTCATTATCAATATGGTTTGTAGGCTCGTCCAGAATAAGCAGCTCGCAGGGTTGGATCAAAGCCGCTGCCAAAGCCACCCGCTTACGCTGCCCGCCGGATAGAACGCCCATACGAGACTCAAACTGGGTGATCCCCAGTCGGGTAAGTATATTTTTGGCCTCACTCTCTAGCTGCCATGCCTGGAACGTATCCATTTGCTGACTTGCTCGCAATAGACGGTTTTGAAGCTCCTCGCTACCCGGGTTTAACTCCAACAACTCCATGGTTTCCGTGTATTCACGGACCGCTTTCATCTCAGGCTGGTTGCCATGAAAAATATGCTGGAGTACCTTCATTTCGGGATCAAACTCCGGATTTTGTGCCAGATACTGAATTCGCACATCGTTGTTCACTGCAATATTGCCATCATCTGGCGGCTCTAATCCGGAAATTACCCGTAAAAACGTTGATTTACCGGTGCCATTTACACCGACAACTCCTATTTTGTCACGTTCATCCATACCAAAGGAAGCATCCTCAAACAACATTTTCTCGCCATAGCTTTTCGTTATATGTTCAACGGTCATAATATTCATACGGATTCCCTACTCTTCCCCAATTTTGTGATGCATCCTGTTTATTTTAACACAGACACAGCCAATGATTAAAAAAACCGTTACCTGAACGAAGTCAGTACGGTTTTTTAGCAACTAGATGTCAGGATTTTTGTAACCCGGCTTTACAGCCATGCATAAATAAGTTCGCCACTAATTCAGCCGTCTGATCCACGTCACATTCGCGGAAATCTTGATTCAATAAAATATCCATTTTTAGGCGTTCCAATATACCAATGAATGCCTTCGCATGAAACTCGGACTGCTGTACACCCTCTGACGACAGTTTATTGTTGACCAAATCAGTATAGTCCTGAATAAATCCCCGCATAAACTCCATTAGATCGGGGTCACTGTTGGGGGTCATAAAAAATAATTTAGTATGCTGCTTGCGCTTGAAATAGTAGTGCAGATGCAAATTCGCCATCCGCAGCAGTCCTTCTCCCAAAGTACGATTAATTAATGCACCTTGCATTTCGGCTAGGTATTGCTCGCAATCTCTACGTGTGACTGCTGTAAATAGCTGCTCTTTGCTTTTAAAGTACAAGTATACTGTGCCTTTGGCGACTCCCGCTTGTTCTGCAATCTCGGAAATTTTGCTTTCATAAAAGCCTTTGGTGCCAAAGACGGTGTAAGCTGCGTCCAAAATAGCTTCATATTTATCTCCGTGGATATCGCCCATCTTAGTACCTCCTTATACAAGGATTGAAACATGGTCAATTCTTATAACAGTTAATTCCTTGTAACGATCTCCAGCCCTGTGTTCAGAGTATTAAAAAAATACCTGCAAGAGCGACCAATCCTCCGAAAATAGAACTAATGCTATTCACCCGATCATTGCTCATCCAACGCCAGCCTCGTACATAGACCGTCGTTTGTCCACAATGTGAGTCTACTTCTACTTCTCGTCCGCAAACCGTGCAGGAACGCATCATTTGCACTGTAGCACCTAGATAGGAATCAGCAAAGGCCCCGGCGCTACCGGATATACCTCCAACCAGTGCCCACAGCCATAACGGCAAGCTCGGCGTTCCTATGACGTGTCCAAAGCCCCATGCACCTATGCCGATCAGTACACCCCCAGCCAAGGCCGCAGCCGTTCCCAATACAGAGACTCCTCCTGAGGTTCCGGGTGCCAGCACCTTCCCGTTAAGCACCGAACGGGGTGGCCTACGACTCAGGCTGCCAAATTCCGTTGCCCACGTATCGGATGTGACCGTAGCCATGACACCGACAAAAGCCAGCTGCCACGTAACATGGGGCCATATCGCATAACCCAGGCATAACAGCATACCTAATCCACCATTGGCCCATACTTGGCCTGCATCCCGGTTTCCGGTTTTGGCATACGATTTTTCCAGTTCAGCCTTGCGCTCCTTTTTGAACCTCGACAGAAGGGTCGACGTGATAAAGAACAAGAGCAATGTGCCGAACCAGAACAGGTTACCCGCCCCATAATATACAGTTCCCATCAGTACAGCCGCGGCAAAGCCAGATAAGGTTAAGGATTTTTTATAAAATGCAGCTCCGGCCACCACAGCAGCACAAAGCAATCCGATGATCCAGTCCATGATATACCCCCGCTTTTGAAATGAATCTCCGTTTTTCTTTTTTCGTTCTGTATACTATTGTACAACGCTCTACGCTTATATAAAAGCCGTGTCCCATGCTTTGGCACAGGACACGGCCTTCACAATGCTTATCTACGGGAATCTCTCTTTACTCCCCAACCACCAAGAACTTCCCTTTTTTAATCCTCTTCATGGATGCCATTCACAAATTTATGCGATGGTGAAGCTTCCCTGACGATCACTTCCCCAGAAAAGCTCAAAGCGGTCCCCACTTGCTGCAGGCCCTACTCCTGCTGGAGTACCTGTGAAAATAATATCTCCCTCGCCCAGTCCATAATGAGTCGCTATATATTCAACGATATGCTGGATAGAAAAAATCATATCCTTAACATGTCCACGCTGCACTTCCTGTCCATTTTTGAGCAAGGAAAAATCCTGCTGCTCCAGCATGTCCAATTTTTCTAAAGGCAGGAATGGTGTCACGGGAGCAGACGATTTGAAGCCTTTGGCGGCGGTCCATGGATGGCCTTTTTTCTTGAGCACACTTTGTACATCACGCAGGGTAAAATCAATGCCGAACGCAAATGCGTTCAGACATGTATCTGCGGACATGCCTGGTTCGTATTTACGTCCTACAGCCACAACCAGCTCAGTCTCAAAATGAATATCTCCTTGCCCCTGAGGAAGCTCCAGCGTGGCGCCATCCAGCGGCACGACTGCATGAGACGGCTTCAAAAATATCATCGGTTCTGCGGGAACCTCATTACCCAGCTCCTCCGCATGCAGCTTATAATTGCGTCCGACACAGTAAACATTACGAATATCCACGTTCATCACGATCCGTCACCCTTCCCGCGTATGTAGTTCAATTGATTAACGAATAAGTTTACGTATATAGTGCCACATCCGGTGCTTGGAAAGCAAAAAAACCTGCTCCCAGCGATCCGGCCAATTAGTGCAAATCATCAATTCAGGATGCAATGAGGACAATCTTCGCATTATACGGCGGTCATCCACCGTCCACGCCATAACAGTAATACCGCGTCCGGTGAGATCTTTCATCAGGTTTCGATCCAAACGCGGATAGCCCATGGATAAAAAAGTGCATTGTAGTTGCTCCAGTTGCATTGCCAAATCATCTGGGCGCGCATCGATAATCAATCCGGTACGGATCTCAGGAGACAGCTCCTTAGCCCGGCGTAGTGCGGCACGCTCAAAAGAAGTTAATACCACCTCTCCCTGCATCCCTCTCACCACAATTTCACGGAGTACGGCTTTCTCCAGTCCTGGATACATGTCACCAGCGGTTTTAAGCTCAATATTGAGCGATACGCGGCCACGACATAAATCCAGTACCTGTGCGAGGGAGGGGATCATTTCTCCACGGTATTCTGCACTTTTCCAGCTACCAGCATCAAGTTGTTGCAATGCCTTCCAGTCCGAATCCTTTACTCTCCCTGTACCATTCGTCGTTCGCTCCAGCGTAAAATCATGAATTACCACCGGAACACCGTCCTTTGACAGCTGTACATCCAGCTCAATCCAGTGTACAAATGGTTGCTCCAACGCAAGCCGAAAGGCTGCCATCGTGTTCTCGGGAGCAATCCCCGAAAAACCGCGGTGAGCCACGCACAAATGATTCATCTTGTTATGACCTCCATCCACAAAGGAGTCCCTCATACGATCGTTCCGTCAATTCCCATATAAAAAATTTCTTTTCGAACTTCTATTGAGCGCTTGCTGTACCATCCGTCCCTATCGAGACATTTCCCGGTGACAGTGCCGCCACTCTTTGCAAAATTTTGCTGGCCTCCGTATCCTTCAATGGGATTGGTTGACCTAGCTCCGCCCGGTAAGGGGTCAGCTTCATTTCGCAAGCCCCTTTTCGGGTACAGGTTGCCTGAAATATCGCTGTATCCCAAGTGGCTGGCACCGTTGATTTAGAAAAAATAAAATTGCCTGTGCTGTATGCGATCCATTTACCTTTATATTGCTCCATCCCTTGAAGCACATGTGGATGACCGCCAATGACAAGATCAGCTCCAGCATCAATAAAAGCGTGCGATAACTCGGTTTGATGGGGCTCAAGTACAGTAGCGCGCTCCTTCCCCCAATGGGCAATGACAATCACCAGATCGGCCTGCATTCGTGCCTCACGGATGGACTTTACGATAGCGGTCGAATCATAGGCTCCTGCTACACCGGGCAGTTTGGCGCCCGCATTCCAGTTGGCTTCAGGCATGACACGTGTAGTCCCCAACAACGCAATTTTGATCCCTTTACGTTCAAAATAATGCGGCGCATACGCTTCTTTGGCATTACGTCCGGCTCCAGCATGGGCAATACCTTTTTCATCCAGATATTTCAGTGTATCCAGTAATCCGCCTGTGCCCTGATCCAAAATGTGATTGTTGGCCAAATTGACTGCGTCTATCCCTGCCGCAGCCAACGCAGTTAACGCCTTGGGCGAAGATTTATACACATACGTTTTATTTAACGCACCCACACCATTCGTTGTCACGGGCGTTTCCAGATTGGCCATCGTCAGATCGTCTTTATGAAACAAGTTTCCGAGATATTGATACGGAAAATCAAACCCATTCTGCTCCAATCGCTGTTCAACTTTACCGGAAAATTGCACATCCCCTACAAAGTGAAGCGTGACTGTCGGAGAATCTGCATCGTCTGTTTTTGATTTTTTTACATCCTCCGTTCCTCCCTTATCTGCGGATGGATTACCGTCATATACATCCTTGGACATATCGTTCCCTGCCTGCCCGTCTTTCCCTGAGGATAATTTTGCTCCTGAAGAGCTGCCTTCGGGAGCATTTGTGTCAGACGTTGTCGCGGGACGATGGCTTGTGTCTGAAACAGCAGATTGCTTTGTTTCATCGTCAGCAAATTGCTTATCTGCATGTGGGCCTTCGTCCAGCTGTTTATTTGACAAGGCTGTATCACTTTCACTGACCGAGGGAGTAGACCTCTCTTCACTAGCAGATTCCGTTTGGATTTTCTTCTCCGTTTGCGAATACCCGGCATTTTCCCCAAGAGAGCCGCTGTTGTCGTGTTCAAATATGTAATAATAACCGAAAAGACCTACGATCATAAGCAGTAGGACCAGATTCGTAAAGATCCAAGCCTTGCCTATTTTTGGTTTTCTTGCTTTCTTGCGACCTTCATTTCGCTGTGATCTGGGAGGGTACATTCTTCACTCCTTCTATGCTATTGCATTTGCATAACTTCTTTATTAGCTGGCGAATTTTACACCTTCTCCATTGTATATCAAATTTCAATATAAATAGAACCCCTCGCCTGGATCGCGAAGGGTTCATCATCGAACATTTACACCTGTACCTTAACCGCTTCCTGCTGTGCAGTTTTGACGGCATGGGAGGCCCATTCCTTAGCCTGACGGATGCAGTCCGGTAAACCAATCGCATCATAGCCAGCGCCCAAAACATATACTCCCGGCATGGCAGTGCGTAACTCTTCCCGCAAATCAGCTATAGCCTGCGGGTGCCCTACCGGATATTGAGGCATGGAATTGCGAAGACGTGTAATTTCCGTGAACAGCGGAGTTGCTGTAACTCCCATCATCTCTTTCAAATCCTTACGTACCAGTGCAATCAGCTCATCATCCGGTAACTCTACAGTGTCTTCAGCTCCTGCTCGCCCTACATAACAGCGCAACAGCACCTTATCGTCCGGGCTAGTATGTAGCCACTTGGCAGACGTCCATGTACAAGCGGTCACGCTGCGTCCTTCTTTGCGAGGAACCAGAAAACCAGAACCGTCAAAGACGTTCTCAATATCTGTTTTATCAAAGGCCATGACCACGTTTGCTACGGAGACGTAATTAACGGCTTCCAGTGCAGCCACATTGACATGATCTCGCAATAGCGGTGCAGCAGCAAAGTTGGGAGTCGTTACAAAAATATCATCCGCCTCCAGCGTCTCTCCATTGTCCAGCATAACGCGATATGGGCTGTCTTCACTTTCTGTGGTCTTTGTGAATTCGGTAACAGCAATCCCGGTGCGTAAATCACAGTCATACAAATCATTCAGCAACGCATGCACCAAACTTTGCAAGCCTTGACGGAAGGTCAAAAAGGCGCTTTTTTTCGTCCCCGTATGTGTTTCAGCTGGTTTTCGACCTGTCATCATCCCGTGAATGAGGCTTCCGTATTGCTGCTCTACCTCAGCAAATTGTGGGAAGGTCGCTTGCAAACTTAGCGTCTTCATGTTGGCAGCATAAATCCCTGCCAACAGTGGCTCGGTTACATTCTCTAGCACTTCTTTGCCCAGTCGGCGTTCAATAAAATCACCCAACGCCTCATCTCCCGGTACACGGCGAGGCGGAAGGACAAAATCCATCATAGCCCGCATTTTCCCGCCTAAAGAGATCAATCCGCTGCGCAAAAAGGGTTTTAGCTCCGTTGGAATCCCCAGCACCAGGCCAGGAGGCATCGGATGAAGCTGTCCTTCATGCAAAATGTATGTCTTTTTAGCCTCAGGATTTGTGCTCACTAGCTCATGATCCAGCTCCAGCTCTTTTGCTAGGTCTATCATGGCCGTTTTACGGGCCAGAAAGGAATCTGGCCCCTTTTCAATTACAAAACCATCTTTATGCAGCGTTTCAATTTTCCCGCCCAGCACGGAAGCTTTCTCCACCAGCGTGATTTGAGGTGTGTAGCCAGCTTCTTTGTACATTTTTCGTGTATAAAAAGCAGTGCTAAGCCCGGTCAAGCCTCCGCCTACAATCACAATATTACGTAACTTTTGCTCCATTATGTCCTCATCCCTTTTTCCATTGGTCTATGATGACATCACTAAGCGTCTCCATATACAGTGGATCACTATTGAGTGAATCAATACGCTGAAAACGCATATCCAATTCCTTCGCCAACGCCTGTGCTTCAATATCCAGGTCGTATAACACCTCTAAGTGATCAGAAACAAAGCCAACTGGCGCAGCCAGCACATACTCCACTTGCTCCTCATTAAGGCTGTGCATGGTATCCAAAATGTCTGGCCCCAACCATGGCTCGGCTGTACGACCAGCGCTTTGCCACGTAAACTGCCAGTTGGTAATTCCCGCTTTGTCCGCAACAGCCTGCGAAGTCGCCATTAATTGCTCCACATAAGGATCACCCATAGCCAAAATCCGTTCAGGCAAGCTGTGCGCACTAAACAGAACACGAACCTCATCCCGCTTGGCTCCAGCTTCTTCAAAAAGCGCCAGTTTGGCGTTCACACGCTCAGTCAGCGTCTTAATCAACTTAGGATGAAGATAATAGCTCTCCACAAATGATATGGCCAGATCCAGTTCCTGTGCCTTAGCCTGCGCGCGCTTAATATAAGTGCCTACACTCATAACAGAATAATGCGGAGCCAGCACGACACCTACCGCTGCACGGATGCCATCTTGCACCATGGCTTCCACCCCGTCCTCAATAAACGGTTTGGCATGTTTGAGTCCCTGATAACAGACAAATTCAATGTCCGGGTTGCGATTTTCACGATTTAAGGTTTCCTGCAAGTTTTGAACCTGCCGATCCGTATTCTGACGCAGCGGAAACACACCGCCCACAATAGCTTCATAACGATCCTTTAATTCCTTTAATTGCTCCGGCGAAGGAGCATTACCACGACGAATATGTGTATAATAGGCTTCCACCTGATCCAGACTCTCCGGCGTCCCGTAGGACATGACCAGTACACCCACTTTGGTTTTCATTAGTAGACCACCTCTTAACATTTCTAATGTATTAATTTTTTGGCAAAACCGAACGGGAATACTCATGCACATAATTCGTAAGCTCTCTTAGCTTATCTAGCGAGGCTTCAGGAAATAAACCGTGACCGAGATTGAAAATGTAACCCGGCTCCAATATGCCTTCATCTACAATGGTTTTCGCATACTGCTTGATAACATCGATTGGCGCAGTAAGCACATAAGGATCCAGATTTCCCTGTACACCAAAACCGTTGCCCAAGCGACGACGTCCTTCAGGTATACTTACCCGCCAGTCCAGTCCAATCACATCGGCTTTTAACCCATTCAAGTGTGGAAGCAATTCACCAGAGCTTACGCCCGGGAAATAAATTTTAGGTACATCCAGATCAGATAATTCATGGAGAATACGTGTGATAGTCGGCAGCACAAAAGTTTGAAAATCATAAGGCGAGAGCGCACCTACCCAGCTATCAAACAATTGGAAAGCCTTACCGCCATTAGCGATATGAGCTCGCACGTATGTAATAACCATGTCCCCTAGCTTATCCATCAGGCGATGCCACAACTCAGGCTCTCCATACATCATGGCTTTAGTGCGAATATATCCTTTAGAGGGCCTTCCTTCTATTAAATAGCTTGCAATGGTAAAAGGCGCTCCAGCGAACGTAATCAATGGCACGTTCAGTTCACGGTCCAAAATACGAATCGTTTCCAAAATATGACCCAAATCGCGTTCCACATCAATCGGACGCAACTTGTCTACGTCTGCAGCTGACCGGATCGGATTATCAATAACCGGACCAATATTTTTGACAATATCAAAATCAACCCCTAGCGAGGCTACCGGATTCATAATATCAGAATATAAAATTGCAGCGTCTACCCCAAGCTTGCGCACGGGCATTAAAGTCACTTCTGCGGCCAGCTCGGGCTGGCGGCATATTTCAAGCAACGTGTATTTTTCTTTAATTTTGCGATACTCAGGGTCATACCTTCCGGCCTGCCGCATGTACCATACGGGAATATGATCCACAGCTTGCTTGCGGCAAGCGCGGATAAAAGTATCATTGTAGGTCATGACTTCAGCCTCCAGTTCGAATCATAAATACTATATTTTATTATGCCCTTTTTCAAGAGTCGTAACAACCGCAGCTCTCGAACAAACCATGACAAACCCATGACATTTGGATAAAGTTTCAATGAAGTGTGCTATACTAGAGAAATGGCTTTTTTAAAGCTCGGGAGAAGTTATGCTTTGATAAGTAGGATTTACAACAGGATGAGAATGGGCAGAAAGGAAGTGAAAGCACATTGAAAACGTGGGAGACATGGAAAATCAATCTCATTGTGCTTTGGTTCGGTCAGTTTCTGGTCAATGCGGGTATTACGATGATTACTCCGTTCCTCGCCCTGTATCTGGCTCAGGACCTTCATGTGAAGGGAGAGCACGATATTGGTCTATGGGCCGGAGTTATTTTTGCCGCTAACTTTTTGACCTCATTTATGTTCCAGCCTTTGTGGGGGAAGCTGGCTGACCGATATGGACGTAAAGTCATGCTGCTTCGCTCAGGCTTTGGTATGGCTTTGGTCATCGGATGTATGGGTTTGGTCACCCACCCGTGGCAACTGCTGGCGCTTCGCCTGCTGAACGGTACGATTTCAGGTTTCAATCCGGCATCGATTTCCTTAGTGTCGGGTACCACTCCCAAAGAGCGAACCGGATTCGCTATGGGAATTATGCAATCCGGTCAGATGGCTGGCACGATTCTCGGCCCTCTGCTAGGCGGATTTTTGGCTGACTGGGTCGGATTCAGACCGATCTTTTATATTACAGGCACTCTAATTTTTATAGCCTCGCTTATCGCAATGTTTTTGGTTAAAGAAAATTTCAGCAAAACGGAAGCTGCACGCATACCACAAATTTCGGTTCTTGCCGGATTAAAGGAGTTAAGCCATACGCCCCAGCTTCCGGCTTTGTTCACCGTAACGTTTTTGCTCCAGTTTGCCATGATCAGTACGGTGTCTCTGCTGCCGTTGTATGTGCAAAAGCTGTATGGATCGGCAGAAGGAATTGCGCTGATTGCCGGGTTTGTTACGGCTATTACAGGTGTATCCAATATGGTTGCTGCACCGCTCCTTGGAAGACTGAGTGACAAGATAGGAGCACACAAGATCTTGACCATTGCACTGCTTGGAACGGCGGTTATGCTTATTCCGCAGGCTTTTGTCAATGAAGTATGGCAACTTGTCATTATCCGTTTTTTCATGGGTGTATTTATGGGCGGTCTGCTACCAAGCGTAAATGCGCTGATTCGTACGTATACACCGGAAGGAATGGAAAGCCGTTCTTTCGGCTTTAATACGAGTTCACTGGCGCTGGGGAATATGCTGGGTGCTGTCATTGGCGGGGTGCTATCCGGGTTTATCGGCATCGAAGGACTGTTTATCATGTCAGGTGTCCTGTTAATCGTTAACATATTCTGGGTACGCATGAAGCTCTTTGATCGTAAGGCTACACCTGATTTCAGGTAAGATAATCTTAGGGTAAGACAAGCCTGCCTTAACAGACAAGAACCTCCTTGTTCACGCTGCTGTGGACAAGGAGGTTCTTTTTTACATAGCTATACATATGGAATGAACGCTATTTAACTCGAGCTAGCGCCAATCCATCGTAAGCTGGCAAAAGCGTGCTGACCAGCCGCGGATCTGTTGCTATCGTCTCGTTAAACCGTCTCACGGCTTGGACGGCAGGGCCGTTCTTATCCGTATTCAGCGTCCGTCCGCGAAGGAAACAGTTGTCTCCCGCAATAATGGCACCCGGATTCGCCAGAGCAATCGCATATTCCAGATACACCGGGTAATTTTCCTTATCTGCATCTATGAAGAAAAAATCGAAAGTTCTTCCCTCTTCCTGAAGTTCCTTTAAGCTGTCCGCTGCGGGTCCGATACGGTATTCGACACGGTCACCGTAGCCGTTGTTTTCCATATGTCGATGTGCCAGCGCTGCGTACGCTTCTTTCAGCTCCAGTGACACAATGCGACCCTTTTCTCCCAGCCCACGGGCCAGACATAATCCGCTGTAGCCGCCTAATGCGCCGATTTCCAGTACATGCTGTGCGCCAGATACTTCAATTAGAAAGGTCAACAGTTTTCCGTAAGGATGGGCAACGGATACTTCCGGCATACCTTCTTTAACGATAGCCTCCCTGATACTGCGCAGTGCTTCATCCTCTTGTACCAGCTGGTCTACATATTGTTCAGGCGTCATATTTGGTGTAATTTCCACGGTTCATCTCTCCTTCTTGCTTAATCATAACGCAGGTTGGACGTGGTGTCCTTCGTAAATTTTTCAGCTTAATGATTTGTCTCTTCGAGTACAATGACCTATACTATAGGGATTGAACCAAGCTTACATGATTATGGGGACGGAGTGAATACGTTTAATGACTCAACTGCAACTAATTGCAACTGCGCCAATGGGACTTGAAGCCGTCGTGGCCCGGGAACTCAGAGAACTCGGGTACGAAGATCTGACCGTTGAAAATGGCCGCGTCGTTTTTACCGGAGATTATATGGATATATGCCGGTGTAACCTGTGGCTTCGCACATCAGACCGCGTGCTTATAAAAATGGGTGAATTTGCTGCAACTACCTTCGACGAGCTGTTCGAGGGTACCAAAGCATTGCCTTGGCAGGATTGGATTCCTGTAGATGGTGAATTTCCCGTAGAGGGACGTTCGCACAAATCACAGCTTAGTAGCGTACCAGCCAGTCAGGGAATCGTCAAGAAGGCGATTGTAGAGAAGCTCAAGGAAACCTACCACACAGATTGGTTTGCTGAAGATGGCCCTCGTTACGTCATTGAGGTCATTCTATTGAATGATCGTGCGTTGCTGACACTTGATACGACCGGTCCAGGACTGCACAAACGCGGCTACCGTAAGCTCGTTACAGAGGCGCCTCTCAAAGAAACGATGGCTTCTGCTCTTATTCAGCTTAGTCGCTGGAGCCCTGACCGACCATTCTATGACCCATGCTGCGGTTCCGGTACTTTGTTGGTCGAAGCTGCCATGCAAGCCTGGAACATTGCGCCAGGCCTGAGACGTACCTTTAACTCGGAAGACTGGCCTGTCATTGGCAGAGAATTATGGGATCAGGCTCGCGACGAGGCGATGGATTTGACCCGCGATGACATTCCTTTTGAAATTGCAGGTAGCGATATCGACCCAAATGCCATACAAGTTGCTGAGGCAGCTGTAAAAGCAGCAGGCTTTGCTAAAGACATCCCTCTTAAGGTGATGCCTGTAACTAAAGTCAGACTCGAAGGACAATATGGTGTGATGATTACAAACCCACCTTATGGCGAGAGACTGAGCGAGCAATCCGAGGTGGAAAAGCTGATCCGTTCACTCGCACGCACGGCAGCCGAAATGAAGACTTGGTCCTTCTTTGCCATCAGCTCCACCAAGCAATTTGAGCATTATTGGGGTCGTAAAGCAGACAAACGCCGGAAGTTGTTTAACGGCCGGATCGAATGCCAATACTATCAGTATCTAGGCCCTCTGCCTCCGCGCCGCAAAGATACTTCGCCGTTGCAGCCTTAAATATGATGAAGCCTAGGCCAGGAAACGAACTCTCTGTTCGTTGTTCTGGCCTGATTTGTGCTGTATTTTCTTTACTTAATCATTGAAATGCGCGAGATGAGCGCTATAATAATTAAAGGCATTTCGGTTTTAACATTACGTTAATATGTAGTTTATACTAGCCGAACATTTCTGCCAGAGGGGGTAAAGTGTTGCTTATTCGCACGTCCAGTGCAAGTCGCACTGGTAACACGTTCAGCAGAATGCTGCTGTCTCAATATTTTGGATTAGGTCTGTTTTTTGTACTTATGATCGGCAAGCTCGTACTGATTCACTATAACTTGCATGCCCAAAATATTGACATGAATCCGCTGGATTATGTCATCGCTATTGGTTCGCTTTTACTTGTGAGCTTCTGGACCTTATGGCTGCCACGTCGCGGACGTTTGATTGCTCTTGTGGTGCTCGATATGTTGCTCACCGCGCTCATTTATTCCGACATGGTTTATTATCGTTATTTCCAGGATTTCATTACGATTCCCGTCTTACTTCAAGCCGGACAAGTTGATTCTCTAGGCGGAAGTATCGCATCCCTTATGTACTGGTGGGACATTTTCTTTTTTGCAGACTGGATTCTATTCATTCCGTATGTCATATTTGTGGCTTCCTTACGACGTCGACTTACAACGAATGATACTTATTTAGAAGCATCCCGAAGCTCGTTCACAAAGAGATTTCTGCTTCGCTTCTCCAAAGGAGCATTGGCCTTCCTGATTGGCTATGTATTAACATTTGGGCCGATCAAATATTATACCTCCACATGGGCAACTGGCATATTTGTCGGCAACTGGTGGTCGATGGCCTTGTACAACGTAACCGGATTGGTCGGATTTCATGGATATGACATCTACCGCTATGGTCAGGATCACCTTGGTCCCCAGCCTACATTGGCTCAAGCAGAATCCGATAAAGATAAGGAATGGTTTAATCAGCACCAGAAGTTGCTTCAGGTTAAAAATGATCTATCTGGCAAGTATAAGGGCAAAAACGTGATGGTCATTCAGGCTGAAGCGTTCATGAACTTTTTTATCGGCAAACAGATCAACGGTCAAGCGATTACGCCTAATTTTGACAAACTGACGAAGGAAAGCATGTATTTCAACAATTATTTTCACCAGACTGCGCAGGGCCGTACTTCGGACGCGGACTTCTCTACACATGCTTCGCTGCATCCGCTCCCTACAGGCTCCGTATTTATCCGTTATGCGGACCATAAATTCGATACGTTACCTTCCATTTTGAAGGATACTGGGTATAGTCCCAATGCGTTTCACGTGTACGACAGCAGCTTCTGGAACCGTTACACCATGTATAAGGCAATGAACTATGACAAGTTCTACAGTAAAAAAGATTTTAAAATAGATGAGCCACTGGGTTGGTCCCTGGGGGATAAATCCTTTTTCCATCAAACGCTCAATGATCTCACCACCGAAGTTAAGCAGCCGTTCTACGCCTATATGGTCGGTATCTCGAGCCATCATCCGTACAACCTGTCACCTGACGCGGTAGATTTAGATGTTGGCGAGTTTGAAGGTACCATGTTCGGAGACTATCTGAAATCTGTCCATTATGTAGATGAAGCACTGGGTGAATTGGTAGATCAGATGAAGAAAGACGGATTGTGGGATGATACGATCCTGATGTTTTATGGGGATCATGACAATTCTATTAAAGACAAAGCACTGTATGAGAAGTTTTTAGACAAGCCACTTACGGATCTCGACATGCAGAAAATCATGAATCAGGTACCATTGCTTGTGCATCTTCCGGATGGAAGCCAGGCAGGCACGTATACGGAACCGGCAGGTCAGTTGGATCTGACTCCTTCCGTCATGCACCTACTTGGGATTTCAACAAAACCATATCATTTTATGGGAAACGATCTGTTTAGCGGGAAGCCTCGTATGGTTGTGCTGCGTACTGGTGCTTTCACCGATGGACGAGTGTACTACATTCCATCGGAGGACGGTACATTCTCCAAAGGGACCTGTTACAACCTGAATACAGGCCAGCCTACAGATGTAAACGCCTGCGGACCGGGCTATACCGAAGCCCTCAATCGATTGAACATATCCGATCAGGTTATCACATACGATCTTATTCGCGAATGGGAACCACAAACAAAGAAGTAACTCCTTCTGTATCTAATAGACTTTCTGTGGGAGGTTGCTGACATAACATCCTCCCCGAACTCTTTTAAGGATGCCGATCGCATAACCGCCCTGCATATAACAAAAAAGCACGATCCATCAGCTTGTACGCTGTGGATCGTGCTTTTTTATATGGATCGTGACTCGACTGCGCTCGTAACCATTCACAAATGCTTAGGAACGCAACGTTTTTTTAGCCTGTTCAAGCCGTTGTACCTCTTCACCAAGCATGTCCTCCGCAACTTCTACTGCATCGTCACCAAGGCTATCCTTCGCCTGCTGTATGGCATGTTCCGCATGAGTACGAGATTGCTCCGCCTGTTCAATCAGTTGCTCAGCCGGATGTGACAATGCTTGAGAGACGGCATTGTGCAGCCTGTCCACCGAGTTTTGTGTTTGAGCCTCAACGCTGTGATTGTCGAGATTGGAATCATATTGGGCCATGAGTCACACCTCCTTCTGGGCAGTGTTCTACATCCATTAGCATGGATCAGAAGAAGGGGAACTATTCAAAAATTGCAAATGCTGCGTACTGGAACTATTTGATAAAGCGCGCAGCCTTCTCCAATACTTCATCCTCTGTGGCCGCACTCACATAACGTCCGTTCACATACACAAACGCCCGTTTCCCACAAGGACCGCAATACGATTTGCAGCCGATTTTGATCTCGGCATCTGGTGCCATCTTTTGCAACTTGGGCAAGATCGTTTTCAAGCGGATATGATTGCATTCATCACATACGCGAATATCATTGGCCATCTGTCATCCCTCCGAGCTCCGGCTTAGTGGTCGCCGTGATTACCTTGGGAAGGGTTAGTAATGACAAATCCTTCTTCGGGAAAGTACAAGTAATCAATTTTTACACCATCCAGCAGCGGCTGGCCGTTTTCCAAAATGACGTCAATGCCTTTATCTGTAGATACAACAGTATCTGTTTCTTTAGGCGTGTCCAAATCCAGCCCGTAATGAGCATGATCTCCATGAGCATGAGTAATAACAACGCGCAGGCTCTTCCCTTGGTTCTCTTCCTTATCCAGTTCAAGTTTCAATACTTTAGCTGCGTTACGAGTAATTTTGCAGTTCATCAAACTTCATCTCCTTCATATTCATAAAATGTAATGTGGTTCATTGGATACATATCCACACCACACAACCTAGCGGGTAAAATCAACAACTCAAATAATTAGCCTCCATCCCAGAGGGAAAGAGGTACTACGGCGGCACAGCTGCGCCTGAAACATCATTATGAGCCAATAGATCACAATTATGTTCAGCATAGCAAAAGGCAATATTCCTATTGTAAAGAAAATCGTGAAAAATCGCAATCACGAAATTCATAAGCTTATCTACCGAACACGTACACGCTGTTTTTCAAGCACATCTGGATATTTTCGTTCGGCACGGGTGACAAACCAATTCATAAGCAATAGCGTCACACCAATATCGTCGATGGGCATAAACGGCATGACATCAGGTAATACCCAATAGAGCAACACAGGCACCGCAAAGAGTAATTTTTCTCCCAGCGGAATCCTTGATGAAGTAATCAATCGGGGCATACGACGAAATACATGTGACCATTGACGGAGAGATAGTAGTCTTTTCCACTTCATAGGTTGTTCACTCCATTTCCAATGCTCCTAAGTAAATATACCCCATTGAAGGGACATGTAAAGAGGAACACTTATAAAAAACGTGTTCCTCCTAATACGCGCAAATGATTCGATACGTTTCAGTAGGCCGAATTTTTTACCATGACAGCACTGTTGCCATTAACATGCCCACTTCTGCTGCAATATCATCGTAATCACGCATGGGCAGCGGATTTACACCTAGACCGACTTCAACGGTAAACCCTGGTTTACCAAATCGCTGTATAAACCAATCCTTGTACCCTGCATCGCTACCACCCAGTTTTACTGCCCGGTACCCTGTTGCGGCAGCTAGCCGTAAGGCCCAATCTCGGCTCTCCTTAGGCTCTAGATCCCGGTAATTCCAATAGATCTCCTGTCCCTGACTGTGTATGGATAACACCATGTCGAACTGTTCGCGCTCCGTCAGATCGGCAAGCGCCTTGGACTCTGGTTCAGACAAAGGTGCAGGTCCTGCATAGTCTCGTCGAGACGGACCTGTTTTACCGCGTCTGCGTACCTCTTCTTCCCAATATGCCGGAAATTGATCGTTGAGGTCAACACCACGAATATTGGCCTTCCAACCGCGATAATCAGCACGTCCTTCATTCCACTTTTCGAGGTCATGATACAACGGATGAGTTGGGAGTACACCTTGTTGCACCAGTTCTACCCCATCCGGGTTGACCATCGGGACCACCCATAAGGATGTATGCTCCAGCAGATCCCGCGGAGAACCTCCATACACCCATTGAGAGGTCCCTGCATGTTCTTCAGTCCTATCGATCCCTTGTGCATATTGCTCTATAAAACGCAGCAAACAAGGCGTCGTCAGCCATTCATTAGCATGAACAGAAGCATTGGCATGAATTTTACGCGTTCCCTGCCCAATACGTACATAAGGAATATCCTTCCCCATGACACTGGTGCCAATGCTGCCAACTTCAATAAATGGATATCTGTGGGCCAAGGCCGCTAGGTCTTCCTTTAAATCTTCATATCCATACTCTCCACGTAATCGTACAATCTGATCCTGATGGTCTTCAGGAATAACAATTGTTTTTCCTTCCGTAAAATCATGCTCCGCAAGTCCTAGATTGGCTAGCCGTAACTCATCAAGCTCCACACCAAACTGCTTGGCAATCTGTCTTGCATACTCACCAGGCTGAATAACGTATTTACGATCCGTAGACGGACGAATATATAACACTTGACCACTAATCAGATAGGGTTGCGTGGCGGCCCACGGATTATCTACGATCAAAGTATCCGCCGATAGTTTAAAAGCCGAGGCGACCCGGTGCAATGTATCTCCTTTTTGAACGATATATTCCCTCATCTTACTACGCCCCTTCCATCTGCCTTACTGCATGTTATGCAGACGCGGCGTGTCTTGATGTAGCGAAAAGCAAAACAACCGACTTCATTTGTCCAATGACAAAAAAAGTCGGTTGTCTCGTTAATCCAAATTGGTGACTTGCCAGACGACAGGCGTTTGGCGAATTTGCTCCCCGAGCCACTGTGCGGCAATGCGCTGGAACAATTCAGGATCGCCGGAACAAAAAAGCTGATGTACCGGCGTTTCGTCCCCAGCTTCCAACTTGCCTTTGTTATACAAAATGGTGCTCGTCTCACGCGCCGTTTCATCTGCCGAGCTAATGAGCTTTACTGCAGGTCCCATGACTTCTTGAATCGTTTCCTTCAAAAAAGGATAATGCGTACAACCAAGAATCAGACAATCAATCGGATACGTTTGAATAGGTCTCAATGTCTCCTCCACAACCTGCGATGTCGTCTTGGAGCGGAATAACCCTTGTTCCACTAATGGAACAAGCGCAGGACAAGCATGGCTCACCACGTCTACATAAGGAGACAATTGCTTGAGCGCAGCTGTATACGCTCCGCTTCGAATCGTACCGACAGTCCCAATCACTCCGACATGCCCGGTAGCAGTCGCGCTGATCGCAGCACGAGCCCCGGGGTGAATGACTCCAATCACCGGAATGGATACCTTTTGGCTTATATAGTCCAATGCCGCGGCAGTAGCCGTGTTACAAGCAATAATAATGACTTTCGGATCAAATTGGATCAGAAAATCAACCATTTGCTCTGTAAATTTTTTAACCTCTTCCGATGGTCGGGGGCCATACGGAGTGCGCGCAGTGTCTCCAAAATAAATGATTTTTTCCCGCGGAAGCTGACGCATGACTTCTTTTACAACCGTCAAACCTCCTACACCGGAATCCAATATTGCAATCGCTTGCTGCACGTACACACCGCTTCCTTTTTTGTTCAAATATGAGTTGTTTCATCTCGGAAAGCTATCCGTTGCTACATACCTTATGTCGTATTCGTGTAAAAGGTACCCCAAAAGATTACCCTAAAACGAGGAAGTGATCAATAAAAAGGCTCCACCCCAACGGGAGAAGCCACGAATTCAAACTGTATTCAGTGTTTCACCTACGTTTTACAAACCGTTACAGAGCATCTTTTTCCGTATCTTCTTGAACAGTCGCTGATGAAATACTAACTTCAGGAACAATTTCACCCTTTTTACGCCATTGCCCGATTTCATGAATGACGGCTGAGGCTGTCTCCTTAATTTTGTCAGTATACTCAATTGAGGTGTCCGAAATTTTCCCCGCTAGCTCCTGTCCCTTATCACTTACGTTGCGCGCCTGATCTGTAATATTCTGACGCAGCTCACGACCTGACTTAGGGGCAAATAACAAAGCAGCAACCGAACCAACAATGCTGCCTGCCAACGCGCCTCGGATAAAACTTTTGCAGTTCTCCTTCATCATCATCTCTCCCTTGTGCCCGGGCGAATGCCCATCTGTTAGTGCATTATAAGCATGGAGAGCTTGTCATGATACAGAAAACAAGCCTGAAAAGTTTTACTTTTTTTTAGAGCGGATACGATACAGGCAACAGCGGCCCCCATCCGCTAAACAATCCTCACGAACAACCTCGGCATCAAGCAGCTCCTCAAACATTTGCTGCTCGCATTCACAAGCCTTGCGGTAACGGCCTGCAATTTGAGAGATAGGACAATTGTATTCCACAATAGAGTAGCTACCATCCTCTTCCTCACGCCACTCTGCCATATATCCGGAAGCATTTTGGATGCCCGAAAGCTTTTCCACACGTGAAGCCAGTGTAGTCTCCCCCTCCATGTGAGGGGCGTAGCGCTTCATCATTTTACGTTTTCTACCATCAAACAGCGAGTAAACAGCTTCCATTCCCTGTTCTTCATCCAGCTCCTCTAACAGTTCCAGTAACAGATGATCATAATTACGAGGAAACTGCTCGCTTCCCTGCTCGCTCAGACTGTATAAAAACGTCGGGCGTCCCATCGCCTGTCTCACGATCGTAGCCACGATCAGACCATCCTGCTCCATCAATTTGAGATGCCTGCGCACTCCCATTTCGGTAATGCCCAATTGAGCTGCCAAGCTTCCGACGCCCACAGGTCCCTGGGTTTTCAATAATGTCATGATCATGCGCCTAGTGGGCATTTCGGGTACGATATACTTATCCGTCACTTTTGCCTTTACACTCCCTCGGGCTGGGGACCCAATTCCTTATTTAAATAATCATGCACGTTAGATGCAAAAAGCTCCAGCAACCCAGGCAGCTTTGGTGTAAGCGGGTGAAGGCTTGTCCGGTCCCAATGAAAGTACTCCTGTACTAGAGGTTTACGTAAGCCTACCAGCTCTACTAGCGAATGAAATACGGTATCATCCAGTACACCTTCCTCATGAATGATACCGATAATATCCTCATAGCTACTGGCGTCACGCATAATAAATCCGTCGATGATATAGCTTCCTACGTCCGTTACCGTCTCAATCGCCAGATGAAGGCAGCGCTCCTGCACTAGTCCCTGCAACAGATCGCCGTTCCAGGCAGCAGAAGTCTGGCGAAGTCCGGCGACAATGTCGGGAACAGCCCCTAGTCGAAGCTCAATTTGTTCCCGGTTGACATAATACAAGGTCCTGCACCTCCAGTAATCGCTTTAGATTTCATAATCAACTGCGATAGATACATCCTTCACTTCATTCATGTGTACAATAATTTCCTGATGCACAGGGTGTACCTGATACGTTTGCAAATCCTCTAGTGTTTCGACAACAGCGGTAAGGGAAATATCATAAGAACGTTCCGAACGAATCACATCCGTACCTACTTCGAGTGACAGCAGCTCTTTGATTTTGCCGTTCATACTGCGCAAAATGGATGCTGTGTGCTCAATGCTTTCAGGGGAGCGGTCTTTCAATTTGAACAAAACAATATGTTTAATCATGCGTATAAGCTCCTTATCTTAAAAATGTTCTCTTGAAAATTTTATCATAACGCCCCACATACGGAAAGAAACTTTGTAATTCTAGCGATCTTTTCCGCCATTTTTACCATCAGACTCCTTGTCCTTTAATAGGGCAAAAAAATTCTTGAGCTTCGGTGGGAGCGGCAGACCCATTCGTGAACAGTTTTCCGTAATAGAGATTAATTCATTGGATAAATAAAAATACGTCGTCGCCCCTTTCATGATTTCGGTACCCATCAGGAGATCCACGTGATGCGCCAAAGAAATCACCATTAGCATTAAAGCCTTTCTCGCCAGCCCCCAAAAGCCGGCTTTACTGCTCAAACCTTGCCCAGTCTTAATTGCTGCGGCGACTCCAGTCACATAATCAACAGCCATTGCAACCGTGAATAGCACCATTAGCTGATTCCAACCGCCAAAGGCAAACGTAATAAGGGCTCCTGCGGTAGCGCAAATCATACTAAACATACTCGGATTAATATTCATACCTCTCCTCCTCTCGGGGCGGTTACTGTAATATATGCAGCGACATGGTAACCCGTAAAGTCATATGACCTGTGCATAGACATGAATTCATAGATTCATATAAAGCGTGCTGCAAACTTCACAACTCCGAGCAAATACAACAAAAAGACACCTTCAAAACCACTATATAAATGGTTGAAAAGGTGTCTTTTCTTTCATGCTATTCAATTAACGATGATCATTCCAAAAATTAAGCGGAGTCATGTTATCATTTAACGGCTCGAACGAATAGCCTTCTTTCTGCAAAGCAGCCATGATTTGTGGAAGCACCTTGATCGTAGATGGCTTATCATGCATAAGAACGACTGGTGTTCTGCCTTGCTTTTTCAATCTCTTAATATCACTTAGGACAGTCTGTACAAAATGCTCTGGATTTTTAGTATAACGCCAATCATTGGAATCAATGTTCCAGTCCCAAATATGATAGCCTGCGCCCGTCAGTTGATCGCGGTATGCTTTCTTCAAATATGGTTTGCTGCCATAAGGTGTACGAATCAAAGAAGTGCGTTTTCCTGTAGCCTTAAATAAAATTTCGTTATCCTGATTCATCTCTGCTAATGCTGCTGCAGGAGATGCATAGATTTTCTTCACCTGATGCGTCATCCCATGCAAGCCCAAACCGTGACCCGCCTCTACCATTCTTTTCATCACTGCGCTATGTTGACGAATTTCAGGTCCCAGCATGAAGAACGTAGCCTTCGCATTATATTTGTCCAAGATATCCAGCAACTGCGACGTATGCGCCGTAGGACCATCATCGAAGCTCAAATAAATCGTACGGCTGGATGATGAGGCAGTTCCCTTGTTGCCAGTATTGCTGGCTTTGTCCGGTTTGACAGCTGCATACTGTTTAATTTCTGTTGCGAATGTATTCAAAAACTGAGCATCAGACAAACTAGCATTTGCGTTCTGAATTCGATACAGATTACTTGTTGGAAGCGTAATAGTGAAGCCAAACGCATCGGTCAAAGTGCGAATGGGCACCATTGTACGATCTCCACGCTCGAACACATCCCCCTTGTTCAAATCCAGCGTAAAGCTGCGATTATGTCCAGTCAGTACCAATGTATTTCCGTTGGCCGAAGTAGAAATCCCCATCTTTTGCCCTAATGTAACGATAGGAACATACAACTTATCATTTTTCATTACGGGCTGAATGGTATTCGAATCTAGCAACACATCATTGACCCCCAGCAAAGGAGCCTTCGCTTGTGCACTCGCCGTATTCGTATGTATACCTAGCAAACCCAAACAACAGATTACCATCAAGCATACAGCCATCCATTTTGCATTTAAAAGCTTCATTCATTACACCATCCTGTGCTGTATTTTATAATGTGCGGGAGCTATCTCTAGCTTGTCTATGAAGTTATACAGACATGACGATATAGACATGGCAATATAGACATTCACTCAACATATAGAACATAAACGCGTATGAACCGACTGAACCTGACGTCTTTTCGTTCCCCCTATATATATTAATAGATTACCAGACTATAGTAGGTAAATATAGTAAAACAATTCGAAAACAATCTCGCAATCCATCTTACCAAATAAGTAACAAAGTTGTGAATAAATCGACTGTGTTTAGAAGGATAAAAATGAAATGGATTGTATGCCTTCTCCTGTAAAGAAGCTATATCCTCCAAATGTCATAGTTATGTTACTAGATTTATAGAATTATTATACGGGGACGCAAAAAAAGCACCTGAAATCACCATAAGGAATTTCAAGTGCTTTATAATTTTGTTTTAAGTTACTCGTTATTTGGCTTCAGGAAAATTATCCTTGATTGGTGGGGTAGAGTCCCAGCTTATCAGTTTAATATGGTACTTATCAAGTAATTCATTTGAATTGGAAAATTGAGTGTTAATAGTCCTTCCATCATTTTCAAAAACCCTTCCATCTTTTTTAATGATAATGCCTTCTTGTTCAATAAATATAGAGTCAGCAACGGTTTGCTGATACTCGTCGGTGCTATCCAAATCACCCATATAGTACTCTGCAATCCCTGGATAATAGGATATTTCTATTCTGCTATTGACTTCTAGCACCGGTAGTAATCTATCTCCACCGGCTAATCTTTCCTTCCACTTACGATATTTGCCGCGAGCTTCATTTGAACCAATGCCATCATATTCGCATATTAAAGTATCTTGAATAACCTCTCGTTGCCCGTTAATTTCATATTCCAAACGAAATGGAAATTTCCCATATGTGATTTCAGGGTGTGAAGGATTAGGTTCTAATTGATTCCCTATGAATATTAGAAGCCAAGGTAAAGCAATGAACAATATGATTGCAAATATCAACAACAACGGAATGCTTAGATATAACAATATTTTTTTCACTTTCATTTATACCTCTTCTCCTTCAAAGCATTTATTACGGAGTCCATTTTATGGTTTCTGACCATTTGCCAAGCCTTGTATGCTTTAGAGTGCGTAAGTGCTTATCACTAAAAACCATATTTACCTAATGAAGGTACTGCAGGATTAAATGCAATGGAATTTTTTTTATTTGCAACTGCATTTGCAGAATCATCATGGCATCTGAGTAACCACTGTTTGTGGGATATCATTCCCGCTCTCCTCTCCATAGGCTAGTGTCTTTGTTAACCAGTGCATATCCCATCACCGAAAGGAAATGTCCACTAAGATCAATAAACCTCAAAGGGTTACTATTCACATACGCATACTAGTTCAAGCTTTAGGATTGCTAATACTCCGTCAGCATAATGTAGCACGTTCTGAAAGTTCTCTTAGGCCGTCTCTGTACCTCCCCAAGATATCGTAGCTGTGGCTATTCAGTTCCTTGCCCAAACTATCATTCTAGCCTAGCAAATCACCGAGACCGTTGAGCTGATAATATAGCAATTGCCCGCTTGCCTTTTCTTGACCACAAATAACCGGACCCGACACTTCGGTTGCCGTTTTGATCGTAGACGTAGATCCTATTCTTTGTCCTGTAGGTTAAGTAACTAACCCGGGTAGTAAGCAGTTGATATTTTCATTTGTATTAAGGTTATTTAGTGATTTATTAATAATTCAGAACTAATAATGAAAAAAGACCACAATACGAAACTATCTCGTATTGTGGTTAAATAATTCAAATCCTACTTCAATACCTGTGCTGTTCCAGCTTCTACATCAATTAAAAAAACTCTCGGATCCATACCATACCTACCGTTGTTATGTTCATCCAATGTAGACAGCTCGTATTGATTCGGTACTTTTGTCGGTTTTAAAACACCCCAATCCCAGCCCTCGCTACCTCCAGTAGAGTAGATATCCCTTTCTGCTCTTATAACGATAGGGATGTTCACTTCTACTCCTGTTGATACATTTTTCAAATGTAATTGCTCCCGACTATTTCTTTGAAAAGGATTGATTAGATCAATACGATACTCGTATTTATGATCTGATGTTAATCGCACAGGATCACTTCTAACATCATCATATAACCATCCTCGTGTAGGAGTCCCATCAACCAAATAATAAGAACAAAATAATAAAGATGCCATCAATATCGCTGATACTAAATATTTCACACCATTAAATGGTGGCCATCCTTGCCATATATACGTTAATGATATTAATACGATAATAATAGACGGGACTCCAAATATGACTAATGTAGCAGTTGCCAAGATATCATGCCCACGTTGAAAGCCCCCTGTTGAACCTAAAATAAACCATATGAACGCCGCTATATTTATAACAATAGGAATCATCCATATTATTTTAAACCAAATAGGCATTTTCATTTCCTTCCCTCCAGTCTCGCTAAAATGTCACTAATATTTAAAAAATTTACATTTAAACGCTTTTAACAAAATATTTATCCCAAAATACATAATAAGCAAATTGTTTTTAGTAATTAGTACCTGTTCTGATTCTTTTTATAACTTTCATATCTGGCTTTAGAAAAGTTGTGCCATAACACTCGTGGTTTTACGTATTTATCCAAAATATTAGGATTATTGTGCATTACAGAATGAGCTTCGATTCGATGGTTAGAATAATACGACGACAATTTAACTTTAACATTCTCAGCGCCACTGAATGTGCGCATTGCTTGCCCCAAAGCGTAAATACTACCTCCAAGTTCTTTTTGTACAAGATCATAATCATTGTATACATTAATGTGTTGTCCTACATCTGTTTTCAGCCTATATCCTCGTACTGGTGTTGCAATAGTAACAAGCGTTTCCACATGCATCCCACGTTTAGCCAAAATATTTATTGCCATTATAGAAACATTTCCTCCATGACTATGTCCCATAATTCTTATAGGTTCTTTCGGATGGTCTTTGTGCCAATTATAAATTTTAATTGCTATACGTTCTGCCCCCTCAACTCGTGCACCATTTCTATTTTTCCCGCTCCATTCCACAGTCTCGATCTGCTCATGGAAAAGTTCTTTTTCAATATACACCTTACTATCGTCCCATGTAGATGAATCAGCCCAAGTACCGTGAATTAGCCAAACTTTATGTCCACTTGGATCAATATACTTTAACGGATTATTATTTGCATACGCATACCAGTTCAAGCTCTGCGGCTCGTTTCTCTCGCCCTGATACGTATCTTCACCCATAAAACGCGCTGTGCCTGGATCGTACCAGCGAGCCCGTAGGTACTGGAGCCCGGTCGTGTCATCCCAATACTCGCCAGCATAACGCAGCACGTTCGGAACGGTCTCTTTGACCTTCTCTGGGCCGCCCCAGATATCGTAGCTGTAGCTATTCAGTTCCTTGCCCGAACTATCACTTAGGCCTATCACATCACCATGACCGTTGAGCTGATAATATTGCAACTGCCCGCTTGACTTGTCCTGTCTGGCCCACAGTTGACCGGACAAGTCATATACGTAGGCGTGGGTGATCTTCGCTGTTCCACCTTCAACCTTGGCTTCTGCAATCAGCTTCGCTTCTTCGTCGTAGTAGTACCGAGTCGTTTTACCATCCTCCGTACGCTCGTACAGTAGACCGTCTCCATTGTAGCTGTATCTGACCTCTTTGCCTTCACCGCTCACATGGGTCAGACGACTGACGGAATCATAGTCATAACTGGCGTTTGTCATACCAAACACTTTGCCGCTGCCTTCGGTGCTTCGGTTTCCATTCGGATCGTAGCTGTAGGTCTTATTCTTCTCACCTGCGGCTTCGCTGGCGATTCGGCTGGACGGATCATATCCAAATTGATCCGTGGTTCCGTTTTGTGTACGTCCGATGATGTTTTTATTCCCATCCCGCTCATAACCAAATTGGTGCAGCGCCGTACCGTCTTGTTCTACCGTAACCCCGGACAAATCCAGTCCGTTGTAGCTGAATCGCGTACTCAATCCTCTGCTTGAAGACTGACTTTTCAGCAACCCATTCGGAGCATACTCAAATGTCATATGATCCAATGATCCGCCCGCAGCAGCACTCGCTTCTCCCAAGCTTTGCACATTTGCTATACCAGCCCCGGCGCTAATGTCCATTTGAGTAACTTGGCCCACACTGTCCAGCTTGGATTGAACGTGCATAGACGTGCCTGCTGCGTCTGTTAGCACATAGCCTGTACGAGACTGCTTATTGTACTCGTAGGTTATTTGTGTGCCATCCGGGTACTTCAGCCCGGTCAACGACCGATCTGCTGGATCATAGGCATACGAGGTCGTTCCCTGCCCATCTGTCATGCTGGTTCGGCGTCCCGCAAGGTCATAGGTATAATTGGTTTTAAAATCCGGTCCCGCCGCTTCGGTAACCAGCCCGTACGAGTTATATTGAAAGGTAATCGCTTGCGATTTTCCTGTCAGCATACGGGTGATGGTTCCATCCGTATCATAAATATTGAGCGTTGTTCCTCCGCTTGATTTTTCCAGTAACATACGTCTGCCCAGCTCATCATAGGAATACATATTCTTTTGCCCATCAGGATACTGAACGGTCTTCAAATTTCCGGCCAGATCATACATATAGCTGGTCTTTTGTCCAGATGGATCTGTGACGGAGGTCATTTGTCCCAGTGCATCGTAATCATAGGTCATACGTTGGCCGTTACCGTCTGTACGGCTAGTGACCATATCCGCATAATTATAAGCTAACGATTCCAGCGGCTGAAATGATCCATTTTTAGCTTCTTGTGTGGAAGTCACACGACCTAAAGCATCTGATACTTCACGCACACGATAACCGGACGCATCCGTCTGAGTAACAGTACGATCCACTGCATTATAAGTCACGGTGTCTGTTGTGCCATCCGCATAGGTCGTCTTCACGGGTCGTCCAAAGGCATCATAGGCATAGCGAGTGGTTGCTTGTTCAGCATCCGTGCTTTCTACCATATCTCCATGATCATCATAACCATATCCGTAAATCGCATCACCCACCTGCTGCTGGAGTATCTGTCCGAATGGATTATACATTCTTTCAGCACTTACTCCATCTGGTCCGGTGACGGTGACATCGTTCGTATCATCCTTATACACCACAACCGTCTGAGTTCCATTCGGATAAGTAACCTTCGTTACACGTCCCAAAGCGTCATATACGTAGGACTCTGTTTTGCGCTTGGCATCGGTTTGGGACTTGATTTCTCCAGTCGGATAGTAATCATACGCATACTCAACACCTTTAGGCAAAAGCTGTCTTGTTGGGAGCTGAGAACCATAGGGAGATTTATAATCAATAGAAACATCCGTATAGTTTCTGTCATCAATAAGAACTTTCTGACCACTTACATTCCCTTTTACATTGTAAAAAGTATAGGTATGTGATAAAAGCTTTCCTTGCTCTGTACCTTCATAGTTTTTCAGTTCATACAATGTACCCTCTGCTTTATAAGTTCGAACTGTCGTTCCAGTTTTTCCTTCACTTATTTTAGTAACCGTCTGGGTAGGTTGAACCCAGAAAAAAGGCTCACTAGAGGTTTTATACGTATGAACAGTCTCCAATCCGGTACTTTGGGATACTTTTAGTGGAAGACCATATTCATTGTAGCCATAGGAGGTGGTTACAGGTTCTGACGAAGAACCTCCCTCCGTATACGACTCTTGCATTTGCACAGGCAAATTCCAGTCCATGGCATCATTATATGTGTAATTTATATGATAGCCGGTAGAATCACCCTCTTGATCATAGCGGTTAAGAACAAGCTTGTCTGGTGTGTTATCTCCTCTAAAGACTTTACCAAAATGGAAGGTTTCTGTTGTACGCGTCCCTTTGGCAACCACCGTCCACTCAGCATTTTTGCCATAACTGGCTAGATCTTCTCCGGAATACGCGAAATCAATTTTATTTAAAAAACGATCGCCGGCAGTTGTACTGTACATATCAGCGCGTGAAGCCACCTTGAACACGCCTTGTGTACCGTACACGCCTATCTGCTTGTTATAGGCTTCATAGCGAATGTCTGTGATCGATGAAGTAGGTCGTACAATTCGTGTAAGCAACGCGGTTTCATTGGGCTTTAGGGCTCCAGTCTTTCCTTCACCATCTATGACCACATTAAAAGGAGCATCCATGAATGTATACGCATAGCTTGTGCTTCGGGAAAGAGAATCCAATACTTCTGACAGCACCTTGCTGCTTCCCTCACTACTTTGTCGATAGGTATACTGATGGTCCGTGCCTTGCTCTTTAACAACAAGCTGTCCAGCATTGTAAGTGAAATCAAGCTCTTTGCCATCATTGTTTCGAATCGAACGAATAAGCTTTGCTCCACCAGAACTTGTATAATCAAATTCCACTCGATTCTTATACGCATCCTGGATCAAAATCAAATAACCGTCCTGATCGAGATAATAGTTGTTTCCATTCAGTACTGCTATTTTGTATGCACTGCTTACTCCCTGCACACTTGCGCTTTGATCTGTTCCGATCTTCAGGTCTTTATATGCATATCCTTCAAGCTTCAAATCATCTCGCAGTTCATAGGAGCCTATTCCCGGAATATATAAATACCGTTTACCATCCTGTTTCTGCATATGAGGAAGATCCCATTTCCAGCCTCTCCCCAGACCAGAAGCTGCTTCTTCCTCGCGGATCGCACTTGTGTTTGTATACAACCCTTCATTTTGCTGCACACCAAGCTGGTTACTTGCCAATGAACTGTTATACACACGAGTCAGTGCAAAGGGCAATGATCCCGGCAGTACCAAATCCGTATTTTGAACAACGAGCTGTCCTGAAGCGGTGGACACACTGTTGTCACCATAATCCATTCCATAACGCGACGTATCATCACTCAACCTGCTTTGTGCAATCGCCACCTGATCAAAAGGAGCATACACATCTGTTGTAGCAGATACCTGCAATAAACTTTGTTTAAGTAAATCCTGCCCGATCAGTCCGTTTTCTCCTAGAGTCGGAGCATATACGGAATCATTTACTCGGGGTATAGATGGGATATCCATCTCAGTCGTGTTTGGAGCCGGCTCTTTACCCTCTTCCTTATCTAGTGGATGTTGAGTTGCCTTTTCATCCTGGGTGGTCTGAGCGGGCTTTTCGCCCTCCTTCAGCGCAGACGACTCATCGGATGGTTCCACCTTTGTATTTGTGCTCAATGTCAGTCCATTCTGCTGTACCCACAAGCTTGGACTTTGTTCTGGTAATGAATTTTCTCCACCATCTTTTTGCCATGCTTTATAAATATCATACAGAGTATAGCCTTTGGATAACTGTGCATTGACCCACGCCTGATCCTTACCTGTTTGCTCTGCAAGCCAAGCTCTGGTAATAATCTGCGGAGTAGAAGACGTAGAAGACTGAGAAGTTGCTGCCTCTCCACGACCTTCTTCTCCATATGCCCATGTGCTCCATGGACCCAGCAACATTGCCATACATAGTAGACTACAAATATAACGTTTAAACACTCGCTCACCCCTATTTAATAATGCCTGTACATCTAACTATCTGTTATGTTTTTTCGAAGCAAAGACATCCTTTTAATCTGTAAAAGGAAATACCTTCTTCGTCCGTCTAATGACGTTTCCGTTTAAGTCATAATCCAGTTGAATTTGATCACCGGTGAACAAAATAACTTTATTCAGTCGGTTCCCTTTTCCATATTCATATGAAGTATCCTTACCGAGCGCCATATGTGCTGCCTTAATTACGGTTTGTAATGCGCCGCTATTGGTTTCTGTCAGCTTCACATAAACCGTTTGGCCTGCCTTCATCTCATACTCTAAGACCGTGTAATCCCAACCATATATTTGTGCTTGCTCTGTTGAAGAGACAAGCTGGTTACTAAAATCAGGGTCCGTAAACAAGGTTACAATTGGCTGTTGCGCAGCAAAGTTTGATTTCTCCTTCACCGCAAAACGGTAAATTCCGTCTTCTTTGGGTGTAAAACGATATTTTCCTTGCTGACCTGCCGTAAAGTCAGCTTCCTTTTCTATGAGTTCAATGAGCTCGTCCAGCTTGCTGTCATCGTTATTTTTTACAGCAAATACACGATAAGGTGCTCCAAAGTTAACAGCAGGAGTAGTTGCTGCTACGGCGAGATGAATATTTCCGTTAGCCGGCACTTGCTGTTGAGTGTCTGTCGCCTCTTTATGTTCTCTAATCACTTTTCCAACACGATCTGCAACAGTGAACTGATATGTTCCACCCGTTGCTTTCGCATTCGTCAAAACAGGTGCTTCCTGGCTCCCGCGATTGATCCATACTTCCTGCTTGCCGCCAGACAAAGACGTTTTTAATAATGCTGGTTCTGTGCTTGGATCTGCTTTAATGTCATTGTTGAAATGAATGGTTACAGCTTGCGGCGAAGTGACGGTTACAACAAGCGTACCTCCTGCTCCAAGTGAGATTTCAGGTAATGAAACACTCATACCTGCTCTATCCACCTTGGAATTCACACCGCTATCTTCTCCATACATGGCATAGTCATAGAGACGGCTTGTGTCTGAAGCATCTGTGGTTAATGAGGAAGCCTGTGAGCCAATATTATGGAATACATAGCTTTCTCCCTGCTTGATGGTAACCTGATTGCCTGTTGGCACCTCGGCAGCCTCAACATCGAATATTCCTAATACAGCTCCATAAGTCACTGGCACATCCGAAACCGTCGTTACAATGGCATATCCACCAGCCTGTACCAACGGCAATTGAGTCGTATCACTGGCCTGACTGTACACCGTACCGTCTGCCTTGTAATTGATGTAATTCCACTTCATACCGCTGACTGAAATGACATCCAGAGCCTTGTCCAAAGTGCTTACATTGATAAATTTCCGGCTTTCACCGCGTTTCAATGTAATTCGATGGAAGGCTGCCTGTGCGTTAAGCATAGCCTCTACCTTACTGCTGTAACTAAAGGTGATTGGCCGATCGGATACATTGGTGACAATGGCTTCACCGCCTGCAACAATCTCTGGGTCCACTGTATTGTTGAAATGATCTGATGTCAGTAAACGAAGCCCTCGATAGCTTGCCGAATCAAAGCGTGCACTTCCACTACTTTTGTCATGCCGCAATGAATTCGATTTGCTATCATGATTGCGGAAAATGTACGAATCTCCTGGCTCCAGCGTCGTTTGCCCGATACCATTATCATCTTCGCTGGCCTTAAAGCTCCGATAGATACCACCAAACGTGATTGGCGTGTCACTGGTTACCGTCACACTGGCCTTTTTACCTGCACCAACCAAAAAGGTTGAGTTCCCGGTATTGCGCCTGGATTGCTCTGTACCATCTGCTTTGTACAGAACCACATCATATTTTCCTTTAACGGTTTTGGCTGTGCTGTGCAGATTCCTCAAATGATCACTAATATTGGTAAAAGCATAACTTTCACCTTTCGAAAGTGTTACCCGCAAGAAAGCAGGATGGCTACTCGTTTCCCAGGAAAAATCATCTGTATAGTCAAAGATAATAGGACTCGGACCGATCACAGTCACAATGGCATATCCCGAAGACGGGATCATGGGACCAGACTGGCTGTTAAAACCAGAGGAATTTACCGTTCCATCCGGCTTGTAAATCGCATAGTCGAACAAGCTTCCTACCTTTTTTGAGTTATTGTAGATCGGATTCATTAGCGTACCATTATTGTGGAAAATGTAGCTCTTGCCCACCTCAAGCTCCACACGACTGATTGCATCACCACCCACAGGACGAGCAATAAAATTGCGATATGGAGCCCCGTATGTAACCGGATTTGCAGTGACCTGGGTAATTACCGCGTATCTGTCCACAGCAATCTGCGGCTTCGCCGTAGTGCCACTGCCGCGTGAAGCCTCTGTTCCGTTTGCCAAATAAACAACATAGTCAAGTTTATCTTTAGATGTACCGTCACTTTCCACCGTATCCAATCGGGTTCCCACATTGATAAATTGGTAGCTTTCCCCCTGATTTAGGGTAACCCGCGCATAAGCTGGCTCGCCGGTGCTTTCTATACTGTATTTGCCGTATGGAAATCCGAAGGTCACCGCATTGGCAGTGGAACCTGTAATAATTAGTTCCTCGCCATCACCCAAAGAGGGATGAGCAATGCTATTAAGATCAGATGCGGATAAAGTTCCGTCCGCCTTGTATTTTGCGTAATCAAAACGGCGATTGTCTGCATTTGACCCATCATGCTGAATCGAACGGGCAGTCCATCCTTCATTCACAATCCGATAGCTTTCATTTTTAGAGACCGTAACTCGCTCTAGTGCCGGGTCCTCCGATGTACTGTAGGTGAAGACGTCCGTTACTTTTACGGTTAATGCTGCTGTTCCTGTATTCGTAATAAACGCTGTGCCTCCCCCAGGAACACCAATGGGGCTAATGCCATAGTCCATATGGACAGTGCTGATGTCTCCGTCCTCTTTGTAACTTACACTATCGTACAAAATGCCTTTTGATTGAGAAGCGTTGCTATATATGGACTTACTGATCGTATCTGTATTCTCGAATTCATAGGTTTCCCCAGGTTCGATAATGATTGACGTATACTCCACCGTTGCCGCCAAGCTCATCATGAGTGCATTATAAACGCTGTTTGTTACAGAAGTTGGCGGATCAAAAGAAACTGTTTCATTAGTGATCTCCTGTTCCTTCTGTACCAAATCTGCTTGGTCCAGTCGCATTCCGTCCTTTACATCTTGTTTTTCCGCTCCTGCCACACTAGGCAAGCACAGCATAGTGTTCGTTGCCAAAAGTGCCGTCAGAAACCATACCATTACCTTTTTACAAATCATCTAACTGTATAACCTCCCTTTCTCTCGTCAAAAAAATTGCATGTTGGGCTGCAAAAACCCACTTTTCTCTCTGTACATCCTTACAATCATAAGAGAAGAACATATTACCTCCATTTCCATAAAAAGTGTCACAATTTAATATATCGGCACCTTAAACTTCCATTTTTATAGGCCAAATGGACCTTATTTTCCATAAACCGGTTAAGCCCATGGGATTAAAAGAAAATCAGGAGAGGAGTCACTTGCAAAGCCCCCTTCGGGTATAGTAGTATGTGGTTAAAAAAAATCGGAGGGTATATGCCTAAACAACAAGATAAACATTCCATTCAGGCGTGGTCTCTGATCAATCGCAAATATTTGGGAAAAGGCGTGCGTGTCAAACGTTTTCGTAAACCAACACGCTGTCAAGTGCGCAATCGCGTTTTGCTTGCCGTTTTGATGGCTAATGACATTAAACTGTCCCAACTTGCCGAGGAGCTTTCCATTTCCTCCCGTAGTGTCAGTGCGTGGGTATATGAAGGTCGCATTCCCGGCAACACTAATCTGGAAAAGACGTGTAATACACTTGGTTATCCGCACCATATTCTATTTAATGAAGAGGTTGTCCGGCGTTCACCACTCATCTGTCAACCATCGCCGTCCCGTTTTATGAAACGGACTGTGACTCGTTCTCCGGTTAAAAATCGGATCTTGGCGGGTCTGTGCATGGTACATGATATTTCGGTGACCGATGTGAGTCATTGGATTGGCGTTCACCCCGGTACATTTCGGAAATGGTTGCATCAGGGTACCGTTCCTTCGCAAACCTTCCAGGATCAGGCGGAACAGTTTTTCCGTATTCCAAAATCCATTTTGTTTGCTGATGCCATGCTGAAAAAGTAAAAATGTCCGTAAACCGAAACGATTGTAATTTTCATGAAAGTCTTTGAAAGGAACGCATTACCATCTTTCATCCACTGAGACTTTCACATCATGTAATTCACAGAATATAAAATGCAAAAAAAAGCACAGTCTGCCGATTCCTCGGTGTACTGTGCTTTTTAGATAACAGAGTTTTAAATACTTCTTGCTTATATTTTGTCAGTTTCTTAAAAATGAATGCTTGCCGTTTCAGTTGAACGTCTGGCTTCTTCCTTGATGGTCTTTAGCTTTTTCATCACCGGGTTGCCTCCACGTCCAAAGTAGTCGTGAAGACGGCTGTATTCCTCGTACAGCTTATCATACACGGCCGCGTTCTCAGGGATTGGCATAAAGCTCTCGTCCCGTACACGAGCCATATGACGCGCTGCTTCGACGATATCGTCGTACCCTCCAGCTTCAGCTCCCGCAGCCACTGCCTCCTACCGCCGATTGTCCAGCCTCATACCCGTAATAGCCCGGAATAATTCCGTTCTCTACAACGCCACACATACCCTCTACTTCTTTTTCTTCCTCACCGAGGAGCATATGGCAAATGGAAGTTCCCATTGCCATCACTAGCTTGCCTGGTGTGACGACGCCTACTGCCGGAACAGCCGCATGTGCATCCACATTGCCTACCGCTACTGCCGTTCCCGAATTCAGTCCGAGTTTTGCAGCCATATCCTCTGTTAATCCACCCGCACGGGCACCCAAATCATAAATCTCACCGCGCAGCTTTGTATCCGTTAAATTTTCTAAACGCGGATCGAGCGCTTTGAAAAATTCACGATCCGGATAACCCTCGCGATGATGGTAAATAGACTTGTAGCCAGCTGTACACTGATTCCGTTTCAGTTCCCCACTAAGCTGGGAAATTACCCAGTCGGTCGCTTCTACAAAGCGGTCTGTTTGATTATAAATGTCCGGTGCCTCGTTCAGAATTTGCCAAATTTTTGCGATCATCCATTCGGAAGAAATTTTCCCTCCATAGCGGGGCAGAAAGGCCTCTCCTCGCTGCGAGGCAATGGCATTTAAACGGTCCGCTTCATCCTGTGCTGCATAATGCTTCCACAGCTTCACCCAACTATGCGGGTTATCTTTCAGGTTCTCGTCAAAGCACAACGGTTGTCCTTGCGCGTCGATCGGCAGCATCGTGCATGCTGTAAAATCAATTCCGATCCCGATGATATCGTCTTGAGAAATGCCAGTCTCCTTCATAACGGCAGGTATAGAAATAGTCAGCACTTCAATATAATCAGCCGGATGTTCCAGTGCCCAATCCATTTCCAATTTGCGTCCGCTACCAGGCAGCACTTCATCCATAACTCCATGACGGTAAGGTGTTACATGTGTAGCAATTTCAGCTCCGTCAGACAGGTCAACAATGACCGCACGGCCGGACTCCGTTCCATAATCGACACCAATTGTATACTTGCTCATTTGTGTGCCTCCTCCTTTTTCGTTTGACCATAATATGCGTTCGCCCATGCTTGCGCAGAAAATGCTTACCCAGCAGCACCAGATCCACTAAGGTGAATTCTGGATTCCGAACGAAAGAACGGTACAGTGCCAGATGATGTGTAGGCGTATCTGACGAAGGCCGAAGGTCAACCTCGACAATATCGTCTTGTAGAATCAGTACAACCAGTTGCTCCGCTTTCAGTTCTTCATAGGCCACGCCTTGGAAGAGCCAAATTGCCCTCCCATACTTCCTTTTTCAATTGTTCTAATATGTATAAGACACACCTTTTACTATCATTTCTGAAATCTGCAATGGAGGAGGTGACTGAAACTAACTTCAAATGGAAAATTACAGGAAGGTCTTAACGACCCTTTATCCTGGTTCCGCTTTCATTATATGATTGTACGTACAACTTAGCTAGTCTTTTTTTATGTATTTTCTCGATAGATTTATGTACTCATTTTCAGAAAAAATATAACAAAAACAGCCTATTTCTGCAATCCAGAAAACAGACTGTTCGGTATGACGAGAAACATGCCATCAAATATTAAGCGTTAAAGCTGTATACTTACTAACTTGTCCTTACATATTAAGAAATAAAACCGACTGATCTTCCAGCCTAGTGTTCTCCAGGCATGACCTGGACAGGCCCAGTAGATTCACGAACGATGAGCTCAGGAGGTAGAATTAACTGACGATCTTCTTCATGGTACCCCTTCTCTTCAATCATCGACAGCATGGTATCGGCAGCACGTAACCCCAACTCTTCCTTTGGATGCCGAATTGTCGTTAGCTTGATTTCCGTTGCTGTCGCCAAAAATGAATCATCAAACCCAACCAACGATAGATCATTGGGAATGTTCAGGCCCACCGAACGTACAATATCTAGGAGTCGAACAGCCAGCTCATCATTGTAGGTCACCCATCCAGTAGGACGCTCTCCCGCCTCCATCGCCAATAGCCTCGACGCACGTTGTAGCGGAATCTCATTTTTTTCTTCTGTCCGGTAAGTCGTTACTGCGTTCGGGTGTAGTGTCACACCATATTTGCGGTGAGCGGCCACAAATCCCTTCATACGAAGAATCCCCTGCATATCATCGGTTTTGAAAAATCCGGCCAAGCGTCGGTGCCCCAGCTTAATCAGATGCTCTGCCGCCAAAAAACCACCCTTTTCATCATCTACTCGCAGACATGGCGCATCCATTTCCTCATAACGCGCATTGATCATCAAATAAGGGATTTGGCGATTTTCCACGGTTAAATAATAGTTCAGATTGGGATTACGCTCTCCACTTTTGGTCGGTTCGATAATAATTCCGCTCAGCGGTTGACTCAACAGCATTTCCAGGCACTGACTTTCTTGCTCAGGGTCATTACCTGTGCTTGACAGCAGCATCTTATAGCCCTGACGACTCAATTTGGATTCGATTCCCTGTACAATGGATGGGAAAATATAATCCGATATATAGGTTGTAATGACTCCAATCGTCTTTGGATCTTCGGGCTGCTTGCTGTCCCGTGTCGCGACAAAGGTTCCCTTGCCCTGCATCCGAAACAGCCAGCCTTCCTGCACCAGCTCACCCAGCGCCTGACGCACCGTTTGCCGACTAACGGCAAATTGTTCAGACATTTCATGCTCAGATGGAAGCTGGCTTTGTGGTTCCAGTTTGGATGAATGAATCCAGGACAAAATTTCCTGTTTAACTTGTATATATTTAGGCGCCATAATTTCCTCCGTACTTGCAATATCGTGTACCTGTTCATATTCCACGATTATAGCATACCGTTCATTTGTACATACAAATGTTACAGGAACAGGATATCGTCGTATTGCTGCCGGAGGTGTAAACCCATTCGCTTATCCCTTCCTTGCCACACATGAGTGGCTGAATATCTAAAGGACAATTTGTGTAGAGGTTGCACATTACGAACGAAGCAATTGATGTTCATTCATATACTTAAGTCCAGTATAGCGATCACGCAAGGTATGAGCCGTGCGCAATGCACGAGCGAGCTGTTCCTCCGTAACCCCCAGCTCGGCAATGGTAGATGGGCCTCCGACCTGAGCCAGCCATGCACGCATCTGCTCCGACGTAGGCAATTCCAGATACACCTTAAATGCCTCTACATCCTGACTGGCTGCTAAATCCCTGTACAGGTCAGACAGCAATGCGGATGCTACGCCTACTTTGGCACCATGCAAAACTTGCTTGCGTCCCTCTGCAATAAAATCCATTTCAATTCGGTGGGAAATATGGTGCTCTCCCCCTGACGCTGGACGAGAATGATCTATCATCAGCATCGAAATACCGGATGCAATCAGCGCATTCATCAATACCTCGACCCCAGCCTTGCTACCTGCCGCAATCTCATCGACATGTTCTATACAGGCACGCAAAGCCTCCTCGGTAATGCGATTAGCCACAGGTGAATACGGCTCGTTTCCCAAATCTCTGGAAACATGCCAGTCCGCTAGTGAGGTGAACTTACCGAGCATATCGCCAAAACCGGCCGCAGTCATCGTTTGTGGCGCATTTGCCAGCACGGACAAATCAGCAAAGATCGCCTCTGGCGGAACTGCTTGGAATGTCTGCTTGCTGCCATCCACAATTAGTGGTGCGCCTGCGGAGGTAAAACCATCCACCGAAGCAGCCGTCGGTACTGACAAGAACGGACGATTCATTTTATAACATACGAAGCGAACCAGATCATGAATCGTGCCAGAGCCTACAGCAAGTACAGCCTGACTCTTATCCGCCACACCCAGCAGCACTTTCATAATGTAGGTTTCATCAGCAATCACATCCCCTACAGCATTCGGAGGTAAGAGAACTACATCAACTGTCAAACCTGCCTCACGAATCAGCTCAGCCACTTTTGTTCCAGCCGCCACCGAAGTATACTCATCTTCTACCAGAGTTACATGACGATAAACCTGTTGATTCAGATAAGGGGCAACAGAGTCCAGTGCTCCATCCCGTACCTCAATAAACAATTCAACCTTTCGGTGAGGATGATCAGCGTTACTAGCCTGCGCCTCTTCGTTCCACAGCTTGATCTGTTCATTCATATTCATTTCATCAGCCTCCTGAAAAAGGAATAATTTGCACAAGAATGCTCCATAATGATTAATAGATTCCGTTTGAAAACGATTACTATTTAATTGTACGCACAAGTATGTGTCCAAGTCCAGCGAAAAAGTACAAGTTGCTTTTTAATTTACACATTCGAAAGGAACATGTTTATGAAATTTGGAACGGATATTGCCTGCGCACTTGGGTTATTGGCAGGTACAACGTTTGGCAGTGGTATTGCTTTTTTGTTCGGCTGGCAAGCTTATCGGGCCCTGACTTCTGTTGCAGTCTTTGGCGTTGTGGGGATTGTCATTACCATTGCCGTTTTTCGCTTGCTGCACCGTAAGTCACTTTCCACGTCTAATTCTCGATAAATACTGCCGGTGAAACGAGTGCAACTTGTTTTTTTGCCAATATACATAAAAAACGGGTCTCTTAAGCAATTGTATCGCTTGAGAGTACCCGTTTTTGTTTTACAAATATCACTTATGAAAGTGTATCAACCTCTGGATTAACGTCTAATTCATAATCAATTTCATCAAACCCGAATCCAAATAATTGGAGGAAATCCAGACGGTATTGTTCGAGATCACCCAATTCAGATACGTTTTCTGTAGTGATTTCGGACCAAGCTGCTTTGACAGCCTGCTGCACATCGTCTCTCATTTCCCAGTTATCCAGCCGAATGCGTCCTTCTTCATCCGTTTCCACAGTGGACCCACTGTATAGCGTCTCGAACAGACGTTGTGCCTGCTCAATACATCCCTCGTGCAGTCCCTTTTCCTTCATGACCTTAAACAGCAAAGAAATATACAAAGGTACGACTGGAATAGCCGAACTGGATTGTGTAACCAAAGCTTTATTCACAGAAACGTAAGCTTTTCCATGATAACGCTCCAGTTGCTTTGTTAAAGTATGTGCTGTAGCTTCCAAATCATTTTTAGCTTGGCCAATGGTTCCTTTACGATAGATAGCCTCCGTAATTTCGGGACCAATATACGAGTAAGCCAGTGTGGTTACCCCTTCAGCCAGCAGATCAGCTTCTTCCAACGCTTTTAGCCACAAGGACCAATCTTCGCCACCCATTACCGTGATGGTGTTCTCAATTTCCTCCTGCGTAGCCGGTTCTAGCGTAATTTCTGATACGACACCTGTATTCGTATTCACTGTTTTATTAGAAAAAGACTGTCCGATAGGCTTGAGAACGGAATTAAAGGTCTCACCCGTATCGGGATGTGTCCGTCGCGGTGAAGCGACACTATATACAATCAGGTCTACCTTGCCCAGCTTTTCCTTTACCAGCTTCAACGTCTTCTGCTTAATTTCATGAGAAAAAGCATCTCCATTAATGCTTTCCGCTATGTAGCCAGCTGCTCTGGCCGCTCTTTCAAAGGCTACCGTATTATACCAGCCTGCTGAAGCCGTGCGCCCCTCTGATGCGGGGCGTTCATAGGATACCCCTATGGTGTCCGCTCCCAGACCGAAGCTCGCAGCAATACGAGAAGCCAGCCCGTATCCAGTAGATGCTCCGATCACAAGTACCTTTTTAGCTCCTTGTATTGATGTGCTGTCTTTGATGTAGTTGATCTGACGGTTAACATGAGCCGCGCATCCTGCAGGATGTGCAGTCGTACATATGAAACCACGGATTTTCGGTTTAATAATCATTGCAAGGGTCCCCCTACTTTAGCATTCATTTAATATGGATGGAATGGTTGTCCAGTCATAACTATATAGCAAATCAGCTTGCGGCTCAACACATAACATAACACTTGAAGACAGCCGAAGAAAACTACCGTAAACACCATAGTCTGCAACGCTTTTTTACTCCACTATTCATTTTGAATCATTTTCTAACAACATCACATCTTCTCCTTGCTGTTGTCTTATTATGATATTAGCTCTCCCCCAAGAACACATTAAGTCAATAATTTCATTTGCTGAAATTCCATATTCCGTTATATAATACTCCACTTTTGGAGGCATTTGATTATACACATGTCTACCTATGATACCATCCTTTTCAAGTTCGCGAAGTTGCTGTATAAGAACCTTTTGAGAAATGCCTGAAATACTACGCTGTACTTCACTTGTCCTTTTTCTACCAGACATTAATAAACATATGATTAATGATTTCCATTTACCTCCGATGATCTCAAGTGTTGCTTCTATGCCTAAATTATATTGTTTCATAGTACCACCTCTTTAACGCTAAAAATAACAAAGTTTATCTAATTAATTCTATAATCGCATATCTTCACTTTAAGTCCAATGCATACTTTCAAGTAACTATCTTACTTTATTGTGTGTATTTACTTTTTTTGAAGCATACAGAATAATAATAGAGCATCTACAAAGGCACAAATATGTTACGTAAGAAAGGTGATTTATGATGAAAACTCTTGTGATTTTAGCTCATCCCAATATCGAAGATTCTAGAGTAAATAACAGATGGAAACGAGAATTACTTCAATATACCAATGAAATTACAATTCATGAGATTTATAAAAAGTATCCAAACTGGAGCATTGATGTTTTGAAAGAACAACAGCTACTTGAAGCATACGATAATGTCATATTTCAATTCCCTTTGTATTGGTATAGTTACCCTCCTTTATTAAAAAAGTGGTTCGATGATGTTTTTACCCATGGATGGGCTTATGGTTCAAAGGGTGATAAGTTAAAAGGAAAGAAGCTAGGGATAGCCATGTCCATTGGCGATAAAAAAGAAAATTACTTACCTACTGGTTCCGTTTCTTTTACTGTAGATGAAGTTATAGCACCTTTTAAGGCAAGCGCAGTGCATGTTGGCGCCATAACATTACCCTATTTCGCTGTCTTCGGAGCCTCGTTTCAAGCAAGCGACGAAGACATTGATCAGAGTGCAAAAGACTATATTAAATATATATTTCAGTATAAATAAAATAGTTATAATGGTACGCGCATCTTAACCATATAAAAACAGGCTCTTGGTGGCATCCAGCCAATCCAAGAACCTGTAAATGTTAGGCTATGATGCGGTCGAGAGGACTCGAACCTCCACGGGGGGTTAGCCCACACGGACCTGAACCGTGCGCGTCTGCCAATTCCGCCACGACCGCATATTATGTATTCACACCGATGTTTTTCAATCACGGTAATTTAGATTATATCTTCCATAGAACATAAAATCAAGCTATTTTTATATTATATTTTCTATGAATCATTTCCGTAAATATTAGAAAATCACTGGATATCACAAACCAGATATGGTAAAATGGGTCCATCAGGAAAGGAGGTGCGTCAACATCAATAATCACATGTTGAGCGTATCCCTTACCCGGTCCGTTATTCTCTAATTTACAGAGTTGACGGAGGCGCGGGATACAGATCAAAGCTTTAAATAAGCGCCACGGGTAGAAAGACCGTCCTCGGACGGTCTTTTTTATTTCAGCATCATCTATAAGATTACATACTGCACTGTGAAAGAGGAGATACGATGTCGATTAGACCCGCAAATGTGGAAGAGCTCAACGAGTTGGCAGCCATCTGGCTAGATGCTTCCATAGAAGCCCATCATTTTATTGCTCCGCAGTATTGGGCATCACAAGTTACCGAGATGGAAAACAGGTACCTTCCTCTCGCTCAAAACTACGTTATCATACAAGATGATCATAGCATTGGCGGCTTCGTTTCCATGTTGGATGGATACTTAGCAGCTCTGTTTATACGTGTTGATTCTCAAAGAAAAGGCTATGGCCAGTTACTACTAGATTGGGTGAAGAAGCAACATAATGAGATTCAATTAAAGGTATACCAGTCGAACACGAAAGCATTTAACTTCTATACTAAAAATGGATTTACCATTCAAGCGGAATCTGTTGATGCCGAAACTGACGAGAAAGAATTTGTAATGGTATGGACAAAACATGAACGATAATGAAGCACCATTAGCTATACAATCTTTTTATTTAACCCATAGACCTCGGTATATAAGATTTCTTTAAACGGAGCAAAATCCTGTTCAGCCAGCGCACCTGGATAGCTCATTATTTGAAGCCGCAGATCAGCCTGTCCTTCTCTTAAAGGAGGCTGTACATAGTCAAAATGGTTCAGATGAAATCCCAAACGTTCATAAAAACCAATTCTTCTCCGAGTCCACTCATCCACTGGTGGCTCAACCTCCAGTACTACTTGTTTATCGGGCTGTGAAATAAACTTGCTCATAAGCTCTTTACCTAACCCACCACCTCGTATAGCCGAATCTACGGCAATATGCTCTACAAACCGAAAATCTGTAAACTCCCATCCCGCCAAAAAAGCAATTGTTTGCCCTTGTTCGTTCTTTTCAGTCATGATGCGATAGCTCGGATGCTTCAATAAAGCCTTTTGAGACTCAAACGACCTGCACTCTGATTCTGGAAAAGAAGCCTCCATGATCGCATATATTTCAGAAAAATCGTGTTCATTCATCTTATATCCCTAGCTCCTTTACCCCTAAATCCCCCAAATCGTAGGCTGTATTCCTTAAGAGAAAGAGGAATGTTCAGACCATGTTTAATTCCATAAGCGTCAGCAATATGTGTTCCAACAGCTCTGGAATGTCTTCCATCTGATCTTCGTTAATTTGTCTGGAAAATCGGAGTTCAATCCTATTTTGGTATGTAGATGTCTTCTCTCCGTAAATCTGACTAAGCGTTTGTACCGGTCGAAGATCGGGCTTCCAAATTTCGGTCAGTATATTTTCAATCCGGCTGCATTGTGACTCAATTTCACGAATTTCCATGTAAAAACTCAGCAACAAGACACATCCCGGAATTTGATCTTTGATTTCCAAAATTTCCGCAGCCAAGTTGTTTAAATCTGCCTTCAGTTGAATCTCTGCTGTCACACTCGGGTGTTCTCTCAGTCTGAATTGGACAGCAAATTCACGTGACATCACAGACATTTCCAATCTGTCGATTCGCTGCGTAATGTCAATACGTGAATCTAGATTATCCAGATCGTATACTGTATTTTCCATGGCCACTTTTAAATTATCAAAAACCGTCGGATCGAACATATATTTTTCACCTCCAATTATGGAGTATAACATAGCTTGTGTTACTCCTAAAATAGGATGCCCCTTTTCACGACAGCATATTAAGACGGGATTTTATAGTATACAGTAAGTTGGCTAACTCTTAATTGAAGTTTAGTGAATAAATTTGTAAAAACGCATAATTGTGACAAAAAAATATATATTTTTGTTTATAGTTCCATTTTTATTCCATTTTATTGGGATTCAATATATAATAATGGATGAGACTGGCTATATATATTCGTTTAAATCCCAAAATATAAGAAGGGAAGAGATTATTAAATGAAAAAGGCAGTTTTTTCTACACTAGGTCTTGCACTTCTATTAAGCACATCCACCGCCGTTGCATCTGCTCAAGAAGCAGCACCCGCATTACAAAAGGAATCTATCCAGCCTTCTAATTCATGGTATACCGACGTAGAGCCTAATAACTGGTTTGATCAAGCCACTGGAATAACAGTAGGAGGTGGCATCGATATCTATGGGAACTTTGGAAAATTCATTTCTGAAGGCAATATAGGTTATGACTTTGCTGATTATTATAAGTTTACAGCTCCTCAGTCTGGATTTTATGAATTTAACATTCAAGGGGAAATATATCCTAATTCATGGATGATGCTTAGTGTGGCTGACAGCAATGGAAGCATCAAAAGAAGTGCAGAAGATCGTCAATACCGTTTAGGTTTAAATCTTAAAGCCGGACAAGATTACTACTTGTTAGTAGAGGTAGCCAATCCTGAGGTTGGTCAATTGTTCGACTATAGAGTTACTTCCACGATTAAACAAATCAATTAGTAAAGTTGAAGCATAACAAAAAACGCGATCCTTTTTACTGGGTCCACGTTTTTACATCTTTGAACCCCTATTATCTTACGGCAAATATAGCTATATCGTCGTAGAAGAACTGACGATTTTACGTTCATATCTTCTTCGTCTTATGGCTCGTTTGTACCTTCTACTTATTTTGTGTATATCCTTTTCTATTGAATGATATATATAAATAATTCAGAAAAAATTACTCATATATTCATTTAAGAATATAACCCCTAAAAAGAGAGGTGTTTTATTTCATGAAAAAGACATTGTTAGCTTCATTAGGCCTGACACTTATGCTAAGTACTTCTGCCAGTGTCGCTTTAGCCGAAGAAGCAAATACAACAAAAGACTTAACTCCTGCCTCTGTACTTGAATATCATGAGCAGGAACCAAATGATAGTTTTGAACAGGCTAACTACTATTTTATAGGTGATGCTGTTATCGGAAGACTTGGTGCAGAGGGAGTGCCTGGAGTCTGGGAAGCCTACGATGTATATAAAATCAAGGCTTTTGAATCACAAAAAGCTCATTTTACAATTCAGGGAGACAGATATTCAGATTCCTGGTTGCAAATGACTGTTTACGATAATACTGGTAGTAAAATGAAACGTTCAAGAGATGGTCAATATTCTTTAGATGTAGAACTTGAAAAAGGTAAAGAATACTACCTAGCCGTCGAGGTTTTTCCAGGACTTCAACCTGGAGGACATATATTTGACTATAAAGTCTCTTCTGAAGCTGTAAGGTAGACTAATTAAATTTATGTAACTTTTCAAGTAGTGAATCATTATTTAATACCCGTTGTCGTATTGGATACATGCAACAGGCACATATAAAAACTAAAAAATCCCTAACTACACCAAAAAGCCTCGCTCCTATCTCAAGGGGCGAGGCTTTTGTAATATCAGTCATTCAATTCGGTGTACTCAGTTACTTCACACTCTCTATGTCTTACGACAAACGCGAGCTAAAGTCCTCGTAGGAGAACTGACGGATTACCTTAATGCCTTCTTCGTCGTTGTAGCTGGCGATGGCTGGCAGGTTGACTCCGTTGAACATATGGTTTTTGACCATCGTATAATGAGCCATATCGCAGAACACAAGCTTGTCTCCCGGCTTCAATGGCTCTTTAAAGGAATAGTCACCAATCACATCTCCAGCCAAGCACGTAAGTCCACCAAGTCTGTAGGTGTAAGCATACTCGCCAGGCTTGCCTGCATCAATGATATTTGGGCGATATGGCATAGCCAGCACGTCAGGCATATGACATTCAGCCGAAGTATCCAGAATGGCAATATCCATTCCGTTTTTCATCGTATCCAATACGGTTGCCACCAGATATCCAGTATTCAAAGCAATAGCTTCGCCTGGCTCCAGATAAACCTGCACACCATATTTATCCTGAAAATATTGAATACAGCGTACCAGCGTGTCCAGATCATAGTCTTCTCTGGTAATATGGTGACCGCCGCCGAAATTGAGCCATTTCATGTTCTTAATGTATGGTCCGAATTTCTCATCCACGACTTTAATGGTGCGCTCTAGCGTATCTGAATTCTGTTCACACATCGTATGAAAATGAATACCGTCCACGCCATCCAGATCCTCAGGTCTAAAGTTAGCCAGGGTCACACCCATTCTGGAGTTGTTGTAGCAAGGATCATACAGCGGCGTTTCGATTTCCGAATATTCCGGATTAACCCGAATGCCGATGTCGATTTTTTTGGAAGTTACGCCTTGCACTCTGCTTTTGTAGCGTTTCAGTTGATCAAAGGAGTTGAAAACAATATGGTCAACATACTCCAATAGCTCATCAAATTCACTGTCAACATAAGCAGGCGCGTATACGTGAACCTCTTTGTCCATTTTTTCGCGACCAAGTCGTGCTTCGAACAACGAACTGGAGGTTACGCCTTTTAAGTATTTGCCAACCAGAGGAAAGGTCGAAAACATCGAAAATCCCTTAAGAGCGAGCAAAATACTGCAGCCTGTCCGCTCTTGAACGGAATTTAAAACCTCAAGGTTTTTGACAAGAAGTCTTTCGTCAACAAGATAACAAGGTGATGGAAGTCCTGTAATATCAATATTCATCGCAGACCTCAATCAAGCAACGTTGGCGTAAAGTTCTCTTGCCATGGCAATCCGTGTTTATTTAGTGCTTCCATAAATGGATCTGGATCAAATTCCTCAACGTTGTAAACGCCTGGTTTTTTCCAGATACCTTTGATGATAAGCATTGCGCCGATCATGGCAGGAACACCAGTTGTGTAAGAAATGGCTTGGGAGCCAACCTCTGCATAACATTCCTCATGATCACAAACATTGTATACATAATACGTTTTTGGTTTTCCATCTTTCACGCCTTGGATGATGCAACCAATGTTCGTTTTGCCTTTTGTTCTTGGTCCCAGAGAAGCCGGGTCTGGCAAAATAGCTTTTAGGAATTGCAGTGGAATGATTTGTTGTCCTTCGTAATCAATAGGCTCGATCGAAGTCATGCCTACGTTTTGAAGTACATTCAAATGATTCAGATAATTGTCCGAGAACGTCATCCAGAAGCGGATTTTTTTCACGCCTTTAATATTCACTGCAAGAGATTCCAGTTCTTCATGGTACAAAAGATATATATTTTTCGGTCCAATTTCAGGAAGGTCGTATACCTTTTTCTCAGATAGTGGCTCAGTTTCAATCCATTCTCCGTTTTCAAAGTAACGGCCCTTCGCCGTAATTTCACGAATATTGATTTCCGGATTAAAATTAGTTGCAAAAGGATATCCGTGATCCCCTGCATTCGCATCCACAATATCAATCGTATGAATTTCATCAAAGTAGTGCTTTTGAGCATAAGCCGTAAATACTCCAGTTACGCCTGGATCAAAACCGCTGCCCAGCAGAGCTGTAATTCCTGCTTTTTCGAATCTTTCTTTGTAGGCCCATTGCCAGCTGTATTCAAACTTCGGCGTATCCGGCGGTTCATAGTTCGCCGTATCAACGTAATGAACACCTGTCTCAAGGCAAGCATCCATTATCGTCAAATCCTGATAAGGGAGAGCCACATTGATAACTACATCCGGTTGAAAGCTTCGAATCAAGTCAATGACCATGTCGGTGTTGTCAGCATCAAGCTGAGCCGTTTGTATCTTCGTACGACCTCCACCCAGCTTCTCTTTAAGCGCATCGCATTTCTCAACAGTTCTACTTGCGATACAAATTTCTTCAAATACATCTGGGTTTTGGCAACATTTATGCACCACAACGCTGGCCACGCCACCGGCGCCAATAATCAATGCTTTTCCCAAAATAAATAACCTCCTTATTCCATACGCTAATCGCTAATCATTCTTGCAAACAAAATGATTATAAAGACATCCCACCAAATAATCAAGAAAAACGACAATTTGCTGTATCAAAATTCACAGGAACATGTCACAAAAACTTTACAAATCCCAAAATTAGGCATAAAAACTCCGTAAAGTGTGCAGAAAACCAACATTACCCCATACACTCCAGGGAAGTCAGAACGTATTTAACGGAAGTTTTTTTGAATCTAATGCTCATAGCCCTAAAGAGTTAATACTATCTTATTTCTAAACAAAAGACCACCCCTCCGCATCCTATGAAGAAGATTCATGGGGTGGTAAAATAATGGGCTGATAGCGTAATGCCTCATCTACGATCTCTGCTGGACTCAAGTCACGTTCATCCCAGTAGATCAAATTACTGATCCCCGGATGGGGCGTATTTTGCTTCACTATGGTCAGCATGCTGTCGATTTCCTCTTCTGTTCCCTCACCTCTGATGATTTTTCCCACTAACTCTATAAGCTCACTTCGGTCCAAATTTTGGAGTTCCTTTCTATCTCTATCCAGACTCATATAATTGCCCTCCTTTGTATTGAGTATGATCGGCATTGTGTGGGCCCATCCCTTCTTCTGTAAGCGCTATATGACCTATTATGGAGATTTAAGAAGTGTTTATGATAAATAAAGCCGCCCCCAGTATGGGAACGGCTCTATACAGTAATAAAGCTTGTTAAACCATGATTTTGCAAATATCGTTCGTGAATTCAACCGGATCTTGCAGTGGCAAGCCTTCGATCAGCAAAGCCTGATTATACAGTAATGCCGTATAGAGGTTTACCTTCTCCTTATCCTTGTCAAAAGCTTCTTTCAAAGAGTTGAACACCGCATGGTTTACGTTGATTTCCAGCACTTTATTCGCTTTGACATCGGCGTTATTAGGCATGGCGTTCAAGATTTTTTCCATCTCAATCGTCACTTCGCCGTCTGCGGACAGACATACCGGGTGTGTCTTCAAGCGCTTGGAGGCTTTAACACTGGATACCTTGCCTTCCAGCAAGCCCTTCATATACTCGAACAGCTCTTTGTTGTCGTTTTGTTCTGCTTCTGTTTCTTTCTCGTTTTCGTCAGGCTCAATGCCCAGATCGCCGCTCGATACAGATTTGAATTCTTTCTCTTTGTAGCTTAAGAGCATTTTAATAGCGAACTCATCAATATCATCGGTGAAATACAGAATTTCGTAGCCTTTGTCAGCCACCATTTCGGTTTGCGGCAGTTTTTCAATACGCTCATTGGACTCCCCGGAAGCATAATAAATATACTTCTGATCCTCTGGCATACGCGATACGTATTCGTCCAAAGTAACCTGCTTTTTCTCTGTAGAAGAGTAGAACATGAGCAGATCCTGGAGAGTTTCTTTATGTCTGCCGTAATCGTTGTAGACACCAAATTTTAATTGTCTGCCAAATGATTTGTAGAATTGATCATATTTCTCCCGGTCATTTTTGAGCAAGGTCAGCAATTGGCCTTTGATTTTACTTTCGATATTTTTAGCAATCAGCTTCAGCTGACGGTCATGCTGCAGCATTTCTCTGGAAATGTTGAGTGACAGGCTTTCGGAGTCAACCATACCTTTGACAAAGCTAAAATAATCCGGCAGCAGGTCAGGAGATTTTTCCATAATCAGCACACCGTTGGCATACAACTCCAGCCCTTTTTCATATTCCTTGGAGTAGAAATCAAACGGAATATTTTCAGGAATAAACAGAATAGCTTGGTACACTACCGCGCCATCCGCACTGACGTGGATATGCTGGAGCGGCTTGTCGTAGCCATAGCGTTTTTCCGCGTAGAAATTTTGATAATCCTCGTCGGTCAGCTCGCTTTTGTTTTTTCTCCAGATAGGAACCATGCTGTTAATACGCTGTTCTTCTTCGTAATCCTCGAACTCGTTGTCGCTTCCCTCTTTCAGACGCTTGCCTGTAATATCCATTTTAATCGGATAGCGGATAAAGTCGGAGTATTTTTTAATCAGTGCTTTTAAACGGTACTCGTCCAAATATTCATCGTAGGACTCATCTTCGGTGTTTGCCTTGATTTTCAGAACTATCTCGGTTCCGACCTCGTCCTTCTCAGCTGCCTCAATGGTATACCCGTCTGCACCTGTGGATTCCCATTTATATGCAGTATTGCTTCCCAAAGCCTTGGTAGTCACTGTAACCACATCTGCTACCATGAAAGCTGAATAGAAGCCAACGCCGAATTGACCGATGATGTCATGACCATCCTTGGATTCATTTTCATTTTTGAATGCCAATGAACCGCTTTTAGCAATAACACCCAGGTTATTTTCTAGTTCTTCCTTGGTCATACCAATCCCGGTATCACGCAGGGTTAGCGTTCTGTTATCCTTATCGGCAGTTACTTTGATATAATAATTTTCTTTGTCAAAGACCAGTTGTTCATCCGTCAATGCTTTGTAATAAATTTTGTCAATCGCATCACTTGCATTGGAGATCAGCTCTCTTAGGAAAATTTCCTTTTGCGTGTAAATCGAGTTAATCATCATTTCGAGCAGACGCTTGGACTCAGCCTGAAACTGTTTTTTCTCCATTCGGATATCTCCTTTCAAATATGAACCTATGTAAGGCCAGCCGATATGAGCTATGCAAACGATTCAACTTTGTTAGCACTCCCATCATTCGAGTGCTAGCCTACCTTTTTTATATCATTCCTCATTTTTTATGTCAATATCTCGGTCGGCTAAACATTAAAATTACATTTCAGGAAATCGCTAGTGTCTAATGTGCTTAAACATCACGTTAAACATTTCGACAGAAGATGGAAACAGCCCCTGTACATGGGGAAGCAGATTACTCCTGATCCGAAGCTCATCCTCATTCAAATGCTGTAGGTCTTCATGAAAGAACCAAACAATAGGATAATCGCCGTCCTTATGTCTGCTGCCTGCATTTAAACAAACGGGACCCTGGTCGTCCTCTGCTATTGCAAAAGGAATGTAGCCTGCTGACAGAAGAGGTGACCATTGATCAAGCAAATCATAAAATGCCTTTAAGCCTTGACCTACAGGCAGACGTGGGAACTCAACAAACGTACAATCGCTCCAGTATACTCCCGGGATGGACTCATTATCGAATTGTAAAGATACATAATGGTAGGACATGATAAAACTCCTCAACAGGGGCGGCAGCTCAAAATGGTATTTTTCCTCCATCTCCCGAACTTCCTGTTCAGTAATCTGTGAGAGGAGAGGCTTCCACTTGATCCACCCCTCCTCGTCAACATTCCCATCACGCATTTCCATCGGTACATTTTCTTCCACATCCATAAAAAAGGCTTCATCCATCTGAGCAAATAGTTCCTTCATGAATGTACGAATATCCGCTTTCTTGTCCATGTCTTCACACCTCTTTCCTCTCTATTCACATTTTGCATCATGGGTTAATGCCAAATGCCCTCTATCTGAAAATAGCATTGTAATCATGTGCTGCTACACTTTTTAAGTTCAGCTTATCAGAACTTGCTTTTATCACCATTTGCGGAATATTAGTATTACCAGCGCAAGGGCTCATAGTTCCGCCAGATCACCCAACGCGCTGTCTCGTGAATTGGAGCCGTGCCAATGCTATATTCCTCCTTCGTGCCGCTCTGCAAATCAATCAAATGAAGCATACCGCCATACGTTCCAACCGCCAACATACTTTCATCAGTTGTAACTGCCAGCCCGGATATCGTACTGCCGACAAAATAGTGCCAAAGTTCACGGCCCTCCCTGTCAACCAGACGGAGATAACCGTAGGCATCACCCAAAATAGATCCTTGTGTCAGCGCTGTTGAAGCGTATACTCGCATTTCTTCATTCATCATCGGCCATTCTTCCTTATTCTGAGCAAGACCCTGCTCCACCTCAGCAATCGACACTTAAATGGTGGCACCGTTGTAGAAATGACAGGCATTGTACCAGACGTCCAGATCATCTTTGGCAAATAGAGCATAATGCGGATAACTAGAACTTGGCTCCAATGTATGCACCGTCTTATCAGACAGATCCATAAGCATATGCTCACTCATCTGGCTACCGTAAGCAATCCAACGTCCATCCCTCGACACAGCTCCATGGGCCATATCCACAATCGTGTCTTCCAACTCTAGTTTTCTTCGTTCAGACGCCTTGGGATGGATCAAATCCACCTGATCATCAGCCAGCAAATAAACGCCGTAACCGCAAACCAGCAGAAGTCGCTGTCCATCGCCAAACGGAATCACTTCATCTAATATATCTTCAGGATGCTCCTCATCTCCCAAGCACTCCAGATCAGGAATGGATGCTTTTAAGCGGCCTTGTATATCCTTCCACTGAAAATGTGCTGTCTCTTCTCCTTGCAGATTTAAATCCGGTTGACGAACAATCCGAATCCCCTGTCCATCCACCAACGCAAAATAAGTCCCGTCCGGCGAACAGCCTACTCGATGCAGTCCGGGGATTTGCAAGATTCTATCTTTTCCCGTCACATAGATCGTCCCACGTTCCGGAGGATTGTCCGCATGTAGAATGACTTCATTGCCTCCATTCACAAAAGCTATCGGCCTAACGGCTTGCAAAGCCTCCTCGAACGCTGGTGTAAGCGGCCAAGACGCGGCTGGAATCTCTCGACGTAACTGCTCCATTTCACCAGCCTGATTCGCCTCCTGAATCATACGAAAAATATCTTTGGCCATCTTGGGGCGTTCGTCCTGGTTTGGCTCTGATTGCTCCTGCTGCCATTCACTTTCCATGCCGACTCTGACAAATTCATTCACATCTGCGGCATACCTTTTTCCTTCCTGTCGCCACTTTGCTGCCATTTCATGATTCAACCAACTCATTTGCTTCCCCCATCCAGTGTATGTATGCCCTGTTTGTTCTACAGGCTTTGTTCATTCTGTTAGGTGGTTTCTCGCCTTTGTCAGCACAGACCACAGGTCTGTCACTGCCTTCACCTCTTCATAGTCCAGAAAGGCATCTCGTTTGTCATAGTATTTTACCGCTATAATCACCATCTGAAGCGTCACTGGCTGTCCAGCAGCCTTAAGGACTTCCACAATACTTTCGAAGGTCGCCAACTCAAACCAGGTTTGAACCTGACGATCCGGCACCCACTTGGGAATATACTCGTCCTGTTCGTTGGTTACGACTGTACCCTCCTCTGCACATTCCTCTAGCCAATGCTCATCCCAATAATAAATCGGTGTGTGAACAGGGTCTTGATCCCATTGATCCACATTCACATATAACCAGTTATTATGCAGTTGCCCCACGCTACGCACCAATTCCTGTAATCCTTCAAATACACGATAAGACGGGCGCTCTCTGCGACGGTAATCCTCAAGTCTTGTCTCATACCTGCTCATCTCCAACCTCCCGCTTCCTATATCAGCTAAACACTCAAAATTCGCATAACATACATTTACAACTTATAAAACCCGATATAATTACAAGCACCTCGTAAAGTGTCAAGACTACATAAGGAGATTGATCTATTCATGAAAAGAATCACCGCACTTGTTATCCTGTCCTTGCTATTACTGGTATCCCCGATCTACGCTGCTGCCCCAGCACCTATGCTGGTCTATGTGGACCAGAGTAACCACTCCTTCATCCCGCTTCGTCTTCTGAACAGCTATGAAGGGATCACATTCAATTTAACGGCAGTGGACAAAAAAATAGAAATTGCGCAAGGCAATACTCGGATCACCCTATTTGCCGGGAAATCTACTGCCAAAGTGAATGATCAAACGGTCCATTTGCAAAATGCTCCTTTTACCGATAACGGTTCGACCTATGTCCCCTTGCAGTTCATCAGTCAATATCTAAACCTGCAAGTCTCATGGCAAAAGGAAACCTCAGCTGTACGCATTAAGCAAGGTGCAACGTCCGTCACGCTTCCGGTACATACTGGCAAGCTACCCGGAAACACTACACCCATTACGACAGCTCATAAAAGCTTCAAGGTCGGGTCTCGTACATTTTCCGCTAAGGTGGTCACCATCTCTATGCTCCATCCCAAGGTAAGCCTAGACGTGGCTCTAGCAGGCGATACCATTGGTAAAGTGGAAGACTTAAGCAGTCTCGCCAAACGTAATCAAGCGGTTGTAGCCATAAATGGTACATTCTTTGATGCCTATACCAAAAGCTCCTACAAAACGCCTTACGGCTACCTGGTCAGTCACGGAAAGATGTTGAAAAAAAGCTCCGGCGACCAACGGACGGTCTTCACCTACGATGCTAACCAATTATCTGAGCTGGTGTCAGGTTCTGCCTTTGAACAACGCTTAAGCCAAGGCAGCGTCGAAGGTGCCCTTCAAGCTGGGCCTCGTCTGGTCACCAACGGACAGGTTTCCCTAAATGTCAAAGCCGAAGGCTTCAAGGACCCTAAAATATTAACAGGCGGCGGCGCCCGCAGCGCACTCGGAATGAGTCGGGATCATAAGCTGATCCTTCTGACCACCAGCGGAGCGACTATTCCGCAGCTCGCCCAAATGATGAAGCAGGCTGGCGCTTATCAGGCCATGAATCTGGACGGCGGTGCTTCCAGCGGGCTGTATTACAACGGCTCCTACCTCACCACACCCGGCCGCCAAATCAGCAATGCCATTATTGTAAAGTATCAATAGAACGGATAAAGGGCTGTCTTCACGGATCTGTAAGCCGTGGGGATAGCCCTTTTCCATTTCCCCTGGCTTTGGTTGTTCCTGCTTCCACCTGTTCAGGCGGCATGTATGGCCATCACGTATTGGATCCTGCAATCTACAGTCGAATCAGACCTGTAAAGCTATTGCTGCCTTCGCTTCCATTTTTGATAGAAAGGTAAATACGGTTGTCTTCTCTGCTCGCCATGCATTCATAAAGTCCCGGTTGCACAGAAAGGAACGTCCCTCCCCATACGCATTCAGGCTCCAGTCCACCACTTGTGGCTTCCTCCCCTGCTCCAATAAATAGGTTGCCTGAGGGAACCTTCAAAAACAGTCGTACAGCAGGCTTGTCAATATGATCTGTCATCAAAACCTCATAGGTCCCGTCGGCTCCCAGATTCAAAAAAGCTACATTTCCCGCATTCAACTCGCCCAGCTCGTCCTCTTCGATGGACCACCAATCCGGATCATCGTCCAAACGATGCTTAAGAGCTTGCGTATCAAATAGGCAAAGAGTCGCCGTATCTGTTGTAAATTGAAATAGACTGCTTGCCATATTCATCATGCGATCCTCCTGATTTTGGTCAGCGAATTTCCGTTTTTCCACGTCTTACGCTATCCGTATTGCCATAGATTTGAGGGAAAATCTCCCTGTATGTAAAGTATAACAATGCTTGTAGGGCCAGACAACATATTGGGCTAACACCCATTCTGCATAAAAAGCCCTCCCTCACGATGTCGTGAAAGAAGGCCGATTTGTGGATTTAAGCGATGCTAACCTGCTGTTAGATCAGAAAAGACTTAGTAATAATTACCAACAAAATGAACAATACCAAAATCGCTCCTGTGGATGTCCATGCTCCACCGTAACCTACTTCACCCATGTCTGAATCCCTCCTTGCGTTAAAGCTTACTCTTATCGTATGAAGAAAAGCGGATAACGACAGGGCGAATCGGCAAGTTTATTTGCCATGGAAGGACTACTCAGAAAATGGACTGATACGTTTGAGATAGATCGCTAATGACTCTGGATGACAACTGGCAGAGAATGTCGTCCGTTCTTCGCAGTAGCCTGCTCACATCCTTGTACTTCATTTTTTGAAGGAGCGGGGTTTCTAACTGGGATGAAAGAAATTGAGTGGTGCCTATAAATACGACAACATCCAATCCGGGGTTGGTTTCGGTATGTAATAACTGCAGCAGGTCAGTCATGGACAGGAATCCGGGAGGGAAAAGGCTGTTGTTTTCTTTCATATATAGAGCTTTTAACATGGAGGTCAACGCCCAGTCACTTAGGATAATGCAACATTGGAGTTGGTTGTGCTTGTGCAGAATTCGGGCTAGTTTCATGTGGTATTGGGATAGAGTGTGGAAATCCGTTATTGAATTATGTAGGTGTTGTGAGGGTCTGGACGGTTGAGTGGGACTTGGTATAAAGGTAGAAGGAGCTTCTTTCATATCTATTCCTCCAGAGAATTTAAAGAATAGTCTTATTATACTTTAAAATAATACTTATAAATATTATTATTATTTATTATATTCATTATTCAATGTTTTCATTTGGATATCTTGTCTACACTTTTAGAATAGTGAGGTGTAGACGATGGAAGATAAAGAAGTTCTTAAATTAGTGGGTGCCAGAATACGTGCTTTGCGAAAAGAAAAAGGATTGTCTCAGGAGTCGCTTGGGGAAAAAGGCGGATTCCATTTTTCATACATAGGGCAGATTGAGCGTGGAGAAAAAAACGTATCTTTAATAAATATAGCTAAAATTGCTAATGCACTGGATGTTAATTTGATTCAGCTTTTTGCTTATGTAAATGAGGATATTAAGGTTACAAAACATGAAACTGATATACAAGAAATCGTAAAAATACTCCAAAAATCGAGTCCAGAGAAAGTACGCTTGGCGAGGAATGTGATACGGGAGATTACAAATTAAAAGGATTTTTTAGCAAAAATAAAGGAGCCACCTTTAGTTAACAAGGCAGTTCCTATTGCACTATTGTTTTACGTAAGTTCAATACCCTATCGAAAATTAAAATAATATATATATAGCCACTATTAACTTAATTTCAAGTTTCTTATATAAAAGCGCGAACTGAATTGAATACGAAATCACAAAGGATTCCCATCCATTAGGAAATTATTGGCTTCTAGGTGGTTTCTTGCGGTCATTCAATTTAGATTTTCTTTTTACCCTTTTTGTGGGCAATACCATACGAACATTTTTTAGCTTCGTTTTTCTTTGAGCATTATTTGTAATAAGGTTGACTGTAAAGTTCACGAAACCGCGTTGGATGTTAAGTGTTTTAAAACCAACTCTTCTACAATTATTGCATAGATTACCATTAATATTCCAGATCCAACATCCACTGAAATTATAATTAGGAACATGTATGGGGAAATTACCTGACCACACAAGATTTCTTGATACGCTCTCAGCGTAATAATATATTGTTCTATCCCCTACGTTGCCAGTAACAACTTCCCTCGTTTGACCAGGCGCCAAACGGTACCAGGTAGCCAATATACCAGTTTGTCCCACAAAGACAAACCCACACCTACTCGCGTGATAGAAAATGGCTACTTGTACGGTAGAATTGGTGCTGTTTCGAAAATAAAGACTCATTTTTTTTCACTCCCTCTTAATGCCATTCTACAATCCAGTGTATGCAAGAGTTGTAAAAGGGAAGTGGACAAACATAAAAGAGTCTTAACCTTTTTTTTAGGATATTCAGAAATTATGCTTTTTTAGAGTTTCCCGCCATCAGTTTGGCGAAACCATATGACCATATTGTTTATGTTATGGAATTCATTCAAAAGAATACTCCCACCTAATCTTGTAAAGATCAAAAAACACGTCCATATACGACGTGTTTTTTAATAAAATATCTTTAACTAATAAAACCTTTTAATTTCCCTAAACCCTTACTTCCAAATCTCGTCCGCAATCTCTTTAATGAAGGCAAGCTTTTTCCACTGCTGCTCTTCTGTCAGAATATTGCCCTCTTCTGTCGAAGCGAAGCCACATTGTGGGCTGAGGCAGATATGGTTGATGTCCACGAATTGAGTCGCTTCCTTAATGCGGTTAATGACCGTCTGCTTGTCTTCCAGTTCACCCGTTTTGGAGGAAACGAGGCCCAGTACGACCTGCTTTTGATCTTTCAGATGCTTAAGCGGTGTGAAATCACCTGCACGGTCGGTGTCGAATTCGAGATAGTAGCCGTCGATGTTGTCGATGCCGAACAGGGTTTCTGCTACAGGCTCATAGCCGCCAGAAGATGCCCAGGTGGAATGGTAGTTACCACGGCATACGTGGGTCGTTACGACCAAATCGGCTGGAAGATCCTTCACCGTTTCCTGATTCACACGGGCAAACAGCTTTTTGGTATCTTCCACATTTTCACCTGCATGCTGTCTAGCTTCCCAATAGTTTTTATCACAGAGCATCCCCCATGTGCAATCATCCAGTTGCAAGCTGCGGCAGCCCTCATTGTACAACGCTTGAATCACGGATTTGTAGGCTTTGGCGATATCCGTCACCAGTTCATCCAGATTGCTGTAATACGTGTCGGTTGTTTCTTTATTCTCTCCGCGCAACAGCTCGGCCAGGAATTGCGCAGGTGCCGGGATCGTTTGGCGCGCAATCGCATCCTCACCTGCTACTTGCTTCAGGAATTTGAAATCTTCAATGAAAGGATGACGGGAATGTCCGATTTTACCGGACAAGCGTGCGGTTTCCGCTCTTGTTTCCACACCTTGGAATTGGTAGCCGTTCGAAAGCTGTACCTTTTCCACACCGTCCAGACCCCACATAAAATCAAGATGCCACCAGGAGCGTCTGAATTCACCGTCCGTCACGGCTTGAAGTCCTACGGATTTTTGCTTTTCCACTAGCTTGATAATTTCGTTATCTTCAATCTTTCTCAGCTCGTCCGCAGAGATTTCATTATTTTGAAATTGAATTCTGGCGTCTTTAATCGCTTGCGGGCGCAGAAAGCTGCCGACCATATCGTGTCTAAAAGGGGTCACTTTACGTTGGGATGCATTATCAAGGATGCTGCTCATTAGGGTTATCTCCTTTTTCGCTTCTATAGTGAAGTTCTTGTAAGAAAGATAACATACATATTCAGTTATAAGGTAACTCCAATAAACTATAGCTAGTTATAGCCTAAGGCTATACCCAACCTATTATCCCCCTATCGCCTCATGCAGCGCTTCTACATAGACGGTGGCCAGCTTGGAGAGCGCAGCGTTTTTATGGCAAATCCATCCCACATTAATAGACTCATCACATTCCAGAGGGACGGAAATAATATCGTTACCGTTCAGATCCGCACTGATCACCCCGGTAGAAATCGTATAGCCGTTCAAGCCAATGAGTAGATTAAAGAGGGTCGCCCGGTCATGGACGCGAATGCTTTTGGGATGCGATAACGTACTGAGAATCTCCTCGGAAAAGTGAAAGGAATTGTACTCTCCTTGCTCAAAGGACAAATACGGATACGGATGAAGCTGGTCAATGGTCACGATAGACTGTCGGGATAGCGGATTATTGGCACTGATAAAAATATGTGGCTTAGCCGTAAACAGGCTGTTGAATTGCAGATTCGCATCTTTTAGCAGCTTGTTAATGACCTTGGCGTTAAATTCGTTCAGATACAGGATTCCGATCTCACTGCGCAGGCTTTTGACATCCTGTATGATTTCATGGGTTTTGGTCTCTCGCAAAGCCAATTCATACTCTTCTTGACCATATTGATTTACCAGATTTACGAATGCATTTACAGCAAAAGCGTAATGCTGCGTGGACACAGCAAAATGCTGTGGTGAAGGCTTGGCATCCAGATAGCGACTTTCCAGCAGCTCCGCCTGCTCAACGACCTGACGTGCATAACCGAGGAATTCCACGCCTTCCTTGGACAAAGAAATCCCCTTATTGGTACGCTCAAAAATGGTGATATGAATTTCTTCCTCCAGATCACGAATCGCGTTCGACAGACTGGGCTGGGAAATGAACAACCGCTTTGCCGCCTCATTCATGGAACCGCGATTGGCAACCTCAATGACATATTTTAATTGTTGTAAAGTCAATGCATGATGTCCTTTCCGTTTGTGTTTCTTCTATTATATAATACACGATCACACTTCTGGGAAAGGAGTAATTGGATGCTTGAATGAATTCAGACTCTCCCCAAGGCTATAAATACAAACACCCCCTCAAAATGGTAATATCCATTTTTCAAGGAGGTGCTTTTTCACGGCGGCTTTAATTAACGAATTTCACCGTTTGTGGAAATCAGCTTTTGATAACAATAGAAGCTTTGTTTACGAATACGACGCAGATCCTTGAGATCAAACTCCTCACGATCCACATAGATAAACCCGTAACGTTTGCTGAAGCCCTGATTAGTACTAACAAGGTCAATCGCAGACCACGGACAGAAGCCGAATACTTCTACACCGTCTGTAATTGCCAGTTGAATTATTTGGGTATCGCCTGCTTATCAGTAACAATGCAGAATAACAACACAATCATGCCAAAAAACTGCTAAACACTCGAATCCCTTGCGCTTAGCAGTTTTTAGGTTCATGCTTAACTCTCTTTCTCTTTGCAAAACACCTCTTTGGCAACCTGCATAGCTGAGGCTGCCCGGGGCCATCCTACATAAAAGGCAAGCTGCGTAATGACCTCAACCAGTTCTTCCTCCGAAATTCCGTTCTCCTTGGCCAGTTTCAGATGATAAGGAAGTTGATTTACATGCTCACACGCTACCAGAGCGGCAACGGTAATGAGACTCCGTTCCCTTAGAGATAGCTCACTTCTTCTCCATACATCTCCAAAAAGAACATCCTCCGTATAACCTACAAAAGCGGGAGCAAAATCACCGATGGTTTCCCTAACACTCGATCTGATCAATTTATGCTTCATACAATCATCTGGGCAAGTCCGTTGCCAAAGGACCAATCCTCTAATTCAGTCTCTACCAGTGTCACAAATACATCCTCCGGTCTAACCTTACATTCAATAGATAAGAGTTCCGCTAACTTTTGGTAGAAACTCTTTTTTAGTTCCGTAGTTCTACCCGATCCCATTGTAATTTGGATGTACAGCAGCTTGTCTGTTCTGGATACATTCAAATAATCAGGACTATAATAAAACTCACTTTGCTTATGAGCATGAAAAACCTGAAAGTAATCTTTTTCCGGAACCTGAAAATGTTCGATCAAAGCATTCATGATACAGCGACTAATCCAAGGCAACTCTTGCTCTGCGTATTGCTGCTCCATGTAGCCAATTCGTACAAATGGCATGTTCATCTCTCCTATTCGCTGGGATAAGATGATTGTACTCTCCTTACTTTCATCTGTATAATTGAAAATAATCATAAATATATTCAATTTTACCGATGGAGATGAACATGCGTGGATCTGAAAGAATTAACTACATTTCGTACCATAATCGAAGAAGGAACGTTTTCAAAAGCTGCTGCCAAATTAAACTACGCTCAGTCTACAGTCACGAACCAAATCCAGAGGCTAGAGAAAGAGCTGGGATTTCAGCTTTTTAAAAGGGGTTGGGATGCAGAGTTAACGTCCCCAGGCAAACTATATGCCGAGGAGATAGACGGGCTTATTCAGCATTGGAATTTTGTAATGGACCAGGCGAAGTCTCTGAAAAAGGAGGAGATTGGCACGCTCCATATCGGTGTGATTGAAACGGTGGCGGCTACCGTACTGCCCTTGGTTCTGCAGCAGTTTCGAGAGCATAAACCGAATATTACGTGCCATTTTACAGTTGGCAACACGGATGCACTCGCAAATGCTTTGGTGGACGGTAAGCTGGATTTTGCAATCTCCGGAGAACCTCACTCGATTCCTTCCTTACACTTTGAACCCGTATATCACGAACACATCGCCTTTATTGTGTCCCGTAATCACCCTTTTGCGGTAAAAAGTGAGCTTCATCTCAAAGATCTGTACGAGTACCCGCTTATCGTCGGAGGTAAGAACTGCTTTTACCATATACGACTGGAGAAAGAGCTTTCACGCTTTCCGTCGATGCCGTTTTTTTATACTGTCAGTCAAATTTCGTCGATCCCCATATTTGTAAAAACGATTCCATCAGTTGGAGTGGTTCTATCGTCAATGCCTTTGCCAGAGGAACTGGTCACCGTCCCCCTCCAGTTAACAGACCCGAATATCCCTATTGGACTGCTACAAAACAACCATCACCAGCAGTATATGTCTTCGGCCCGAAAGCTGTTTATACAGCTGGTTAAGGAGCTTTATAGGCTATAGCTCCAATGCAATAACTACTAATAAGCTACATCGGCAAAGCCGACACCTTTCCATAAAGAAAAAGCCGCCAAACACTCAGAGACCTGATGTTTAGCGGCTTTACTATTTTGATGGCCTAAGGAAAATGTGGCCCTCTTTTTATTTTTTCACTCTTGACATACCCGTTATTTCGCTTCGAGCGGTTTTTTCCACAGTCCTAGAATGAGCGCGGAAATCACGGAGCCAATCACGACTGCAAGCAAGAACAGCAAAGCATGATTGGCAAGAGCTGCTACAAAAATTCCGCCATGTGGAGCTGGAAGATTGATTTGCCAGAACTGCGTCAGACCACCAGCAATCGCTGAACCTACAATACAAGAGGTCAAGACACGCAGAGGATCGGCAGCTGCGAATGGAATGGCTCCTTCCGTAATGAAGGACAATCCAAGTACATAGTTCGTCAAGCCAGACTTGCGCTCTTGCTCAGTAAACTTATTTTTGAAGAACGTCGAAGCTAATGCGATCGCCAGCGGAGGTACCATACCACCCGCCATAACAGCCGCCATCATAGCACCGTTCGTGTTACCGCTGGAAGTAAAGACACCGATCGAAAATGCGTAAGCTGCTTTGTTAAAAGGACCACCCATGTCGATCGACATCATTCCGCCCAGGATCAGACCCAAAATAACTGCATTACCTGTTCCCAAATTGTTCAAAACATTAACAAGCCACGTATTAATACCACCGAAAATTGGATCGAACAGGTAGAACATAATCGCGCCTGAAATTAGAAGTCCAAATACAGGGTATAACAAGATTGGTTTTAAACCATCCAGTGCTTTCGGCAGACCTGCAAAAGCTTTACGCAGGAAGATCACCACATAACCAGCCATGAAACCAGCTGCCAGACCGCCAAGGAAGCCTGCATTAGAGTTTACAGCCATCAGACCCCCAACCATACCTGGCATCAGTGCCGGGCGGTCTCCAATGCTCATCGCGATAAATCCGGCCAGTATCGGAATCAGGAAGTGGAACGCACCTGTTCCACCGCCAATTGTCTGCAACAGTTGGAACAATGCATTGTCTTCTCCTGCCACTTGTTCAATCAAGAAGGAAATTGCTAACAAAATCCCCCCGCCTACAACGAATGGCAGCATATGAGAAATACCGTTCATTAAATCCTTATAGATTTTACTGCCCACGCTGCTCTTCTCCGCTTTCGACTCTTCAGCGCTGCTTTTACCTTCACTACGATAAATTGGGGCATCGCCGTTCAGCGCTTTGCGGATCAGTTCCTCAGATTTACGGATACCGTCGCTTACCGGTCTTTGCAATACAGGTTTACCGTCAAATCTGGCCATTTCAACCTTTTTGTCAGCGGCAACGATTACACCTTTGGCACGGCGAATTTCATCCGCTGTGAGTACGTTTTGCGCACCTTCCGAGCCATTCGTTTCTACCCGGATGTTAACACCCATTTCTGTCGCTTTCTTAATGAGAGCGTCTTCAGCCATAAACGTATGCGCAATGCCTGTAGGGCAGGCAGTCACCGCAACCACAAACTCGTCTGAATTCGGGTTACCAACGATAACATCCGGCGTTTTCTGTGCTTTGGCAGCCTCTTTCTTTGCTTCTTTTGCTTTCTTGGCTGCTTCTTCTTCCGCCTGCTTGGTATCAAACAGCTCGGATACTTCATCCGGTGTTTGCGTATTCATCAGTTTGTCAATGAAATCGGTATCAATTAGAAGCCGGGAAAGAGCCGCTAGTGTGCGAAGATGCGTATTTGCTGCTCCCTCTGGAGCGGCAATCATAAAGAACACTTTTGCCGGCTCACCGTCCAACGATTCGAATTCTACGCCTTTACTGCTTTTGGCGAAAACGACAGTCGCTTCATTCACGGCTTTAGTCTTGGCATGCGGCATCGCAATGCCGCCGCCGATTCCAGTGCTAGACTCTGCTTCACGTTTGTAAATCATTTCTTTAAACAAGGCACGGTCATTAATACGTCCACTTGCTTCGAGACTAGCGATAAGCTCCTCTATCGCCTCGTCTTTTGTCGTCGCCCGGAGGTCCATGATCATCGTTTCTTTAATCATCAGGTCTGTTATTCTCATTTTTCACACTCTCCTAAGTTCGATCAGCGTGTCGATACACGCATAATAAGCTCATGATGCAGCCGGATTACCGTTTTGAAATCGTGACTTGCGGTCGTAATTGTTCAATTTTCTCTCTAGTAGCCAGATCATCGGAAAACGCAGTTGCGCTTCCGGATGCCACTCCTGCACGGAATGCTTCGATCGGATCGCCATGAAGAGCCAGCGTACCCACGAATCCAGCAATCATTGAATCACCTGCGCCTACAGAATTTTTCACCGTACCTGCTGGTACATTTGCGTGATACACTTCATCTGCCGTAATGAACAAAGCCCCTTCTCCTGCCATGGAAATCAGTACATTTTTTGCACCTGCTTCCAGCAGCTTACGACCGTAAGTGACGATCTCCTCCTTTGAATGAATCGTTACGCCAAACAACTCAGCCAACTCGTGGTGATTCGGCTTGATGAGCAGCGGTTTATGAACCAGTGCCTTCATCAACGCCTCACCTGTGGTATCGATGACGAATTCAGCGCCAGTTTGCTGACATACGCTAATCAGCCGATCATAGAAGTCTCCTCCAAGTGACGGTGGAATACTTCCCGACAAGACGACAATGTCATTTTTCTGGAGCCCCGCCAGCTTTTGCACCAACGCATCGGCCTCTTGCTCACGAATCGCAGGTCCCAAACCATTAATTTCCGTTTCATCGCCATGCTTGAGCTTAATGTTAATCCGCGTGTCATCTTCGATCATTACAAAATCAGTTTTAATGGATTCTTCCCGCAATGTATTGTCGATAAACCTGCCTGTGAATCCTCCGAGAAAACCAATCGCCGTGCTATCTGCCCCCAACTGGTTCAGTACACGTGATACATTAATTCCCTTACCACCTGGCAGTTTTAAATCACGTTTCATCCGGTTCAAATCACCAAGCTTCAAATCATCAACTTCCACGATATAATCAATGGAAGGGTTCAGCGTTACTGTATATATCATTGTTATCCCTCGATTATCTTAGTTTTCTGAGCGATGGATCGGCGTGACCGTTCTGGCATCGATTCAGTAATAAGTATAGCTTCCTTGAGCTCGAACAGTTTGGCGAAGGTTACTTCTCCAATTTTGCTGGAATCGGCTAACACATACGTTTTGCCAGACAGCTGGTGAGCACGTCGCTTGATCAGCGCCTCTTCGGGATCAGGAGTTGTATACCCCATTTCCATATCCACCCCGTTCGTTCCTAGAAAGCACTTGTCGAATCGAAAATTGTCCAAATTTTGTAGGGCAATACTCCCGATTACGGCTTTGGTATGAATTTTCATCATCCCTCCCAGTAGATAGCTTCTGATTCTTTTGCTTACCAGTGCTTCTACGTGGGATAGTCCATTCGTCACGACCGTCACGTCTTTAGCTTCAATGTAAGGAATCATCGCCATCGTTGTTGTTCCCGCATCCAGATAAATACATTCGCCATCCAAAATTTCTTTGGCTGCTATACGGGCCACCGCGTTTTTTTCTTGAACGTTTTTGAATGTTTTTTCTTCCATGCCAGGTTCCTGACTTTTCTGATTCAGCAAGGTTGCCCCGCCATGAATCCGCTTGAGCAACTGACGGCTCTCAAGATCTATCAAATCACGCCGAATCGTTGACTCAGAAGCTCCCAACAGATCAGCCAATTCTTGCAACTTTACAACACCACATTCTTGTAAGCGCTGTATTATTAACTTGTATCTTTCTTCCGTCAGCATCATCATTCCCCCAACTGTTCATATCGTACCACAAACTTGACAAAAAACAATCACTTTTCTTCAAAAAGATTCAAAAAAATTCATTTCTAATTCATTTTTTTACAAAATGGTGAATTCCTGCTCCAATCATCATGATTGCGTTTACATTTTAAAGAAAATACATCTACTTTTATGTAAATTCATTCTTCTTACATAGGAATTCAGCAGTAAACGTTCAAAAACGTTCTAAAGCTTCCATCAATACTATTTTACCATTATGCGCACAATTCGTCCCCACCTTTTCTACTGCTCAGAAAAAGGCTAAACACGAGGACTGCTCCCCTTTGTGTTTAGCCAATCGAGACGCTTAGCGTTCAGCCCTTAACGATTCCAATGACGAAACCGTCATACCCCTTGCTCCCCACGGTTTGGATAGCTGTAGCTGTAATTCTTGATTCCTCAGCTAGCATATCATAAAACTTTCTTACTCCCTGCACACGAGGGTCTGTGCTATAAGCTTGAACCACTTCTCCTTCACGGATAACATTATCACCGATAATAACGGTGCCAGGATGTGAGAAGCGAAGTGCCCAATCCAGATAAAATGGATTATTGGGTTTATCCGCATCGATAAAAATAAGATCAAAGGGGGCAACTCTCTCCTCTTTCATCTGTGCTAACTGCTCTAAAGCGTCTCCCTCCCGAAGTTCCACTATTCCATCCAACTGAGCCAACGATATATTCGACCGGGCAATTTTAGCATGGATCGGATTGGCTTCCAGCGTAACGATTTCTCCATCCTCCGGCAACGCCCTTTCCAACCAGATTGTACTGTAGCCTCCCAAAGTACCGATCTCCAGCACACGTCGCGCTCCCTGCATTTGAGCAAGGATATTTAATAGCTTTCCCTGATTGGGGGCTACATCATGCGGAGGTAATCCCGCCTTTTGATTAGCAGCCAATACTTGTTCCAAGACAGCATCATGCGGAATCAGACACTCCGAGATATACTGGTCTACTTGTTCCCACGTATTCGTTGAATGCATTTGCTCCACTCTCCTTTGCCTTTAACTTACAATTTGATTGTAAATGAATTATTATTATAAAAATAATATATGTTTTTGCTTTATTCATAATTTAAATGTATGAGTCAATCGAAAAGAGAGGGAGTCTAGCCTTGAACCTGCATGCATTACGCTTATTTCACGTGGTCGCCTCTACAGGGAGTGTGACACGTGCCTCTGAACTTTTAAATATTAGCCAACCTGCGATTACCGCCCAGATTAAAAAATTTGAAAAAGAAATATCTCTCACACTGCTCATGCCGCAAGGAAGAGGGATTGCCTTAACGGATGCTGGTGAAAAACTTGCTGTACTCGCCAGACGGCTCTTTGCTGTCGAACAGCAAATCGAACAATTTTCACAAGATTATCGTGATGGAGCCCATGGTCATATCCGGCTAGCGGCTACTTATTTACCGGCTCATTTTCTCATTCCGGCCTGGATTGCAAAATTCAAACAACAATATGAACATGTTGAAATGACGATTAACACTACAAATTCCAACGATGCTTTGCAGCAGCTATTAAATATAGAAGTGGATTTGGCTATCTACGGAGGACTGCCCGAGCAGTATCCCGATACGATTCAGACTGAAGAATTATTTCGTGATGAATTGTGGTTCGTGGTGGCTGCAGATCATCGGTATGCAAATCAGCAGGTTTCTTTATTGGAAATGATGCATGAACCCTTTGTTATGCGTGAAAAGGGGAGCTCAACACGGGAGAGATTATTTTCCTTATGTCGAACCTATAATGCCCCCGCCCCCCAGGTCACCCTAAACTTCACAGGGCTGCATGAGGCGATTACCGCAGTTATTGCCGGATATGGTGCCAACTTTGTGTCCTCACTGGTCGTGCGTGAATATGTAGAACGTGGCGAACTGTGCCGGGTATATGTAGAAGACATCCAGCTTCTCAATTCAATCGCCATCTGTACCCGTAAGAACGAACCCCTATCTACCGCTACTCTAAATCTCATTCAGCTCATACGTAACCATTCCTAATGAGCATTAGGCACTGTGTACACTAGCGCTGTATTTTAAAATAACAAGAGCCATGACTGCGTGCATACCGCATTCATGGCTCACCTTGTTATGATAAATATTCACCGTCAATAATCTTCTCCAGATAATCTTCCGGCCGTGCAAGAAACTCGGCAAAGCTGCACACATCCGCATATTCCTGATGCTCCTCGTCATAATAACCCAGGCACTTCTGCTTCGGATTCCACACCAATATAACATCCGAGTAATTATCTACGTTTAGAGACAGACGCAACAGCATTTGCCGACCTATCTTCATCTCAACCGTATCTATGAATGAGAAGAACTCAACAAATTGAATATCAAGATCATTTTCTGGCAGGTTCTCTATCTGGAAGCAGACAGTATCGTATCTGGAAACATTGCTATCACAACAAGCATCAATGTCACTCCAGCGGTTAATCGTTACACAGCTATTGTCGTGCTGGGTGATATATTAGGAGGAGTGACCACCATCCCGGCACAAAGTTTTACAAATGATAGTGGTATTTCAGTCGCGGCAAACAGTCTTGTGGTTCCGACTAGTAAGCGGATACTACAATGTATTTGTAAATGGGACGTTGCAGCGAGGCGGATTAACAACGCTTTCTGCTACAAATCTAATTATAAATACAGGCCTGATTGTTGGTGCAATAGTAGTCATTGAGGTTATTAATTTCAAATCTAGTGCTTCCTCAACCTCTGTCAACAATGTCACAGTAACGACTACCATAAGCGACTAAGCTACGTAAAACAGGACAAACGCCTCTTTTTTATAATTTTATAAAAGGGTAAAATTTCCTTTGTAAATATGAAAAAGAGGGAGTTATTTCCATGCAATTCAATTTTGCGCATTTCCGATTTTATGTTATTGCACTGATCGCAGTGCTCATGCTTACCAGCTGCACCTCAAATAATGCTGCAACTACAGTCCAAACAAATTCTGATGTAGACAATGCGACTCATAGTACAACAGTGGTAGACAAAGAAAGTCAGCCTGTTTTACCCGTCACAAAGCCGCTGGCTCATACCGTTACCTCGGATAAGGATCTTGTGGCTCTTACCATTCCCGCTGGCTGGCGTAAATTTAAACAGGGACAACTGGATTCGGTGCTTAGTGTTTGTGACAAAGAAAAAAAGAACGTAGGTCTAGTTTTCCGTGTCCCCAAGTCAGCTTTTGCAAATAATATGACGCTCGACGAATTCGTACAGCAACGTGAAGAAATCTCCGCATTGGGTCTAGAAAACTTTAAGGCTGTGGATACTACCCCAATCCAGATTGATTCCACAACCGCCAGAACAGCCGATTATAGCGGGAAATACAATGGCCAACAGGTCTATTACTTCAGTGCCATGTTAGAGAGTAAGCAGCACTATCTTCAAGTATTAATCTATTCAAGGGGAGGCTCTGCAGTAGAACAACATCACGAATTTGCAACTATAGCCAGCTCCTTGAAAGTCTTAAGCGACTCACAAGTTAAGCCAGACCTTCGCTCAACAACTATTTTGAAAACATTTAAAAGTGAAGATGCCAAGCAACAAATTCGTCTCCCTTATATATGGAAGACTGGTTTAATTCTTAATCCAGATGCGCTAATTCAAGCCTGGTATGAAAAAAACGATGCATACATGACGATCATCAAGGATTGGAAATCCGAACTGCCGTATGAGAAATCCTCAATGATCACATTAAAAGATTACGCTGAGTTTTCAGCTCAATTAGTACTCAAAAGGTCTGGAAAAGGGATTATTTCGACGGGACCAGTAAAGGTCAATATAAACGGGAATCAAGGCTTGCAATACGAAGTATGGGTAGAGAGTGATAAAGTAAAAATTGTATATTTAATCACTTATTTGGAACATTCCGACTCATTCTCTCAAATTATTTTTTGGACGAGAGCTGATTATTACGATAATCAAAAATCTGAATTTCAAAGATACACCAAAACATACAGAGAAGAAGAAATATAGACATAATAAAATCCGCCAAACACTTAGGAATCTTTGTGTTAAGCGGATTTTGTCTATATGACTATCACAGCTTGAAATTCTAAAAGATTCCCCTTGTTTAGATAGGAGATGTTACTGTACATCCTTTTATTTTTTGTGGGCTAATAAGAGATTAACTATCGTATCCAATTGAAGTTCCAATGAATAAGGATCTTCCATCACAAACTCATCCTCTTTATCGCTGAATGAACCGTACATATAAACCTGTCCTTTTTTTACAGCCGGAAGGCCTTTCCATAGCTCACTATGCAGAATCTGGTTAGCCCCTTCATCTTCTGAACCGTATACAAAGATGTGATCTCCCATATACTCGGGTAAAACCTCAAGCGAAATATTTTCAAAACCTTCTTTCATGTTCAATGCCTTTTTGGTAGGTGGCAGCTTTAGCATCTGATAAATGGTCGGACTTCCGTAATTGCCGCCTTTCGCTGCCAAAACATATATCGATTTATTGGCGACTTGTACAATTGGAACCGTCTCTCCGTCTTTAACGATACCTTGAATTTTCGTTCCGGCCTCTGCAGCTTTCTTCTCATATTCAGTAATCCACTGCTCGGCTTCTTTCTGCTTGCCAAAGATTTCACTGATTCTGCGGAATTTATCCAGTGGCCCCGCTGTAGATTCGCCCTCCCAATACGGCAAGAACACAGTCGTTCCTACCTTTTGGTAGCTGTCGATGTTCTTTTCGATTGAACCGATAATTAAATCCGGTTGCAGAACGGTCAGTTCCTCTAAATCCATAGGAAAATCACCGAGATCCTTGATTCCGGCCAACTTCTCTTTGGGATATCCCGATTGATCAATCCAAGCCTCATTCAGCATATAGCTTCTGACCCCCACCGGAATAATCCCCAGTTTTAAAAGATGACCCATATACTGATCCGATGCCACTCGTTTCGGGTTTGCAGGTACTTCCACATCGCCTTTTAATGTCTTAACCGTTCTTGTCTGTGCTTGCACTGCCGCTTGTCCATCGCTGTTGGATGATGTCGCTGTATGATTAGCCTTCGTTTGCGAGCTTCCATTTGTATTCGTCGAAGCCGAGCAAGCTCCCAGCATCAATGATAAACACAACATAATCATCATGGCCGTTATTTTGACTCTTCCGTGCATGAATAAAAGTGGCGTCCGTCTGCATTAGCAGTTCTGCTGCTCGATCTGCTCTTACTTGGCCCAAGTAATGAATCGGACTGGTATGCATTTTACTTTTGAACAACCTTGATAAATGTCCAGTACAGCATTGTAGCTCCTCCGCAATGGACTCAAGTGTCATAGGCCGACTAAAATGCTCACGCATATAGGCTACAGCCTGCGATACAAGGTCGGACTTAAGAGGTTCGATGTCCTGCCCATACAACTGCTGCAACAACTCATATACAAATTGATGAAATAAGGCTTTAACATGCAGTTTGCCAAGTCCAGAAGCTTCACGCCATTCTTGCTCCAACAGCTTCACTTATCGTACAGGGGCAGCGGGTAATGAGGTGCAAAAGCATACTGATTCTGAAAAGGATTTTCCTTTTCAAGCATGCAGTACATGGAAACGCTCTACCCTGTGAATACTGTTATCCAACCGTACCCGTGCGCTTCCACGCACAGCATACAAGAACGCACTAACAGGAAGTCGATAGGTTCGTAGCTCCTCCCCTTTTTCCATCTTCTTATGACGAACATCCATCACCTGTATAAAAACATGATTCCACAGCAAAATGTGATCGCTCAACTTCATTACTACCGCTCAACCTCCATCCAAACCGTTCCTTCAGTTCTTATTCCGCCCTATCAGAATTAAATTCATTATAATTGATAATCATTCTCACAAGCAATCGATTGTATCTAACTTCCTCTGAACAGTTCAAATCCATTGATTATATATATGTATACATCAAAATATATGCAAAAAAAGCCCTGCAAAAGGGCTATCTTTCTTGCAATTCATTCTACTATCGATTGGAGCTCTACCTGTATGATTATGTTCCAAATCGTTTGCGGTACCCGCATTTTCGGCATAACTCTTCTACCGCTTCTCTCTTGGAGAATCCGAAGTACAGACGGTTTGCACGCTCCCCTTCCACAATGTCGGAAAAAGATTGTTCGTGGACGTTACCTAAATTAATGACACCTTCTCCATCAAGACAGCAAGGGACCACTGTTCCATCCACCAATACCGCCGCCTGGCTACGGAGTGCATGGCAAAAGCCTTTTCCGTCATCTTCCGGGGCACTGAGGCTCGGCCATTCAAATTCATGGTCCTGATTCAAATAAACATTTGGTGCGATTTTGACCCCACTGCCTGGTATCACCTTTTCCTCAATCCGATAGTCCAGTCCAAACTCTTGCTCCAGTCGTTCAAGTGTTTCCCGGTTGCGCTGACGCTGCACATTAGTCAAATTATCTTCAGTCAAGTTCCAGAGACGGAACGAAATAATGACATTGTGTTTCACCGCTTCTCTTACAAACCTGAAAATATTACCCAAATATCCTTCTCGATCCACGGAGCCTTCATGCCCGTCAAAACTGTGGAGAGAGAAGTTCATCTGACGCAGCGCTGGTTGCCCAAGCAGCTTATGTCCGGTCTTCGGCAGCAAGGTACCATTGGTGGTTATATTGACCTTCAAGCCTTTCTCATGAGCACTTTCCAGCAAAAGATCAATTTTCGGATGGAGCAACGGCTCTCCTTTTACATGCAAATAGATGTAATCCGTATGTGGTTTGACCTGATCAAGCACATTTCGAAAGACTTCCGGATCAATAAATTTTTTGACACGCTGTGTTTGAGGACAAAAGCTGCATGCGAGATTGCAAATGCTCGTTATCTCAATGTATACCTTTTTAAAAGTTTTCAACATGATTTCCCCATTCTAACCTTCATCCTGATTATCTTGTTTATGCTCACTAATCTTATGATTATAACGGGTTATCACCGACAGGTAAACTCTCCAGCCTCCCCTTGGTATGGGCATCAAATACTCGACACCTACGCCTATCTAAGATTTGATTTGATATTTTCTATTGACCCTAGGTCTGACCTAAGGTTTATAGTGGAGTTATTCAACTACCAGTAAGGAGTCCTGTCATTGAAAGAACACATTACGATCAGCCAGCTTGCTCAGCTCATGAATGTATCTGTACATCAACTGCGATATTTTGAAGAAAAGGGAATCCTGTATCCATCACATACAGAAGAAAATCAATATCGGATGTACGGGCTTCATGAGATTTATCAGCTTTCGCATATTTTATTATTACGCAAATTAAACGTCCCTGTCGGCCAGATTCTAGAATGTATGACTTCCTATGCTGCCGATGATTATAACCGGCTTTTAGAGCATTCGTTGCAGAAGGTACAGGCTGAAATAGCTAACTTGAAAATGCATGAACAGTTTATTCACAAAGTGCTAGAAGAACATGATAGCCTGACTCAGCGAAATGATGAATATCAGGTCAAACGATTAGGTCCCCGTCATTTAAAGCTATGGTTTGCATTGGAGAATGGTCAAGAGCTCACTGCCGGAAACTTATTTGAACACCGCCCTGCCCCACCTCGATTATTTGAAAATGACCTGCATTACTTGTCTGATGCCGGACAGGTAATGCTGTGTTATGAAACAGTGGATGTGGCTGACTATATTCTGGAAGAAGGCAACTATCTTTATAAGCATCTTTCCGTCATTGAAGAGCCTGAGATTGATTATGAAATTAAACAAATGGAACGATATGTAGCTCATCACCAATATAACTGGCAAAGCAGGATTGTCCTAGTAGAAAAATCTTATCTTTCGATGTTCGACAACAACAAGCTACAATACGAAATTCAGGTTAAAGTAGAATAAATCTTGGAGGGCGTTACATGAGTGCAAAATCCTTTGACATTGTTGCATACCAGAAACAAGACCATGAAGCTGTTTGCAGTCTTTTAGTCGAATCGTTTAAAGCAAAATTTCAATCTCTTGTTACACTGGAGGATCAAGCTATACAGCAGTTGTTAATGCAGGTTTGGGTTCAAAATCCTTATTCTACATCTATGAAACAATTTGTAGCCAAAGAAAACGAAGAAGTTATCGGTGTTCTTTCTCTTAAATGGAAACCCTCCTCCTCTTCACTTCCTGAAACAACCCCCATTTCTTTGGCTCCGCTCATAAAACAGTTTGGTTGCTTTAATATATTTAAATTTTTGACAGGTATGCATGCGCTGGAGTATCCCCCCGCTGCAGATGAGTGTTACATTGATCATCTGGCAATTCGTTCAAGTCATCGTAACCAGGGAATAGGACGCCGTCTTCTAGCTTTCGCACAGCAATTTACGGTTGAATCTGGTTTTCATACATTGACGCTTCATGTAGCGCATAAGAACCAAGGGGCTATCCGTTTGTATCACAAACTGGCGTTTGAAGCAGAACAATCCAAGTATAATGGGTTACGGCATTTTTGGTTCAAGGAGCCTGTATGGCATCTGATGAGTTGGAAAGGAACGAAATTGTAATCGAGGAGAGAGCACCATTGAAAAAAACATTCAAGCTTACTTTGGGTATTGCGGCAGCTCTGGCGGTTGCCTTAATACTCATCGTTCTATATCAAAATTCCTACAAGATGACAGAAGAAAAAATACAAATCACGACGCCTAAAGGGCTGTTAACAGGTACATTAGCTTTGCCTAAGAACTACTCGGAAAAGGTTGGATTGGTTGTTTTTGTGCATGGGGATGGTCCTATTAATGACACATATGATGATGGATACAAACCACTGTGGGAAAAGTTCGCCTCCAAGGGTTATGCCTCCCTGTCATTGAATAAGCCCGGTATTAATAGTGCCCCTGGCAATTGGCTGGGTCAAAGCATGGAGGACCGCGCACAGGAGATCCGATATGCAATAGACTGGGCGAGAACCTTGCCGATGATTGATAAGCAAAAAATCGGCCTATGGGGAGCCAGTCAAGCAGGATGGGTCATTCCGAAGATCGTTAAAGAGGAGCATGATATTGCATTCAGCATCCTTGTATCGCCTGCCGTGAACTGGATTTCCCAAGGACAATTTAATACCAGAAAAGAAATGGAAGAAGAAGGAGCTACTCCGCAAGAAATTCAAAAGATATTGAACTACGATCAAGAGATTCTACAGTTACTGAAAAAACATGCTTCTTATGAAGAATACCTAAGCATAGCCGATCCTGAGGATATGATCTCCAAAGAAAGATGGAGCTTTATAGGCAAAAATTTTCGGTCTGATTCCACCGAAGAATTAAGTCACTTCCATTCTCCTGTACTCTTGGTTCTGGCTGGCAAAGATATTAATGTAGATGTAAAGGATACCGAGCGAGTCTACCGCCAGAAAATACCCGCAGAGCTGCTGTCCGTTATTCATTTACCTGAAGCCGACCATTCCATGATGGATGAAAAAATCGCGCGTTCAAAATCTCTAACTTTTTTAACAGCCGTATTCGCCCCAAGAAAATTGGTGAATGACGAGTATCTCAAAATCCTTGCCGATTATGTCAATCAATGAAAACCCCATAACTGTTCTCGGTTAGACTGGGAATAGATCTATAAACAACAAAAAAACGGCATCTCTGCCGTTTTTTCTAAAGGATGGACTCTCAGGGACTCGAACCCTGGACCAATTGATTAAGAGTCAACTGCTCTACCAACTGAGCTAAGAGTCCATAATAAAAGTTTGGTGGAGCCTAGGGGGATCGAACCCCTGACCTCATCGCTGCCAGCGATGCGCTCTCCCAGCTGAGCTAAGGCCCCATCGTAAGTAAGTTAATCAACGTTTCAAGCGACTTCTATATCATATAAAATTTTTATTCCTGTGTCAATACTTTTATAAAAAAAATATAATCATCTTCCCACTTTGTCCCAAGAAAGATACAGTCAGCGATCAGTCGCTGGCTGTATCTTTAGATAATAGTGTTTTCAGTTCCTTCATAAACATATTGATGTCTTTAAACTGACGATAGACGGACGCAAAACGTACGTAGGCGACTTCATCCACTGGGTAAAGCTGTTCCATGACCAGCTCACCGATCTGCTGGCTATCCACTTCTGTGGCTGCTGTGTTGCGGATAGCATTCTCTACCTGGGATACGATCATATCCAGTTGCTCGACGGATACTGGGCGCTTCTCGCAGGCTCGAATGAGACCGCGCAGCATTTTATCACGACTAAACTCTTCACGGCTGCCGTCTTTTTTGATAACCATGAGCGGGGTTTCCTCCACCATTTCAAAGGTGGTAAAACGCCTGGCACACTGCTCACATTCACGGCGGCGACGGATGGACTTGTTATCATTCGCAGGTCGCGAATCCAACACTTTCGTGCCGTTGTAGGCACAATACGGACATTTCATAATCTCACCACTTTCTTTTTCCAATAAATTCCCGTAGATTTTTAGTAATAATTTTGTCAAAACAGATCATAATATGTTTACCATATCGCGAGGAGGTGAACAACAATGGCACAAGGAAACAATGGCAACTCCAACAATCTGGTAGTCAGCAGATCCTCCGGCGCTCTGGAGCAAATGAAATATGAAATCGCTCAAGAGCTGGGTATCAGCATTCCTCAAGATGGTTACCAAGGTAACATGACTTCCTATGAGAACGGTTCGATCGGGGGCTACATCACAAAACGCCTCGTAACGATCGCCGAACAACAATTGGCAGGTCAATACCAATAATCGCGGTAATAATGCAGAAATAACAAGATAAAGTGTATGGATGGGCTGCTAAAAACAGCCTGTCCTGCGCTTTTTTCATTTTAAAGCGAAAAGGCTCATCATGTCATTAACTTGTCATTTAAAAATCATTATAAATTTTCGTGTATTGCCTGTAGTAATAAATGACCCGCTGTACATAATGTCGTGTCTCACCAAAAGGGATTTGCTTAATGGACTCTTCTTTTCCATCCCACACTCCCTTATCCAGCCACTCTTGAACTTTACCCGGCCCTGCATTGTAAGCAGCTACGATTGCTACAGGATTATCCTGAAACTTTATGGATAGGTTATGCAAATACCAGGTTCCCAGCTCAATATTGGTGCCAGGCTCGTGCTTGACACTCTCCAGCGGAACCTTTTGAATCTGGGCGCTGTCCATAATCCAATTTGCCGTATTCGGCATAATCTGCATCAGGCCCAGTGCACCCTTATGCGACTGCTTGCTGGTTTTAAAATTGGTTTCTACGCGGATAATAGACGCCACCAAAAATGGGTCCACTTCATACGTTTGTGAATACTGCCGAATCTCATCCTTATATTGAATTGGATAGAACCAGGACATCCAATTTGAATTAAGGAACAGGATTAGGACAAACCCGACAAACAAAGTGAGCAGGACTCTTTTCTTTCGCAAAATGTTCATGCAAGTCCCTTCCGCTGCCAAAATTGATCAATTTGTCGTTTCGTCTCAGTCTGTGCTCCGCTATTATCGATAACGATATCGGCCAAGCTTTTCTTTTGTTCAATATCCATTTGTGCGGACAGCCTAAGTCCAGCTTGCTCCTCCGTCAGACCGTCTCTGAGCATCAGACGCTGGAGCTGAATATCACGCGGTACGTACACAACCATAATTTCCTCGTACAAGCTCTCCAGCCCGGACTCGTACAATAACGGGATATCTGCTAAAACAAGCTTGTCCGGCTGTTCCCGTTCATATGCTTCCATGCGCATACGCATTTCCTCACGAATAGCAGGATGGGTAATATCGTTAAGTGCCTGCCGTTGGGCAGGGTCTCCGAATACAATCTCACCCAGTTTTTTGCGGTGCAGGGTTCCGTCATTGTTCACTATAGCTTGTCCAAAATGCTCTATGACCGCCGCCAGCACCGGATGCCCCGGAAGCATGACTTCCCGGGCAATGGCATCTGCGTCGATCAGCAGCGCACCTTTGGCGACCAAAAGAGCCGACACGGTGCTTTTTCCGGTAGCAATACCTCCGGTTAATCCGATATTCATGCTCTTTCACCTCATAACAGCTTCAATATGCCCATCATAATCAGTAATAATGCCGGCAATACACCCAGCGCCTTCATAAATCGAAATGCTGATAGAAAGAAGCCTGCCTTCATCCCTGCAATCAAAAATGTTCCACTGAATAACGTAATAGCCAGCGCAGTAGACAGTGGCTGAAAACCAAGCATAGCTGCCCCGAGTCCCGCTCCGAACGCATCGACCGATAATGCAATGCCCAGCCAAACCGCTTCGGTAGCAGATATACTGCCGGAACGGTCCATATCCGCAGCAGACGGACTTCGAAGAATCCGAATAACAAGTCCCCATTTGCGGAACTCCAGAGAAAATAGCGTTCGCTCCTGCTGCTCCACAGAAGCTTCTGTCGACAGATCTTTTCTTGAACTGGGGAAAGACTCGGTATCAGCATCTTCTATACTCTTCTTCTCCCCAAGAACAAATCTGCTCACTGGATCAGTCTGTTCTGTAAGAAGCAGCCCCCGAGAGGCCTCCACTGAATCCTCTGACGAATCCTCTTTGTGGTGCAGAGCTTGAAACAAAGAGTAACAGCCGATACAGATCAGGATGACAGCGCCAAAAACGGTCGTATATACAGGAGACAGGACACGAGATAGTAATGCGCCCAATTGCATGGATATGCCAATCACCAAACCTGAACATACGGAGATGATAGCAATCGACAACAGTGGAATTTTCATTTTGCGCAAACCATATGTAACACCGACTCCGAAACTGTCCAAACTTAGCGCAAATGCCAGTAACAGCAGGCCTCCCCAATGATTAGCCACTCCAATTCCCTCCCATTGCGAAGGCAGGGCCTTATAACAACCGAAACCCTCCGCAGTATTGGTACTTGGAACAATATATGAGAGGGATGGGCTTGGGGTGACTGTGCAAGTCTTAACGCATAGGCTGACAGACCGGACAATGATGTGTGCCACGTCCGGCTACGACAGATTTTTCGATCAATGTGCCACATTTAACGCAAGGCTTTGCGTTACGTCCATAGATTTGCAATTGATGCTGGAAGTCGCCCGTTTTACCCTGTCCATTAACGAACGATTTAATGGACGAGCCTCCAACCTGAATCGACGCACCCAGCGTGGAGACAATAGCTTCATGCAAGACATGAAATTGGCTATCCGTTAGGCTTTTGGCTGGCTGTGCTGGATGAATCCCCGCCTTAAACAACGATTCATCTACATAAATATTCCCGATGCCCACCACATATGACTGGTTTAACAGCGCTGCCTTGATCGAAGTCGAACGAGTTCCAACAGCGACACGCAGCATTTCGGGTGTAAAGGCCTCGTCCATCGGTTCCAAACCGAGCTTGTTTAGCGGCTTTTCCAGCAAATCCTGTCCTGCCGGAAATAAGTGCATTGTGCCAAACTGGCGCACATCCTGATAACGCAGCTCCGTACCATCTTTAAAATGAAAGATGACATGGGTATGCTTTTCCACAGGATCATGTTGCGAATACAATCCATATCGCCCTTCCATTCGAAGATGGGAGACCAGCACCAGCCCGTCCAGCAAAATCCGCAGAAACTTCCCGCGTCTCTCAACCCCTGTAATCCGGTGATCGGCCAATTCCATCGCAAAAGCGTGGATATCATCGGGCCGTTGAATGATCCGCGGCAAATTAACGGTGACATGATCTATATGTTTATCAACGATAAGCTCGTTTAGCGTTCGTTTAATGGTTTCTACTTCCGGTAATTCCGGCATGATGTCTTCACCTCACCCTATATTATAACGGAAGCAGCGTCAAATTGGGACTATCTACTCATTGAAATATATTACTTGGCCTCATACCAATTGCTGCCATAGCTTACTTCGGCTTTGAGCGGCACAGCCAGCTTTAATGCGGCTTCCATGGTAGCCGGGACAAGCTCTTTCATCGTTTCCATTTCTTCAGGCGGAACCTCGAACACAAGCTCATCATGTACTTGGAGCAGCATTCTGCTGCGAAGTTTACGTTCACGTAAGACCTCATCCATCTGTACCATCGCCAACTTGATAATATCGGCTGCGGTACCTTGAATCGGCGTATTCATCGCTGTACGCTCAGCGAATGAACGCAGGTTGAAATTGCTGGCGTTAATCTCCGGTAAATAGCGTCTGCGTTCCAACAGCGTTTTTACGTAGCCGTCCCGCTTCGCATCCTTCACAATATCATCCATGTAACGGCGAACGCCTTGGAACACATCAAAATACTGGTCGATAAAACGAGCCGCTTCCTTCCGCGTAATATTCAAATTTTGTGACAGACCATAATCACTGATCCCATAGACAATCCCAAAGTTGACTGCCTTCGCAGAACGCCGCATATTAGAGTCCACATCTTCCGCTGCTACCCCAAACACATCGGATGCGGTCTTGGTATGGATGTCCATATCGTGGACAAAGGCCTCCTTCAAACGTTCATCATCCGAAATATCAGCCAGCACCCGCAGCTCGATCTGTGAGTAGTCTGCCGCCAAAATAGACCAGCCCGGTTCGGACGGAACAAATACTTTGCGGATTTTGCGTCCTTCTTCGAGACGAATCGGGATGTTTTGCAAATTCGGAAATTGACTGCTCAAGCGTCCAGTTGCTGCAACGGTCTGCCGGAAATACGTATGCACCTTACCTGTTTTCTCCGAAATTTCTTTCAACAATCCTTCGACATACGTCGATTGGAGTTTGGCAATGGTGCGGTACTGCAAAATATTTTGCACAATATCATGATAGGGGGCCAGCTTTTCCAATACCTCCGCATCGGTCGAGTACCCCGTTTTCGTCTTTTTAATGACAGGCAAACCCAGTTTATCAAACAAAATCTCACCCAACTGCTTGGGCGAATTCAGATTGAACTCTACTCCGGCAATGCTGTAGATTTCACCCACCAACGTTGCAATCTGGGCTTCAAATTCTTTCCCCAAAGCGCGCAGTTCTTCTACGTTCACCAAAATGCCCTGCTTCTCCATATCCGCCAAAATGCGGGACAACGGCATCTCCAGCTCATGAAACAGCTTGTGCATTTCCGTTTTTTCCAGCTCCGCCTGCTGTACAGGCACCAAAGCTTCAATCACCGCTGCCTTACGCGCCACATGATCGGAAAGTACAGCCACGTCAGGGACTTTATATTTAGCTCCTTTACCGAACACTTCTTCGTCTGGACGGATCGAAGACAAACCATATTTGGCTGCCAATCCGCTCAATGTCTGGTTTGCATCGGTCGGGTCCAACAAGTACCCTGCCAGTTGCACATCAAACTCGGCCCCTGCAAACTCAATTCCATGCCAGTGTAAAGCCAAATCCGTACGATGCAGATCATGACCACGTTTTTTTCGTTCAGGGTCAGCAAGCCATTCGCGAATAGGTGTAGCTGCACCGCTTTGCAGTACATCCAGCGTCATAAAATACTGCTGCCCCGTTGCGGCAAATATCAGACCTACGATGTCAGCATGATGCGGATTATCACCATGCGTCTCAACATGCAGCACATCCACATGATCCAACACTTCTACCAATTCGCTAATCCGCTGCTCATCCAGCACTGTTACGTCAGCCGCGGCTTCCTCTACGTCTACCCCAGTACTGCCAACCTCACCTGAAAAGGATAAACGCTCCAGCAAGGACTTGAACTCTAGCTTCGCCAGAGCTGGCCCGGCCGTTTCTGCTTGCAGCCCGCCAAAAGCCACATCTTCTAGCTGCTTGTCCAACGTTACATCCCGATAAATGGTCGCCAAATCTTTGCTCATTCGCGCATCATCGGCATGTGTCTCTACGCGTTCTTTCATTTTGCCCTTCAGCTCATTCGTGTGCGCCAGCACTTCTTCGACTGAACCGTATTGATGCAGCAGCTTGAGCGCTGTTTTTTCACCCACGCCGGGAATACCAGGAATATTGTCCGACGTATCGCCCATCAGACCCTTAAGGTCAATAATTTGCAGCGGCTTCAGGCCATATCGTTCCTGAATTTGCTCAGGTCCATACGTCTCCACCTCAGTAACCCCTTTGCGGGTCAAGCCGACTGTGACATGATCTGAAGCCAATTGAAGCATATCCTTGTCCCCGGTCACGACCAGCACATTGAAACCGGCTTCGTCCGCTGTCTTGGAGAGGGTGCCTATAATATCGTCCGCCTCATAGCCATCCAGTTCAAACTGAGCAATGCCGAAAGCGGTCAATAGCTCTTTCAGCAACGGAAATTGCTGGGACAGCTCTGGCGGTGTTTTCTCCCGTCCACCTTTGTAATCCTCGTATCCTTTATGGCGAAACGTTATTTTACCAGCATCGAAGGCAACCAGAATATGTGTTGGTTTGTGCTCCTCCAAGAGCCGCAATAACATCGTCGTAAATCCGTACACCGCGTTCGTCTGCTGCCCGCTCGAATTCGTTAACGGTGGCATAGCAAAAAACGCCCGGTAAATGATACTGTTACCATCTATAAGCATGAGTTTATCCATTTAGCACCTCGCAAGTTCATCAATGCATTCGTAACGTTCTTACGTTTTACGCATTTCTCTTCCTATCTTAACATACAAGACTCCTTTTTCAGAAAAAAACGGCTGCTTCCTAACCAAATTTGCCTTTTGCTCAAAGACAAGTCTGGGTCAGAAACAACCGCTATATACCTGAAAGCTCTACTGGTTCAAATCTGGTCTCTCCCCTGTCACGAGATATACAGTGCTTTCACCGATATTCGTAGCATGGTCACCAATTCGTTCAATGTATCGTCCTACAAGCAGTTGCAGCATGGCTTGTGAAGCCTCTGCCGGCTTTTCTACCATAAAGGCGTACAAATCGCTGATCATATGGCTATACATGGAATCTACTCGATCATCCTCTTTGGCCATTTTGTAGGCCAGATCTGTATTTTCATCCAAATAGGATTTGATCGCATCATCTATCATTTCTTTAACAATGGAAGCCATGTGCGGAATATCCACCAGCGGCTTAATGATCTGCTGCCCTTCCAAGCGAAGTGTCACCTTGGCAATATCAAGCGCCAAATCGCCCATTCGTTCCAGATCACTGGAAATTTTAAATGCAACAATGATCCGGCGCAAATCCTTTGCTACCGGCTGCTGGGTAATAATGAGCTTGGAACCCATATCGAGAATATTCTCTTCCAGCGTATTAAGGGATGCATCATTTTTGACCACCTGCTGAGCCAATTCTGTATTTTTGGTCTGCAAACATTCAATGGCCTGATCGAGCGCCTTCGAAACGTGTGCACCCATTTCGCGCAGTACGGCTCTCAGTTCATCTAACCCTTCATCAAAACCTTTTCTACGTATCATTTCGAAGTCACCCCTTCTGGCATATTCATCTGTAGGCTTTAGCCAAATCGCCCTGAAATATAATCTTCTGTACGTGAATCTTGCGGCGTGGAAAACATCGTCTGCGTATCCGCCGCTTCCACCACAACACCATTCAAAAAGAACGCAGTTCGACCGGACACACGCGCTGCCTGATGCATGTTATGCGTCACCATGACAATGGTATACGTGTCTCGCAATTCCTGAACCAGTTCTTCAATTTTCATCGTGGAGATCGGATCCAGCGCAGATGTCGCCTCGTCCATAAGCAAAATATCTGGCTGTACAGCAAGCGCCCGGGCAATGCACAACCGTTGCTGTTGTCCACCGGATAAACTCAGAGCAGAACGCTTCAGAAAATCCTTGACCTCTTCCCAAAGTGCCGCCTGCCGCAGGCTTTGCTCAACCAATTCGTCCAACTTGTCCTTTTGCCGAACTCCATGCAGACGCGGGCCGTAGGCCACGTTATCATAAATCGATTTGGGAAATGGGTTAGGCTGTTGAAAAACCATTCCCACCTGCTTACGCAGAGTTTCTACTTCCATAGTATCGCCGTATATATCCTGACCTGCGATACTCACAGTGCCTTCAATACGCGTTCCCGGTATCATATCATTCATCCGGTTCAGCGTACGCAGCAGGGTTGATTTGCCGCAGCCGGACGGGCCGATGAAGGCAGTTACCGTTTTTTCAGGAATATCGAGGTTTATATGTTTCAGCGCGTGAAATTTCTCATAATATAAATTCAGCTTATCGATCCGGATTACGGAATCATTCATGGATTTATGATCTCCTTCGTGTTGCAGTTATGATCCTCAAGCATTGCACCTGATTTGCACAATATGAAGATTATATAAGCTGTGTGTAAATTTAGTGTGGTGGATTTGTTAACGGTATGTAAAATGATCAAGAACTTAACATGAGCTCTAGCTCATGCGCTATTTCGGCTGCATTCAAAGCCGCTTCCTCTGCGGAACGGGACATTTCACTGTTTTTGGCTTCAATTTCATTGACAGCCTGCAGTAGTTTGGCAAAAGTTTGTGTTCCGGCAGAAATATATTGAGAGCCTGTATGAATCTGCTGCATACTCGTATCCGTCAGTTCAGCGGTGTCACGCAGCATTTGCTCGATATGGGTGAGTAAGCCTGTAATCTGCGTGGAAAAGGCTTTCGTCTGGAGTGACATATTCCGCACCTCTTGAGACACAATCTGAAAGCCTCGTCCGTGTTCGCCAGCATGCGCCGCTTCAATGGACGCGTTGATCGCCAGCAGTCCGCTATGATCTGCCAGTGCACGAATGGATGAGGTCATGCCCGCAATGTCATTCAGCGATTGGGTCAACGCCGTCATCTGCTCATGCTGGCGCTTCATTTGCTCCGTGACTGCACGATAGGAGAGCAAAACATCTTCCAGTTCTACTTTGCCACGGCGGGATAACTCACTCATTGACCGGGTTAGCCGCACACTGTCATCGGCCTCTTTAGCTGCATCCAGCACAGTCAGCTGAATACGCTGGACTCCGTCATAGCTATGCCGAATCACATCGCCCCGCTCTTCGTCCGCTTCTCTTTGCATTCGCTGCACAACCGACAGGATATCACGAATTGTGAGTACGCCGAGTAACCGTGTTCCTTCCTTAATCAACACACAATCGTAAAAACGCTGATCTTCACGCAACATCGCCAGTTCCACAATGTCCGATGCCTGGCTTTTCAGATCCACAATTAATGTATTGGGATCGGCAAATATGGCCGCAGGCTTGTCATAGAACAACGCCGCAGCAAATCTGCCCGTAAAATGGCGATTGTACGCATCTCTCATAATAATGCCCAATGGGAGATCATTTTTATCCACAACAATGACACAAGGTATATCCTCCTGTGTTTTCATAAGTCCTAACAGTTCTTTACAAGACATATCCGTACCAATGATCGGAACCTCCCGGCATGACACATAGGTAGTAATCGGCTTGTATGCTTCACGTTCAATCACGGCAGTGGAACTCGGCTGGGTCTTTGGTTCCGTTATCATCGTTCTGAAGTCCCCTTTTTTTAACTACTTGGAGTGACGGGAACATCATATCGGTCATTTGTTGATTCTAGCGTCTATTTTTGTTAATGAAATGTAAAATCACGAAATGGACACAAAAGTCGTCGGACACTTCCCTGGATAAAGAAAAACGCTCCTCATTTATAATAAATGAGAAGCGCTTCTTTTTTTATTTACAACCAGCTTGTACCCCACTCCACGGATCGAATCGATATGAACCGAGTCGGGATCCAGCTCCAGCTTTTTACGTAAGGAACTGACGTGCACATCCACGGTTCGTTGACCACCAATGTAGTCAAAACCCCAAACAGCATTCATCAGATCATCCCGGGTCAGGACCACACCCGGCTTGCGGGACAAATAAAGAAGTACCTCAAATTCCTTTGGTCTGAGGCTGATAGACTGACCTCCAAGAATGACTTCATATTTCTCAGGATAAATCTCCAGCTCGCCCAGTTGAATTTTGGAGCTATCTTTCTGATCAGACAGCACTCCTTCATCCCCGCCGGAAGTTCTTCGCAGCACAGCCGTTACACGTGCCAACAGCTCAGAAACGCCAAAAGGCTTCGTGATGTAATCATCTGCACCCGACTTCAGCCCTTGGACAACCTCGGCCTCGCCGTTTTTGGCCGTTAAAATAATGATAGGCGTTGTCAGCCCCTGATGGCGAAGTCTGCTCAGAATGTCCAGACCGTTCATTCCCGGCAGCATCAAATCCAGCAGGATCAAATCGTAGGATTCTCTGGAGGCTTTTTCAAACCCTGCACTGCCATGATCCTCCGTGTCCACTTCGAAGCCTTCTTGTATCAAATTGTAGGATAGCAATCTGGCAAGCGTTGGTTCATCCTCAATAACCAGCAAGCGTTGTCCCATAAATAACTTCATCTCCTGTTTACCTATTAAAGGCGCATTGGTCAAAATCCAGAAATCTTTTCCATACTCATGCGACACCCGTTTATTTTATCACGGCATTGTTAACAGAATGTAAAAAAGGTTATAGTTCATTCTTCCTGTTGCAATAGCGGTAATTCAACTGTAAATGTGGTACCCAATCCAAGCTCACTTTCCACCGAAAGGGTGCCATGATGCAAATCGACCAAGTGTTTGACGATCGACAATCCCAGTCCCGTTCCGCCAGAGTTGCGCGAGCGTCCTTTGTCCACCCGGTAAAAGCGTTCAAAGATACGTGGCAGGTCCTTCTTTGGAATTCCAATACCTGTATCACTGACTGTAAATACGACCTTTTCCGTGCCATTCTCCCGCTGGATCGTTAAAACCTTAATCTTTACCTTGCCACCATCAAGTGTATAGTTAATACCATTAGACAAAAGGTTCAGGAAAATCTGCTGAAGCTTATCTTCATCCGCCTCCATAAACAGCTCATCCGGGATATCCATGTGTAGCGTAATTCTTTTTTTGGCAGCTACATTGTTCAGTTTTTCCAGCAATGATTCTATGAACGACGAAACGTGCACCGGCGAGCAATCCAGCGGAGAACGCTTGGATTCAATTTTGGATAGCTCCAAAATGTCACCGATCAGCCGATTCAATCGTTCGCTTTCATCATATATAATTTGCAAAAATGAACGGGCCGTCTCCTCATCTTTAACCCCGCCACCGAGTAACGTCTCGGCAAAACCCTTGACTGCGGCAATTGGTGTTTTTAGCTCATGAGAAACGTTTGCCACAAATTCGCTCCGCATATTTTCCAACCGTCGAATAGCCGTAATATCCTGTAAAAGGAACAGCATCCCCCGGTATCCGCCTTCATCCTCATACATCGGAACACCATCCAGCAACACGAGTCTTTCCTCGGGATTGTACAAATGAACCTCACCATGCAGCCTTTCTCGGCTTTGTATGCTGCCCTCAATTAGCTTTGTGAGCTCATAGTGCTTCTTCAGCTCATGATACGGCTTGTCCGTCACCCGTTTACCCACGACACCGAGCATTCGCTCAGACTCACGGTTTACAAGCGCAATAGACTCACTTGCATCAATCATTAGAATCCCGCCTGTCATATTACTCATGACGCTCTGGAGTAGATCCTCATTGTCACGTATCGTTTTCATTTGGTTTTGAAGACTGTCAGCCATACGATTAATGGCTTCCCCCAGTTGCCCTACTTCGTCCCGGCGCTGCACACCAACCCTTGCGTCATAATCCAGTCCTGAAATGCGGTTGGCTACCCCTGTAATATGCTCAATAGGCGAGGTCAGACTGCGGGCAATACGATAGCTCACCAATCCAGCAGCAAGAAATAGCAACACGAGTCCAATCCCGATAGCCGTCCAGCCGCGGCGTACTCCCTCCTCCACCGCTTTCAGACTCATGGACAAACGGATATATCCGTCAAAGCCCTTGCCCGATACAACAGGCTCTGCAACGTATAGCATGTTCCGCTGCAAGGTTTCGCTGTAACGAATCGTGCGTCCGATTCTCTCTGTTGAGGCTTGCTGAATTTCTTCACGAGATGCGTGGTTTTCCATCTTACGCGGATCGCTTAACGAATCGCCAACCACCGTCCCGTCCTTGCGAATGAAGGTCACCCGCGATTCCGTCAAACGGGCAATTTCCTTCGCCTTTTGAGAATAATAAGAGACATAATCCGTACTGGACAGGGCATCTGCATTCACAAAAGGGAATGTAGCACGAAGCAGGTCTATCTCCCGTCCCATGTTCTCCTCTAGCACCTTCATATTCGAATTTTTAAAGATTTGTCCCATCGTGATTCCAGCAGCAAGGACAGATACGCCAATCAAAATCAGCATGATCAGGGTAAGCCTGAAACGAAACGATTTCATAGAAATTTGCCCATCCTTTTATGTAAGTTAATCTCATTCTACAGGCTGCCTACATTATGTTCCACTGTGAAAAGAAAAAAAGGCCGGAGCATAAGACTGCCCCAACCTTTTCCTTATCCTCTTATCCGTTTACAACTTCACCGCCATTGATATGAATAACCTGCCCGCTTACATAAGACGAATCGTCTGAAGCAAGGTACACATAAGCTGGCGCCAATTCTTCCGGCTGACCCGGGCGCTTCATAGGCTGTGCTCCTCCAAATTCGCTGACTGTCTTGGCATCAAAGGTAGACGGGATTAACGGTGTCCAGATCGGTCCTGGTGCTACAGCGTTCACCCGAATACCTTGATCCGCCAAATTGAGCGAAAGGGAACGAGTGAATGATGTGATTGCCCCTTTGGTGGAGGAATAATCAATGAGTGTCTTATTCCCAGCATACGCGGTAATCGATGTTGTATTGACAATTGTGCTCCCTTTCTTCAAATGCGGCAATGCTGCTTGCGTCAGGAAGAACATACCGAAAATATTCGTACGGAACGTGCGCTCCAACTGTTCTTTGGTGATATCCTCCAGCTTTTGTTGTGGATGCTGCTCTGCCGCATTGTTCACGACAATGTCGAGCTTGCCCAACTCATTAACCGTCTGTTGAACCGCTTTTTTGGCAAATTGATCATCTCCGATATCACCAGGAATCAATACGCATTTGCGCCCCTCCTGCTCTACCTGACGTTTTGTTTCTTCCGCATCCTTATGCTCATTCAAGTAGATGATAGCTACGTCCGCACCTTCTTTGGCATATGTGACAGCTACAGCCCGTCCAATTCCACTGTCCCCACCAGTAATAAGTGCAACTTTACCTGTTAGCTTGCCAGCGGCTTTATAAGTTGGTTTTTCAAACTGAGGTGCAGGCGACATTTTGGACTCAATCCCCGGTTGTTGGTCTTGATGCTGTGGGGGCAAAGTTTGCTGAGGTTGATTACTTTTAGGCATTGTACATTCTCCCTTCAAAATTAGATATTTTTTAGGATGCAACATTTGCATCCACTCTACTCCTGATTTACCACGCTAAGTTATTCGTTAAACGAAAAAAGAAAAATGTAGTTATTTGAGCACACAAAAAAACGGCCTATGCTTATTCAGCACAGACCGTTTTTTTCAATTTAGCATTTGTCATCATTGGATTATAGGCTCTCACCAAATGCATAATTAAATAATATGGCTGTATACCATTAAAATCGTAATTAGAATCATGAAGACAGCCAGCAGCGTGCTGAACATCCGCATTTTACCAGCGTATTGCGTAATCGGCTGTTGGTTACGAACCGCTTCCAGTGACAAGCGTAATGGCTTACCCATAGCACCAGCAATACCAGAAATGGCAAGAAACAACACCAACACAACAACGATCCATGCTACCGAATAAGAATCCCAAACAAAAATCATATAGATGCCGCTAATAAGTACAAGAATCAGTGCAAATTGAGCCAGACGGTTTAATAGCTGTACAGCCGATATCGTCCCTTCCTGCGCACTTGGAGCCAATTTGTCGATTTTGCCCACAACGAAGGGGAGCAATAAATAAAAACCCATCGCCAGTGATCCAATAATGTGAATAAAAAACATTCTTTATAACCTCCATTTCTTTGTTTTCTCACAAACTATTTTTCCATAGAACGATCATATTCCAACGAATGACTACCATCTTTTCAGTGTTTTGGGACATGCTTTTCTATGTAAGGATTTTTGAAAAATCCTCATGTAACTATCAATGCATATGAACTCTATTATACCGGGGAAGTGGTCCAAAGCAAAGGAAATAAGAAAGAAAACGAATAGATTCCTTATATTCCGTTTAAAAGTAAAAGAGGTGTCCGATGGCCATGACTATGGCTTGGGAACACCTCTTCAAGTAAAAGTATACCGTTTTAGTAGAAAATTGAATCTATACAGTAACTATTTTAATCACACTGCGGACCGATTCGGCGGATTGATCGAGCGCTGCTTTTTCTTCGGCTGTCAATTCCAACTCGAACACTTTTTCGATACCATTACCGCCAAGAAGTGTCGGTACGCCAAGGAACAAATCCTGATAGCCGTACTCTCCCTCCAGATAGGCAATGACCGGGATAATCCGTTTTTTATCTTTTACAATCGCTTCTGTCATCTGTGCAAGCGAAGCTGCCGGTGCATAATATGCGCTACCATTACCCAACAGGTTGACGATCTCACCGCCACCACCGCGTGTCCGTTGTACGATTGCTTCGATACGTTCCTGCGAAATCAGGGTTTCGATAGGTATACCTCCAACGCTGGAATAGCGTACCAGGGGCACCATATCATCACCGTGACCACCCATAACGAAGCCGCGTACGTCTTCGACGGAAACGTTCAGTTCTTGTGCAATAAAGGTACAATATCGCGCTGTATCCAGCACACCTGATTGGCCAATAACCCGATTTTTCGGGAATCCAAGCGTTTGATAAGCAGTATAGGTCATAGCATCTACCGGATTACTCAGAATAATGACGATAGAATCCGGCGCATACTTCTTCACGTTCTCACAAACGGATTTTACAATTCCTGCGTTCGTATTTACCAAATCATCACGGCTCATACCCGGCTTGCGTGCAATCCCGGCTGTAATAATGACGATATCCGAGTTAGCTGCATCCTCGTAACTGGAAGTGCCCGTGATCTGGCTGTCAAATCCCTGTACCGGACCGGCCTCCAAAATATCAAGCGCCTTGCCTTTGGTCGGATTCTCTAGTTGCGGAATATCGATCAGTACGATATCACCCAGCTCCTTTTGAGCCAGCAGCAATGCGGTAGTGGCACCGGTAAAACCGGCGCCAACAATGGATATTTTTTTACGTTGAATGGACAAGTGGTATTCCCCTTCCTTACAGGTTGCTAATAATGGTATCTGCGAACTCGGAGCATTTCACTTGTGTAGCACCATCCATCAGACGAGCAAAGTCATAAGTTACAATCTTCTTATTAATGGACGTCTCCAGCCCTTTATAAATCAGGTCAGCCGCTTCTTTCCAACCCAAGTGTTCAAGCAACATTACGCCCGACAGAATTACGGAACCAGGGTTCACTACGTCTTTGTCGGCGTATTTTGGAGCTGTACCATGTGTAGCTTCAAAGATAGCATGCCCTGTTACATAGTTAATGTTTGCACCTGGCGCAATACCAATTCCACCAACTTGGGCAGCAAGAGCATCGGACAGATAGTCCCCGTTCAGGTTGAGCGTAGCAATTACATCAAATTCAGAAGGACGAGTCAGTACTTGCTGAAGTGCAATATCAGCAATCGCATCCTTAATAATGATTTTGCCTGCATCTTCAGCCGCTTTTTGAGCTGCATTTGCCGCATCCTCACCGTCTTTTTCCTTGATTACATCATATTGGGCCCAAGTAAATACTTTATCTGCAAATTCTTCCTCAGCCACTTCATAACCCCAGTTTTTGAAGGCGCCCTCGGTAAATTTCATAATGTTACCTTTGTGTACGAGCGTGACACTCTTGCGTCCGTGGTCAACAGCATACTGAATGGCTGCCCGTACCAGACGCTTTGAACCCTCGGAAGAAACTGGCTTAATGCCAATACCAGAGGTTTCAGGGAAACGAATTTTGTTCACACCCAGCTCTTGTTGGAGGAACTGAATAACCTTTTTCACGTCTTCGGACCCTTCAGCATACTCGATCCCCGCGTAAATATCTTCTGTGTTCTCACGGAAAATAACCATGTCTACCAATTCAGGACGTTTCACTGGAGAAGGAACACCGTTAAAATAACGAACAGGACGCAGACATACGTATAAATCCAGTTCTTGCCGCAATGCCACATTCAACGAACGGATACCACCGCCAATAGGTGTTGTAAGTGGACCTTTGATGGCTACAATATACTCACGGATGGCTTCCAAAGTATCGTTAGGGAGCCATTCGCCGTATGTATTGAAAGCTTTCTCACCAGCGAATACTTCATACCAGGCAATCTTTTTGCTGCCGTTATATGCTTTTTCTACAGCTGCGTCCAGTACGCGCTTGGAAGCTTTCCAGATATCGCGACCTGTGCCGTCACCTTCGATAAACGGAATTACCGGATGGTTCGGAACCCGTAGTTGACCGTTATCAATCGTAATTTTTTCGCCTTCAGTTGGGAGCTCAAACTTTTCAAATTTCGCCATAAGTTCCTTTTCCTCCTCAGATATGAATGGGTACAGGACGAAAGACATGATCTTTATCACAGACAAAAACGTACATCTCTCGCCGTCCCCTCTATTGTACCTTATTTTTTAAATTCAGGGTATACAACCTCAATCTTCCTTCAACAAAGGGTTAGCGCAACTCTGGTGATACATATTTTTGATCCATTGGACCTGTATATTCGGCGCGAGGACGAATCAGGCGGTTATTTTCATACTGTTCTAAAATGTGTGCGGTCCACCCAGATACACGACTCACAGCAAAAATAGGTGTAAACAGGTCTCTCTTGATACCTAACTGGGTATACACAGAGGCAGAATAAAAATCCACATTGGGCTTCAAGCCTTTTTGCCCTGTTACAATTCCCTCAATTCGAACTGACATATCAAACAACGTTGTGTCGCCGTTCATTTCCCCCAGCTCGCGGGACATTTTGTGCAAATGCTTGGCACGCGGATCACCGTTTTTATAGACTCGGTGTCCAAAGCCCATAATTTTTTCGCGGTTATCCAGTTTCGCCTGAATATAGGAGTCCACCTGATCCAAGCCACCAATCTCCTCCAGCGTTTTGGCCACAGCCTCATTGGCCCCACCATGCAGTGGTCCTTTTAAAGCTCCAATAGCAGACGTGATTCCGGAATAAATATCCGACAATGTGGCTACCGTTACACGCGCAGCAAAGGTAGACGCATTTAATTCATGATCGGCGTGCAACACGAGAGCCTGATTGAACGCTTTAATAGCCGTCTCCTCTGGATCCTTGCCAGTCAGCTGATACAAAAAGTTTTCAGCGATGGAAATACCTTTTTTAGGCGCAATCGGCTCCAAGCCCTCGCGTATACGTGCTATAGCTGCCACAATGGTAGGCAATTGCGCCTGAAGCTTGACGGTTTTGGTCACATTAGATTCTCTCGACATATCATCCGCCTCTGGGTCATACAAAGCGAGAGACGATACGGCTGACCTCAAGGCAGCCATCGTGCTCAAATTTTTCGGATATAACTTTAATTGAGTAACAATTTCATCCGGAATAGCAGCGTATTCGCTTAACTGGTTGCGAAGCTCCTGCAATTGCTCTTTATCAGGTAATTTTCCAAACCACAACAAATAAGCTACCTCTTCAAAATCGGCGTTAACAGCCAAATCATCAATGTTATAACCCCGGTACGTGAGAACGCCATCTACGATAGAGCTTATGGAGGAAGTGGTCGCTACGATCCCTTCCAGACCTTTAGTCGCTGTCATCGTTACATCTCTCCTTTGTAAAAACATTGTGAACGGACTTGCAATGTAAACATTTTCAAAAGTAAGATATGTCTTTTAAATAGCTGAGTAATGTTAACGCCATATGTCAATATTTAAACCTTCTTTCACTATACTGGATTTTGTCGTTTATGTGAACATTGAGGGCTATTCCAACACATTCAAATGTTTTATCGCTTCCATAAATAAATTTTTGAAACCCCTTACAAAAAATATTGATTCATTTGCACTTTTTTACACAGGTCTTGTCTCCCCCCTTTCCCGCATATGTATAGTAGAGCATTTATTTTATGAAAAACTATCGTAAAAGAAAGGAGCCGTGAGAGCTTGAGCCGGTTAATCCTGAATCGCATATTTCGTGCTCTATGGGTGGCAATCGTGATTGTAGCTCTGTTACTGGGCATATATGTGCTTTTCCCTCTCGTCTATCCTTTCCTATTCGCCTGGCTTGTGGCTTATGCCATGAATCCACTGGTTAGTTTTCTGCGTAGCAAAGCCCGTATGCCACGTTGGACGGCTGTCACGGTCTCATTATTTGTATATTTAGGTGGAATTGCAATTATCCTATCTGCTGCAATCACCCGCATGGTCCGTGAAGTTATAAAGTTGGCCATGACTTTTGACGGACATATTGAGCGTTTTAAAAGTCTATTTATCGATTGGACACAAAGCGATTTGATTCAAAATGTAATTATTGAAATTAACCATTTCATCCGGGATAATCCAGATTACCAACATACCATTAACAGTAATATTGATAAGACAACTCAAACTGTCAGTTCGGCTGTCACTACGCTAGTCGCTCAATTTTTTAATGGAGTTTTGAACTTGCTGACCTCTCTGCCTAATATGGGAGCAGTTCTAATGGTTATTGTATTAGCAGCCTTTTTTATTAGTAAGGATTGGGACCGACATAGTCGGATGCTCTCAAACACGATTCCTGATACGATTCGCAAGCCATTGTCGGATATATGGCACGATTTGCGTAAAGCACTGTACGGCTATTTGCGCGCACAGTTCATTATCATATCCATTACGGCATTAACGGTCATTGTTGGGCTGTTCATATTGCGTGTGGAATCCGCCTTTACCATCGGTTTGATGATCGGGCTGGTGGACTTGCTACCTTATTTGGGGGTTGGCATTGTGATGATTCCGTGGATACTGTATGCGTATATGTCTGGTAATTTGGCACTAGGAGTAGGATTGTCGATCCTTTATATCATCCTGTTGATTGGACGACAGATCGTGGAGCCTAAGGTGCTGGCCAGCAGCGTGGGCTTGAACCCGCTTCCCACCCTCATCGGTATGTTCATCGGGCTCAAGCTGTTTGGCGTTTTAGGACTAATTATCGGACCTGTATCACTCATTGTCGTTGATGCACTGAATCGCGCGAATGTCATTCAGGACTTGCGCAACTATATTCTCGCTGGAAGAGTCCGCTAAATCAGGGATAGGAAAAACGGCAGCTCACGTCAAAACCGCCGAAACGTAATACTGCCGTTCTTCATTTTTTTCTCCAGCCACTTCAATAAAAACCGTCGGTACAACGCTCGTGTTAAAGGAAACACCAACGTAAAACCAATAATATCTGTTAAAAATCCAGGGATAAGCAGCAAACTCCCACCGAAAAAGACACATAATCCATCCAGCATTTTACGGCCGGGCATTTGTCCCCGGTTCATTTCATTTTTCGCATCGGCAATCACCTTACGACCTTCAAATTGCATCATGGCAGCCCCGATTAGGGTCGTCAGAATGATGAGTAAAATCGTTTTGCCCGCTCCAATCCAGTGACTTACCCATATAAACCCGTACAGCTCCGCCAAAGGAATGAGCAGCAGCAACAGCCACAGACGTTTACGCATCATCATGACTTCTGTCCCTCCCCGCCTGTAAAAGCAAACCTTAATGCAGTGTACAGCTCAGGTAGCGCCTGATCCAGTCGAACGGGCTTCCATTCGGTGTTCAACCATACGTGCCGTGTCATCCCTGTGACAAGCAATTCTCCCGGCAGCGTGTCTGCCTGGGTCCATACCTTTCCCATATACCTTTGATGCTCATCTTCCGTTACCCGTCGAACCTCATAGATATAGTTTAGACGTAATCTGGAGAAGTCCGTAATTGCAGTATAAATGGTAATTAAATCATCATATCGAGCAGGACTCGCATATTTCGCATTGATTTCAATAACTGGCAGCAAGACTCCTCGTTCCTCCATACTCCGATAGTTAAAACCCGCCTGTCGGATCATTTCGGTGCGCCCGATCTCAAACCAGTTCAAATAATTCGCATGATATACGACCCCCATCTGGTCGCTTTCCTGATAACGGACGCGTAGCGGTGCGCCATACCAGCGTAATTCCGTTTGTTTCTCCTCTTGAGTCATACAAGCTCTCCTATCTTTGTGCATCTTTATCTCTATTTTGCCCTCTCTCCATTAAACCATATTTACAGCCCGGGAACAAAAAGAGGGCAGACCGAACGGTCCGCCCTCTCCAATCATATATAATAATGCCTTTATTATTGTGGCAACGGCTTGGACAGTTTATAATATCCGCTATCCGAAGCCAGCTTGAGCAAGCTCTTAGCCTGGCTTCCCGCCCAGGCGTAACCAAGTCGTCTTTCCTCACTAATTTTCATGATGTCGGTATACTTTTTGCCATCCCGGTCTGAAAAGAAATATTTATTGTCTTCCACGTTATAGAACCGATACCACATTACGCTCGATGCGTCCTTTTGGAAAAACTCCGGACCTTGACGATTGTATTTGATACCGTCGATTCGGTTCGCGTCAAACCATTTCAAAGCACTCTGAGCCGCTTTTTTCACTTCAGCGGTTTGCGGCTGGGACATGAGAAAAGCAGTAATGCCTACTGATTCTGTAGTTGTTTTGGAAGGTAACTCAAATGCCCGGGCTTCAACAGATGCATAAGTAGCCGGATCGTGCTGTGCCCCCCAAATTGTTGGTGTACCATTATTTACAATTTGAGATTTAATTGTGTACTGGATACCTTTGTTTAGCGCTTGCTGAAGTCTGGAGCGGTAAGAGTTATCCAGAATATCGCTATCAAACGGCTGCTTCTTGTTCACAATATCGTCAGCCAAAACCATAACTCTGACCATCGCATCATCATTATAAGTTACAGCATCGGAATAATTACCACGTTTAGGGTATACTTGAGGCCAGCCACCTGAGGAATATTGAGAGGTTAGTACGAAGTCGACTGCTTTTTGTACACTGTTCTTAATATCTTTATTTTTGGTTTTTTTGTATACATCCGCTAAAAAACGAATCTCGGTTGTCGTGGCCTCGTTATCAAACGTTCCGAGTTCAACACCATCCTTGCTTTTCCATGTGGAGCGTGCAGCTTTGCCATCCCATTTAGATTTATAATTCTTTTCCATAGCTTTGAAGAATCCGCCATGCGGCAATTGCCAGGATACAATATTTAAGGCAAGCGTCGTATCCTTGGATATATTCCCCGTAGAAAACTTGCTAAAGTCGCGCATTTTGTTCAGGAGGCTGTCTGTATTCACAACAGCGGTTGGCTTCGCCACAGCCGACAGCCCAAATAATGGCTCACGATCCAAAACACCTGAATTTACATCACCACCATAAACGTCCCGTCGCACAGCTGAATCTGTGGTAAGTTCATAAGAAGCAGTCGCCGATTCACGTCCTGAATCATATGTAGTCGGCACCATCTCCTGTGCCGCAGCCCATGAGGGACTTAGGAGTCCTGACGTTACTGTAATTACCAAACTTGAAAGCGCTATCATCTTTACGGTTGGACACATCTTCTTCTTCATTTGAACCCTCTCCCTTATTTTGATTTGGGTAATTGTGTTCAGTTTAACCCTATTTACTCTTGCAGAAGATTCTTTTTGATAGCGAGGGGAACTAAACCACTATTTATGCATGATAAATAGTTAGTTGTATTATATGAAAATATACCCAAACGATCAATATATTTTAATTTACTAATAGATTAAAAAAGTTACAAAATGTTGAACACAATAAAAATCCTCTTACTAATGCTGGATTAGTAAGAGGATTTTACGTGCAGCTCATATATAGTAGGTCGATGAGCAACATCGCTTAACCAAATCGACCCATGATGTACTCCTGAGTAAGCTCATTTTCAGGATTCGTGAAAATATCGTTCGTTTTCCCATGTTCAACCAGACTTCCAATATAAAAATAAGCAGTATAATCGGAAATTCGTGCAGCCTGCTGCATATTGTGCGTCACAATAACGATGCGCAGTTCTTTTTTTAATTCGGTGATGAGCTCTTCTACCTTGCCTGTAGACACAGGGTCCAGCGCGGAAGCTGGCTCGTCAAGCAATAGAATTTTCGGCTGAACGGATAGTGCACGTGCAATGCAAAGCCGCTGCTGTTGCCCGCCAGACAGCGCCAGAGCGGAATCGTGAAGGCGATCCTTGACCTCATCCCATAATGCTGCTTTACGCAGGCTGCTTTCGACGATTTCATCAAGCTGTTTCTTCTTGCGCACCCCACGGTATTTGGGGCCGAAGGCGATATTATTGTAAATGGATTTGTAAAAAGGATTGGGACGTTGCCACACCATGCCAATTTGCTGACGCAGCTTGATCACGTCCGTTTCCGGTGCCGTCAAATCCTGTCCATCCATCCAGATATGTCCCGTTGTAGAGGAAGACGCAATCTCATCATTCATCCGATTAAGGGAGCGCAAAAAGGTCGATTTACCGCAGCCGGAAGGCCCGATCAGGGCAGTCACTGTCTGTTCCGGAAAGGCCAGATTCACTTTTTTCACAGCCTCAAAGCTGCCATAATAAATACTCAAATCCTCAGTACTGAACGGATGCGGCGGTTGCCCCGCAAGCTGTTCCGAACGCGTAGACTGAACGGATGTTGCTGGTGCGGCGGTTTTTACCGTTCGCGTAATCACATGTTCCATTGTTCTCCATCCCCTTTCTAATCCATACGTTTGGCAGCTGTCAGACGGCGGTATACAACTCTTCCGAACCATCTTGCACTCAAGTTGAATGCAAGCACAAGCAGCACCAGTACGGCAGAAGCGCCTGCAGCAATATCTTTGGAGTCGGGAGCAATCCCCTCACTGTTGACCTTCCAAATATGGACAGCCAATGTCTCAGCAGGTCGCATCGGGTTAATAGGCGATCTGGCATGCAATGGATTCCAATCAGTAAAATCAAGCGGCGGCGTACTCATCCCTGCTGTAAACAGCAATGCTGCGGCTTCCCCGAAAATACGGCCTGCGGCCAAAATGGTACCCGTAATCAAGCTTGGCAGCGCAGCTGGCAACAAAATGGAGGTGATGATTTTCCACTTGGACAGTCCAAGCGCAAGTCCAGCTTCCTTTTGCTCCTTCGGCACAGCTCGGAAAGCCTGCTCCGTTGTGCGAACCATCAGCGGCAGGTTAAATACGGCCAAAGCCAAGGCTCCTGATAAGAGGGAAAAGCCAAAATCAAACGTATTTACGATAAGTAGTAGTCCAAACAATCCGATGACGATAGACGGGAAGGAGGACAATACTTCGACGACAAGTCGTATAAAGTCCGTAATTTTCCCCGGCTTTGCATATTGCGCCATGTAAATACCTGCGCCCCAGCCAATCGGAATGGTGATAATCAAAGTTAAGATTAACAAAAATACGGAATTAAATAGTTGCGGGCCAATACCACCGCCTGCACGTAATGTTTGGGGAGCACTGGTTAAAAAGTCAAAAGAAATATGACTGACTCCGCGGGCTAAAATGAAGCCCAGTAATCCAACCAAAAGTGCAACAATGAACAAGGCGAAGAAACAGATTACAAATGTAGCGATCTTGTCGGTCGTTTTAGCTTTCATCAAACCCGGTTTCTCCTTTCAAGCAGCCTTACCAGCAGCACGAAAATGAATGTCATGAGCAGAAGAACAAGCGCCATGCTCCAGAGAGCATTGTTATGAACGGAGCCCATCGCTGTATTGCCCATGCTTAGTGTAATGACGCTGGTCAAGGTCGAAGCGGATTCCAGCAAGGAATGCGGTATGTGCGGAGCATTCCCGATTACCATCTGTACAGCCAACGCTTCTCCGAAGGCACGAGCCATACCGAGAATAATTCCTGTTAAAAGAGCAGGCAACAGCGTCGGAATAATAACACGGGCAATTGTCTGCCAGCGAGTAGCACCCAAAGCATAAGAGGATTCACGCAGCCCCCCCGGCAAGGAAGACAACGCATCTGCCATAATACTCGTTATCGTCGGCAAAATCATGACTGACAACACTAGGCAGCCTGCCAGAATGCCGATGCCTTGTCCTCCAAACACGTTCCGCAGCAGCGGGACGATCACGGTCAAGCCGACAAAGCCATATACAACAGACGGAATACCGGATAATAATTCAATCGCAGGTTGAAGGATACGTTTACCCGATTTCGGCACGATTTCCGTCATAAATAAAGCCGCACATAAGCTGAGTGGACTGGCAATTAAAGCCGCCAGTATGGTTACTGCAAAAGAACCCGTAATAAACGGAAGCGCGCCGAAGGACTTAGGTTCGCCATCCGGGCTCCATTTGGTTCCAAAGAAAAACTCTCGCAGACTGACTCCATTCACCGCAAATGTAGCTACACCTTTGGAGGCAACAAAATATACGATGGAGACAATGACTGCAACTAAAAAAACGACACAAACCGACGTATATATGCGGCCGGTCCATTCTTCCCAGTAATGTCTTTCTTTCATAACTCGGGATCGTTTATTCTGTTCCATGTATGCCTTCCCTTCAATTGGTTCCATACTGTAACTCCTTTAACCGAAGAATAGAGGCCGGACGCTAGTCCGCCTCTTCTTCGTGAATATACTCGCGTTAGCTGCGTTCATCGAACAGGAGGTGTGACTCTCCTTATTTCGTGATATTACCGTCAGCATCACGTTTCACTTGCATACCTGCTACTGGAATGTATCCCAAGTCTACGACATCCGTTTTTTGGATTTCATCTGACAGAATGTAGTCCAGGAATGCTTTCACATGCTCTTTTGGCTCACCTTTAGTGTACATATGCTCGTAAGCCCATACTGGATATTTACCTTGTTCTACATTTTCAACGTTAGCTTCAACGCCATCGTATTTCAAAGCAGTTACTGTGTTGTCGATGTAGGACAGAGCCAGATAACCAATCGCACCCGGTGTTTCAGCAATCAGCTTTTTCACAGTACCGGAGGAATCTTCTTGAATGGAGCCCGGCAGATCTTCCGTTTTTTGTCCCAATGCGTATTTTTCAAATGTTGCACGAGTACCGGAGCTGCTTGGACGGTTTACGATAACGATTTTTTGATCTGCACCGCCAACTTCTTTCCAGTTCGTGATTTTACCTGTAAAGATTTGTACCAATTGATCTTTTTTCAGGTCTGTAACGCCTACTTTAGGATTCGCTACCGCTGACATGGCTACAACAGCTACTTGGTGATCGACCAGCTCATCTGCGCCGCTCTCCAGTTTTTCTTTTGCAAACACGTCGGAGTTACCGATGTCCGCTTGTCCGCCGGAAACCTGAGTCAAGCCAGTACCGCTACCGCCGCCCTGCACTTGAACTGCAATGCCTTTATATTTATCGACAGCCATAAATTTTTGTCCCGCTTGCTCTACCAATGGTTGAAGTGCAGTGGAGCCAACAGCCAGAATGTTCCCTGTCAGTTCAGCAGCTGCTTTATTGTCTGTTCCTGTAGCAGCTTCTCCTTGTGGTGCAGCATTGTTACCTGATCCGCAAGCTGCAAGTGCAAATACCATGGTGAGAGTCATCAGAATGAACGGCCATTTTTTCAACATTTTTTATTGTCCTCCCCTTAGTTAAGTGACGGTTTTTTATTTATGACCATCAACACTTTTACATTGTAGGCCTGGAATGTTAGACGAACGACGTGGTTTTGTAAAACAAATATAAAATATTGATAGATAAATTATTTTTCGGTATATAATTAATCTATAGTTTGAAATTCACATATGAATGACATATAAGGAGAGCTGTTGAATTCCATGAATATTCTAAAATTGCGTATTTTGATGCTGATCGACAAATTCCATAAGGCGACGGATGTGGCCGAAGCTTTGCAAGTCAAACAACCTACTGTCAGCTTTCATATGAAAAGCTTGGAAAAGGAAATGGGTGTTTCCCTATTCTCTCTTCAACAAGGCAGGATTATACTAACGGAAGCTGGAAAAAAATTATTACCTTACGCAAAGCAGATCATCTCTCTGGAACAAGAAGCTAGACAAGCTGTAGATGAACTGACAAAAGAGTCACAGGCACAATTACATCTGAGTGCAGAGTCGATATCAGGTACGTATCTCCTCCCCACTTTGATGACTAAGTTTGCTCAACGATATCCAGATTGTCGTATTCAGTTGGAGATTCAATCCCCGGATGCAATTAAGCAGCTACTGAAACAGGGGGAAATTGATTTTGCTTTTCTCGACGATAGAGATTCTCTTCCAGAGTATACGGTGGCAGAGCCAGTGGCTTCTGATCAAGTAGGAGTTATCCGTTCTGCATCTGCACTTGCACCTGCATTCAAATTTGAGGAGGTCGATGGACCCGATGTGCTGGACAAGCACACATGGGTAAAATATAGCGGTTCATCAGTTGTAGATCAGTATTCCTCGCTAGTTAAGCCTCATCTGGAAATCAACTCTTGGGAAGCGGTAAAGCAAGTCGTAAGCGGCGGAGAAGCGCTTGCCTTCTTTCCTGCAAGCGGAGTGGATAATAATGAAAATGCTGCTCCCTCGGTGGAATGGCTCCCTTATCCCGAGGCTGATAACCAAAGGAGCCATTATCAAATAAACATCGTGTATCAACAAGATACACACATGAACTTGATGCAACAGGCATTTCTTGATTTCATACGACGAGAAGGCTGGAAATGAAAAGCTAGAGAACATAAAAAAAAGAGCATCCAAGTCTTATTGACTTGAATGCTCTTTTGCTTGTTGTAACAATACAGCCTCGGTATTATGTCATGGAGACTTTAATTACGCTTGTGCTGGAACGCAGCTAATTTTGATCAGGTTCGTAGAACCGGAATCACCAAGAGGTACGCCCGCAGTAATTACAACCAAATCGCCCTCTTTAACGAGGCCAGATTTGCGACCGCCTTCCAGTGCGTTGTCAAACAGACTATCTGTTGTGTCAACGACTGGTCTGCCTTGTACTGCATGTACGCCCCAGATCAGAGCCAAACGGCGAACTGTTCTTTCCTGTGTTGTCACAGCAACAATCGGAGCTTCAGGACGGTATTTAGAAATCATACGCGCCGTTGTTCCGCTTTGTGTGGACGTCAGGATCGCTTTGGCATGCAGGTCAAGTGCAGAAATAGAAACAGATTGACTGATTGCTTCTGTAATACTAATTTCTTGAGCCGTTCTTTGTTTCTTGAACAAATCACGGTAGTTCAGAGAGGACTCAGCTTTTTCTGCAATACGTGACATCGTCAGTACGGATTCTACCGGATATTTACCCGCAGCTGTTTCGCCGGACAGCATAATTGCGTCTGTTCCGTCAAAAATAGCATTCGCCACGTCACTTGCTTCCGCACGAGTCGGACGCGGGTTACGTTGCATGGAATCCAGCATTTGTGTTGCCGTAATAACAGGCTTGCCAGCTACATTACATTTGTTAATCATCAATTTTTGCGCCAGAGGCACTTCTTCAGCAGGAATTTCCACACCGAGATCACCACGAGCAACCATCAGGCCATCCGAAGCTTCCAAAATTTCATCCAGGTTGTCAACACCTTGCTGATTTTCTATTTTGGAAATGATTTGGATATGACTTGCGTTGTGTTTCGCCAGCAATTCACGGATTTCCAGAACGTCACTTGCTTTACGAACAAAAGAAGCCGCGATGAAATCAATGTCCTGCTCAATACCGAAAATGATATCATTAGCATCTTTTTCGGTAATACCAGGCAAAGAAATAGCAACGCCTGGAACGTTAACGCCCTTCTTGCTTTTGATCGTTCCGCCATTAACAATGCGGCATTTGATTTCAGTGCCTGATACTTCAATAACGGTGAGTCCGATCAGACCATCGTCGATCAGAATGGTGGAGCCGGGCTCCACGTCCGAGGGAAGATCTTTGTACGTAATGGAAATACGATCTTGCGTACCGAGAATTTCTTCCGTTGTCAGCGTAATGAACTCGTCCTGAACAAGCTCAATAGGTTCAACTTCGAGCTTTCCTGTCCGGATTTCCGGCCCCTTCGTATCGAGCAAAATAGCAACGTTTTTGTTAAGCTCCTTACAAGCTTGACGGATGTTTTTAATCCGGTTGCCATGCTCCTCGAAATCACCGTGAGAGAAATTCAGGCGGGCTACGTTCATACCAGCCAAAATCAGTTTCTTCACATTTTCCAATGACTCACTGGAAGGACCGATGGTACATACAATCTTAGTTTTGCGCATTTGGGTTTTTCCTCCGTTTTCAAAGGTGCTACTCTTTATATCTTTTTCCAACAATTAAATCTACTACACTTTTTCCTATTTGTATAGGAAGTTCGTCATATTTATTGTTACCCGTTTACAACGTATTACAACATAGGTTCAGATTCCGCAGGTTTCAAGAAGGTGTATTGACCTATTTTTCGGAATTTTTGATACCGATCTTCCCTCAATTCATCGCAGCTCATATTCGTAAGGTCTGCCAAATGACGTTCCAATAGCTCCTTGATTGCGGCAGCAGTCACTTCATAGTTACGATGCGCGCCCCCTTTCGGCTCCGGCACAATATCCTCGATAATTTCCATGCGCAGGAGGTCATTAGCCGTAATCTTCATGGCTTCAGCTGCCTGATCCGCCTTGGAAGCATCTTTCCATAGAATCGAGGCTGCGCCGTTTGGAGAAATGGCCGAATAAATGGCATGTTCCAGCATCAGCACACGGTTACCGACTGCAAACGCAAGCGCACCGCCGCTTCCACCCTCGCCGATGACCACACAAATAACAGGCACCGAAAGCTTTGCCATCTCCCGCAAGTTACGGGCAATCGCTTCCGATTGACCTCTCTCCTCTGCTGTATTACCCGGATAAGCGCCCTTCGTATCAATAAATGTAATGATAGGGCGTTTGAATTTGTCAGCCTGCTGCATAAGACGCAAGCCTTTACGGAATCCTTCCGGGTGGGCACTACCGAAAAAACGTGCAATGTTATCTTTCGTATCCTTACCACGCTGCTGGCCAATGACGGTCACCGGAATACCATTTAGCTTGGCAATCCCGCCCACAACCGCCAGATCGTCTCCAAACAAGCGGTCGCCGTGCAATTCAATAAAGTCCGTAAACACCTGCTCAATCAGATCAAGAGACGTTGGTCTTTGATGATGACGGGCCAAATGCATTTTTTGTGGTGCTGTAATGTTCGAATATATTTCTTCTTCCATCTCGAGATAACGTTCCTCGAGACGGTTGATTTCATCTGTAAAATCAATTTGCTTATCCTGTCCGAATTGCTTGAGTTCTTCGATCTTCTGTCGCATCTCGACCAGGGGCTTTTCATAAGACAATTCACCAGCCATCTATTCCACCCCTTTCACACTGTGCAGATCAAGCAGTTGCCCGAGGGTATCACGCAGTTCCTTGCGGTGTACAACCATATCCAATTGTCCATGCTGCAAATTAAATTCGGATGTTTGAAAATCATCCGGCAATTTCTGTCTGATTGTCTGTTCAATTACAATACGCCCTGCAAAGCCGAATACAGCTCCTGGCTCCGCGATATTAATATCTCCAAGCGTAGCAAAGCTGGCGGACACTCCACCTGTAGTCGGGTCGGTGATAACAGAAATATACAGCAAGCCCTGCTCATCCAGACGAGCAAGAGCAGCACTTGTTTTGGCCATCTGCATCAAGCTTAAAATACTTTCCTGCATACGTGCCCCGCCGGAAGTTGAGAAAATAATTAGCGGCAGACGCTTGTCTATTGCTTGCTCAATGGCGCGGGTAATTTTCTCTCCTACGACCGAACCCATACTGCCAGTAAAAAAGTCAAAGCTCATCACAGCAACGACAACAGGATGTCCATAAATAAGGCCGTCGCCCGTAACGACAGCCTCTCGCAAGCCAGATTTCAGGGTCTGTTGCTCCAGCTTGCTCGCATATCCCGGAAAGTCCAGCGGGTCAACCGAAATCATATCGGCATCATATTCCGTAAACGTGTCTTCGTCGAGCACCATGCGAATGCGATCCATAGCATTCAAACGCATATGGTATCCGCACACCGGACACACTTTCAAATTTTTCTCTAGTTCTTTGCTGTATTGAATACTTCCACACTTGCCACATTTGGTCATAAGACCTTCGGGAATTTCCCGTTTGGGACGATCCGGCATGTCCGCTTGATCGCCGCTCAGCGCCCGTTCCGAAGGGATGGTCGCGTATTTACGCTTCTTTTGGAATAAATCTTTAAACACAACTACACCTCTCCAGCCGTTTATTTGTCAGCCGTAACCGATACAAGGTCCTCTGCCGTCTATGCGGCACCTTTAAGCATTATGTTCATACACACGTCAACGCCTGTTACTAAAACATTACCGCCGATCGTGCATCCTTTGTTCCACTCATGCTGCTGTATCACTTCCGCCGTTCCGGACTCAAGGGCGCAAAATCGAATTAAGCACTTCCTGAATTTCTTCGACTTCACCCGAAGGCACAAGTATCTCAAACTGTTGCTTGGACGCGCTGATGGCCCGGGCCTGCACCATAAAACCTTCTTCAGACAGTTTGAGCTTAATCATGTCAGCCAGTCTGGCCGTCGGTGCAATATAAATCACCGTCCACATGCCTTGTTTCTACCCCCTAAGCCTCAAGTTTTGAGCCCATATAATAGACTCATGATAACATACCTTACTTTTTTCCCGCAACAAAAGCCCTCCTGATCATTCAAGTTCCGTCGGAGGGCCTAGAAAATCATCAACTCTGTCTACACAAGTCAATTAAGCGTCCAATGATGCAGGATAATGCTTGGCATGGAGGCTCCGATGTGCAATGCGCGAAGAAGCAGCGGCAGCTAGTCCGGCGACAAGATCGTCTAAAAACACATGAATACCATTGCCTTTTTGGTTCAGTTGTTCAATAATGCCCGTCTTTTCCTTATCCAGATAACCAAAACTGGTTAAGCCGATCATGCCGTACACACTCGTAATTCCAAGAGCCAGTGTCTCGTCCACTCCGAACAGCGGTTCGTCAGCCTCCATAATGGCTTGCAATGGCTGGGGGAGAAGTTTTTTTTCGGCCAGCTCATCGAGCGCAATACCTGTGAGCAACGTATATTGAACCTCACGCTTTTGCAAAACCGCTTTGACACTGTCTATACATTCTTCCATCGTCAAATGAGGATAATATTTTAGCTGAAGCTGAAAAACAATGTCCGCAATGGACTCGATACGAATGCCTCTGCGATTTAACAAAGTTTCTGCATATTCATAGGACATAATTTCCCTCCCGCTTTCACCGTGCAGTTCTATTCTTTCACCGTACGGGATCTTATGGTGCAGGGGACGTGTTGAATCTCCTGTTTCGCCAGTTTTCCAAGTGTATGCGGGAAGGAAGGAAAATGTTCATTAAACCGTTACAATAAGGGCGGTTTGCTGTGTGCCTATCATTTGACTTTCACCGTGCCTTCACCCAACATCGACTCCATTTGATCAAAAAGCTGAGGAGAAGGCTTAATGCTGTAAGCATCGCTCAAAGCCAGCAGACGCTGGTTGCTCTCATAAAAAAGTACGGTAGGCATAGCACCGGGATGCTCCTGTAGCAGTGCCTTGAGACTGACCAGCAAGCTGGCGTCCTCCTCGGCCTGGCGGGTGATTTTGACAAACACCCGCTGACGGACGGTCGACTCCGAGCTGCGCGGGAGCGGTACCTGCTCACCGCGAGCCGTTTCAGCTCCACGCGGTGAAGCAGCCGCCACGGGACGAGCCGCCTTCGGTTGAGGCGAAGCAGATGCATTGGCTGCCGAAGGCGGGGGCGACACGCGCGACGCTCTCCCGCCCGGGCCGCCAGCAGCAGAGCCAGCAGCTGGCACGGATGTTCCAGCGGCGGACGAGCGCGTACTGGCACGTCGGCGCTGGAGGAGCCGGGCCAGCGAGTCTTCTGCCAGCGGGGCGGTCTCATCCGCAAGGAGCTTGAAGTGCTCGTCCTGCTGCTGCATCTTGGCTCGAAGCGTAAGCAAAGCTCCCTTTTCAATCCACTGCTGGCTTCGCTTCCATACCTCAGGAAACAGCACAACCTCACAGCGCTCAATCTGATCCTCCAGCTCAATGAAGGCCATGGCCTTACCCTGCTTGGTCGTAATCGTTTTGAGTGACACTACCATGCCTGCGGTCACAACAACCGTTTCATCTGGCACATCGCCCAGTTCCATCAAACGATCCGCCTCGCTGCTTTCCAACAGCGACTCAAAATCATCCAACGGGTGCCCGGATAAATACAGTCCCAGTAGTTCACGTTCCAGCTCTAACTGCTGGCTGGCACTGAATTTGGGTACATTGGGATATTCGATATCCCAATTGGGCATTTCCACAAAACCAAACATATCAATTTGCAAGTCATCCCGTTCCTTGCGCCACTTGACGGCTGCATCGACCGTTTCATCCAGCATGGCAAGCAATTGTGCCCGATGACCCGTCAAAGAATCAAAGGCTCCTGCCTGAATAAGCGATTCAATCACTCTTTTATTACATACCCGCAAATCGACACGTCGACAAAAATCGAGCAGGCTGTCGAAAGGCCGATCCTTGCGAACAGCGAGAATGCTCTCCATCGCCTGTGTGCCGACATTTTTAATCGCTGCTAGGCCGAAGCGGATGCCTCCCTGCTGTAAAGGAGTAAACAACACTCCGCTCTCATTCACATCAGGCGGCAACACTGCGATATCCATACGACGGCATTCGACGACATATTCAGCCACTTTCCGATGACTTCCCATCACGGCTGTCAGCATTGAAGCCATAAATTGCACCGGATAATGGGCCTTTAGATAAGCCGTCTGAAATGCTAGCACACCATAAGCAGCTGCATGAGCACGCGGGAAGCCGTAGTCAGCAAAACGGACAATCATATCGTAAACCCTTCCGGCCTCCTCCTCCGTGTATCCCTGCTTGATACTGCCTTCGACAAAATGCCCGCGCTCCAGATCCAACACTTCGCGCTTTTTCTTGGACACAGCCCGGCGCAACAGATCGGCTTCTCCCAGGGAAAAGCCCGCCATGCGTGAAGCAATCTGCATGATTTGCTCCTGATACACAATAATACCGTACGTATCCTTTAAGATCGGTTCCAGGTCAGGATGCGGATAAGAAACCTCAATTTGACCATGCTTGGCCTGTATAAAGTTAGGAATAAAGCCCATCGGGCCCGGACGATACAAAGCCAGGACAGAAATGATATCCTCGAATACACTCGGCTTCAAATCCTTGAGTACCCGGCGTACACCGGCCGACTCCAGCTGGAATACGCCTCCTGTATCTCCTTTGCCCAGCAAGTCATAGGTATGCGGATCGTTATCGGGAATACGATTAAAATCAGGCGTTTCTCCATGCTCTTCCGCAATCCAGTGTATGCACCGTTCAATAATGGAGAGCGTACGCAACCCAAGGAAATCCATTTTAAGCAAACCAATGCGCTCTAGATTTTCCATCGAGTACTGCGTCAAAGGAACCCCTTCGCTCCCCTCTTGAAGCGGAACCGCATCGGTCAATGGAGTCCGCGAAATGACAACACCTGCTGCATGTGTCGAAGCATGACGAGGCATTCCTTCAACCTTGATCGCCATATCCAGCAGTTCACGTGTCTTGGGCTTCGTTTCATATAGCGTTTTTAGCTCCGGGGTGATTTCCAGCGCATGACGGATATTAATGCCTAACTGCGCCGGAATCAGCTTGGCTGCCTTGTCCACCTCGCCATACGGCACGTTCAATGCACGACCGACATCACGAACAGCGGCTCTTGCCGCCAGCGTTCCAAAGGTAATAATTTGCGCTACATGCTCATTTCCGTACTTCTGTACTACATAGTCGATAACCTCGTCACGCCGTTCATCACTAAAATCAATATCTATATCTGGCATACTAATTCGTTCTGGATTCAGAAACCGTTCAAAGAGCAGGTTGTATTTCATCGGATCGACATTCGTGATGTTAAGCACATAGGCAACCAAACTGCCTGCTGAGGAACCCCGCCCCGGTCCCGTTGCAATCTTATGCTTATGAGCGAAGGCAATAAAATCCCATACAATCAGGAAATAATCGCTGAAACCCATACTGTCAATGGTATTCAACTCATAGTTTAGCCGTTGGTTCAGCCTTTCCCGTTCCTCCGGTTGCTCCCATCCGGGATCGCTTCCATAGCGACGCTCCAGCCCTTGCACGCACAGATTGCGTAAATAGGGCGAAGAGGTCATTCCTTCCGGCAGCGGGCGATATTCAGGCAAAATGGATTGACCGAATTCCAGCTCTAGTTCGCATTTTTCAGCAATACGCACCGTGTTGGCGATGGCTTCTGCCACATGCGGGAATAAACGAGCCATATCCTCCTGACTTTTCAGATACAACTGACGTGTTGGTATACGCAAGCGTTCCTCATCGTCAACTGTCTTCCCTGTCCCGATACAGATCAGAACGTCTTGCACGTCTGCATCTGGCTCAGTCAAGTAATGCACGTCATTCGTCGCCACCAGTGGAATATTCAGTTCCTTCGCCAGTGCGATCAAGAGAGGATTTACACGTTTTTGCTCCGAAAGACCATGGTCCTGAAGTTCCAGATAAAAATCATCGCCAAAAATGTTACGATACCGTTCCGCTGCTCGTCGTGCTTCGGCTTCCCGACCATGCAGTAAATGCTGTGGCACTTCACCGCCCAAACAAGCGCTCAGGCATATGATGCCTTCATGATGGGCAGCCAAAGCCTCCATGTCGATGCGCGGCTTGTAGTGAAAGCCCTCCAAATGGCCGATGGAGCACAACTTCATCAGATTTTGATAGCCTGTTTTATTTTTGGCGAGCAAAATCAAATGATATATGGGCTGATCCTTCCGGCTGCCACGCTCCTTGCGCGATCCTGCCGTCATATAGGCCTCACACCCGATAATCGGCTTAATGCCGTTCTCTACACACGCTCTATAAAAAGGAATGGCACCGTACATAACCCCGTGGTCTGTAAGGGCCAGCGCCTTCATTCCGTAAGCTGATGCCTGTTTGACCAACTCCGCGGTACGAGCCGCGCCGTCCAGCAGGCTGTACTCGCTATGAACATGCAAATGCACAAATGAACTCATGCGCTTCTCTTCCTTTCACCGCTTGATTTTCTTCAAACTATTTTATCATATCCGCGTTAGTAGCGCCCATAGAATAAAAGTACAGACCTCGGCGGACAAGCGCGGTCCTGATTCGTATACCTAGGAGGAAAAGAGCATGAGCACTTTTATATCCAAAGCGATTCTCGACTTCTTCATTGCCTTCGGCATCGTGCTCGGGGGAGCCATGCTCGGCGGAATGGGAGCTGTGGTATCGCTTCAGCCGCCAACCCAGACGATGCTGGAGGTTGCCGGAAGAATTAAAATATGGGCGCTTGCCGCCGCTGTGGGGGGAACGATGGACCCGATCCGGGTCATTGAAAGCAATATGTTGGATGGTAATTTGTCACCTGCCATTAAGCAGATATTGTATTTGATTTTCGCCTTTTTAGGCGCTCATATGGGTGCAGAGCTGGTCAAGTGGGTATGCGGCAACGGACGACCGTGAGGTGAAACGACTATGAGAGTCCCCCCTTTTGAGCGCCTGCGCCCTTTTATGCAATTATCCTCTGTCTTTGTACTCGGTATGATTACGGGAGGAATGATCTACAATGCCATCTGGCATGCCAGCTTCAATCAGCTGTGGACGAACAACCAGGATCTTCAATTCCAGCTCCAGCAAGCCGAGGAAGACAACAAAACATTGCGCAAATACAGCAAGCGCCAAACCGTTGTCAAAGAAATTAAGCTGATCGCGGAGGAAGCTTCGGCCGAAAAAATTGATTCTATCAACCTGAAGGAACTTCTTCGCCGTGTCAGTCGTGATCTGGAGGTGCTGCGCGGCAGAGATATGTTCGAAATTGACTCTGACAGCAAGCTGGTACGTATGTTGCTGCACCAAAAAAAATACACCGTTCGTGACAAGGAGTATACGATCCAGGTCAAAACGATGCTTGTAATGGAAGGGGTGCTGCAAATTTGGCTGGAAGCAAAAGAAAGACTGCCTGAAAGCCACTAAGTCGATCTATTCGACTTCACACCCTGCTCTGATTCATAGGTAGCCACAGGTAGACTAACCATGTTCAATGGATTGAAGTGTCATCACTGCTTTGCATACCAAATGGTTTTCCCGTGAAATTGCAATTTCTAGCTTGCAAGTGCGGCGACTCAGCTCGAGCAGCAACGGACGAAGAACGACAGCATCCTCTATCTGTACGGGTCTAATAAAATAAGTCGTCAAATTGTCCAGCACATAATCCTTGCCGGTCATGTCTCTAGCTGCCCGGTAGCCCGCTTGTGTCATCACGTTGACCAGTACGCCTTCCGAGATCGTACCTAAATTGGTCGCCATCTGCGGAATAATAAAACCGCGAAAAAATAACGATCCGTCCTCATTACGCTCTTCAGCAAACCCGTTCCAGATCAACTGGTCGAACGTCTCGCCAAGTTGTGGCTGCTTTTGGGCGTTACGCAGCGCCTCCAGCACCTCACGCCGTGTAACGGACCCAAGCAGCTTGCGGTTACGGTCCACGACCGGCAAATAATCTACACCTTCCCACGCCATCATTTGCGCGGCAGAAGCCAGCGAGGTCTGGTAGGTGACCGTTATCGGATTGCGGATCAGACATTTATCCATCGTATGCTCAGGTAGAAGCCCCTCCACATCTTTGCGGCTGACGATACCAATTAAACGATTCCATTCATCCACTATTGCAAAATGATGATGTCCGGTCGTCACCGAAAGTTCTTCAAACTCGGTAAGCGTGCTGTTGATTTTCAAGGTCAACGTTTTCGGTTTGCCTGCCGCAATGTCTTCAATCAGCATAATTTTCTTTTTGATCAAGCGGTCAAATATGGCTCTATTAATCATAGATGCCACTGTAAAAGTATCATGGCGTGAGGAAATAATCGGCAGACTAATCTGATCTGCGAGCTGCTTAACCTCTCGGCTCGTACCGAAGCCCCCTGTAATCAGCACACCTGCCCCCTGCTCCAATGCAAGTGAATGCGCATCCTCACGGTTACCTACGATTAGCAAACTACCTGCGTCAATATAACGGGCCATAGCTTCCTCGCGCATCGCTCCGATCACATACTTGTGCAAGGGCTTCTCCAGCCCCTCACTTCCGCCCAGCACATGTCCCTCTACAATATTTACGACATCTGCAAAGGTCAGCTGCTCGGACAAGCCGCGCGGTCGCTTCTCCACTCGTACTGTTCCGATCCGTTCCTTGGTAATGACGATTCCCAGGTTCTCGGCTTCTTTCACGGCCCGATAGGCCGTTCCTTCGCTGACACTCATTTCTTTAGCCAACCTGCGCACAGAAATTTTGGAGCCTATTTTCAACTGCTCGATATGTCGCAATAGCTGCTCATGCTTCGTAACTGTTTCATCTAGCCCGTCCAACTCTGTTACACCCCCAACGTTCAATCTGTATCATTCTGTATCTATTATAGCACAATATCCCTATATTTTAGACCCTTGTTCATTTTGACTTCTCCGCTTCGCAAATAGCAAAAAAAGCGATCCCCTCTTTTACAAGGGATCGCTTCTTACTATGATTGATTTGTCATCTGGGAGACAAGCCCAGGACAAGCTGAAAAAACTCACTACATGCTGCCTTTGTCAGCTTTTTTATCCCATTTCATCTGCCACTGCTGCATTTTGGCCCGTCGCACACGCTCCAGCGTTTTGCGCTTTTCCTCATCCACACCCAGCAAAAAATGCATGTTTGCTCCGATGACTAGCAGCGCAAAAAGTACCCATACCATTCCAAAGCCGTTGACCCAGTTCAAACCGCCTGCAAGCGAGATGCGTGGTAACGCGATCAAAACCATAGCCAATGCAATGAGTGTGTACAAACCGTGTTTCCATTTTTTGAAAGAACCCAATCGTATCCCTTCCTCTCCCTGTGACTCTATGTATCTAGTCTATGAGAGGACAGGAAGGAATATGAGACAAACTTACAGAGATGAACCGTACAAATGTTGAAGGCTGTCTGCAATAATCTTGTTAACGTCCTCAATAATCACGCTCAGGCGACGTTCAGCGTCGAACAGGCGACGGATGTTGAGGTTCAAGCTAAGTACCTCAAACAGCTTCTCCATCTTTTCCATCTCTTCCTGTGCTGGCATATCGCCGCTCATCATGCGTTGCTGTACTTCCATTTGGCGTTCACGGAAATCGTCGAGCATTTTCTTAGCTTCTGGATCGGTTTCGATCAGCTTCATCGCTGACGTAATTTCCTCTACCTCTTTGCTTTCCTTCAATGCTTTCGCTAAATCATGGGCTTTGTCATAGATGTTCATGATTGTTTATTCCTCCAATACAAGTTTAGTGTCAACATTTCACATTGTCCGTCAATCACCAAGGGATATATGTCCTCATATGATGAATCAGTGCTATTACAGCCCATTCACGTTTCCCGTTACTTTCAAGACATCAAGTTGCTGCCCGGAAGGAGATCCACGATGTCCATCAAAAAAACAACGATTCAAATCATCGGATCGGGCATCTTGCAGGATGACGTACTCATGGTCGGCGAGTCCCTGCTTCGCAAATGGAAAATATCCGCTGGCCACCCCGTTCAGCTCGCCTTCGGTTCGTTCCGCCAAGAGGTTACCGTCATATCGGTGCCCCGCTACAGCGGCCTACGTGTGGGAAGCGTGCTAGCCCGAAAAATGGGGCTTCATGCCAATTGTGATCTGCGAGTAACCTACAGCCGAGGTCGCCGGACACTTCGAGTGGGCCCACTTATTAGCGTGCTGGTCAGTCGGGACTATCCCGAACAGCCCGACAAGCCTTTCGGGCCGATCACCCTGTTCTGCCGTGAACTAGTCGGGGAATGCCGCAGACAAGGAGCATATGTGTATTTTTTCACCCCGGAGCATATCGGAAGTCAGCCCGGGCGAGTTCAGGGATGGGTGTATGACGGAGGCTGGAAAAAGACGGTCATGCCCGCCGGCGATGTCGTCAATAATCGTCTTACCTCCCGTAAACTCGAGAACAGAACTAGCGTACAGCATTTCATGAAAGAAGTAAAATCGCAGTACGGCACAACCATTTTTAACGAAAAGTTTCTGGATAAAAATGAAGTATTTGATGCGCTTAAATCAAATTCTTCCCTGCGCAAGTATTTACCCGAGTCCCACTTGCTGCAAACCTTTGCTGTTTTCAAAAAAATGTGCAACCAGTATCCCGCTGTTTTTCTCAAGCCAGTGCGCGGAAGCCTAGGTAAAGGCATAATGCGCATTAACAAACAAACGGATGGTACCTTTTCGGTGCTATCCACAACAGCGGGCACACCCCGCAAGCAAATGTATGCCAACGTCGATAAACTGTACAAAAGCTTAGCGGGAAAAATGAAAACAACACGCTTTCAACTCCAACAGGGACTTACCTTGATTGATCACGGTAAGCGTCCGGTCGACTTTCGTGCGCTTGTACAGAAAAATTCGTCCGGGACTTGGACCGTAACATCCATTGTCGCCCGGATCGCCGGAGGCAGCCACTTTGTGTCCAATCTGGCAAGAGGCGGCACGCTGAGTACAGTCAAGGAAGCACTTGCCAAAACCACGCTGCCCGCAACCGTTAAATCGAATGGGCATACCTCTCTCAAAACAGCAGCACTGGATATCGCAAGCGGAGTAGAAAAAGCGATTCCCGCCCATTTCGCAGAATTTGGTATAGATCTGGCAATAGACAGCACGGGGCGCATCTGGTTGCTGGAGGTCAATTCGAAGCCATCGAAGAATGACAACACGCCGTTAAATGATCAGAAAACTCGCCCGTCCGTAAAAAAAATGATTGAATACTGCTGTTATTCAGCCGGCTTCAAATGAATTCACCTCTTCCAGAGTCTGGCTGTCAAAGGAGCTGTTGTCGGTGTCTCTTGTTGTGCCAGGCACGCTGGGCGTGCTTGTTAGCCGGAATCAGGCTGCCACTCCCCCTATTACTGAAGCCGATTTTTGCCGCAGGCTAAGTCTGTTGGGCAGGCGCTCTGGTCTTAGCGTAATGGCGTTTACCGCCGAAGGAGTTTCATTTGAAGATCACTCCATACGAGGTTATGTTTACCGTAAAGGAGTATGGACATCCGGCCGCTTTCCGTTGCCGGATATTGTGTATAACCGCTGTCTCCATGCTCACGAGAGCCAGAATGTCAGGCGCACACTGGAAGATATGGCGGAGCAAAAATCGCGCAAGCTCATCTACTGGTCGCGTAACTTACCTGGCAAATGGCAGGTGTATCGCGCTTTGCATACGGTAGATAAAGTGCGTCCCTTTGTGCCGCCTACGGCGCCATACCGGGACACGATCCAGCTTGTGGAATGGCTACGACGCCATTCGGAGCTGTTTATGAAGCCACAGACCGGAACACATGGCAAGAGCACACTGTATCTCCGGCTGGCAGAAGGAGGCCAGGGACTACTTGTACAGGGTAGAGACTCCCGTAACCGCCCGTTCCGGCGCTTGTTTTCCGAATTGGATGCAGGATTGTCATGGGTCCACGGAATTGCACACAAACGCGCTTATATCGTGCAGCCTTATTTGAAATTAACAAGCCAAAGCAATCATCCCTTTGATGTTCGCGCACTCATGCAAAAGGATGGCAACGGCTATTGGCGCCTGACGGGCTTTGCCGTAAGAGAAGGCAGACAAGGAACTCTGACTTCTAATCTTCACGGTGGGGGCGAAGCCCATCCAGCTGAGCCTTACCTTCGTGAACAATTTGGCGCGGACACCACGCGTCTCATCATCGGGCAGATGATGGCGCTGTCCTTGACCATTACCAGGGCGCTGGAGGAACGTTATGGCCGCCTTGGCGAGTTGGGAATTGATTACGGTATTGACCGGAGCGGGAACATCTGGCTATTGGAGGTTAATTCCCGACCTGGCCGGGCCTCCTTTTTTCAGACCCGTCAGCCCGAGTGCGCTTTCCAGTCGGTCAACCGCCCGCTCGAATATGCTCGATATTTAATGACCCATTCCAAAGCGACAGGGCCAAAGGGCGCGGGCGCCTCCCTTGAACATACGGTATAGGAGGATAAACAGATGAGTTTAACGCATTGCAATGTGCATTTCTCACAGCAGCCCGACAAGGTGGCGTATATATCCACTTCCTTGTTGAAAAGCCTTAAATTATCCGGAGCCAAGTCCGTACGTCTGCGGCTCGGTAAGGATCAGATTCCCGCTACAGTAAAACCCATTCAGAAGGCGGGACGCCATCTATACTTGACCTCCGGCTTACGTAATGCAATCCGTGTTCCCAAAAGCGGGGCCATCTATTTGCGAAATCTGGATGGGGATATACAGCTAGGGCCGTTGATTGGCGTGCTGTCTGACGGTACCAACTCCACCACTCGCCCTTTCGGATCACGCACAGGCTTTATTAAGCAACTGCTGAAGGAAGGCAGCAAAAAATCTTATATTTTCGCCTTCACCCCTCGGGATATTAACTGGCAAAATGATACGATTAACGGCTATTTTCTGTCTTCCAGCGGGGAATTCACACGTAAACTTGTACCTCTGCCGGACGTAATTTATAATCGTTTGCCGAGCCGACGCTCTGATTTTTCCCCGGCGATCAATCAACTACGCGAACGCTTTTCCCGCAGACGAATTCCCTTTTTTAACTGGAGCTTTTTCAATAAGTCCGATATTTATAATCTGCTGGAGAATAACCCAGATGTTAACCGCTATGTCCCTGAATCATATATGAATCCCAGCTCTGAACGTATCCGAGGTATGTTGGAGCGACATCAATTTGCTTATTACAAGCCAAGTGGAGGCAGCCTCGGTAAAGGAATCTACCGTCTGTCCCATGTTCCCAAACAAGGCTATTTTGTGAGGTACCGTAAGAAAAATAGCAATGTATTGCTAAAATTCGCCTCTTTTAACTCCATGCTCAGGATGCTTCACTCCAATCAGGGACAGATGTTAAAGGGTTACGTCATTCAACAGGGTATCCAGCTGATCGAGATTGACAATTGCCCGATTGATTTCCGATTTCACATGCATAAAAATGGAAATAATCAATGGGTCGTCGTCGGCATTGGAGCCAAAAAAGCCGGACGCGGCAGTGTCACGACCCACATCAAAAACGGTGGCTCCCTTATGACACCTGAACAGGCGTTAAACCGGGTATTCGGAGACCGGGCAGGTGAAGTGCTCCAGCGTGCCAAGAACGTAGCAGTTACGCTCGCAGAAGCCATTGAATACCATCACCAGCATCTACTGGGTGAAATCGGCTTTGATCTGGGTATTGATCAGGATGAAAAGGTATGGATGTTTGAAGCCAACTCCAAGCCAGGCCGATCCATTTTTCAGCATCCATCGTTGCGTGCGGAGGGTAAAGCATCCGTGGAGCATATTTTGGACCACTGTCTTTACCTCAGTAAATTCCGCAGAAAAGAGGAACTATGAATACCCGGGCGGAGCATAAGCCAGTCGTTGCTGTATTGACAGTGCACGACGAAGAACAATTCTTCAAGGGCAATCAGCGCAATTTCAGGGATATTCTTGAAACGGGAACACGGATGGGCTATCAGGTGTACATTGTTACCGTCAGGGACCTGAAACTGGCAGACGAAACGGTTAAGGGCTACGTTTTCAACAAGAGTTTACAGACGTGGGAGGAACAGAATTTTCCACCTCCACAGGTCATTTATAATCGCATCCCCAATCGTAATTATGAACTTAAAACCTCTGTGCGCACAAAGTTGGATGAAATTTCACATGCTTCAGACATTGAGCTGTACAATCCAGGCTTTTTTAACAAATGGGAACTGTTCAAGTGGTTGCGTACCTCGGAAACCACTCGTCAGCTTGTTCCGGCAACCAAACGGTTAAGCAACCTGTCTTCCTTAGGAAAAATGCTGTCTGCGTATCCATACCTGTATCTCAAACCGGAAAACGGTAAGGCCGGAAAAGGGATTATGATTCTTAAATTCCGCCCAGAACATCTAATGGCTTACAGACTGACCATTCAGCATGACAAAAAAAGTGTAACCTACAGATCTGTATCGCTATCCCGGCTGTGGGGACGTATCCGCCGGGAAGCGGGCAACTCGCCTTATATCATTCAACAGGGTATCGATCTGGCAACTTATCAGAAAAAACCCTTCGACCTGCGTATCCTGGTACAAAAAAATATCCGTGGCTCCTGGAGTATAACCGGGGTCGGTGCCAGACTGGCGGGTAAAGGGAGCATTACCACACATGTCCCGCGTGGCGGGAGTGTAGAGGACCCGTTCAAGCTACTGTCCTCACTGTTTGGGCCTGAAGACAGCACGGATCTACTGAACAAAGTTAAAAGTACGGCCATACAGATTGCACGTCAGATTGAACGCGCATCCGGTCTTTCTCATGGCGAAATGTCCATGGATTTGGGCGTGGATACGCTCGGAACCCTCTGGTTTTTTGAGGCCAATGCCAAACCGATGAAATTTGACGAGCCGGAAATCCGCCAAAAGTCGCTTAGACGCATATTCCAGTACAGCTCCTTTTTGGCCGGACGAATGAAATCATGATCAAGGAAGTGGAATCATGCCGCAAATTAGCGATGTTCAACATTTGCCTGCCCGGAGCTGGCTGCTGAGACGACGACAGTTACTGTTTCTGGCCCGCAGCTCAGGGGGCATGCGCATTACTCGTAATGCTCTGCGGCAGTTGGCTGTTTTGACGCCGGAGCAATTGAACACCCCTGGTTCCTCTCTCCTGTGCGCATATGTGCGCACGGAGAAGGGGCTGCGGATTGCGGGATTTTCCCTCGCTCTGAATTACGGGAAGGATGCTTGCATCGTAATTGTTCGTCCGCTTTACCGGGGCCGCAGACTGGGCGCTAGACTGCTGTCCGCCCAGCTCAAACAGCTGCGCCGTCTGACGTGCAGCGTAGCCGCCGACAATATGGCCAGTCTCAAAACCTGTTTCCGTGCTGGACTGGTTGCGCATGAAATGACGACTGGACCGACCGGGAAACCCACGCTGATATTTCACGGGGAGTTATCCCAAGATAAGCAGACGGCAGAGGAAGGTGGAATGCTGTGCCAAAACCTGTCCTAGGCATCATGACCTTGTATTTAAATAACAAGAAGCAATTGGAGGAACGTGATATATATGAGCGCATGATTGCAGAAGGGAAAAGACTGGGACTGGATATGTATGTATTCACTCCAGCAGATGTCCATAAGGATCGCAGGCTGCTCCTTGCCCAAATCTATGATCCACACAGCGGAAAATGGAGCCGAAAGTGGCGAGAGTTCCCAGATATGATTTTCGACCGTTGCCGAGTACAGCGCAGTGAACGATATCGTCAGTTGAAGCAGTTTCGATCGCAGTATACAGACCTTGTATATTTAAACCGACCGCTGAGTAACAAGTGGGTCATTCATCAGCAGCTTGCGAGAAGGTCTGCCTTTCGCCCCCATTTGCCTGCAACAGAGCTGTTCAATGGATTTCATAGTGTAAAACGGATGCTCAAACAGAATTCATTAGTGTACCTCAAGCCGATTAACGGTACGGGAGGACGCGGCATTTTACGTATTGAGCCTGTTAACAAGCAAGGGGGCCTGTATCTGATTGAAGGCCGCAATCGCAAACGCCATATTATTCCCCAGCAGCGGGTACGTCTAGACCGTCTGGAGCCGCGTCTGAGCAGCTGGAACATGGATAACTACATTGTTCAGGAAGGCATTCCTGTGCAGTTGCCCAATGGCAGGGTCCATGATTACCGTATGCTGGTGCAGAAAAATAGCCAAGGAGTATGGGAGCTAACCGGATGCGCCGGGCGAATCGGGGCACATCGGAGTGTCACTTCCAACCTGCATGGTGGAGGCAAGGCGGTACCGATGAACCAATTGCTGACGCAATGGATTCGTGATGAGGGCCGTAGAGAGAAAATCATCAAGCAGGGGGAAAAACTCGGACTGGACATCGCTGCGTATCTGGAGGAAAGCTACGGGGCATTGTGCGAGCTTGCGCTCGATTTGGCAATTAATAAGGACGGTCATATATACGTGCTGGAAGTCAACCCGAAACCAGCCCGCGAGGTATTTTCACGTATTGGAGAAAAAGATACCTATCGCCGTTCTATCGCCAAGCCCATGGAATATGCCTTGTGGGTCTACCACACACAAATTAATCCAAAGCCTCAGACGGACTACAAAGCAGAAGATAAAACAGAAGATAAAGCAGAGAGTAAGACTGAGAATAAGACAAAGGAAGGCTCCGCGTAAAGTGGCTGCCTTCCTTTCTTTTTCGTCTGCCCGACAGTGCTAGCATGTTTTATTTATATGGTACGTCAAGCCTATTTATAACCATTAACCTGTGTTTCACAGTTACTCGGCGTTTTTATAAAGTGTAAGCAGTTGCGTAAAGTCCGTAATAATCGCATCAGACCCCTTCAATTCATCGTTCACGCCAAATCCAGCATAAGCACAACCGATCACCGTCTGTCCGTTCTTTTTGCCTGCTTCCACATCTGAGGAGCGATCTCCTACCATCCATACATTCGAAATATCGTGCTTGCTCAACAGAATTTCCAGCAAATTCACTTTGGAAAGCGTGCTGTACTCCCCAGCGCTGTACAGTCCTTCAAAAATGGGAACCATTTCATACGCAGCAGCGATCCCTTTTACATAATCCTCCAGGCCGTTACTGGCTACGAACAATCGGACACCTTGCTCATGAAGGGACTGGAGTGTTTCTTTTACATGTGGATACAGGGCATGACTTCCGCTCTTCAATCCCTCCAGCTCCAGCTGAAGCAGCAGCTCGTCCGCTCTTCTGTGGGCCGCTTCGCTGGCTTCCGGCATCACTCTTCTCCAGATTTCATCCAGCAACATACCCAAACTATTCAAAATAAGCTCCTCGGGAGGAGTCTCTCCTTCATAAAGCCCTTCAGCGCGCAGCGTATCAAACAGCTTGTGGTACGCAGGAAGCAATAGCGTCTCCGTCTGAAAAAGTGTACCGTCCATATCAAATACCATAGCCTCAGGTTTCTTCAACACAGGTGCATTGTTCATGTAGTTATCAGTCATTCCTTTCCTATGTAGGTTTACAACTCTAACCCCTCTCATGATAAGCAATAAGAGAGGTCCGTGTAAACCTCATTGCGCATACCGCTAACTCTTATATTTTTTTAAAACAGTCCTAAAACAATGCAGACCGCCCCACATAACCGTGTGTAAAGCACCCCGTGGAAGCTTGATATCCACACCATTCCAATACGAAAATCCCGCCTGCTCTATCCATTGCTCCATCGCTGATAAGTCCACTGTAGGATAATCAAACGTCAGCAGAAGCATTCCGTCATCCCGTAAAGTCCGGTGAAATTCACGTAAGGCTGCCAAAGATTCATCAGGCGTTAAATGCTCCAGTACCGAGATACATACAATTTTGTCAAAACTGGCATCCTCATAGGGGAGAGCCGTCAGATTGGCATGTGCGGAGTGGAGACGAACTGGTAAAATCTCCTGAATGCGCTCGGCAGCCTCCTCTCCGATATCCCGCCGCACCTCGGCCAAAATGGCATCCACGGAAACGATCCGTATATCCAGGTCGCAGGCATAGACCTGAGCGCAACGGCGGGCCAACTCAAATTTGAATGGATGAGGGATTCCACATGCTGCGTCCAGTACTGTATCTTGCCCAGACATAAATTGGAGACACCACTCATACTCATAGGGGCGACTCCACCAGCTTTGGGGGAGTCTGTAAATCATGTTGGAGGAGTTGGGGTCAGAATATACAAAAAAGCGAGACAGATACGGATCAGACATGTTCATGGATACTGCCTCCTTTTGGGGATGACTAAATTACCTTTGCGACACAGCACAGTTCATGACCCCGTTTCTCGCCTTGAAGTTTGGCCAACAATGCCCTTTGCTCCGTAAGGGTAAGCTCACCGTACAAAGGATGGGCTTGCAGCAAGGCATCTAAACCAGAGGGAAGCTGGCGGGTGAACAAAGCCACCGGGCGCAAGCCGGACTTTGCCAGTAAGAGCGCAAGCGTATGCTCAGAATAATGATACAAATGATCTTCCTCCGTAAATAAAGGCGAGTAAACGCCATAAGCCTCATTGGTGAACGAATTTTTGTTGGGCACCGTAATATAGATCGTCCCGTCAGGTTGAAGCTGTTCGCGTAAATCTGTCAAAAATGCAACTGGGTCCGCAATATGCTCCAGCACATGCCAGCATGCTACGGCCTCGTATTTGTGATCCAGTGGTAAATCAGTATCTTCTTCGGCTTCTTCTACTTCATTCAATTCCTGTATTTCATGTGCTTCTTGGGTTTGAGTATCTTCTTCGGCTTCATCGCCCCAGTAACCCGGCAATAAATCCACGTCATATTTGTATTTGGCGTAAGCACGCGAGTCTATGGAAGGTTCAATGCCCACTGCATCCCAGCCGGCTTGAAGGGCAGCATGGATAAATTCTCCGGTACCTGATCCAATCTCAAGCAATTTCCCTTTACCGGTACTGAACATATCCAGCAGCATGAGTCCAAAAAGGGCATGATCTCCATAAGTTGATGCTGCTGCACTATCCCGCATAGCAACCCATTTGGCATTATAAATCTCTGCAATCATATCTTCAGGCTGTATATGATCCACATCATTACGAAAAACCAATCCGCAGGAACCGCATCCCATCAAGGTAAAGCGTTCATAGCTATGAAATACTGCCGTGTCAGATGAGCCACACAGTTTGCATTTACTATAAAGTAAGTCCTTGGTTTCACTTTTTATTTGCAGATCGGAATTATCAATAACCTGGACACTCGAAATCTCGGCAACATCCATGTCGTTTACCTGGTGGGCAGCTTCATATTCTGGTGCAGTTTTTTCTTCTACATTTATGTTGTCCTGATTCACCCAGAGCGTGAGTCGGGGGTTCGGGTCCAAAATAGATTCATATTGCTCTTTCCAGCCATAACGAGCACTTGGATCAAGCAACTGGTAACGCTGAAATTTGGCCATGCGAATAGCAGGTGTATACCATCCCCAATGCTGGATGCGGTAGTTGCTGATTTCACTGGGAAGGTCAAGCACATTTTCGGGAAATCTCCCACAGTGCAAGGACTGCTCCTTCCATTTATAAGAGAACTCTTCCTTATATCGATACAAAAAAGGACGGTAATACCGATGAGCCTGCCAATAATCATCATCGCGGTAATGCGTGGGAGACCACATATCAAACAACCTGAAACAAATCGTATCGGCTTTCGTTCCCGCTAACAACGAATGTACCCCTTGAGCAAAACGGGATTCAAACATTTCGTCAGCGTCCATGTTTAATATCCATTCGGGAGAGGAAGCCAACGTCTCTCTCCACTGCTGCTTACGCAGCTCTAATTCATTGGTAAAAGAAGCTGTTTCATTGCGTATTAAACGCAGTGGGATTCCCTTTAGGATCTCACGGCACAACTCTCCGCTATCATCCTGACTGCCATCATCAATAATGACCGCTTCATCAATATATTCCCGATGACTCCGCAGCACGTCAATGAGCTTGCGATCTGCCTCATTGTATACCGTCATAGTCAGCGTCAATTTGGGTTTGGTGACAGGTGGCGTATGAAGTTCACTTTGTCGTGGACCAGAGAATGTTTGTGGTACAGTAAAAGAATCTGCAGTGTACTTGGCAAAGACAGCTGACTCACGGAGATCATACGGTATAACAGGAGGTTCAGGGAACTTAGAGGGACTTGATGATGCAGAACGATTGAAGGCAGGAGAATTAGTAGAAGTATCGGAGTGATCCAGATATGCTAAATGTTCTGAAGGGTCCGTATGAACACCACTCGTTGTAAAATACTTTAGGGCGAATAGTAGCTGCTCTGCTTTCATTCGGTCCGCTTCCCGGTACAGATGCATCGCCGGATAGTGTGTATCCACAAAAAGTGGAAATCCATATGCAGCTGCCCGAATACAGAAATGTCGATCTTCTCCCCAATAGGAAACGTTTTTGATTTTACCAAAGTGAATCCCTGCTTCCAGTGCACGTCTGCGGATTAGGGTGCAAGCGCCTAGACCACCCACCTCGTACAAACCAGGAACATGCAATTGGTGTATGAAATGCAACTCGCGTTGCGCTCTCTCCTCTGCCGACAACACTTCGCCTTCTTCACGATGGAACAAATTATATTCATCACTAACCCACACCTGAGGCAATAGAGGCCCCTCCGGCTGCCAGCGTGTCCAGAAAATCTCAGATACAATATCCTTCTCCGCCTCCACCAGCTTACATAAGGTACGGGAATGGAGAATCAGGTCAGAATCGACCAAAAACAGCGCGTCATAATTATGCTGAAGTGCATAATCAATAAGACGATTTTTAAAGCCAGCCACTTTCCAGACGAGGGCAGGCGGCCAATAATGAGTGTGCTCATCACTTCGGTTCTCTACTTGCTGTGAGCCTGTCAACAAGGGTAAAACCCTGCCCGGCAGCCGATTGGAAAAATCGGCAAGCCATTGGCTTGAAGTCGGATTGTCATTATCATCGACAAATAAATAATCCGGCAGCACATCAGGTGCCTCCAGTCGCTCCAAAGCTTGAAGAAATAAAGACAATATTTCCGGCTTCTGGTGCACCGGGCTACCGATTAGTATACGCATGATTCAACGCCTCCATCAGGTAGAAGCCTCATAAACCGTTCTCCCTCCATGTCCTAAGACATACCGTAATTGCGGCCAAGCGATATGGGAGTGAGCGTGGTATGAATGGACTTACACCTGGAAATATCAATGAAAACGACATCAATACAAAAATACAATCTTACCCTCCAGTTAACTGCCTTTTTTTCTGTTACCGGTTTTCTAACTACATTTAGCCATCAAATTTATTTCCCGGTCGCACTTGATAATATCGAATTTTGCACAATCTCCTCCTCTTCATATCAGACTTTGATTTTCTAATTTATTAGAGCAAGATTGAATTTATGATCATCACACATCCTCTAAACGATCCATAGGAATTACTACATAATGAGCAAGCTATCCTAATAAAATGGAGATTATACCAAGTTTTTTGGGGGGACAAAGAGCATGGTAACTGTCAGCTTATGTATGATTGTCAAAAATGAAGAAGAAGCCCTTCATACCTGTCTGAAATCAGTCCATGACCTAGTAGATGAAATCATTATCGTTGATACTGGTTCTACCGACAGAACCCAAGAGGTCGCTGCATCGTTCAATGCTCGGGTATACAATTTTGAATGGTGCGATGATTTCTCCGCAGCCCGCAATTATGCGTTTGATCAGGCAACACAGGAATATCAATTTTGGCTGGATGCTGATGACATCCTAGAGGAGCAAGATCGACTGGCATTTCTCGACTGGAAAAAACAAGCCACCGTCTCGTATGACAGCATTACGATGGATTATGTGCTATCTGTAGATGAACAGGGGCAGCCGCTGCATAAGCTCAAAAGAAACCGAATTGTGCGGCGTGATCGTAGATTCAGATGGATCGGCTTTGTGCACGAATTCCTGAATGTGACTGGCAGCACCTTTCACAGCAATATGGCAGTGACTCATAAAAAGACACGTGCCTACACTGACCGTAATTTACATATTTATCTCCAGCACCGGGAGAAAGGCACTGCATTTTCTGAGCGAGATCACTATTACTTCGCTAATGAACTATATGATAACGGACGCATACTAGAAGCCATCCAGCAGTACGAACACTACCTGGGGCTCAATCAAGGATGGATTGAGGATCGGATTGCTGCTTGCTTTAAGCTAGCAGATTGCTACGCTCACCAGGGTCAAAAACAGGAGCAGCGTATGGCACTGCTTCGCACACTCAACCTCGATGTACCACGCGCCCAGTTCTGCTGTGCCTTTGGCAATTTGTTCATTGAAGATGAGCAGTATACTCAAGCCATATATTGGCTTCGTCAGGCGACGCTGATTGAGCCCCCACAAGATGTGATGGCCTTAACCAATTCGTCGTACTATACCTGGTTTCCACACTTGCAATTATGCCTGTGTTACGACCGAATCGGCGACATTGAAAAGGCAAAATCGCATCATCGCATAGCTCTGTTGCACCATCCTACTCATCCAAGCGTCTTATACAACGAGCAGTATTTTGCACAGCTAGAACAGAAATAAGTTTTCTGTCGGTGGTTATGGAATTTTCTCCTTTGATGTGGCTGCCTATTTAAATATTGAGGAAGGCTATCCTCTGCTTTGTATTAAAACACAGTTTCTAGTCTAGACGTCCAAAAAATCTATTGTTCCAAGCCATTAATATTAGGGGATAGGTGAATGTAAAAAAAATAAAAAAGGGCCACCTGCACTTGAGGCTTGCAGATGGCCTTTCCTATTTGTAATAATATATAGAACAAGCTAACAATTTAAACCGTTGATGGTATAAAACTTTCTCAGAACACTTTCTTCCGGTCTCTTTCCCCCTTCAAAATTTCCACTGACTCACGGAAACGCAGCGAATGAATCACTTCACGTTCACGCAGAAACTTCAGACTATCCTGCAAATCCACATCGTCTGTCAGATCAATCAGCCACTGATATGTAGCTCGAGCCTTTTCCTCTGCCGCTATGTCCTCATATAGATCGGCAATCGGGTCCCCTTTGGCTTGAATATAGGCCGCCGTAAAAGGAACACCGCCGGCGTTTTGATAATATAGCGCATGATCGTGCGCCGCGTAATATTCCCCTAGCCCAGCTGCCTTCATTTGCTCCACGCTCGCATCCTTGGTCAGCTTATAGATCATAGTCGCAATCATCTCGAGATGCGCAAATTCCTCCGTGCCTATGTCGTTCAGTACGCCAATTACCTTATCGGGAATCGTATAGCGCTGATTCAGATAGCGCAATGCCGCTGCCAGCTCGCCATCCGCTCCACCATACTGCTCCATAAGCAGTTTGGCCATATGAGGATCACATTTGCTGACACGTACGGGATATTGCAGTTTTTTCTCATATACCCACATTCATGTTCCTCCTTTATAAAAGGTTATACCTACCTAGACCTGCCACGGCCAAGGGGATTGACTCCACTCCCAAGGATACTTGGAATAAGCACGGCCAAAATTTTGTAAAGGCCCATATAGCATCTGATACTCGTTAGCAATCGCCGTTCTTTCCTGCGTCAGCTTATTGAACTGTTCGATAGCCTGTAAATCATCTGGGTGCGTATCCAGATACAAATTCAGCTCCACCAACACAAAATCCACCGCTTGGAGCTTCTCCAGCAACGCATAAAACTGAGCATCAACTGGCTTGGTTTGGGGCGTGTAGCCTTGGGCCGGGTTTCCGGCTTGACTATAGCCCTGAGTTTGGTTCTGATACTGGTTCTGGTATGGATACGGATTTGAATAAGGGCTTTGATATGGATTCGGCTGTTGCTGCCCGCTCTCATGCTGATTTTGCTGCTGGAATTGGAATGGGGACTGACCCTGATTTGGATTCTCCATTCTATTCGCCTCCCCCCTGGTTTCTCCTAGGCTCATAAGGGCTGTAAAGCAAAGGCCATAGCGTTCCCTTCGTCAGTGCCTCATCTGGACTGAATTGTGGTAGACCAGGGGGCTGAAATTGTATAAACAAGTTTGGCGGAAGCACATAAGTCTTACACAGAACGGGCGGACACGGATCGAATGGGCCGACAAACGGGGCATACTCACCTTGCTGTGGAAATTTCACGGGCCGGAACCTCCTTTGATTGATCCATCTGTTTTACTATTCAACATATGCCGCATCGCCCAAGTCTCGAACAAAAAATCACAGATAAAAATAATTGTTCAAGAAAATAACCATAGAACTATTTCTAATCAAAAAAGAGCCTTTAAAACCACGGTACGTGGATCTAAAAGCTCTTTCTTCAGCACTCTATAATAACTTACATACCTGAAAGCTAATCTTCAATCACAGGCTCAGGCTTGCGGTGAATCTTCACTCTCATTATGCGAAGCCTTGTTGCTTCCTCCACCTCAAAGGTAAGGTTATAAAACTCAATTCTCTTCCCTTTCACCGGAATGCCCTCCAATTCCTTGAACAGCCATCCCCCGATGGAATCCACCTCGTCATCTTCAATGTTCACTCCAGTTAAATCATTGACATCCTCAATGAGCATACGACCGTCCACAGAGATGAAGTTCTCCTTCATTTCCACACTCGGGCGTTCATCCTCAAATTCATCATAGAGATCCCCGACGATTTCCTCCAAAATTTCCTCCGCTGTCAGCAGCCCGGCCGTTCCGCCGTACTCATCTACCACGAGAGTCATTTGGGAATGTTTTTTCTGCATAAGGCGTAGCACGTGACTCACTTCCATGGACTCCGGCACATTCAAAATAGGACGTACCACCGAAGCCAGATCCAATTGATCTCCCTGCTCAGCTAGCAGAAGATCTGTAATATGGACAAAACCGATAATCTGGTCTTTATCCTCAACCGCCACCGGGTAGCGGGAATGCTTGGTCTCGCTGATGATCTTGAGATTTTCCTTAAACGACAAATTCGTATATAAACAATCCATATCTGTACGCGGCAGCATGATTTCACGGGCAAGCAAGTCGGAAAAATCAAAAATATTATCCATCAGCTTAATTTCGTCCTTATCAATCACACCGCTTTTGGCGCTCTGATTCATCAATATACGAATCTCTTCCTCCGAATGAGCCGCTTCGGCTTCACTAGCCGGCTGAATGCCGAATGCGCGCAACAGCAAGTTTGCCGCAGCATTCAATACCCAGATCACAGGCAGAAAGACCTTATAAAAAAGCAGCAAAGGCGCCGATAAAAACAACGCCACACCTTCGGTCTTCTGAATCGCTAAGGACTTTGGCGCCAGTTCCCCCAATACGATATGCAAAAAGGTAATTACGCAAAATCCGACGATAACAGATACCGTTGTAATCAGTGTACCGTCAGTTACACCGAGTTTGTGCATGAGTGGCTCTATCAGGTAGCCGGATATTGCTGGCTCTCCAATCCAACCCAAGCCCAATGAAGCCAGCGTAATGCCTAATTGGGTGGCGGACAGATAAGCATCCAACTTTTGGTTCACCTTCAGCGCATAGCCTGCCAGGCGATGACCCTCGCTTTGGAGCTGCGTCAATCGGGATTGGCGCATTTTGACCAGCGAAAATTCTGCGGCCACAAATACACCATTTAGAAAGACAAGCAGCAGTACCAAGAGGAGATTCACAGCTAGCAATCCCCAATGAAACTCGGTATGACCATCCAATACGAACTCCCCATTTCTATAGTTGTAATGCTTTTCTTGATTTAAAGTCTATTCCTTTGTAATACATATCCGCCACGAGCAGATTTGGTCCACAACAGGCAGCGGCATCACAATGACAGTTCACAGTCTGATTCAGCGGATGCTCATTCAGCCATTCACCAAAAATATCGTCCAGACTATCTTCCTGAATATTTCCGAAAGCCGGTATGTCTGCAAAATCTGTCACATACACGCTACCCGTGAACATATTCACATTCACACGGTTTCTTCCATCCGGATCATTACGCACCGTAATATTCGGTTCCTGACGCAAGCGTCGAAGCAGTTTGCGGTCTTCTTCCCGATCCGAACAAGCAAAGAACGGCAATGTGCCAAACAACATCCACATGTCCTGATTACGTACATCCAGCAGCTTATGGATAGAGTTCCGCATGTCGTCGAGTGAAAGCACAGGCAAAGCAGAGGCAAAATTCGACGCGTACATTGGATGAACCTCATGCCGTCGGCATCCCATTTCGTTGATTAATTGATGAATGCCCTCCAGCTTCGTATGTGTCCGATAGTTAATCATGGATTCAGCTGAAATGAACATCCCCATTTCACTCAATCTGCGAGCATTTTCCATCATTTTTTCATACAGGCGAACAGCACCCGCACGTGGAGTCGGTCGGCCGGTATTTGCAAAACCCACTTCATAAAAATCGTCCGCATTCAAATAGTTAAATGAAATATGCATCACATCCAGATAAGGAAGCATCTTCTCATATCTGCGAATATCTAATGTCAGATTGGAGTTGATTTGCGAGCGAATACCGCGCTCCTTGGCATATTTCAGCAGTGGAACGATTACTTCATCCACTGTTTTATCAAGTAAAGCAGGTTCCCCACCTGTAATACTGATCGTCTCCAGATGCTCGACTTCATCCAAACGCTTCAGCATTAGGTCTAGCGGAAGGAAAGGGGCCTCCTTCATAACCAGCATATCGCCAACAGCGCAATGCTCACAGCGCATATTACATAGATGCGTTACGGTCATCTCCACACTCGTAAGCAAATGACGACCATGTGTACGCAGTGAGACAATCGGGTCCCACGGATCATAGGTTGGCGATATTTGGGGTAGCGTGTTATTTTGTAGAACTGTCATTATGTTTTCACCTTATTTCTGTTATTAACCTCAAAAGACGTATAATTATCATATCATGATGTGTAAAGTGTCTGCATACTTTCTTCTACATCATCTGCTAATCTACGTGTACTCCTCCGAAAGGGGCTACAGTAGCACCCAATGTGTTTGTAATCATAACCGAGAGGGATACGGACAAATCCACATCATAAGGTGCCTTCACTTCCTGCCCATCCCGGTCCCTTACAATGCGAATGACGGGTCTTTGCGGGATTTTGGGATGTATACGCACCACGACCCCCTCTTCCCCCGTGTTGAGCACCACAGAGAGTCCCAGGGGGTAAATAGCTACACAGTCACGAAAGGCTTCCAGCATTCGCTGCTCATATAACGTTCCTGCCCCGGCGTACAGCACTTCCATCGCTTCATAGGGCAACAAAGCCTGTTTGTATATCCGACTTGCTGTCATTGCGTCGTACGAGTCGGCCAGACCGATCCATTTCGCATATTCGTGGATCTGGTCCTTTTTCCAACCGTGTGGGTATCCACTGCCGTCGATACGCTCATGGTGCTGTAATGCACAATGAGCCGACAATAAGGGAATGCCAGGTTCGTCTTTGAGCAGCTTGTAGCCGATCACCGTGTGTGTTTTCATATGCTCATATTCCTCATCCGTCAATTTACCCGGCTTATAGAGTACTTGAGGTGAAATTTTCATTTTACCAATATCGTGCAGTAGTGAACCTATCCCCAGCTCCATGAGCTGGTTATTATCGTAGCCATTGGATATCCCAAGTACTAGTGAATACAAACATACGTTCAAAGAATGATGATACAAATCCTGATCCGCGGCCCCGATATCCATCAACATAATGACGGCGTCCTGACGGCCTCCAATATCGTCCAGAATGGATTCCATCACCTTATAAAATGACTTGCCAAAATATTTGTGCTTATGATCTACGGAGTAGGATGATAACCCTTGAAACTGCTTTTTGATTTCCTGTAGCGCCGCGGCCCTTGTCTGTTCATGAATCATCTCAGGAATGACGATATCTTCTGTCACAGCATCCTCAATGTATACATATCCAATACCGACTTGGCCTAGACGTTCAATCAATCGCGAAGTAAGCTCAACACCTTCCGAGAGCAGCACCATTCCGTTTTCATTGTAAATTTTCTTGCCAAGCTTCATGCCGGCTCTCAATAATGTAACAGGTACCAGTCGCAGCTTAATCCTCTCCCGATTGTTTTGATACCTGAAGCCACCTAGCTGCAAAACATTCTTCCATCGCGCCCGGACGCTTCAACTCCATTTCAATCATATCCCGTAAAAATTCTGGAAGCATAAATCGGAGATCTGTTCCGTTCGCAAGCACCTCATAACCTGCTTTGAAAGTGAACATATCCAACGTGCCCACTGTGTATTCCTCATACTCTTCCAAAGGTTGACCCGCTACACGAATGTCCGTCACTTTTTCATAAGGAGCACGGCCAGGGTCATACTGAATGGCCAAGCCTTCCACACACATCGTGCCAAGCACTTTGCCTCTGAAGCCAAAACCCGTCATGGGCTTGTCTGTAAATTCAGGTAGCAAGGACTGCTCCAGCGCCAACCGAATATCTCTTCCCCGCAACTTCATAACACAGGCATTAATCGGCGAAGGGCATAAGGAATGTAGGATTCCTTTGCTGATATCCCCTTGAGGTAATGGGCCGAGCAGTTGTCCCGCATTGACGAGGGCAATTTCTGTTCCTGTAAAATGGGACACCGCTTGTGCCAGCATATTCCCGAAAGGGGATTCCTGATCATATGCGATCTCCAGTTTTCGATCCGCCACCGCAACTGTGCTCTCCATGGCGCGTTCTGCTTGTCTGCGATGCACCACAATGGCCGATGCCACTTTTTCGTCCAGTAGTGTCTGATCCACAGGAACTACGCCGCCCGACGTGACTCGAAACGGTTCGAGGCTATTGTTACGACTTAGTGTCACTTCACCCAGCAGCGTTCCGAACTTACCCGCCCCACATAAAGCTGTTTTTCCGATCCAAAGCGGTTCTTCCAGCACATGATGGGTGTGACCTCCAAGGATAACGTCAATTTCAGGAAACTGCGACGCTAATTTTTTATCGGAAGGTAGACCCAGGTGCGACATCACAACCAAAACATCAACCTGCTTTCTCAGTGCCGCGATCTGCTTCCCCAGCACCTCAAACGGATTGAGCACATCCCAACCCAGCAATTGATAAAACTCTACAAAAGGAGCCGTCACACCAAGTAAACCCACCTTAATTCCTGCTTTATCTACGATAAGGGATTCCTTCATCCACGAAGGGCTCATCCCCGTGGCACGCTCTGTCATATTGCCGCATACGACCGGACAATGAATCCCCGCATATGCCTGTTCAATCATATCCGGAGTAAAAGTCAGTCCCTCATTGTTACCGATCGTAATTGCATCGTATCCTGTTAGATTAATCACATCCACATTTGCCCCACCGAGCGTTCCTTCCGTTTCGGGGGCCATCCGGTCCATGTGGTCTCCTATGTCGAGCACAAGCAGCGCATCCCGTGATGCGGCTCTTCGTTCATCGATCATCGCGGCTATCGAAGGCATACTGCCAAAATGACTATGGATATCATTGGTATGCAAAATGGTCAACGTTTGCCGAGTCGTCATCTCCATAACCGCCCTCCTCTATACTTTATATATATCGACTTTGGAGCTTCTAATGTTTAAGCATACCATGTTATTTAGCAATATGGTACATATGAGTGGACATAGTCCTTAAGCTTCGCTGTACTCTCTGGGCAATCTCATATCCTAAACATAGTGAAAGGTATTGACGTTATCTACTGTAGGTATCTGATAGGAAACGGGTTCCTGGGACCTATTTTACAGCTTGGAATAATAGTAAATTAGTCGTTGTCATACCATTTAATTCTTGATATATTAAGTTTGTTTCGTATTTTCGACAAATTTACGACAATAAGGAGGTTAGCGCATGAGAGTACACGTTACCGATGCCAAGCCGGGAGATCGCCTCAAATCCGATACATACAATGGGCACGGTGTACCTGTCATGATTCAGGGCACCGAGCTACAGCATGACGATATTTCCAAACTCATTATGCACGGTGTCGATTATATCGACATTGATGCCGGTTCAGCGAGCATTCCGGTTGACTTTGCCCCCGATGTCCCAGCTTCCCCCGAGTCCCTCAAACGTGCCGTTCCTCTCATGGAGCAGACGATCAGTGGCTTTGAAAGCATGTTTCTCAAAGCCTCCTCAACTGGAAAATTTGATGAATATCGAGTCGATGAGCTGTTCGGCCCTCTTGTTTCAGAGCTGGCTCGTCAAAAAGATGTCGTATCTCTGCTATTAATTATGGAACGGGGAGATCACTATACCTATAATCATTCTCTCCAAGTAGGTGTACTGTCATATTACATTGCCACATGGCTTGGATATACGGAAGAAGAAGCATATGCCGCTGGTAAAGCTGGGTACTTACATGATATAGGCAAGTCCATGATACCGGATGAAATTTTGAACAAACCGGATAAACTGACACCCGAAGAATTCCATGAGATGAAAAAACATTCGCTATATGGCTATGATATTATCCGCAATTCAACCAGCGATGAGATTTCTGCAATTGTCGCCTTGCAGCATCACGAGCGTGAAGATGGAAGTGGATATCCCCATGGACTGTTCAAGGAAGATATTCATCCTTTTGCCAGCATAACAGCTATTGCCGACGTGTATAGCGCGATGATTTCCAATCGTGTGTACCAGACGAAGCAGGAACTGCTCACCGTATTACGTGAGCTGCACAGCATGAGTTTTGGACATCTAAACCCAGAAGCTACCCAAGTGTTCATCAGACACATGCTTCCTAATTTCATTAATAAGCAGGTTCTGCTGACTACAGGTCAGACAGGAACGATTATTCTGAACAATCCTGCTGATTACTTCAGACCCTTAGTGAGAATTACCGATAATGAATATGTAGATTTGTCTAGAGAACGCCATGTATCCATTGATGAAATTTATTTGGAATCCTGATCCGCTACTACTGCCTCCCGGCGTTACTTCGGTAGAACGAAATGTTATGCCGAATTACAGGCTACGCGAATAAAAAAAGAGACTGTCCTTGATTCGTAGGTTCTTTACGAAGGACAGCCTCTTTTTATGTTACGGACATTAACCTAGTTACTATCCTTACTTATTTGTTTAAACCTAAGTGTTAAGATCATGCAGACCTGGGCTATGTTCATTAGGCAATTCAGGCATATACGGAAGAGGAAAACCTTCTGGAGGATCCATTACACTCAAATCCCCACCGTTTCTGCTTGGAGTTTGCCCATTGAATATTTCTCCAATACGGGTAGAATCCAATCGAAAATTAAACTGTGCATTGTGAAAGCCCATTTCAACATACTTCCGGCATTCTGGATACTTGTTAATATCGTAGTTTGGAACCGGGAACAATTTTCCCCAATCAACTCCAAGTGTCTCTAAAGCTTTGGCAAACGCATTCTGATGAGCATTATCCCGCACAATCAAAAAAGCCAACGTTTCCCGGAATGTTTTGTTCGAGCTCATTTCGTAAATTCGGGATTTTTGCAGAACCCCTGTAGATTCGAGTACGAGATTGTCAAGCAAATCACTAATCAGATTGCCGTGGGAATAAACATAACTGCCTAGCCAAGGGTTTCCACTTGCATCAACAGGTAAGGAACTTTGAGCTCCCATAATAAAATGATGAGGATTTGCGTGTTTTATCGCCTCATCTAAAGGAGCATGATCAATTCCAGCATCGCCGGCTTGGTCTGCGCCTGAGCCAGTCAGAAGTTGATTAATAGTATGTTGGACCAGTTCAACATGACTAAGCTCCTCTAGAAAAACTCCGCGTATCAAATCCCTAAACTGCACAGCATTACCACGAAAATTATTACTTTGAAAGAAAAACTGCATCATGGTACGCATTTCTCCGAATCGACCACCTAATACTTCTTGAATCACTTTAGCAGCAGCCGGGTCGGGCTTATCGGGTACTATTATGTTAATTAGATCTTCTTTATAAAAATACAATGTAAAAAAACCTCCTTAAACTTTTTTTAAAACGTGAACATATGCTTCCCTCCTTAATAATTTTTATACAAACCAAACAAACAGATAGTTAAATGTAAAGACTCCTATCAGATTGTTGTTATGCTGATCCTCGTTTTATTACATCTTGAAAAGGTTAAATACAGTTAGAATTTACTAAGCTGCTTAACTATAGGAGGAGTAATTATGTTTAGACATCAAAAAGAGTTGCAGTTTGAAGTGAAAGTGGAGCGTCCTGATCCTCTTTTTGCCCGGCAGGTACAAGAAGTTTTGGGGGGGCAATTTGGAGAAATGACCGTGATGATGCAATATTTATTTCAAGGGTTTAACTGTCGCGGTGAGGAAAAATATAAAGATATGCTAATGGACATTGGAACTGAAGAAGTGGGGCATGTGGAGATGCTGTGTGCTTTAATTAGTCAACTACTTGATGGAGCTAAACCAGAAGATCAAGAACAAGCTGCAAAAGACCCTGTTACGGCTGCCATTATGGGGGGAATTAACCCGCAGCACTTGCTGGTCAGCGGTCTTGGTGGATTACCTAGTAATTCAAATGGAGTTCCATGGAACGGCTCTTATATCGTCGCAAGTGGCAACCTATTGGCGGATATGCGGTCCAATTTGCACGCAGAGAGTCAGGGTCGGTTGCAGGTAGCAAGGCTATATCATATGACACAAGATGAAAGCGTCAGAGCTACACTACGGAAAATGCTAGCACGTGACCGCTATCACCAATATCAATGGATGGCGGCAATCCAAGAATTGGAAGAAAAAAACGGTGTTGTGGTCCCCGCTTCTTTTCCTCCTGAAGCAGAGCAAGAGTCTCAGCCTGAAGCTTATGAGTTTTGGAATTTGTCTGAAGGCGAAGAATCCAGTGAAGGTTTGTGGGCAACAGGAAGTGCGCCGGATGGAAGCGGGAGCTATGTATACATCTCTAACCCTGTTGCCAAAGGTCAAATCTATAGTGCCAAAATACCAGCAACCGAATTACATCATGACTTAGACCATAAAACTTCAGATAAATAAACAAGTAGCAGACGAGCTGTCCCAACATTAAAGATTGCTAATTGGTGACACTGACCATAAAAATGAAACAAAAAATATATACTTAAAATTCGAATAAGGCAGCTTATCATAAGGCATAAAATCATAGCCGGTCATAATCAAGAAGTACAGAATCAATGTAAGACTAAAAAGCCCTGCCGACCATGGGACTGACCCCCGTTTGTGAGACAGGGATCAAAACACCTTTCAAGTTTAAGCAGCCAGTCGCCTGTAATCTACCGGCGACTGGTTATTTAGTTTCGTTTGAATCCGAATTGAGTTATAGTAGGTGA
>NZ_JAXCHD010000030.1:0-7964 GCF_037027525.1 Paenibacillus sp. 203
CGACTTGCATGTATTAGGCACGCCGCCAGCGTTCGTCCTGAGCCAGGATCAAACTCTCCATTAAAGACCAACCGAAGTTGGTTTATAGAAAGAGCGATAAGCTCATTTTGAAACTGACGAGATAAAATATCTCTTGTTTGATTTTGCGAACAAAATCGTTTTACTCACTCGTTGTTCAGTTTTCAAAGATCAAACATTTCTCTTTCGCCGCGTTTTTCAGCAGCTATAATAGCATAGCATGTTCGTTTCAAAAATGCAAGGATTATTTTTTTCTTTTTTTGAAGATCATTTCACCCAAGCTTTTCGCTTTTGAAACTGCTGTTTTGTTGTCAGCTCAAATAATATATCATTTTCAGCAATAGAAAGCAACTTGTAAATAATCCCTTTTTAACCTTGATCCCTTCCACCTTTTAGTCAACCATTATTAGCTCCACTGTTACTTCAAAACAGCTAGTTCATAAAATGTCATGTGTTCAGTTCCATTTAATATAAATACATTTTATTGGTAATTAGCCGCTATACGACGTTGATTAGTTTTTTTCTAATCTATATTGTTCGTTACCCCATGTACTAGATTGTTAGAAAACATGCAGCAAGGCGAAGTCTCTTGGACCCCGCCTAATGGTATTCATATATTAGAGGCGACAAATTTCATGGGCACATTGGCCGTACGAAGGACAGCAGCACATGCCACGTAATACCTTAAGATCGTGAATGACAATCTTTCCATCCCTTGTATCTAGGGTTCCCTGCTCTTTCAGCGCGCTCAGCATCCGGTTCACACTCTCTCGCGTCGCTCCAATCATCTCACCTAATTCGGAGTGACTTAGCTTCATATTTAGTAAAATGCCATCCTTCACAGCCACGCCACATGTATTGCTAGCACGGATCAATGTAGATGCTAACGCTCCAGTTTTACCATACAACAGTAAGTCCCGAAAACGCGATTGCATAATGCGTTGCTTCATCGCCATCCACTGGATGAACTGAAGTGCCATTTCCCCATTTTTGGACAAGAGCGACTCCAAATCCTTAACAAGCACGACGCCTAACTCACACACATCGGCTGTTTCCGCAGTGCAACTATACTCTTCTCCATCTATCCCGCTAAATTCCCCTATTAAGTCGCCTTGATGCTGAATGGTCAGAATCAGTTCTTTACCATCTTCTGTCGATTTACGAAGTTTAACATGACCTGAATGTATATAATAAAGCTGCTCTGCATCATCGCCTTCTCGGAAAAGCATAACGCCTGCCTTTACCTTCTTCCAGGACATAATATCTTTTAGCAGAACAAAATGTTCTTCTGTCAAATAAATCTGAATTCCCGTGCGTTCCGCTTCGTCCCCAAACCGTTCCATACAAGTGGCTTGCATGTTAGCGTCCTCCTCGTGTTTACCTGATATCTATATCATAATGTTTTAATGCCTGGGTTGTTATCGGGAGAACACCTGATTTTATACCTTCCTACTCCCTGATTTACTGTGATAAATATCACTTCCGAGGTAAGCTAACGCCCCATTTATCGACCTTTTCCTTACTCCTTACCCGACCTCATGAAAACTCAGTGTTTCCTGCGCCTATAGATCAGGGGGTTCCCTGATCTACTTTTGTAACTGTCGGAACTACAATGAATTAGAGATATAGTGGGTTATGAAAAAGGATGTGTCTTCTATGCTACAAATAACGGATGAAATGCGAAAAGAACTGAACCAGTTAAGAGATACTATTTATAGTGATCTCACTGCCCTTGCATTTATGTCCAAGTCGGGTGGTAAGCTGCATTGGTATTACGCCTCCGGCAACCGAAGCAATCGCTATCGCCTTATTTCTTTTAAGATTGGCCATGGTATTGCCGGGATGGCTGTTCGCTTGGGACGTATCGTGACTGTAAGTGCTTTACTATCAGGTAGTATACGTCTGCGTCAGGAGTGTGCACTAATGCTGGCCGAGCAGCTTCACTCTGCTGTTGCTATTCCCTTTTCCAGCACAGGGGATCTGCCTAACGGTGTGCTGCTTCTTGGTAATCGTGATGTGAGGACGTTCACAGAGTCTGATGTGGCCGAGGCCACTCAAGTCGCTCAACGCCTTAGCCAACTATGTGCTTACCCTCTCACTCCATAGATCAACAATGTTTCTGTAGATAATAAAACTCATAAAATACTTGATAGGGCTGTCCCTAACTATCTTTGTTGATTGAAATCCCTAAAATTTGCTATGATTATGACAAAACGCACGGTTTTTTTACCGTTCGAGGGGATGACAAATTGATTCGTATACTAGTAGTGGATGATCATGTTGTCGTACGTTCTGGCCTTATGGCCCTATTGGACGGCAAAAATGGTATTAAGGTCGTAGGAGATGCAGCAGACGGGGATGAGGCGATCCGCAAAGCAGTAGAGCTACAACCTAATGTCGTACTCATGGATTTTAGCATGCCACCTGGCAAAGATGGTCTCACGGCAACTACTGAATTAAAAAAACAGTTGCCCGATACAGAAGTCCTTATTTTAACGATGCATGACGATGAAGAATATCTGTTCCGAGCCATTCAAGCTGGAGCATCCGGATATATTTTAAAAAGCGCACCTCACGAGGAGTTACTCGCTGCCATCCAGTCTGTGGCCGAAGGTAGTGCCTATTTGTACCCGAATGCAACCAAACGACTGATGAGTGAATATCTGGACAAAATCAAACAGGAAGGCATAGCTGGACCCTATGAATCTTTGTCTGAGCGGGAAAAAGAGATTCTATCCTGGGTAGCCAAAGGATATGCCAACAAGGAAATTGCCGAGCACCTGGTGATTAGTGTCAAAACCGTAGAGTCCCATAAAAGCAATCTTATGGAGAAGCTTAACTTGAAAACACGACCTGAGCTAGTCAAATTCGCACTAAAAAAGGGGCTGCTCCATTATGAATGAACCTTCTAACCCTTTACTGCAGCATGCCTTTGGTGAATCAACCGATAAACTGCTGAATGATCTGGAAATTTATATACCAGAATCCCCTTTTCTTCATGCGCTGCGTAACTCACTCCACCAATTATCCAATCTGAAATTTGCTTTAGATACGTCTTCCATCGTTGCTTTGACCGATCATCGAGGTATTATTCAGTACGTAAACGACAAGTTCTGTGAGATTTCGCAATACAGTCGTGAAGAGCTGATCGGTCAGGATCATCGTCTTATTAATTCAGGCTATCATACCTCTGCCTTCATGAAAAACCTGTGGACTACGATCCGTTCAGGTAAGGTATGGCAAGGAGAAATACGTAATCGTGCTAAAGATAACAGCTACTATTGGGTGAATACTACGATCGTTCCGTTTATGGATGAGGAAGGTAAACCCTATCAGTACTTAGCGATCCGCAATGAGGTCACTAAACTGAAGAAAGTAGAAGCAGAACTCCAGTCTATGATGACGCAAGTCATGCAAATACAGGAAGAAGAACGTAAACGCTTTTCAAGAGAGCTGCATGATGGGATAGGACAAAGCTTGTTTTCACTTATCATCCAATTGGATAGCCAACTTGCCGAACAACCTAGTCCTACTCTGGAGAATCTTCGTTCGCAGGTGACCGACATCATCAAAGATGTTCGTGGTCTAGCGTGGGAACTTCGTCCCTCAGTTCTGGATGATCTGGGTGTCGTCCCAGCCATAAGAACCTATATTGAAAACTTCTGTTCTCATTACGGGATTGAGGTGCATTTTCAATGCAATCTACGTAAACGGGTTGATATTCGCAAGGAAATTGCAATTTATCGGATTGTACAGGAGGCATTAACGAATGTAGCCAAATACGCAGATGTAGCAGAGGCATATGTCGACGTTGAGGATCAAAATGAAATGATACAAGTGACCATTCGGGATGAGGGCATTGGATTCTCTGGAAAGTCCCAAGGAGAGGGAGTTGGATTGTTCAGTATGGAAGAACGAGCTAGAGGGGTAGGGGGATTTATGAGCATAACCTCTGCTCCAGACAAGGGAACCTCCATCCAGCTGACCATTCCCGTGTAAAAACTGTCCACTAAATCGGTTATCGGTGTATGCCTGTTGTATGATCAGAACGATATACACCGATACCGAAGATTATGGATAATCAACACATTGTGGATTACATGAGGATAAATACAAAAAAAAGAGAGAGCTCTGTCCCCAGACAGGCTCTCTTTATTTATAAGGTGTCACCACTGAGGCAACAAGAATCCGCTATAGCAAAAAGCGGGTGATGGGAATCGAACCCACGCTACCAGCTTGGAAGGCTGGAGTTCTACCATTGAACTACACCCGCAAATCAGTATCGGGATGACACGATTTGAACATGCGACCCCCTGGTCCCAAACCAGGTGCTCTACCAAGCTGAGCTACATCCCGACATTATACATTTTTTTTTAAGAAATGGCGCGCCCTGAGAGATTCGAACTCCCGGCCTTTTGATTCGTAGTCAAACGCTCTATCCAGCTGAGCTAAGGGCGCATATTAAATTCCATAATGAGTAGTCAAGGCGCCACCCAGATTTGAACTGGGGAATGAAGCTTTTGCAGAGCTTTGCCTTACCACTTGGCTATGGCGCCGTATGGATAATGGAGCGGACGACGGGAATCGAACCCGCGACCCTCGCCTTGGCAAGGCGATGCTCTACCGCTGAGCCACGTCCGCAAAATATGGTGCGGTCGAGAGGACTCGAACCTCCACGGGGGGTTAGCCCACACGGACCTGAACCGTGCGCGTCTGCCAATTCCGCCACGACCGCAAAATAATTATAAATGGTGAGCCATGAAGGACTCGAACCTTCGACACCCTGATTAAAAGTCAGGTGCTCTACCAACTGAGCTAATGGCTCTTAATGGCTGGGGATATAGGATTTGAACCTATGCATGACGGAGTCAAAGTCCGTTGCCTTACCGCTTGGCTAATCCCCAATAGATTAAGAATAAAGGGCGGCCGATGGGGCTTGAACCCACGAATGCCGGAGTCACAGTCCGGTGCGTTAACCACTTCGCCACGACCGCCATATGATTATGAAAAGACTGGTGGAGGATGATGGATTCGAACCACCGAACCCGTAAGGGAGCAGATTTACAGTCTGATGCGTTTGGCCACTTCGCTAATCCTCCAGAATGGTGCCGGCGAGAGGACTTGAACCCCCAACCTACTGATTACAAGTCAGTTGCTCTACCAGTTGAGCTACACCGGCACATTACTCATTTCCCACTTGAAAGGTGGCTCGGGACGGAATCGAACCGCCGACACGAGGATTTTCAGTCCTCTGCTCTACCGACTGAGCTACCGAGCCATATTTTGTTTTATTACTACATCATATAATCCGCACTTTATATGCCAATTATATATGAAGTTAAAATGGCGGAACTGACGGGATTCGAACCCGCGATCTCCTGCGTGACAGGCAGGCATGTTAGGCCTCTACACCACAGTTCCAGAGGCATTTCCAACAGGAAATTAATTGCGGGGGTAGGATTTGAACCTACGACCTTCGGGTTATGAGCCCGACGAGCTACCGAACTGCTCCACCCCGCGACATTAAAAGGCATTTCTCAAATTTTCTTATGGTGGAGGCTGAGGGGATCGAACCCCCGACCCTCTGCTTGTAAGGCAGATGCTCTCCCAGCTGAGCTAAGCCTCCATATTATGACCCGTAGGGGATTCGAACCCCTGTTACCTCCGTGAAAGGGAGGTGTCTTAACCCCTTGACCAACGGGCCTTGCAAAATAAGTTCTGGTTTCAATAAATTTATGGCGGAGAGAGAGGGATTCGAACCCTCGCACCACTTTCGCAGTCTAACCCCTTAGCAGAGGGTCCCCTTATAGCCACTTGGGTATCTCTCCGAGTAGCGGCAGAGGGGATCGAACCCCCGACCTCACGGGTATGAACCGTACGCTCTAGCCAGCTGAGCTACGCCGCCACCTTATATATAAAATTCAGAAATATTCAAAACATGGCTCCCCGAACAGGACTCGAACCTGTGACAACTCGATTAACAGTCGAGTGCTCTACCAACTGAGCTATCAGGGAATATTGGTGGAGCCAAGCGGGATCGAACCGCTGACCTCCTGCGTGCAAGGCAGGCGCTCTCCCAGCTGAGCTATGGCCCCAATCTTTTTGTTATTCTGGAAGTGGTGGGCCTTAGTGGACTCGAACCACCGACCTCACCCTTATCAGGGGTGCGCTCTAACCAGCTGAGCTAAAGGCCCTAACATGCAAAACTTCATTATCCTTTGAAGGATATCGCTTGGCGACGTCCTACTCTCCCAGGACCCTGCGGTCCAAGTACCATCGGCGCTGGAGGGCTTAACGGTCGTGTTCGGGATGGGTACGTGTGGAACCCCTCCGCTATCGCCACCAAACATGAATTTGCTGTGCAAATTCTACATTCAAGGTTACACCCTGAAAACTGGATCCGAAACTTATTTGCGTTTTATTTTAGGATAAGCCCTCGACCGATTAGTATTGGTCAGCTCCATGCATTACTGCACTTCCACCCCCAACCTATCTACCTCGTCGTCTTCAAGGGGTCTTACATACTGGGAAATCTCATCTTGAGGGGGGCTTCACGCTTAGATGCTTTCAGCGCTTATCCCTTCCGTACATAGCTACCCAGCGGTGCTCCTGGCGGAACAACTGGTACACCAGCGGTACGTCCATCCCGGTCCTCTCGTACTAAGGACAGCTCCTCTCAAATTTCCTACGCCCACGACAGATAGGGACCGAACTGTCTCACGACGTTCTGAACCCAGCTCGCGTACCGCTTTAATGGGCGAACAGCCCAACCCTTGGGACCTACTTCAGCCCCAGGATGCGATGAGCCGACATCGAGGTGCCAAACCTCCCCGTCGATGTGGACTCTTGGGGGAGATAAGCCTGTTATCCCCAGGGTAGCTTTTATCCGTTGAGCGATGGCCCTTCCATGCGGTACCACCGGATCACTAAGCCCGACTTTCGTCCCTGCTCGACTTGTAGGTCTCGCAGTCAAGCTCCCTTCTGCCTTTGCACTCTTCGAATGATTTCCAACCATTCTGAGGGAACCTTGGGGCGCCTCCGTTACTCTTTAGGAGGCGACCGCCCCAGTCAAACTGCCCACCTGACACTGTCCTCGCACCGGGTCACGGTACCAAGTTAGAACCTAGATACGATCAGGGTGGTATCCCAAGGATGCCTCCTCTCAAGCTGGCGCTCAAGATTCTACGGCTCCCACCTATCCTGTACAGATCGTACCCAAATTCAATATCAAGCTGCAGTAAAGCTCCATGGGGTCTTTCCGTCTTGTCGCGGGTAACCTGCATCTTCACAGGTATTAAAATTTCACCGGATCTCTCGTTGAGACAGCGCCCAAGTCGTTACGCCATTCGTGCGGGTCAGAATTTACCTGACAAGGAATTTCGCTACCTTAGGACCGTTATAGTTACGGCCGCCGTTTACTGGGGCTTCGGTTCATAGCTTCGCCCGAAGGCTTACCACTCCCCTTAACCTTCCAGCACCGGGCAGGCGTCAGCCCGTATACTTCGCCTTGCGGCTTCGCACAGACCTGTGTTTTTGCTAAACAGTCGCTTGGGCCTTTTCACTGCGGCCCCCTCGGGCTATTCACCCTACCGAGGCACCCCTTCTCCCGAAGTTACGGGGTCATTTTGCCGAGTTCCTTAACGAGAGTTCTTCCGCGCGCCTTAGAATTCTCTTCTCGCCTACCTGTGTCGGTTTGCGGTACGGGCACCTTCTCCTGGCTAGAGGCTTTTCTTGGCAGTCTGAGATCATGACCTTCGCTACTATAATTTTCGCTCCCCATCACAGCCCAGCCTTACGATGTGCGGATTTGCCTACACACCAGCCTCACTGCTTAGACGGACATCCATCAGTCCGCGTCACTACCCTACTGCGTCACCCCATCGCTCATAACGGATTACGGTGGTACAGGAATTTCGACCTGTTGTCCTTCGACTACGCCTATCGGC
>NZ_JAXCHD010000031.1:0-2140 GCF_037027525.1 Paenibacillus sp. 203
TACGGCTTGAGTGCAGAAGATACGATCCTGCAAAAGACCGCTTTCACCTTTGACGTATCGGTGTGGGAGCTGTTCTGGTGGTCGCTGGTCGGCTCAAAGGTGAGCTTGCTGTCGGTAGGCGGGGAAAAGAACCCGGAAGACATCGTCGACACGATTGCCCGCGATGGCGTGAGCACGATGCACTTTGTTCCCGCCATGCTGCATGCGTTCCTGGAGTACGTGGAGCAGCAGCCACGGGAAGTGATGCAAACGAAGCTGGGCACGCTGCGCCATGTGTTTGCCAGTGGAGAAGCGTTGCCGCCACAGCATGTGGCCCGGTTCCAGCGGCTTGTGTCGAGCTTGGCCGGAGCGAAGCTGGTCAATCTCTACGGCCCGACCGAAGCGACGGTGGACGTATCGTACTTCGATTGCGAGCCGGATGAGAAATATGGAGTTATTCCGATCGGGAAACCGATTCAGAACATTCGTCTGTACATCGTGAAGGAAGGCACGGAGCAATTGCAGCCGATCGGGGTTGCGGGTGAACTGTGCATCGGCGGTGTCGGCGTAGCCCGAGGCTATCTGAACCGTCCAGAGCTGACGGCGGAGAAATTCGTAGCCGATCCGTTTGCCGGCGGGGAAGCCGGCTATGAACGGATGTACCGTACAGGCGATTTGGCGAGATGGATGCCAGACGGCAACATTGAATATCTGGGCCGGATCGACCATCAAGTCAAAATCCGCGGGTACCGGATTGAGCTGGGCGAGATCGAATCGCAGCTGCTCCAAGTGGAATCGGTACGCGAAGCCGTAGTCACAGCTCGTGCGGATGAAACAGGACAAAAACAAATGGTGGCGTACTATGTCGCCGGGCAAGAAATGGGTGCCAGCGAGCTGAGAAGTGAGCTGGGCCGGGAGCTGCCAAGCTACATGGTGCCGTCGTACTTTGTACAGCTGGAGCAAATGCCGCTGAGTCCAAATGGCAAAATTGACCGCAAAGCCCTGCCAGCACCGGAAGGCAGCCTGCAAAGCGGAGCCGATTATGTCGCACCGCGGACGTGGGTGGAAGTGAAGTTAGCGCACATTTGGCAGGATGTGCTGGGCCTCACGCAGGTCGGTGTGAAGGAAAACTTCTTCGAGATTGGCGGACACTCACTACGGGCGACGACACTGGCCTCGAAGATTCACAAGGAGCTGAACAAGCCGCTTCCACTGCGCAGTATTTTTGAAGCACCAACGATTGAACAACTGGCAGTCGTACTGGAACAGCTGGATCAAGTAACCTATGCGTCTATTCCGGTAACGGAAGAACGCAATTTCTACCCGTTATCTTCGGCGCAAAAACGACTGTATGTGCTGCATCAGTTCGACCCGAATGATGTGAATTACAACATGCCGTCGGTGCTGCAAGTGAGCGGTCCGCTGGACGTGAAACGAGTAGAAGACGTGTTCCGTCAACTGATCGATCGCCATGCAACCTTGCGTACCTGCTTTGAGCTGGTGGACAATGAGCCGATGCAATGGATTGAGGACACCGTGCCGTTTGAAGTGGAATATACGAAGGTACAGGCAGAGCATGCGACTACGGATACAGATCAGGACACAGCTACAGCTACGGACACGACGGTCAGCCAGGAAGCACAAGAACGGGTACGACAGTTTGTCCGTCCGTTCGATCTGAAAGCTGCGCCGCTACTGCGGGTAGGCTTGGTGGATCTGGGCGCACAAGGAGCAGAGCAAGAACCCCAGCAACTGCTCATGCTCGATATGCACCATATCGTTTCGGATGGTGTGTCGATGGAGGTACTGACCGATGAATTTGTCCGCTTATATGGCGGTGAAGAGCTACCGGCATTGCGGATTCAGTACAAGGATTATGCGGTATGGCAGCAAAGCGAAGCCCATCAGGAGTGGATGCAGCGTCAGAAAGCGTACTGGCTGGGTACCTTCCGGGGCGGCGTGCCTGTGCTGGATCTGGCAACCGACTTTGCCCGTCCGGCGGTGCAGAGTACGGCAGGGGATACGATCGAATTCGGACTGGAGCGTGAAGTTAGCGAACGCCTGAAAGAACTGGCTTCGCAAACAGGTTCAACCTTGTATATGGTGCTGCTGGCGGCGTACACTACGCTCTTGCATAAATACACAGGCCAAGAAGATATCG
>NZ_JAXCHD010000032.1:0-1865 GCF_037027525.1 Paenibacillus sp. 203
TCTTCAACACAAACATGCGGATTGAGCGAAATTTGCTCCAGCAGGCGTGCAAAATGCCCATACAGACGCTCAATACCTGCTTGATCAAAGCTGAGCGTGTTATACATAAAACGAATCTTGATGCCTTCACCCGGCATAACGACGACGTTCAGATCATAGTTGGTTGCCTCTGTAGACACCACGTTCGAAATCGTAAATTTTTCCTGTCCATCACTGCCCAACTGCTCTACCTGCTGCTCCACCGGATAATTTTCAAATATCATAATATGATTGATTAAATCCTGTTTCTGCTCGGTCAGTGCTTGAATTTCATACAGCGGGAACGCATCGTAGGCATTGGAAGCCAGCGCCTGCCGTTGTGTTCGTTTCATCAGCTCGACAAAGGTTTCACCTTGTTCAGACTGCACGCGCACTGGAATCGTGTTAATGAATAGCCCAATCATGTGCTCCACACCTGGAATATCCCCTGGGCGACCGGACACAACGCTGCCGAACACAACATCCGAACTGTTATTATATTTTTGCAACAAGACGCCCCATACCGTCTGAATCAGCGTATTGATCGTCACCTGATTTTGCTTCGCCACTTGTTCGATCTGGGCAACCAGCTCCGGCTGGAATTCGCAATCCAGATCTTCAGCAACATATTCCCCGGTGTGCATCGATTTAGGCTGTATTTTTTGCTGCGGGAGCGTAATTTGCTGCTCATAATCTTCCAGATATCTGCTCCAGTACTGCAGGGCCGCCTCACGGTCCTGACGTTCCAGCCATTCAATAAATCGACTGAACGGCGTAACAGGCTCCAGTACGGGCTTATGACCCGCACGCAGTGCCAGATAGCTGCCGAATACCTCCTGTGTCATAAAGGACAAGCACCAGCCATCCATCAAAATATGATGGAAGCTCCAGATAAAGTGATATGTTTCATCCCCGGTTTGCAGGATCGAAATACGAATGAGTGCATCCTCTGCGAGATTGAATCCTTTCGCTTTATCGGCAAGGGTAAAAGCCTCAACACGCGCTGCTCGTTCTTCTTTTTCCAGTCCGCGCAGGTCTTCATAGTACAACTCTCCGCTGCGATTGCGGAAAACGACCTGCACAGGCTCATCCTTCCAGGAGTTGATAAAGTTCGTCCGCAATGCCTCATGACGCTGTACGAGCAGATCAAAGCTTTTGCTGAAAGCAACCACATCAAACCGTCCATTCCATTCAAAGGAGGCCTGCTCAAAATAAGCTGCCGAACTCTCATCCATTAGACTGAAGAAGAGCATACCCTTTTGCATCGGCGTCAAAGCATACACATTTTCTAGTTCACCCATATCTTGTGTATCTTTCACCAATTGCTCCAGCTCGTCCAGCGTTACATGTTTTAACAAGACATCACTTGGGGTCAACACCGTTCTCTCTTGGGCTACACAATGATGAATGACTTCACTCAAGCCGGATGCTAGCAGCTCTCCCAGCCGTTCAATCGTTTCATGACGGAACTGCGTTGTGCCGTAGCGAATAGTGAACATCAGCTCCCCATCCTCGATTAATCCATTGATATCTAGTGCAAAATCCATAGCCGCGTTCGTGCTAACAGGCACACCAATGGAATAGGAGGAAGACACCAGATCGTTGCCTTTATAGTCCTGATCGAATTGGCCCAGATAGTTAAAACTGATCTCAGGCTGCGCCTGTAACTGCACGCCTACTTTCTCCAGCACATTCATATCTGACAGGTAGCGTAAAATACCATAACCGATGCCTTTTTGCGGAATATGACGCAGCCCTTCCTTAATCCGTTTGATCAGACGAGCCGTATTTCCCCCTTGTCCCAGACTTCCATCCAGTACAACCGGGAATTGGCTCGTAAACCAGCC
>NZ_JAXCHD010000033.1:0-1287 GCF_037027525.1 Paenibacillus sp. 203
GGGACTGACCCCCGTTTGTGAGACAGGGATCAAAACACCTTTCAAGTTTAAGCAGCCAGTCGCCTGTAATCTACCGGCGACTGGTTATTTAGTTTCGTTTGAATCCGAATTGAGTTATAGTAGGTGACGTAGTCTCGAACGGTCTGTACAACGATTGCAGTCGTTGTACAGATGAGATCTTCGAGGTAGAACGTTTCGGACTTTAGTGTGGAATGAAACGATTCGATGGGGGCATTATCAGCGGGCGTTCCTTTTCGGGACATGCTCATGGTAATGCCTTTTCCCTTTACTGCAGCTTGATAAGCCTGTGACGTATATACGCTTCCTTGGTCGCTATGAAGCAGCATGTTTGTCCGTTTTGGAAGTTGATTCAGCGTATCCAAAACCAAGGACGTGTCTTGCTTGTCCGCTATACTGTAAGCCACAATCTCCCCATTGTACAGATCTAGAATGCTAGAGAAGTACAACATTTTTCCGCCAAACGGTAAATAGGTGATGTCCGTGACGAGCTTTTGCAGGGGCGCCTCTGCATGGAATTGCCGCTTCAGCAGATTTTCTGCCGGATAAGCGGGCTGCCCAGTGATCTTTCGTTTTTTCATCCTCACGCGGCACTGTAACCCCTCACGCTGCATAATCCGCTGAACCCGTTTGTGATTCATTCTTTGCTCTGCCCGAAGGAGTGCGGTGATTTTCCGGTAACCATACCGAAATTTATGATGGATGCAAAGCCCCCGGATTTTCTCCACCGTAGCATCTGTGTGCTCTGTCTTCACGGCTGCTTTCCAGCGGTAGTAGGTCGCTCTTGCGATTCCGAGCCATGTACAAGCCTCAGACACCGTCACTTCGTCTCGAATGGATTCGACCCAGGCAACGGCAACTTCTGGTTCCACCTCCTTTCCAGTTCCTTGTACTTTTTTAGTAGGTCCAATTGCTGCTTCAGGAATCGGTTCTCCGCCTTTACTTTTTCAAGCTCCGAAGAGTGCTCCGGACCTTTTCCGTAGCTGTATTGTTTACCCACAGGTTGCTCCAGACGATGTACTTCGCCTTTTCGATACCACCTCATCCATGTTTTTAGTTGTGTCTTATTCCGTATTCCCAACTGCTCCATAACCTCTCTTACTGGAACTCTTGCCAATCTCATTTCAATAGCTTTCATCTTCACTTCTACTGGATAGCTAACTCTCGTTGCCAACGTAAAAACACCTCCAAGGTTATCTCCATATCTTACGACATGGCTTGATTCTCTTGAAGGTGTTTTGATTTGTCTCACGTTATGGGGTCAGTTCC
>NZ_JAXCHD010000034.1:0-1157 GCF_037027525.1 Paenibacillus sp. 203
ATTCGCAATAGGACGTCCAATATTAATGTGCTCCGCATGGGTCAGTTCCTGCACGGTCGACCACACCGTCGTTTCTGTAGGTCCGTACATGTTATAAATGCGAGGACCGTTTATTTCTTGCAGTGCTACGAGCAGCTTGGACGGAAGGGCTTCGCCCCCGACCATAATGGCCTTCACGCTTTGCAACGCGCGGGAACCTGCTTCATGACCCAACAGCATTTGTAACCGGGATGGGGTCATTTGCAACATCTCAATATGATGATGAGTAATCAATTCACCCAGTGCCTGAGGATTGACCTGATGCTGGCTGTCGCCAAGCACCACCGTCATTCCACCCAACAGGGGCAAGATGGTTTCCAAGACGAAAATATCGAATGAAATGGTCGTGAGTGACAAAATCGTTTGGCTCGCTTCAAAGTCAATGACTTCGCGCATCCCTGTAATAAAGTTGAGGACCGAGCGATGCTGGAGCATAACTCCTTTCGGATTTCCAGTCGAACCCGACGTATAGATGACATAAGCCAAATGCTCTGGGCGGGCAATCGTCTCCAGGTTGCCGCTCTCTCCCTGATACAAGGCTGCATCCTCAAGAAATAGGGTATTGGCATGGCAATGATGCTCTTCCAACAGATCACGACTGGTCAGAAGCACTGCGGCCTCGCTGTCTTCCAGCATGTATGCAATACGAGAGGACGGAAATTCGGGATCAATCGGCACATAAGCACCACCTGCTTTGAGAACAGCCAGGAGACCTACAATCATTTCCACTGAACGCTGTACCATCAGTCCGACCAGCTTGTCAGGTCCTACTCCTTGTGCTTGAAGCATTCGGGCCAATGAATTCGCCCGTTCATTCAGTTCTCGATAAGTCAGACTCTGATGTCCAAACACCAATGCCACCTGATCTGGCGTATATTCTACCTGCTCCTCGAACAGCTGATGGATCGTCTGATGAGACGGAAAAGCACAAGCGGTGTCATTAAATGCCGCTGTAATCTGCTGCTTTTCCGCGGCTGTGAGTAGTTCCAGCTCTTCAACACAAACATGCGGATTGAGCGAAATTTGCTCCAGCAGGCGTGCAAAATGCCCATACAGACGCTCAATACCTGCTTGATCAAAGCTGAGCGTGTTATACATAAAACGAATCTTGATGCCTT
>NZ_JAXCHD010000035.1:0-1129 GCF_037027525.1 Paenibacillus sp. 203
CAGCCTCACTGCTTAGACGGACATCCATCAGTCCGCGTCACTACCCTACTGCGTCACCCCATCGCTCATAACGGATTACGGTGGTACAGGAATTTCGACCTGTTGTCCTTCGACTACGCCTATCGGCCTCGCCTTAGGTCCCGACTTACCCTGAGCGGACGAACCTTCCTCAGGAACCCTTAGGCTTTCGGCGGATCTGATTCTCACAGATCTTTTCGTTACTCATACCGGCATTCTCACTTGAATGCAGTCCAGCGCTCCTTACGGTACACCTTCAACCCGCATTCAACGCTCCCCTACCCCTGATGCAAGCATCAAGCCATAGCTTCGGTGGTGTGTTTAGCCCCGTTACATTTTCGGCGCAGAGTCACTCGACCAGTGAGCTATTACGCACTCTTTCAATGGTGGCTGCTTCTAAGCCAACATCCTGGTTGTCTGTGCAACTCCACATCCTTTCCCACTTAACACACACTTGGGGACCTTAGCTGATGGTCTGGGCTGTTTCCCTTTCGACAATGGATCTTAGCACTCACTGTCTGACTCCCGGAACTAAATCTATGGCATTCGGAGTTTGACTGAGCTTGGTAACCCTTGCGGGCCCCGCACCCAATCAGTGCTCTACCTCCACGATTCTTCTTTCCGAGGCTAGCCCTAAAGCTATTTCGGGGAGAACCAGCTATCTCCGGGTTCGATTGGAATTTCTCCGCTACCCCCACCTCATCCCCGCATTTTTCAACATGCGTGGGTTCGGGCCTCCAGTGCGTGTTACCGCACCTTCACCCTGGACAGGGGTAGATCACCCGGTTTCGGGTCTACGTCCACGTACTCATTCGCCCTATTCAGACTCGCTTTCGCTGCGGCTTCAGCTCTTCACCTTAACCTTGCACGGGAACGTAACTCGCCGGTTCATTCTACAAAAGGCACGCCATCACCCATAGATCGGGCTCTGACTTCTTGTAAGCACACGGTTTCAGGATCTATTTCACTCCCCTTCCGGGGTGCTTTTCACCTTTCCCTCACGGTACTGCTTCACTATCGGTCGCCAGGGAGTATTTAGCCTTGGCAGATGGTCCTGCCGGATTCATACGGGGTTTCACGTGCCCCGCACTACTCGGGATCCGTCTCGGAG
>NZ_JAXCHD010000036.1:0-1080 GCF_037027525.1 Paenibacillus sp. 203
TGAACGAGCGTGCGAACCAATTGGCGCGGAGATTGCGGAACGAAGGCGTTGGACGCGAGTCGATGGTTGGCATCTTGAGTGAACGCTCGGTGGATATGTTGGTCGGCGTACTGGCGGTGTGGAAGGCCGGCGGTGCATATGTACCGTTAGATGCGGATTATCCGTCCGAACGTATTCGTTTCATGCTGGAGGACAGCGGTGCGACGGTACTGTTGACCCAGACAGGATTGCAGGACCGTGCGCAGGCATGGCTGGAGGAAAGCCGACAGGCCGAGTTAGAAACAGCGGCTGGAGCTGAAACGGTGGAATCAGGTACTCTCCATGGAACCCTGAATGGAACAGCAGATTCGCCACCTGACAGCGAAGCAGCATCCGAATCTGAAGCGAACTTGCGTCTGCATACCGTGCTGGCGTTGGACGATGAGTCGCTGTATACCGGGGACACCACGGATATCGAGCCGATCAATGAACCGCAGGATTTGGCGTATGTCATTTACACTTCCGGGACAACCGGACGTCCGAAGGGGGTCATGATTGAGCATCACAGTTTGGTGAATACGGCTGCGGCGTATCGTCGGGATTACCGTCTGAACGAGTTCCCAGTACGACTGCTGCAACTAGCAAGCTTCTCCTTCGACGTGTTCGTCGGGGATATTGCGCGGACGCTCTATAACGGCGGCACGATGGTCATTTGTCCGAAAGACGACCGACTTGATTTTAGCCGTCTGTACGGATGGATTCGCGATTATCAGATTACGGTGTTCGAATCGACCCCGGCCCTGATCGTACCGTTTATGCAGCATGTGCATGAACAGGGGCTGGACATGAGCAGTCTGGAACTGCTGATCACCAGCTCGGATAGCTGCAGTGTGACGGATTATCGGGTGCTGCAAGAACGATTTGGCGCAGATATCCGCATTATGAACAGCTACGGCGTCACAGAAGCAGCAATCGACTCCAGCTTCTACGATGAAGATCTATCGAAGCTGCCAAGCAGCGGCAATGTGCCGATTGGTCAGGCGTGGCTGAACGCCCGCTTCTACATCGTGGACAGCCAGCTGAATCCGGTGCCGATCGGCG
>NZ_JAXCHD010000037.1:0-993 GCF_037027525.1 Paenibacillus sp. 203
TTTTCACCTTTCCCTCACGGTACTGCTTCACTATCGGTCGCCAGGGAGTATTTAGCCTTGGCAGATGGTCCTGCCGGATTCATACGGGGTTTCACGTGCCCCGCACTACTCGGGATCCGTCTCGGAGAGAACAAGTTTTGAACTACAGGGCTTTTACCTTCTCTGGCGGGCCTTTCCAGACCTCTTCATCTAACCGGTTCCTTTGTAACTCCATGTGAGACGTCCCACAACCCCAAGGAGCAAGCTCCTTGGTTTGGGCTAATCCGCGTTCGCTCGCCGCTACTGACGGAATCACTATTGTTTTCTCTTCCTCAGGGTACTTAGATGTTTCAGTTCCCCTGGTCTGCCTCTATTCTGCCTATGTATTCAGCAGAAAGTGACTGTCGATGAAGACAGCCGGGTTTCCCCATTCGGACATCCCCGGATCAAAGCTTGCTTACAGCTCCCCGAGGCTTTATCGTTGTTCGCCACGTCCTTCGTCGGCTCCTGGCGCCTAGGCATCCTCCGTGTGCTCTTTGTAGCTTAACCTAGACTTTTCTTTCAAAGAAAGAAAATATCGATGTTCGATAAAGAATGATTTTTGCCAAAGGCAAAAGATCTTTCCTTACCTGCTACCTTTATTTCACTTGTTTACACAAGATCAGCTTAAAGGAATATTCTAAAACGCAATTTCGTTTCGGTATCCAGTTTTCAAGGTGCAATATTCTCTCCGGCTTTAACCCCGGAAAAACATCATATCAAATTCCTCAACACTTGAATACAAGTATATTTTGGAAATCCGATGTGAGAGTTTGAACTCTCAAAACTGAGCAACGAGTGAGTAGTTTTTGAAGCTAACGCTTCATATTTGAATGTTTCCGCTCTCCGGAAACGATTCTCCATAGAAAGGAGGTGATCCAGCCGCACCTTCCGATACGGCTACCTTGTTACGACTTCACCCCAATCATCTACCCCACCTTCGGCGGCTGGCTCCCTTGCGGGTTACCCCACCGA
>NZ_JAXCHD010000038.1:0-921 GCF_037027525.1 Paenibacillus sp. 203
AAACGAATTATGATCTGGACTTGATTGTGATGCCCGATGAAACCTTCCGCATCATGTTCAGATACAATGCCAATGTATACGAGCGGTCTACGATAGAGCGGATGCAGGGACATGTACTGCATGTCATCGAGCAAATCGTGAATAATCCGCATATCCGTGTGAATGAGCTGGAATTGGTAACACCAGAAGAACAGGCACAGATCGTTCAGGTCTGGGGGGATACGACGGCAGCCTATCCGCAGGATCAAACGCTAAGTGCACTGTTCGAGCAGCAGGCAGCGAAAACACCGGATCAGGTGGCAGTATTGTGCGGATCGGAATCGTTGACCTACGCGGAGTTGAATGAGCGCGCGAACCGTTTGGCTCGGACGCTGCATGCGGAAGGTGTTGAACCGGATCAGCCGGTAGGCATACTGGTTCAGCGTTCGCTGGACATGATCGTAGGTATTTATGCGATCCTCAAAGCAGGCGGAGCCTACGTGCCCATCGATCCAGAATATCCGGCGGACCGCATCCGCTTTATGCTGGAGGATTCGGGTGCGAAGCTGGTGCTGACGCAATCGCATTTGGCGGAGCAAGCAACGCTGAGTTTCGACGGCCAGGTGCTGGTGCTGGATCGTCATGAGCAGGATGGACAAGGCATTTACCACGAAGATGGCTCGAATCTGGAGCCACTGGCTGGACCACACCATGTAGCCTATGTCATCTATACCTCTGGCTCCACGGGGAAACCGAAGGGCGTGATGGTGGAGCACCATTCCGTGCTGAACCGGATTTTGTGGATGCATGATCGATACGGCTTGAGTGCAGAAGATACGATCCTGCAAAAGACCGCTTTCACCTTTGACGTATCGGTGTGGGAGCTGTTCTGGTGGTCGCTGGTCGGCTCAAAGGTGAGCTTGCTGTCGGTAGGCGGGGAAA